>NZ_JBHTJH010000004.1:228983-449316 GCF_042675645.1 Sungkyunkwania multivorans | reverse complement strand
ATCAGATTACATTTATCTTTAGACTATAGAACACCAAATATGGTATATTTAAAAACAGCGTAAATCAATTTTAACCTGTAGCCATATTTCAGGACAAGACATATGAGAAAAACGATATTTATACTGATTTTATTAAGCTTATCTTCGATGATATCGGCTCAAGAAAACAAACTTCTTGACGAATTGAATGAAGTAAAAGGTGCTGATGAACAAGTTTCTTATGTTCTTAATCTACCAGTTAAAGATTTAGAGAAAATTGCTCTGACAAAAAAACTTGAATCTGATTTAAATACTATTGCATCTTGCATAATGCCGTTTGTAAATAGCAAAACATTAAAACTGACTGAAAAAGAAACTGTTGGATTAAAAAAGCGGATTGAAATCATAGCAACTGAACTTTTTAAATCTGATAACTATGTGTTACTGAAAAATTCTGGCGGATATGCACCAGTTTATGGAGTTGGAATGGAAAATATTGCTGATAAAAAAGTTGTCATTGTTCATTTAGGAGGAGACTGTACGATTGAAGAAGTTGATTTAAAATGGGAGGAAATAACTTCTGTTTTTAATAACAAAATGGAATCTTTATTAAAAGAATAAATACGTTGTACAACAATGGCTATAATTCATTGCGGTTGAATTCCTTATCGGAATTCAACGCTTATTTGCTATCTTTCGGCTGCGGCGGAAAGAATCCTGCGGATTTTTCCGCAACGAAATCATAGCCGAGACCGTTAGCTACAATTTGAAAAATCGATGATGAAACACATACCATTATTACTAATTTTTCTTTCGATTTTGTCATGTAAGCTAGATAAAGCAACTAAAACGGATAAACGCCACAATCCTTACGAGCATATTACTCAGAATATTGCTGACGAAAAAGCCATTGAATTATATTCTCTTGGAGTAGAATCATTTGAAAATCGTGACTTTGAAGAGGCTCAAAAACACCTCAAAGAATCTTTCGCGATTGAAAAGAGCCCCATAACCCTAAATGAACTTGGCACAATTTCGTTAGCAAAAAAGGACTACAAAGCTGCCTTAAGTTACTTCAACCATGGCATTAGTATCGACAAATTCTATTACCCTAATCATATAAACAAGTCGAGAACGTTGGTTCTACTATCAGAGTTCGAGAAAGCGGAAAACACTCTTGAATTAATGTTGCAAGATTGCGATTCGGAATATTGGAAAGCTTATGCAAATATGTGGATTAGCTTTATAAATTTGAAAGGATCACTGAACTGTGATAAGGCCAAGGAGTCAATTAAAAAAGCTGAATTCATAAAAAACGACCCTGACTTGAGCCAGCAGTATGGACGTATCAAAAGCGGAATCGAAAAAAACTGTAGCTAACAACGTATAAAAACCATTAAAACGGTTCTTATACAAGACCGTTGGCATTAATTATGCAAAAATTTTTTTTAGCAATTACATCTCTTATTTTTCTAAGCTGTTCTGAGGAAAAATCTTGCGAGGATTTTAGGAACGGGAAGTTCAGCCTAACTTCTGAAGTTGGGACAAGCATTATCGAACGGACGGACAACCAACAAGTGGAAATTGCTGACGGAATTAATTATTATGCAGAGGTGGAATGGATTAACGACTGTACCTACATATTAAAAAATCACCGGAATCACAATAAACAAATCGACCAAGAAGAAATTGGGAATATTTATAAAGTGGAAATATTCCAAATCTTCAAGGACTCTATTAAAATTAGGACTACCGCGAATTATACGGACTTTGTTGTTGAAAGTACTCTTGAAATTTTGGAATAAATAACTAATGCCAACAACGCCTATGATCCATCGCTTGTTGGTCAAGCAAAAGAAACTTCCTACGATTCACTATATTTAATCCAATAAACAAAAACCAGTCTTGGCATTCGCCCTTTACGGCGGACAAGGCCCTCGCGCGGCTCATGCCGTGTCCGCGCCAGAATCATTGCCGAGATCGTCACCCTTTATATGGTATGAAAGAAAACCCAGATTGGAAATTTTACACTGTGGTTCCAGAAAGTCAGGAATTGAAGATAAACGGAATTAACGTCTGGGAGCATAAATGGAATTCAGACTATGAAAGTATCATTGTGAAAGATCCGAAATACGGGGACTTGAAAAAATTGACAAAATATTGGATAACGACAAACGATGAAACAATTGAATTTGTCGCTGGGGAATTTTCAAATACTATTTATGGCTTCTATTTGAAGGCAGAATTACTGGAAAAGCAACCAAATGTGAAATCAAAAAGTATCCTTGAAAGAATAGTATCATCTCTAAAAGAAACATTTGGGAACTCGAACAAAGGGTAGCAACGCCTATAATCTATTGCTACATTCGAACGACAAATAGTATTTCCTACAATTCACTAAATTAGAACCCAAAACAAAAAACAAACTCGGCATTCGCCTTTTACGGAGAATAAGACCCTCGCGCGGCTCATGCCCTATCCGCGCCAAGGTCATAGCCGAGACCGTTGTAAAGCATTACGAAAAAACAAGAATGAATAAAGACATTTGGGATAATTGGATTGAAAGAATCAAGTGGATTCTAAATATTGCGAAAAAAAGGAATTGGGATTATTCTGAATTAAGAATAAAGGAACCTGTTTCCGAAAGAGCATTCGAAATCCTAGAAAATGACTTGAATCTTGAATATCCTGCTGATTTCAAAGAAGTATTGACCAAATATTCGTCTGGAATTTTAATGTATTGGCAAATTTCAGGAGCAGAGCCTAATGGCGAATTTCGGCAAATTGGTTGTGGTGCTGGACGTGGCTATTTATGGGATTTTCAAACACTAAGGAACGACTATATCAATATCCAAGAATGGATAGCTGAGTGCTACTCGAATCCAGAGGATGACTATGATAAAGTCTGGTATAACAAAGTTCCATTTTTAGATATTCCCAATGGTGATATCATAGCCTTCGGAGATAAAACAGAG
Organism: Sungkyunkwania multivorans; assembly: GCF_042675645.1. Lineage (NCBI taxonomy): Bacteria > Pseudomonadati > Bacteroidota > Flavobacteriia > Flavobacteriales > Flavobacteriaceae > Sungkyunkwania > Sungkyunkwania multivorans. The sequence goes on along the minus strand of NZ_JBHTJH010000004.1, from coordinate 446,362 downwards.
AACGGAAATCAGGTTGTTTATTTGAGTCACGACGGAGATGAGTTTCACGGTCAAATACTTGGCGATAACTTCATTGACTTTATAAATAAATGGACTCAAATAGGATGCGTAGGAACAGAAGGTTGGCAGTTTGAACCATTTTATGATTATGAGTCAAAAACTATGCTCTCTGACCAAATCACATTGGAAAAATGGATAAAATGGTTAGAAAAATAACACTTTACAACAATGTCCATAAACAATTTGGCCCAATAAATAACGAAATAGAAATATGGGAATGATTGGAAATGTCATCAGAGTATCTTAAGAAGAATTAAATAGCTTTTTGAATAGCTCTGAAACTCTTGAAGATAAAATTTATGGCGATGAGAGTTACGAAGCCGAATGGTCTCTGAATTTAGATAAGTCTTCAATACCGCCTAATTCCAAAAAAAGAACATTCGAGGTTGCGAAATAACTACCGCCAACAAAGAACGGTGTTAAAGAACAAATTCTTTCAACTCAAGATCACCAGATAATTTTCAGTAGCATCTTAAAAAGAAGCAGAAATTTAATGCTGTCGTTCGAGCAAGAATTGAGCCCTATAGATAGAATTGTATACAACTAATGCTGTGATTGATCGCTTCAATGATCAAAAAAGACACTCTTCTTACGATGCTTACATAGCGTTCAAACCAAAATCAGGGCGGGGCATTCCTACTCCCCTATTCCTCGAACCACTTGGGGAAAAATACGCCCATCACAAAACCATAGCTCACAAGAAGCGAAAAAAATATACCTTACATCCCAAAATGATGCTTAGGCAAAGCTTGAAGCCTTATTTTTCTTTGATTCATTCGAATGAACAAAAAACATCCTTTATCAATTAATTCTGAAGAACGCGATGAATAGCAATTACAAAGTTGGTGATCTTATCTATGATGGACATATTTACGATGGAATGAATACCGACCTTGCCGATCTGGAATTCTACAGGCGCTGGCTGCCCAAAAATAAGAATGCCCGTATACTAGAGCTTTGTTGTGGCACTGGCAGACTTACGCTTCCCATTGCCAAGGATGGCTATGACATTTGTGGTGTGGATCATACGGCCTCCATGCTTGAACACGCAAAAGTAAAAGCCGCCAAAGCAGGCTTGGAAGTGCCCTTTATCGAAGCAGATATCAGGACTTTAGATATGCAAGAAAAATATGATCTTGTGTTTATTCCGTTTAATTCAGTACATCATCTGTACGAAAATGAAGATCTCTTTAAGACTTTAAAAACTGTAAAAGACCATCTCAAAGAAGGGGGGTTGTTCTTGTTCGATTGCTTTAATCCAAATATTCAATTCATGGTTGAAAGTGAAAAAGAACAAAAACAAATTGCCGAATATACTACCAAAGATGGAAGAGATGTTTTGATAAAGGAAACTATGCACTATGAAAATAGATCGCAGATCAATCGTATAGAATGGCATTACTATATCAATGGCAAGTTCGATTCGATCCAAAATTTGGATATGAGGTTGTTTTTCCCTCAAGAATTGGATTCTTATCTGAAATGGAATGGTTTTGATATCATTCACAAGTTTGGAAATTTTGACGAGGAAGCATTTAGCGATACTTCAGAAAAACAGATATTTATTTGCCAATAAGAGACCCTCGTCATTGGAGATATCAAGATGTGCTTTACAAATAAAAAAGCAATTAAGACATTGGTTCAAACGTTGAGCATAGTTGCCAATCGGAAAGGTAGCACCTACCCCTAAAAAAAACATACTCTTACAGTCAACCCATATAGCGTCTTTTTAAAACGACTATAAATAGAGGTCCAAGCATGTCCAATTTCGACACCCACCTTTTCCGAGTGCCAATTCAAAAAGAGCTTGTTATAAAATTAACGACGCATCATAAAATTGGTCAAATAGCAACAAAATTCTGCTTTTTTGGCACATATGAGATTGTAGCTATAACTGGATAGCCATAATTTTGTGAAAAACAAAAAAAGAAAAAATGAAAAAGAATGCATTATTCGTCTTGTCTCTATGCTTGTGTTGCGTTGGATATTCCCTTCAAGCGCAAGCGATATACGAGGACAATTTTGATGCCAATCTAACGATGGCTTCAAATAGTGCCTATAACGTTAGTTTAGATAACGGCAACTTAAAAATAGATGGCAACGGCAGCGCCGGCGCTTACAATGCCTTGCAATATGACGTTCATAATGGAGGCACTCTAACCACTTTCGACATGTCCGCCATGCCCCAATTGTATATAAAGGCCAGAGGGACTGGGGCCCCTGTCTTACGAATAGATGTTAAAGACACTGACGGATATTTGTCAAACTTGCAGGCAAATTATGCAACGCTCACAGAAAATTTTGCCATTTACACCTATGATTTTGTAGGTGACTTTCTCGATGGGGGCTATGGAGGAAGTCCATGTACTAGCGCTGAGGCACCTTGCACCGTCAATCCAGCAAGTATAGCGAATCTCATCGTTTTTGTCAATGATGCTGTGGGCGGATACAATGGAACTGTCGAGATCGATTGGATCTCCATTGGAGAACCTTTGGAAGAAGCAGAACCAACACCGCCATCCATAAGATATAATCAAGTTGCATATCATACGGGCAGAGAAAAGCTTATCAACATCACAGCCGAAGGAGATTTTGCCCCCATCGCGTTCAGTGTTTTTGATGACGTTGGTGGCGAAGTACTTGCTGGAACTACTGGAACAAATCAAGTATGGACAGAGTCAGGAGAGTATGTGACAACGATCGATATATCGGCGATCGATACTGAAGGGAACTACACCTTGGTCGCAAATGGAGACACCATTGATCTTACCATTACAGAAAGCGGTTATGAGGCATTAAGTGACGCAGCCTTTAAATACTATTACTTCAATCGTGCTTCCACAGAAATTACAGCGGCGTATGGAGGAGCATATGCAAGAAATTCTGGTTTACCTGATGATGTGGTGATCGTGCATCCTTCCGCAGCTTCTCCTACACGACCAGCAGGCACCATTATATCGGCGCCAAAGGGATGGTTCGATGCTGGAGATTATAACAAATACATCGTAAATAGCGGTATTAGCACCTATACCTTGTTGGCGGCCTTCGAGCACTTCACAAGTTATTTCCAAGGAAGGAACTTTGATATTCCTGAAAGCACCAACCAATTACCCGACCTTCTAGACGAGGTAAAATGGAATTTGGACTGGATGTTAGCAATGCAAGATCCAGAAGATGGTGGTGTTTATCACAAGTTAACAGGGCTTAACTTCGCTGGTATCATCATGCCAGAGGATTATACGGCTGATCGTTATGTTGTACAAAAAACAACCGCAGCGGCTCTTAATCTGGCAGCTGTGACGGCCGTTGCCGCTCGGATCTACGCTGATTATGAAACGCAACTTCCTGGTTATAGTGCGCAATTACTTGCTGCTTCGGTAAATGCATATAATTGGGCCTTGGCCAATCCCACAATTTATTACCAGCAACCCGCGGATGTATTTACAGGAGAATATGGTGACAACAATGTAACAGATGAATTTCAATGGGCTGCGGTAGAGTTGTTCATCACCACTGGAGATCAGACCTACGGTAACGCTATAAACATTTCGGCCATAGGAAATGGGGTACCTTTTTGGGGGTATACCGCTCCCTTAGCACTTATTTCCATTGCCGCACATGAGTCGGATCTCGCGGGCGCAATCGATGTAAATGCTGCCAATGCAAAACTATTGGAAACTGTGGATCAACTAAAAACAAAAGTAAACGGGTCACCCATGCGAGTAGCAATGGGTTCTGGAGACTTTAGCTGGGGTAGCAATGGACAGGCATCCAACCAATTGATGCTCTTATTGATGGGATATCAAATGACAGGAGACGAGAGTTTACTCAGTGCCGCATTTACCGCATCGGACTATCTGTTGGGTCGTAACGCAACCGGATACTGTTTTGTAAGTGGTTTTGGTGACACTCCAATGCTAAATCCTCATCATCGAATCTCGGAAGCAGATGCAGTAGCAGCGCCCGTACCTGGAATGGTCGCTGGGGGACCGCACTCGGGACAACAAGATGGGTGTACTGGATATGCCAGTAATGCGCCCGCAAGATCGTATGTAGATACTTGGTGTTCCTACTCTACAAATGAGGTGACCATTAACTGGAATGCTCCTCTTTTATATGCATTCACAGCACTTCATATTTTTCAAAACAATCTCATCCTTTCTACCGATGATATTGCCCAAAATGAGAATACCAAAGAGCTATTGCTCTATCCCAATCCAACTACACAGCAATTGAATATTAAACTTGCAGATCATGAGGAGCTTCAAGTGACCGTTTATAGCTTGGATGGTAAAAGCTTGCTAAATACTGACTTAAAGGATGGAGTCGATGCAATAGATGTCAGCATGCTTACCAATGGTCTCTACATCGTTAAAGCCACAACGGGAAATGTAACCTTTGTAAAGCAGTTCATTAAAAAATGATCAGGGCCAACTTGGTATCGATCAAGGTCTAAATAAATACAAACCTCTAGTGATAGCTCTAGAGGTTTGTGCTTATTATCAATAACCAAACTTTTCCTATTTTCGTCTAAAGATTCAATTGCTGTTTGTCCAAAAGGATTTTCAGCATCTTGAGACAAAACCGAATCCTTAAATTGATCACCATGAAAAATATCCTGTACATCGTTACAACCCTATTCTCTTTGATCTCGACACCCTTGTTTTCTCAACAGAGCGATTTCATAAAAGAATACTTGGAGCGATTCGAAAATTCACGCAAGTACCTCCTTCTGGTGGCTGAAACGATGCCAGAGGATAATTATGGCTTTAAGGCGTCGCCAGAATCTTTATCATTCGCAGAGAACTTGATGCATATCGGATTTGCCATGGATTGGCATTCCCAATCATTATTAGGTGACCGAGAAGCCAGAGAATGGAGTACTGACAAGGTTTACAAGGTCGCTGACAGATCCAAAGATGAAATGATCGCACTCATCGATAAAACTTTTAAGGAAAGCATAGCACTGATCGAGAAATTTGACCCAGATCATCTAAACGACCGATTAGAATATTTTGGACACGATAGAACGAAACGTCAAATATTTATGCTACTCGCCGACCACATTACCCATCATAGGGGGCAAATGCTCGTTTATATGCGACTCAATGGACTCATACCTCCAAGATATGTTTTGTATCAGTGATGCTATTGGAACTAAAAACTTCATAGACAAAAATATTTTGGATTTGGATGGAGAACATCTTTAAAGACGTAAGCCTCAAAAAAGAAGCTTAATTTTAGACGAAGATCAAGTATATTTAATCGGATATCAATTAAAACAAAACAATGTCGAATACATTTTACAATATCAAGAATCTGAAAGGAGATTTTACAGGGGGATTGGTTGCAGGAGTAGTCGCCCTACCCCTTGCGTTGGCTTTTGGGGTACAATCGGGTATGGGAGCTACCGCTGGTTTGTATGGGGCCATCGCCGTAGGTATTTTTGCCGCTTTGTTTGGAGGCACCGCAACGCAAGCGAGCGGTCCAACAGGTCCCATGACCGTAGTTTCTGCTACCTTGGTGGCCGCTGCAATTGAAATGAACGGGACCTTGGAGAATGCGATGGGCATCATCGTACTTACCTTTTTGTTGGGCGGACTGTTTCAAATAATATTTGGGTTCTTAAATATAGCCAACTATGTAAAATACTTTCCTTATCCGGTCGTTTCAGGCTTTATGAGTGGCGTAGGTCTTATCATCGTCATCTTACAATTATTTCCCTTTTCGGGTTTAGGTTCGGCCAAGTCGACCCTAGCTGTCATGCAGGATCTACCCCGACTTTTTTCCGAGGCTAACCCTTATGCGCTATTGTTAGGAGGGATCACCATTGCCGTGTATTATCTTTTTCCAAAGATCACGAAGGCCATTCCCAGTGCGTTGGTCGCATTGATCACCGCATCACTCATCGCCTATTTTGCCAAGATCGACGTTCCTCTGATCGGGGAGATCCCATCGGGCTTGCCGTCGCTTCAGCTAGGAGGTATTTTAGAGATCGATCCAAGCGCATTTTCCATCATCATAGAATATGCCATCGTACTTGCCGTCCTAGGAAGCATCGATTCGTTATTGACCTCTGTCATAGCAGACAATATGACAAAGACCCGACATAACAGTAACCGCGAACTCATAGGTCAGGGTATCGGTAATATGTTGGCCGCCATCATCGGAGGAATCCCAGGAGCTGGAGCCACTAAAGGAACGGTGGTCAATATCAATGCAGGTGGAAAAACTCGGCTATCAGGAATATTACATGGTGTCTTTTTACTGGCTGTATTACTTGGCCTAGGACAACTCGCTGCACATATCCCTCTTTGCGTCCTAGCAGGTCTCCTTATTCCCATTGGATTTAAGATCGTAGATTTCAAAGGACTAAAGCACTTGAAAAAAGTCCCCAAGGCCGATGCCGTCGTATTGATCTTGGTATTGTTGATCACCACCTTCGGTAGTTTGATTCAAGCCGTAGGAATCGGGGTTGCGCTAGCGTGTTTGCTGTTCATGAAAAAATCTGGTGACCTCAGCGAACAGGGAATGGAAGTAGGCAACATTACCGATTTTGACGGCTCCAAACCATGGCAAGATGAAATAGCCTTCTACGAGAACTATAAGGATAAAGTGATCATCAAGCATTTGTACGGACCACTATTTTTTGGGTTTACCTCCTATTTCAAAGATCAGATCAAGGCACTACCAACCGATGTCAAGGCAATCATCTTTAGAATGGACCGCGTTCCATACATAGATCAATCAGGTCTTTATACCTTAGAAGATATTATTTTTGATCTGCGGGAACAAAAGATAGAGGTCATCATCGTTGGACTTAAATCACAGCCAAAAGATATGTTGGAAGCAGTTGATATCATCCCAGACTTGGTACCCGAGGCAGATCTGTTTGACAATATCGAGGCAAGTTTTGTATATCTCAGAGAGCGATTAAAACAGTATCATGAACCTAATGAAGATGAAAAATAATGACACCATAACATAGCCACTCATGATGTCAGCTGAAGTTGCCTGGCGATCACTTTTGTATCGATGAAAGAAACAGCTTTTATCAAATGAAAGACCTGTTCATTTTGGGAACGCTCTTGCGCGATACAACAGTAGATTGATTCAATAAGAAAAGAGAGCGACACCTTCATAATGATTCGAATATTTGAAGAAGCGTATGTCAAAGCAATGAATAGATTGACTAAAATATTTCTACTCACTATCAATACACTGTTCTATAGCTGTGGCACAGGTCCCTGGTTCATTCAAAAAGATCTTTACGGCGTATACAAAGAACCTGTGTACCAAAATACCGATATCCTGTTAAGAACTGACGGTTTTTATGCACATTTAGACGATTCAAAAAAAGTAGACCTTACCAGAAAGGTCCTTCTCTTAACAAAAAATGGCTACACCCTGATGATCACCTATGATGAATTGAAAAAATCAATTGCATCTCAAGATCCGGTCTTCAAAGAACTCGACTGGTGGAAAGTAAAGAAGGATTCCATCATCATAGAGCATTATGGTGAGACAAAAAAACTGATCAAAACTAACGTATGGTGGTATAAGGGAAAAGTACTGAATGACTCCATTATCGAAATAGCCTATGAAGATGGTATCTATACTAGAAAACCTGTGAAATATAAATTCGTCCGGTTAGATACATTACCAAAGTTAAAAAATAACACGCGCTACTATAAAAAAGACTGGTACCATGCCAATTTACACAGGTCAAGACAGTAAGAGACCACTATCAATATCAATATCAAATGTAAAAAAACAAGCTATTGTGTAATGTGTAAAAAATGTTGTAAGCAGTCATTGCCAATGGTTAAATCAAACTGCGACAAGTACCAACCTTGGGTACTTATGGAATATCGTTCATCGTTCGAATTTCATGATTGCTAAGAACAAAAAATGACGTAACTTAAAAGTAAAAATTGAAAACCACATTGACGTTTATAGGAATTGTGATATTCACCAATGTCTTCGGTCAGAATTTGAAGGAGCACCAATGGAAGAATAGGGTGCTTATCATACAGGCGGTTAGTGAATCATCGGTTAGATATAAAGAGCAACTCAAAGAATTCGATGGCTCGGAAAAAGCATTGAAAGAGCGGAAAATAGTCCTCTACGAAATCGTAGGAGATCGCATCAGATTTACCGATTATCAAAATGAGAAGCCTCGTCGCTCTTGGGAAGTCGCAGATACATCAAACCTCAAAGGATTCGACAGTGATGATCAATTCAACATACGGTTGATCGGTCTTGATGGAGGAACAAAACTAAAGAAGACAGAGCCGTTGAAGAAGAATGAACTTTTTCAGCTCATCGATACCATGCCAATGCGAATGCGAGAGTTAAAGAACAAACAGTGATGGTCTATAAGCAAACTTTAAACTTTCATAGAGGCCTTATTGTAGTTGGGATTCCGTTGATCATGATGGTAATGACGGTAGCTATCGCAAGATCGTCAGCATTTAAAACAAATCCAGACCTTGTATCTATCGGCATTACCGTAGATCTGTTATTGACTGTACCTATCATCTACTTTTTACTGATTAGAAGAACTTCCATTCCAAAAACCACGATTGTTCCCTTTGTTATCATGGGTGTGATCGTCGCTTCTTTGATCCTTCCATCAGAAAATCAATTTTATCTCGATCTCTTTAAGGTCTGGATACTGCCAGTAGTTGAATTATCCATTTTGTGGTTTTTAATCTACAAGCTGCGGAAAGTAGTTAAACGTTTCAATTTAGAGAGAAACGAATCCTTCGATTTCTTTTCAACCTTAAAAAAGAGTTGTTATAAAATACTCCCAAGAGCCATAGCGCTTGCTGTGGCCACCGAAATCGCCGTCTTTTATTATGGGTTCATTTCTTGGAAAAAGAGAACATTGAATGACAACGAATTTACGTACCACAAAAACAGCGGGACCATTTCCTTACTGATTGCCATAATTTTTATTGTGGCCATCGAAACTGTAACGTTTCATATTTTGATCGCAAAGTGGAATGACTCTGTAGCTTGGATATTCACTGCGCTAAGCATTTATTCTGACATTCAAATTTTTGGGTTTTTAAGATCAATGCTTCAACGACCGATATCAATCGAAAACAATAGGCTTTATCTTCGATACGGAATGATGTCTGAAGCTACGATTGCCCTCGATACTATCGGTGCCATTGAGCTTTCCTCAAAAGAGATCGAGTTTGATAAAGAAACGCGCAAATTATCTGTTTTGGGAACATTGGAGAGTTACAATGTCATCATTCGTCTAAATGAAGAAGCCACCTTGGTCAGACTTTATGGAATCAAAAGAACATATAAGAATTTGGCAATATACGTTGACGATAGAATTAAATTCAAAGATGAATTATATGATCTCAAAACATCAAGCGTTCGAGACGATAATTAAACGATTGCTATACTAGTCGGATAGAGAAAAAGAGTGCGATATGAATCGTACCTCACAAGCCAAAAAGATATACACCCAAATCAAGACCGCCACTACCATCACGGAGATTCACAAGAAATCGCAAAGGAGATCAAGAAAGAACATAAGCAGGCATTAGAATAATGTCGACATTAGGCTAGTGGAAACGTCTTTGACGGCCCAGCGCGAACTGGCGTATAGCTTAGAGACTAGCCAAGACCCAATGATCATCTCCAACAAACTCAATGGGAGTGTAATCAAAAGAATACTCCAATTTGAAAAGCCCATATTGACCGCGGCAACCCAGAATATTACAAATACGGCTGCCCAAACAATGATTGCAGAGAGCAAAACAGATCTCGTGTTGTTTCCGAATACATTGGCAAACAACCAAAAGACAAATACCAGGATCCCCGTCAGCAAGGTATCCCAAAGACCCCAAACAGAAAAAATACCCAAATCCATTTCGGCGATTCCCTTTCTTTCATCAAAGAACGCCTTCACCCTTGGCATTACGAAGATAAAGTATCTGAAGACTTCAGAAATATGTATCCATATACTGACCACCAATGTAATGATCACAAACTGTTTAAAAACGAATTTTTGATGTATCACAAGACTATTTGATTAAGAGCGTTTTCCTTATGGTTTTCATAATTTCTTTGGGAGAAGTAATATTGGGCACTGAACGATAGATGGCCACCGACCTTTCTAGATCGTCGATCTGCTTTACCAGATCGATACTCCTCTGAGTAAATTCGGCAAATCTCAAACGCTTGGGGTCGATGATCTGCTGATCGATCAAAAAGTCGACCTTTTTACTACACCTACAGGCATTGGTTGGGTTTGCCAAACCACATTTGCCATTCAAAAAGTTTCTGATCTTCTTTCGAGAACGAGAAAGCTTCTTTCTGAAATTCTCAGGAGTTATTTCGAGGATTTCGGCACCTTCTTTTCCATTGAATTGTAGAACTTCGGATAGAATGTACACCAACCTATCCTCTGGCTTTAGGCATAAAAGTAGACCCTGGGAACAACTTACCTTCACCTCCTCTTCCAGTAGCGAAAGTTCTCCCTCATTTGTAGTATATCGTATAACATCTGACTGCCCCGAATCGATAAGATCTGCATAATCTACGAACGGCATGGCAAACTCCTTTGACGTTTTCCCTTTAAAACTCATCAAATAATTGGTTGCAACCCGATAGACCCACGTTTTAAAATCGCTTTGATGATTGAATGTACTTAAATGCGTGATCACCTTTACCAGTATCTCTTGGGTGGCATCTTTGGCATCCTCTGGAAAGAGCAACATTTTGAGTGAAAGATTATACACCAGATCTTGAATTTCAAGAACGACCAACTCCAGAGCATCGCTATCGCCTGAACTTGCTTTGTCGACTAATATGTTTAGCTTACTCTTCATATTCTATAAATTAGACAATTTTTATACATCGAGTGTGACAAATCGATAAAAAGTCCTTAGAAACGATGCCTTAAAAGATCAACCATTCCATTCTTATGGAGAAGCAACACCTTCTCCTCAGTCTTCTTAGCACAACTTCTATGGGCACACTAGAAGCCTTAGAAAGAATTACAATGCATTCGTAACAACAATGATCCATCAAAAGAAGGATAATCTGAAAAGGGTTGTCGACTGCGACAGTTCATAGCTTTTGTGTAACACCTATTTAAATCTTGTATCAATGGTATATGTATTACGGACGCATTTTAAGCATAAAATTTATACCTTTAAATATATATGCTGTATTGACAGCATTGTCGTATTCACACGGGATGATATTTGATCTTGTAAGGTGGCAGTAATTAGCAAACTATGATTTGTAAAGGCATAAAAAATAAGTTGTGAAGTCCATTGAGGCAATAAAACAATGGATGTTAGACCATCCAACTTCAACAGCACTTATCAAGTACTTGATCTGGGTCATATTCATCATTGGCATCATACAGTTTTTAAGGAGGCTACTTAGAAAGAACCTGCCAGATTCAACCACCAGATACAAATCCCAAAAAGGAATCGAGGTTTTGGGATATTTCCTTATTCTATTGCTTTCAATTTCCTATTTCACTGGAAATATAAAGGATGTGGCCCTCGCCATTGGATTATTAACGGCGGGCATCACCATTACCTTACAAGAACTGATCTTGAGTATTGCAGGGTCGGTGTACATCTTCTTTGTCAAAGTATATCAACCTGGGGACCGAATTGAAATTAACGGCATCAAGGGTGACGTTATCGATATCGATAGTATCTACACGACCATGATGGAAATAGGCGAATGGGTAAGTAGCGACAATTATAGCGGCAGAATTGTAAAATTGAGCAATGCTTTCGTCTTTAAAGGCCCCGTATATAACTATTCTAAGGACTTTCCCTTCATTTGGGATGAATTCGATCTGCCCATCCGTTACGGTTCCGATGTAGCGCTAGCCAAAGACATCATCATCCGAATCGCCTCAGAGCAACTCTCCAAATATGTGGACGACTCAATTTCGAAATGGAAGACAGTGGTAGATAAATACTACATCGAAGATGCCCAAGTACAACCTACGCTTGCGCTAAAGATGACAGACAACTGGATACAGTTCAATTTGCGATATATCGTCGATTATAAGAAAAGACGATACACCAAACATGTTTTGAATGAGCTTATAAGAAAAGAAATAGAAAATACAGATGGTAAAGTGCAATTGGCCTCTACCACCGTAGAGATCATACGGGTCCCAAAACTAAATATCGACAAGAGCGATAAAACAATGCCCAACGTAGAATAGGTGGTCTTTTGATCGACATGGAGATATCCGCGTTATACATGATAAATACTTCTTCGATCGCTAGTTGAAATTATAAAATATTTATAATTTAATGCCCGAATTTAAAAAACAATCCTAACCACCAATCACAGAAATGAATTCAAATTATTTAATAATTGCAGTACTTGTTACATTCTTTTCTATAGGCTGCAGACAGAGCGACAACAAAAAAGAAGACCAAGATAGCATTGCTGTATCAGAACCCTCAGGTGTTGACAATGTAGCTTACAAATGGGGAGAGATGGCCTTGACCGCAACGGCCAATGACACAGAGCGTTTTCAACCACGTCCAACAGTGACCTCGAGATATTTAGGCCTCATATTCGTAGCGGTATTCGACGCATGGTCTCGGTTTGATGATAAGGCCCTACCTGTGTATTTAGAAGATGTTGAAAGAAGACCTGCAGATGAGCATACCCTAAAAAATAAGGAAATCGCCATCAGTTATGCCGCATTTAGGACAATGAACGAATATTATTATTCCGATAAAGCGCTGTTTGAAAATTTTATGAAAGAATTGGGGTTAGACCCCGCTAACGAATCCTTGGACCCCAACACGCCCGAAGGAATAGGAAATTTAGCAGCAAAGGCAGTGATCGAAGCGCGTAAAGGAGACGGTGCCAATCAATATGGTGAAGAAAAAGGTTCTAACGGGGAGCCTTATTTCAACTATGTTGGATACGAACCTGTCAATTCTGCAGACAAGAATGTCGATCCCAATCGCTGGCAGCCCAAATATTTTTCGGATGGAAAAGGAGGGAAATTTGCTCCAGGTTGTCTTACACCATTTTGGGACAAAGTCAAACCCATAGCCTTAAAGTCTGGCGACCAATTTCGCCCGGGGCCACCACCGATGATAGGTTCTAAACAGCTGGAAAAAGAGGTGAAGGAAGTGATCTATATGCAAGCAAATCTCACTGATGATCAAAAAGCGTTGGTAGAATTTATGCGCGATGGTCCGCAATCAGTTCAGCAAGCAGGGCATTGGTTGAAGTTTGCGCAGGATGTTTCAAGGCGAGACAACCATACCCTGGACCAAGATGTAAAGATGTACTTTTTCAATCAGGTCGTTGCAATGGACGCATTCATAGCTTCTTGGGATTCCAAAATGTTCTATGACTATGCCAGACCATATGCATTGGTGCACCAATATTACGATGAGCAAAAAATAAAGGCTTGGGGAGGAGAAGGAAAAGGAATTGTAGAAATGGAAGGAAAACAATGGAGACCTTATTCTCCTGAAACCTTCCTCTGCCCACCTTTTCCGAGTTATGTTTCTGGACATAGCACCATTAGTGGTGGCTGTGGAGAAGCTTTAAAAATGTGGACAGGGAGTGATCTATTCGGCTCAGAGGTCCAGTTGGTCGCTGGTGCAATGACAGAACCCGATCATTTAGGTGATACCGTTACTTTAAAGTTTCCGACATTCACAGAGACGGCCGAGATGGCTGGAATCTCAAGAGTTCTAGGAGGATATCATATACAGGCAGATAACGTAGCCGGACTAGAGTTGGGAAGGAATGTCGCCAAAGAAGTATGGGAATTCTACAAAAGACATATCGGGGAAGAGCAATGATATAAAAAGAACATCGAAAAGGCAGATGAGTTATTGGCATTAAATTGAAAAAAACATCATGCTTCCTGATCGTGATCTTCATCACTTGGCACACATTCTTATCATGTTATCGTCAAAATAAATATGACGGACAGAAATTGGGCCTTCTAAAACCAATTGAGGGCGATGCTTCAAAGAATCATTGGAGGTTAGAAGAGAGATGCTCTATGGTTCGCCTTGGTGCAAAGAATATAAGAAATTTACCAATTCGTAACCTCATTCAGGTAGAATGATATTTACTCCAAACATATCGCTACAATAAAGGCACGAAAGCTCTAATAATCATCAGGCAATAAATGAACGATCACTTCAATTATTGCGGAGCGTTCAATACAAAGGCTCTTTTTTTATGTTTTCTTTGGAAGAAAGGTCTAATTTTTTCTAATTTGCAATTCCTATCATAATCCAACAGACAGATATGAACGTTACACGTCTTTTTGATTTTCCTTATTATCAATTAGAGCACCACAACATGCCTGATGCATTGGTGACCAAGTATGGTGACAAATGGGTAAAAACCTCCACTCAAGAATATATAGACAAGGCGAATCAGATGAGTCGTGGCTTATTAAGATTAGGAGTGCAGCCAAATGATAAAATTGCCATCATCTCATTGACCAATCGTACAGAATGGCATGTCACAGATATCGGCGTGTTGCAGATTGGTGCCCAAGACGTTCCGATCTATCCCACGATATCAGAAAATGATTATGAGTACATTCTTAATCACTCCGAAGCCAAGTATTGTTTCGTTTCTTGTACCGAGGTACTCGATAAGATCAATGCCATTAAAGCAAATGTTCCTTCGCTCAAAGAAGTGTATTCCTTTGATGAGATCGCTGGCTGTAAGAATTGGACAGAGGTTTTAGCGTTGGGAAAGGACGAAAGCAATCAAGAGGAACTCATCGCAAGGAAAGATGCGGTGAAACCATCAGACCTAGCTACTATCATCTATACTTCTGGTACTACTGGAAGACCTAAGGGGGTGATGCTTTCACATAACAATATTGTTTCTAACGTTTTGGCGAGCCATAAGAGAGTACCGTTACAACCGGGTTCAAGCGCATTGAGTTTCTTGCCTATCTGCCATATTTTTGAAAGGATGGTGACCTATCTATATCAATATAGCGGTATCAGGATCTCTTTTGCAGAATCTATAGAAAAGATCAGTGACAACCTTAAAGAGGTCAAACCAAATACGATGACAGTTGTACCTCGCCTCTTAGAAAAGGTGTATGACAAGATCTATGCAAAAGGTGCGGACCTATCAGGAATTAAAAAGAAATTATTCTTTTGGGCCATTGAACTAGGATTGAAATTCGAACCATATAACGCCAACGGAGCCTGGTACAACTTTAAGTTGGGCATCGCGCGCAAGTTGATCTTTAGTAAATGGCAAGAAGGACTTGGTGGCAACTTAGAACTCATGGTGTCTGGTAGCGCGGCGCTACAACCTAGACTATCTAGAGTTTTTGGCGCGGCAGGTATTCCTGTGATGGAAGGTTATGGCCTATCCGAGACCTCACCAGTGATCACCGTAAATGACCGTAACAATCGCGGTTGGAAGATCGGGACCGTTGGTAAAGTGATTGACGGTGTCGAAGTGAAGATCGCCGAAGATGGTGAGATCCTCTGTAAAGGTCCTAACGTGATGCAAGGTTATTATAAAGACGCAGAAAAAACTGCCGAAGTGATGACAGGAGAATATTTTCATACTGGGGATATCGGGGAATTTGATAGCGAAGGATTCTTGCGAATCACGGATCGCAAAAAGGAGATGTTTAAAACCTCTGGTGGAAAATACGTGGCACCACAGTTAATAGAGAACGAAATGAAACAATCGCGTTTCATCGAGCAGATCATGGTCATTGGAGAAGGTGAAAAGATGCCCGCTGCATTTGTACAACCCAATTTTGAATTTGCAAAGGAATGGGCAAAACGTCATCATATCGAATATCGCAATGATGCCGACCTCGTAAAGAACGAGAAATTCATAGAAAGAATTCAAGAGGAAATAGATACGTACAATGCGAGATTCGGAAAATGGGAGAGAATTAAGAAATTTGAACTTACCCCAGATGTTTGGACCATAGATGGAGGACATTTGACCCCAACGATGAAATTGAAGCGAAAACCTATAAAGGAAAAATATCGCGACCTTTATAGTAAGATATATGGGCACGAATTATAAGCTCATACTAACCAAACTATCTAGAACTCCTCAATAACTGAGGAGTTTTTTTATGACTCTGCCATAATTCATATCTTTAAATTATCAAAACGACAAAAAAAATATACGATTTACTATGCGTGCATAATATTTTTCGTATATTTGAAATCAATTTTTTATGAAAGACAAAACCATAGATTACGTATTACGAGCGACTTGGCAAGCAGTAGCCAAAATGTACAACGAGGAGGCAGGGAAATTTGACAGCACCATGGCCACCGGATTTGCATTATTAAGCATCGATCCAGAGGAAGGCACCCCTTCTACTGCGCTTGGCCCTAGAATGGGGATGGAAGCCACTAGTCTGTCTCGTACCTTAAAATCGATGGAAGAAAGAGGGTTGATAGAAAGAAGGCCTAATCCCAAGGATGGCAGGGGCGTATTGATACATTTAACAGATTTTGGAAGAGAAAAACGCGAAGTTTCAAGAGAAGTGGTCCTTACGTTCAATGAAACCATTAGAAAACATATTTCGGATGAAAAATTAAATCATTTCTATGAGGTAGCGGAAGTGATCAATGATCTTATTTCATCCAAAAAGATCTACAATCAAAAAATAACGACTAATTAATACCAACAACTAAGTTCAATGACAAGAAGAATCAAGAAAGTTGCTGTAATCGGTTCGGGTATCATGGGAAGCGGAATCGCTTGTCACTTTGCCAATATCGGTGCGGAAGTGCTTTTATTAGACATTGTTCCAAGAGAACTGAATGACAAGGAAAAGGCAAAAGGCCTTACATTAGAGGATAAAGCGGTGCGCAACCGCTTGGTAAACGACAGCCTAGCGGCTTCGCTAAAGTCAAAGCCCTCTCCTATCTACTCTCAAAATTTTGCAGACAGGATCACCACTGGGAACCTTGAAGATGATCTTCATAAGATCAAGGATGTGGACTGGGTAATGGAAGTGGTTGTTGAACGTTTGGATATCAAACAAAAAGTGTTCGAGCAGGTAGAAAAACATCGCACCCCTGGTACGCTGATCACTTCCAACACTTCGGGTATCCCGATCAAGTTTATGAATGAAGGTAGAAGTGATGATTTTCAAAAGCATTTTGCTGTAACACACTTCTTTAATCCTCCACGCTACTTGCGACTCTTCGAAGTGGTGCCAGGACCAAATTGTAAACAAGAGGTTACCGATTTCTTAATGGAATACGGCGAAAAATTCCTCGGAAAAACTTCGGTGCTAGCAAAAGATACGCCTGCCTTTATCGGTAACCGAATAGGGATCTTTGGTATCCAAAGCCTGTTTCACCAGGTAAAAGACCTTGGACTTACCATTGAAGAAGTCGATAAATTGACAGGACCAGTTATCGGGCGTCCTAAATCCGCCACCTTCCGTACCGTTGATGTGGTAGGATTGGATACCTTGGTTCATGTGGCCAACGGAATCTATAAAAACTGTCCAGATGACGAAGCCCACGAGCTTTTTAAGCTGCCCGATTTCATCGAGCACATGATGGAGAACAAAATGCTTGGTAGCAAGACCAAGCAAGGTTTCTACAAGAGAGTGACAGGGGAAGGTGGAAAGAAAGAGATCCTTTCATTGGACCTTGATACCTTAGAATACAGACCAAACCAACGTGCCAAGTTCGCCACTTTGGAAATGACCAAAACCATCGATAATGTTTTGGACCGTTTTCCAGTATTGGTGAAAGGAAAAGATAAGGCAGGTGAATTCTACCGCAAGAACTTTGCGGCCATGTTTGCCTACGTTCAAAATAGGATCCCAGAGATATCGGACGAATTATATCGTATAGACGATGCCATGAAAGCTGGTTTCGGTTGGGAAAATGGACCCTTCGAGATTTGGGATGCGGTTGGTGTTGAAAAAGGAATTGAGTTAATGAAGTCCGAAGGTCTAGAGCCAGCTGCTTGGGTGACCGAAATGGTTGCCGCTGGGAACACTTCCTTTTATACAGTTAAAGACGGCGCAACATATTATTATGATATTCCTGCAAAGACGCAGACCAAAAAGCCAGGGCAAGATGCATTTATCATCCTCGAGAATATCCGAGAGAGCAAAACGGTTTGGAAGAATGCCGAATCGGTTGTTCATGATCTTGGTGATGGCATCTTGAACTTAGAATTTCGCTCTAAGATGAATACTATCGGTGGTGGCGTTCTTCAAGGCATCAATAAAGCTATTGACCTTGCTGAAAAAGACTTCCAAGGATTGGTCGTTGGTAATCAAGCAGCAAACTTTTCGGTTGGAGCAAATATTGGGATGATCTTTATGATGGCTGTAGAGCAAGAATATGATGAGCTCAACATGGCCATTAAGATGTTTCAAGATACCATGATGCGTATGCGATACTCTGCAATCCCAACGGTAGCAGCTCCTCACGGAATGACCCTTGGTGGTGGTTGTGAGCTTTCGATGCATGCCGATAAAGTAGTTGCGGCAGCAGAGACCTATATTGGATTGGTAGAATTTGGTGTCGGTGTAATTCCTGGCGGGGGTGGATCTAAAGAATTTGCTTTAAGAGCACAAGATACTTTCAGAAAGAACGACGTGGAGCTAAACGTACTTCAAGAGTACTTTCTCACGATCGGGATGGCCAAAGTAGCAACATCGGCTTATGAGGCCTATGATCTAGGGATCCTTCAAAAAGGAAAAGATGTCATCGTTGTTAATAAAGATCGTCAGATCGCTCAAGCCAAGAAGCATGCCTTACTGATGGCCGAAGCAGGATATACCCAACCTCCGGCAAGAAAGGACATCAAAGTACTTGGTAAGCAGGCCTTGGGAATGTTTTTGGTAGGTACAGACTCCATGGAAGCGAGTCACTATATCTCTGAGCATGACAAGAAGATCGCCAACAAATTGGCCTATGTTATGGCTGGTGGAGACCTTTCTGAACCGACCAGAGTATCTGAGCAGTATCTCTTAGACCTAGAACGTGAGGCGTTCCTTTCACTTTGTACCGAAAGAAAAACGCTAGAGCGTATCCAGCATATGTTAAAAACTGGGAAACCTTTACGCAACTAAGAAAAAAGACAGAACGAACAAAGACTAAAGACTGGTGGCGATGAAGCATAACTTCAGAAAACTGAAAATATGGACGGAAGCAATGTCAATCGTTACAATAACTTATAAAATGGTAAGAGATTTTCCAGATATTGAAAGGTTCAACCTTACATCTCAAATGATACGATGTGCTGTTTCAATACCTTCCAATATCGCTGAAGGAAGCAGCAAAAGTACTGATAAGCATTTCAGAAAATATTTAGAAAATAGCTTAGGTTCTGCTTTTGAATGGGAAACACAACTTAATGTCGCTGCCATTGAAAGTTATATTACTAAAGAAACTTTCGAAGAATTAGAAAATAGAATTCAACAATTGCAAAAGATGATTTCAGGTTTCCATGGAGGTTTAGACATTTAGTCTTTCTTCTTTACTCTTTTCGTCTTTATTCAAAAAAAGAACAAATGAAAACAGCATATATAGTTAAAGCATATAGAACAGCCGTTGGGAAAGCACCACGTGGGTTGTTCAGATTTAAAAGAACGGATGAGCTGGCAGCAGAGACCATCGAATACATGATGAAAGAACTGCCACAATTGGACAAAACGCGTATCGATGACGTCATTGTGGGCAACGCAATGCCCGAAGGTTCGCAGGGATTGAATATGGCGCGCTTGATCTCCTTGATGGGATTGGACATTGTTGACGTTCCTGGAGTGACCGTGAACCGTTTTTGTTCATCGGGAGTGGAGACCATCGCGATGGCAACGGCGAAGATCCAAGCTGGAATGGCCGATTGTATCATTGCTGGTGGCGCAGAAAGTATGAGTGCCGTGCCAATGACAGGCTATAAGACCGAATTGAACTATGACCTGGTAAATTCTGGTCACGAGGACTACTATTGGGGAATGGGGAACACGGCGGAGGCCGTTGCCAACCAGTTCAAAGTATCTCGCGAAGACCAAGATGAATTTGCCTTTAACTCCCATATAAAAGCCTTAAAGGCACAAGCTGAAGATCGTTTTCAAGACCAGATCGTTCCTATCGAGGTAGAAGAAACCTATGTGGACGAAAATGGTAAAAAAGCCACAAGATCGTATACGGTTTCTAAAGATGAAGGACCCAGAAAGGGTACCAATAAAGAAGCCTTGGCCAAACTTCGTCCGGTATTTGCCGCTGGTGGAAGTGTTACGGCTGGAAACTCTTCACAGATGAGTGATGGCGCTGCCTTTGTGTTGATCATGAGCGAAGAAATGGTAAAGGAGTTGAATCTAGAACCTATCGCCCGAATGGTGAATTATGCGGCAGCAGGTGTAGAACCTCGGATCATGGGTATAGGCCCAGTAAAGGCCATCCCAAAGGCATTGAAGCAAGCAGGGTTAAAACAGGACGATATCGACTTGATCGAACTGAATGAGGCCTTTGCCTCGCAATCGCTGGCCGTCATTAGAGAGCTCGACCTTAATCCAGATATCATCAATGTAAATGGAGGGGCAATTGCACTCGGTCACCCACTTGGATGTACGGGAGCAAAACTTTCCGTTCAACTATTCGATGAGATGCGTCGACGTGACATGAAAGGGAAATATGGTATGGTCACCATGTGTGTAGGTACCGGACAAGGCGCAGCGGGGATCTTTGAGTTCTTAAATTAATTATAAATGATGAATGTTGGATTTTGAATGAGTAATTATTCAATGAAGAAAGAGAATTTAATAGTCGATTTGTCTTTTCAGTTTGCACTTTCAATCATTGAACTCTAGAAGATCTTAAAATCTAACAACGAGTTTGTTTTGTCAAAACAACTTTTAAGAAGTGGAACAAGCATAGGGGCAAATGTTAGTGAAGCAACAGCAGCACAATCAAAAAAAGATTTTATTTCAAAAATGGCAATTGCCTCAAAAGAAGCTAGAGAGACTAAATATTGGTTGCGACTTATTAAAGCTTCGAAGATTGTAGATATAGATTGTGATGAAGAATTAAAACAAATAGATTCAATTATCAATGTTATTACAAAAATTGTGAAGACATCCCAAGAAAATTTAATACACTAATCCAACATTCAAAACACAAAATTTAAAATAGATCAAAATGGACACTATAGAAAAGGACTTAACACGCGGCGGAGAATTCTTAGTAAAAGAAACTTTGGCCGAGAATGTATTTACTCCAGAGGACTTCTCTGAGGAGCAAAAGATGATGCGAGATAGCGCCAAAGAATTTGTAGATCGTGAGATCTGGGCACATTGGGAGCGTTTTGAACAGAAAGACTATGCCTACACCGAAGAGTGTATGAGAAAAGCAGGTGAGCTTGGCTTATTAGGCGTTTCTGTACCAGAAGCATATGATGGACTTGGAATGGGCTTCGTTTCGACCATGTTAGTTTGCGATTACATCTCGGGAGCTACAGGATCGTTCAGCACTGCTTTTGGAGCACATACGGGAATCGGCACCATGCCGATCACTCTTTATGGCAATGAAGAACAAAAGAAAAAATATGTGCCAAAATTGGCTACTGGCGAATGGTTTGGTGCGTATTGTTTAACAGAACCAGGCGCAGGATCTGATGCGAATTCCGGAAAAACGAAGGCTGTATTATCCGATGATGGAAAGCATTATTTGATCTCTGGTCAGAAAATGTGGATCTCCAATGCTGGGTTTGCCAACCTATTCATCGTTTTTGCTCGAATTGAAGACGACAAGAATATCACCGGCTTTATTGTAGAGAACGATCCAAGCAATGGAATTACGTTAGGTGATGAGGAAAAGAAATTAGGTATCCACTCCTCCTCTACGCGTCAGGTATTTTTTAACGAATGCAAAGTACCTGTAGAAAATATGCTCTCTGAGCGAGGAAACGGTTTTAAGATAGCGATGAACGCTTTGAATGTTGGACGAATCAAATTGGCTGCAGCTTGTTTGGATGCCCAGCGTAGAATTATTGGTGAGGCTACCAAATACGCAAATGAGCGCGTTCAGTTTAAGACACCGATCATTAATTTTGGTGCCATCAAATCTAAGATTGCCGAAATGGCGACGGTTTGCTATGTGGATGAGTCTGCCTCATACCGCGCTGCAAAAGATATCGAAGACCGTATCGCTATCCGTCATGCCGAAGGAAATTCGCATCAAGAAGCCGAATTAAAAGGTGTGGAGGAATACGCCATTGAATGTTCGATTCTTAAAGTAGCCGTATCAGAGCATGTGCAGTTTAGCACGGATGAAGGAATCCAGATCTTTGGGGGAATGGGATTCTCGGCAGACACTCCGATGGAATCTGCATGGAGAGATGCACGTATCGCCCGTATCTATGAAGGAACCAATGAGATCAATCGGATGTTGGCCGTAGGGATGCTTGTTAAAAAGGGAATGAAAGGTCATATCGACCTATTAGGACCGGCAATGAAAGTCGCTGATGAGCTGATGGGAATTCCTTCTTTTGATACTCCCGACTATTCCGAATTGTTTGCTGAAGAAAAAGATATCATAAAAAGATTGAAAAAAGCATTCTTGATGGTAGCAGGTTCTGCAGTTCAGAAATTTGGGCCTCAATTAGAAGAGCACCAACAATTATTGATGGCCGCTTCTGATATTCTTATTCAGATATATATGGCTGAATCTGCCTTGCTTAGAACAGAAAAGAATGCTAAGCGCTTTGGAGAAGATTCTCAAGCCATTCAAATTGCCATGACAAAGTTGAACTTATTCAACGCTGTTGAAACGATCAATACCAAAGGAAAAGAAGTGATCATTTCTTTTGCGGAAGGTGATGAGCAACGCATGATGCTAATGGGATTAAAACGTTTCACGAAATATGCAAACCATCCTAATGTTGTTGCATTACGTACCCAGATTGCAGACAAAGTTGCCGCTGAGAATGGATATTATTTCTAACCATATATTTAATGTCAGTTCGAGTTTCGCGAAGCGAAGTATCGAGAACTTGACATTCACGATATCTTTAATCTTTTAGAAGGTTTTAGAATTTAGTTGTTTGTTTGAGAACCATCACTTATAGTGATGGTTTTCTGCTTTTGTGAACATCCGTGAAAGACTCCCAAGAGTTTTGGCAGACCCCGATTCGAGATCGGGGTCAATTCAACTTGTACAATTCATCTATCAAAGCTCATGAATCATAAATTTCATTGAGTTGTTTGTTTGAGAACCATCACTTCCAGTGGTGGTTCTCTGCTTCTGTGAACATCCGTGAAAGACTCCCAAGAGTCTTGGCAGACCCCGATTCGAGATCGGGGTCAATTCAAATTACATCATCTTCACATCTAATGATCTCAACAATTGTACATCGACGTTTGGTGTATTTGTAACCTTTATCTTACCAAATGCAAACGTTTTCGGCAGTCATTTTTCTAACATTTTATCTTCTTTTTTGTTTTATTTTACGATTTCGAAGCTTTTTTTTAACACTACAACGTTGTAGTAATTTTCATTGCTTTTCCTGTTAATTTTTAATATCTAAATTGCCAATAACTCAAGTAAGCATACCAATAACTAAATTATTCTTAATTAACCATGACAAATTTTATGAACCCCTTAGCGAAAACGTTACAGCGCACAATAACGTTTTCGCAAGCGCTACTGTTGGTAGCATCTTCTTTTTTCTTTTCTTACTCTTATGCGCAGACCCCGAATGACGACCGTGTACTTCTCCAAGGCTTTTATTGGGAGGCAGCCGCCAACAATCCCGGTGACTGGTACAATATTGTCAATGCTATGTCAACCGAGATCTCCAACATGGGTATCGATATGATCTGGCTGCCACCACCAAGTGATGCAGGTTCCCTAGAAGGGTATCTTCCGCGCGAACTGAACAACTTCAGCAATAGCTACGGGAATCTACAAGAACACACCGCCATGCTTTCGGCTTTGAATTCTAAAGGAATCGAGCCTATTGCCGATATCGTTATCAATCATCGTGTGGGAAATACAAACTGGGTGGATTTCATGAACCCACAATGGGGAACCAATTCGATCACCAACAATGACGAAGTATGGAGCCAACCAGAATATTCGAATGTATTTCCGAGAGGAAACGGTGATACTGGTACACCCTATGAAGCAGCACGTGATATCGATCACACACAGACCTATGTACGCCAAAGCATCAAAGATTTTCTTAATAACCTTAAGGCAATAGGATACAAAGGATGGCGATATGACTTTGTGCACGGCTTCGATACCTCTTATTTTACGGAGTATAACAATGCCACTAGCCCAACCTACTCTGTTGGAGAAAATTACAATAGCAACAAACAAGTAGTGCAGGACTGGATCGACGCTACAGGCTCTAACGCCTTCGATTTTCCAACATATTTCACCTTAAAAGCAAGCATACGGGATAACAATTACTCTTATTTGGCCACTAACGGGCAAGCATCTGGTGGTATTGGATGGGATCCAAGAAATTATACCACCTTCGTAGAAAACCACGACACACCGCGCTATGACACTCCAAACAATGTTTTGAACGGAAATAATGTAGGACAAACCTATGCCTATCTCCTTACACATCCTGGAGTACCGTGTATCTACTGGCCACATCTTTTTGATTGGGGGAACGGCGTGAAACAGCAAATTGTAGACCTTATCGGAGTACGAAAAGCAGCTGGTATCCACAGCCAAAGTGCTTTAGAAATTGTGACAGCCGAAAATGGACGCTATGCAGCTATAGTTTCGGGTGACAATCATAGAATCGCCGTAAAGATGGGGCCCGATAACTGGAGCCCACAAGGCAATTGGCAATTGGTAGCTTCTGGAAATAACTATGCTGTTTGGAAAGAAGGAAATATACCTCCTCCCTCATCCTTTACCGTATATGCATACAATTATACGACAGCATACACTTGGAATGACCAGCAACAGGCAACTTCGGGTGGGTGGCCAGGTACCAATATGACCAGCGATGGCGGAAATTGGTATAGAACCACAGTTCCTGGGGACTGTACAAACATCATATTTAGCAACAATGGTGCTGGACAGACTGCAGATCTCGTGGCTTGCAAAGAGGCGCCTTATTATTATGAAGGACAGTTCTATGCTGATAAGCCCGGAACTGGAGGAAATTCGGTAACGCTTTATGTTCGCAATAAAAGCCATGCTTATACTTGGGCAAACAATCAACCGACTTCTGGTGGTTGGCCAGGGACGCAAATGCAATCTCTTGGCAATGGTTGGAGAAGCTTCACGCTCAATGGCGCGGCATGTACCAACATTATCTTCAGCAATAATGGTGGTAACCAAACGCAAGATCTCTATGGCTGTAACAACAAACCTTATTACTATAATAATAGATGGAATACCAATCCGCCAAGTAGTTTTCCATCTGCAGCCAGAAGTCTAAATAATGATAGTTCCCTTCAACTAACGAAACCAGCGCTTTCCCCTAATCCTTTCAAAGAGACTGCCACACTCAGCTTAGAGGTGGCAAAAGAGCGAAGTGACGTGCAGGTTCAATTGACCAATAGCATGGGTACTTCCACCATGATCTATCAAGGGACTTTGGCCAAAGGTAAACATCGGATAACCCTTGATATGCGCAGCAGACGCTTGCGTAAGGGTATTTATGTTTGCAACGTTATGGTCGATGGCATGATGACCACGACCAAGCTTGTAAAACATTGATAAAAAGCTTACTTGAAAAGAAACGCCTCCGCTATTGGAGGCGTTTTTATTCTAAGGTACTAATGATTCAATCTAATTTCGGTAGAACAAAATCGTCCAACGCACTTTTCTGTGCCATGAGCTTTTCGATCTCTTCAGATTTGCGAGGGGCCATCGAAGAAAGATTCACCGGCCCATCTTTGGTGATTAGGATGTCGTCTTCAATGCGGACGGCAATACCCCACCATTTCTCATCACAAGGACTTCCCTCTGGGATATAGATTCCAGGCTCTACTGTGATCACGGTATTCTCTTTGAACAGCTGATAGGTGCCCTTATCGTGCACGTCCAATCCTAGGTAATGAGAGGTCCCATGAGGAAAATATTGACGAGCGTCATTGTCATTCTTAGCGATGCCTAAAGCGATGAGCCCCTTATTGATCACATTTCTCGCCGCATTACCAGGAGCCTGAAATGGTGCCCCTACTTTCGATGCAGCAATTCCCGCTTCTTGGGCTTCGTAAACGAGATCGTAGATGGTCTTTTGCTCTTCGGTAAACTTGCCACTTGCAGGAATTGTACGCGTAACATCAGCGGTATATCCATGATATTCAGCTCCAAGGTCCATTAAAACCAAGTCCTCTCCTACTTTGGGTTTATTATTGTCAATATAGTGCAGGATGCATCCGTTATTACCTCCACCTACAATCGACGGGTATCCCTCATACTCCGCGCCATACTTTTTATAGACAAATTCATGCACTCCCTGTATCTCGGTTTCAGACATATTGGGATGCATGGCCTTCATGATCTCTATTTGTCCCACCGCCGAAATTTCAACTGCCTTCTTTAATAAGGCCATTTCCTCGGGCAACTTGGTCTCGCGCAAGGTGTTCATGATCTCTTCAAGGGCGGCCGTCTCAATATTGCTATGCTGCACCTTCAACTGTATCTTGTCCTTGAATTCCTTCCTGCTGGCATTATCGACAGCGTTGGCATAACCATTGAGCAGTTCATCTTCCCTCAAGCTCTTGTAATAGCTAAGATAGCGGCCTAGATTTTGGGCCACACTCGCACTGTTCTCTATATCCGTAGCTGCGATGGTGGTATAAATGCGTTGCTTTGTAGGGTCATAATCTGACGGATAGTCGGTTTTGACCTTAAAATGCTTCACCAGATCGAATAAGTCCGCATTGTTGCGATCAGAATTTCGATAATCGTTCTTGAACTCGTAGCACAATACCTTATCATAGGACTTGAAGTCTATGCCCACAGAAAAAAAGTCCTTTCCCTCGAACGCCACCTCAAAACCCAATTGTTTCTTTGCGCCCTCCACTCCGAGTCGTTTCCCGTTCCATTGTTCCGCTCTCGGATCTCTTGGCTGCACAAAGATCATCTCATCATAGGTGTTGCCCGTTGCGTCACGCTGATCTTCAGAAAAGATCAACAGCACGGCATTTGGCTCCTTATAACCTGTTAGATAATAGAAATCTGGATCTTGATGATATATATAATCCACATCGTTCGATCGGTTGCGCTCTGGATTTGCGAAGAAAACGGCCACACTATTTTGAGGCATCATGTTGCGTACCGCCTCCCTTCGGCCTTTATGAAAATCTGCCGACAGATAATCTTGTGGCACCTCTTGTCCAAAAACAAACACACCCCCCATGAAAGAGAGAAAAATAGCTGCAATAATTGATTTCATGATATATCTTAACGATTGAACTAGAAAATTACTAATTCTATCGTGAAGCGCACGAATCCCTTAACATTTATTTACAATAAACTTGTGGAAGAATGGAAAAATCGAACCATAATTTTTCAATACCTTAGCGCGAGTTTTTGAAAATCAACAATGGGTTAAATGTGATCGATACACCCAAAAAATACTAGGTCATTATGAAAGATACAGCACTTAATGATACGCATATCGCCCTTGGTGCCAAAATGGTTCCATTTGCTGGATACAATATGCCAGTACAATATGAAGGAGTGAACATAGAACATGAAACCGTCCGTAATGCGGTTGGTGTTTTCGACGTTAGCCATATGGGTGAATTTTTGGTCGAAGGTCCAAATGCCTTA
Organism: Sungkyunkwania multivorans; assembly: GCF_042675645.1. NCBI lineage: Bacteria > Pseudomonadati > Bacteroidota > Flavobacteriia > Flavobacteriales > Flavobacteriaceae > Sungkyunkwania > Sungkyunkwania multivorans. Next base: position 418,514 of record NZ_JBHTJH010000004.1, on the reverse strand, counting down.
GCGCTGATTCAAAAAGTATCTTCAAATGATGCATCCAAACTAACGGTGGGTAGAGCGCAATACAGTTGTTTCCCCAATGATACGGGTGGCATTGTTGATGACCTCATCGTGTATCGCGTAAAGGAAGAAACCTATCTATTGGTCGTCAATGCTTCCAACATTCAAAAAGATTGGGATTGGATAAGCGCTCACAACGATGTCGGAGCAGAAATGAGAGATCTTTCAGAGAACTACTCCTTATTGGCCATCCAAGGACCGAAAGCCGTCGAGGCCATGCAGTCACTGACCTCTATAGACCTTTCAGCGATAAAATTCTATCATTTTGAAGTGTCGGATTTTGCCGGTATCGAACACGTGATCATTTCGGCAACTGGATATACCGGTTCTGGTGGATTTGAGATCTACTGCAAGAATAGTGAGGTGAAGCAAATTTGGGACAAGGTGCTAGAGGCAGGAGCCGATTTTGGTATCAAGCCGATCGGACTGGCGGCACGAGATACGCTTAGGTTAGAAATGGGCTATTGTCTTTATGGGAACGACATAGATGACACAACATCGCCTATCGAGGCAGGTCTTGGTTGGATCACCAAATTCAGCAAAGATTTCATCAATTCAGAAAATTTGCAGAAAGAAAAAGAGCGAGGCCCAGCGCGTAAACTTATCGGTTTTGAGTTAGAAGACCGTGGCATTCCTCGTCACGGCTATGATATTGTGGATAGCAACGGAAATAAGATCGGAGAGGTAACCTCGGGCACGATGTCTCCTTCCCTTGGTAAAGGAATAGGAATGGGATATGTACCTGCGATCTTCGCCGATGAGGGAAGCAATATTTATATTCAGATAAGAAAGAATGCCGTACCCGCCAAGGTCGTAAGACCGCCATTTTATAAAAAATAGCTACCAACGTAGCCCAAAAGTCTATTAGAACTTGACCAGAGTATTGATCATAGGAGCCAGTGGATTTATAGGTAATGCGCTCTATAAAGAGCTATGTGCCTACGTGGACACCTATGGTACTTATTTCACGAATAAATCGTTCGTAAATAATCAACATTTCTTCAATTTTGATGTGGAACGGGATTCGATCGAAGATATCGTCTCCAAGCTGCGACCTACCATCATTGTCTCGGCCATTCGAGGTAATTTTGAAGCACAGATCTCCATGCATCAATATTTGTGCGACTATGTAAAAAGCCATCATTGCAAGGTCATCTTTCTTTCATCAGCGAACGTTTTTGATGCCTTTACCAACTACCCTAGCTACGAATATGACAAAACCCTTTCCGAAAGTATCTATGGCCGCCTAAAGATCAAGATAGAGAACATGCTGATGCGGCTACCACAAAAAAAATGGAGTATCGTAAGACTACCCATGGTATTCGGCGTGAAATCACCTAGAGTAAAGGAACTAAAGCTGCATCTAGAGAACAATATCGCCTATGAGGTGTTCCCCAATTTGGTAATGAACGTGATCAGCGATTACAAACTCACACAACAATTACATTATATCATCAACAGGGACCTCAGCGGGATTTATCATCTCGGCAGCACCGATTTGGTGCATCATCATGATTTTATAGAGGAGCTTGTGGAATCTTTGCGATTAAAAAAGCCGATCTATAAGAACGTCTATACTTCCAATTTCGACCGTTTTCTCGCCGTGTTGCCTAAAGACCATAAGCTCCCTAAGCATCTTCAATGCTCTTACCAAGACGTGTTAAGACATTTGGTGAAATAAATACGGGTAACCTAAAACAAGTCCTATTTCTCACACCAGATTGTAACATTCTGATTTATAATAATTTATTTATTAACTTTAGTTATGCGAACTAATCATTGACCAACATGCAAAAATTAAATGAAAAAGAAATTCAGCAGCATTTAGAAAGCCTTCCAGGATGGGAATATAGAGACAATGCCATCGAAACCTCTCTAGAGTTCAAGGATTTTAAAGATGCTTTCACCGTGATGACGCGGATCGCTTTTGAGGCGGAGTCTCAAAATCATCATCCAGAGTGGAGCAATGTGTATAACAATGTATCGATAAGGTTAAGCACCCATGATGCTGGAGGAGTCACTAAAAAGGACTTCGAATTGGCCAGAGCGATCGAAGATGTGATCGATGATGGCAATTGATCTGTTTCGTATGGCCTAATTCACAACATTTTCAACTTTATCCACAGCCATTTTTTTAGCAATTCTATTTTATTAAATTTGCCTTTGTTAATATCAAAATTGACTCATGGGAAGAGCATTCGAATTTAGAAAGGCACGTAAGATGAAGCGCTGGTCGGCAATGGCCAAGGCATTCACAAGAATTGGCAAGGACATTGTAATGGCCGTTAAAGAAGGTGGCCCTGATCCGGACTCCAACTCGCGTCTTCGTGCGGTGATTCAGAATGCGAAGGCTGTGAACATGCCCAAGGACAACATCGAAAGGGCTATAAAACGCGCCTCTGACAAAGACCAAGGAGATTACAAAGAAGTGGTCTTTGAAGGTTATGGCCCTCATGGAATTGCTGTTTTGGTAGAGACCGCCACCGATAACAACACGCGTACCGTTGCCAATGTTCGCTCCTATTTTAACAAATGTGGTGGTAGTCTGGGGACATCGGGCTCGGTGGCCTTCATGTTTGACCATACCTGTAATTTTAGGATCGATCCAGAAGGACAAGATGCTGAGGAATTGGAGCTCGAGTTTATCGACCATGGTGTGGAAGAGGTCTTTGTAGATGACGACGGTATTCTACTCTACGCGCCCTTTGAAAGCTTTGGTGCCATCCAAAAGGAATTGGAAGCGAGGAATATAGAGATCCTTTCTTCTGGTTTCGAACGCATTCCACAAGTGACCAAAGAATTGACCCCAGAACAAGCTGCCGAGGTCGAAAAGTTGCTAGAAAAGATCGAAGAGGATGACGATGTCCAAAACGTATATCACACCATGCAGGAAACTGCAGATTAAGCCATAACTAACGCAATCTAACTATCCAAACATTCGAAGGGCCTCGGTATTTTTCTGAGGTCTTTTTTCGTTTTGTATCGTTGGTTTTCATAAGTTAGTACGACCAATGCATGGTCAATTACCTTTTACTATGAAAAAGATCGTTCTTCCTCTCTTACTTTTCAGCATCCTTTTTTCAGGAAAAGCCCAAGAAATGAACAACAAAAAACTGGGAGTCATCATCAACCAAGTGGCAGATACCGTGCAAGGAGATGAGGGTCGCTGGCAATTTTTGATCAAAGAGACCATGCTTATCTGTGTTACGGACGAAAATCACAATCGCATGCGTATTATTTCGCCCATCGTAGAAGCTTCGAAACTTACCGAGGAATTGATGCTCAATTCTTTGGTAGCTAACTTTCATACCGCCTTGGACGTCAAATATGCCGTCAGTGATGAGATCGTCTGGTCGGTCTTTATTCATCCCTTAAGAGAGTTGAGTTCAGAGCAGGTAGAAGATGCTATCTCACAGGTCTATTATGCGAACAACACATTTGGCGTCTCCTTTTCCAGCACCAACCTGATTTTTCCTGGCAATACAAAGAAAGAGGAACGCTCCAGTCCAGAAGAAAATAAAAGTAAGATCTGAAGCTGATTTGCAAGTGACGGGTGACGGTCGTCAGCTATCAGTCGTAAGTTATCAGTTGTCAGTTGTTAGTCGACAGTTGACGGTTAAAATATATTTCATGGAAAGAAGCACTCTTAAACGCTCAACGCTCAACTCCTAACTACGTATACTCTGGCACCTTCCCTACCACGCCTTCATAGAATTGATGCATGAATTTGAAGTCGGCCTCCATGTCATCTGTTGGATAAAAAAGCTCGGAGAATTTTACTTCTTTCTTACCAAAATCCAAAGCTGCCATACAGATAGGCACCTCCGCCTCTTTGGCAATAAAGTAAAACCCTGTTCGCCATTCATCCACTTTCTTTCGAGTTCCTTCGGGAGCGAGTGCCAATCGGAATTTCTCTCGTTCCTTGAATATCTGCGCGATGGCCTGTACCTTATTTTGATTTTCAGAACGATTTACGGGGGCGCCACCCATCCAGCGAAAGTACCAACCAAATGGTGGTCTGAAGAGGGATTTCTTTCCGATAAAATTGATCTCTTCTTTGATGATCGATCGTACCAAAGCGGCAATTGGGAAATCCATCCAATGTGTATGTGGAACAACTATGACCAGGCATTTGTCCACTTTGGGAAAGGTACCGATCAACTTCCACCCTAAAAGCTTGTGATAAATGACCTTTGCAAGCCAACGCATATTACATCTTTTGATATAAGGTACGCAATTTTTTTCTGGTGATCACCTTTTTCCAATCTTCGCCACAGGCATTTTCCCAAAGTGGTTCGAGACTTAAGGCCACATCGATCATCACATCGAACTGTTCGTCGGTAAGGTCTTTGCACAGCCCTTTTGGAATGGCTACCCCATGTCTCCTGACCATCTCTTTAAACTCTGCAACTCCTTTGGGATAAAATTCTTGCAGATGGTCAAAAACGATGCAATTACCAACGCCATGCTTAGTTCCAAGTAAATAGGAAAGTCCGTAACTCATAGCATGGGCAACCCCTACTTGACTGTAAGCAATACTCATGCCTCCATGCCATGAGGCCATCATCAACTTGTTTTGTGCCTCTTCTGGCGAAAGGATATCTTTTAAAAATACTTCTTGGCAGAGGTCATAGGCCTTCTCGCCATAGCTTTGACTAAAGGCATTGATATAAGTACCGTTGAGGGATTCAATACAATGGATATAGCAATCCATACCGGTGTAGAACCATTGGTCCTTTGGGACCGTTGTGGTCAACTCAGGATCCAAAATTACCTGATCGAAAGTGGTATAATCTGAATTTAGGCCTAGTTTCTTTGCAGGGCCCGTCAAAACCGCTGTACGAGAAACCTCGGCACCTGTTCCAGAGATGGTAGGTATCCCAACATGATATACTGCCGGGTTCTTTATGAGGTCCCATCCTTGATAATCTGCAGAACTCCCGGGGTTGGTGAGCATCAAGGCTACCGCTTTTGCAAGATCTAGGATGGTTCCGCCACCGATACCAATAATACCCGCGATAAAAACCGTCGAATCTGCTAGTATCTTATCTCTCAATGTATCTACCTGCTGCGTCTTTGGCTCCTCGTTGGCGGACACAAATATCAGCATATCGTTCTCTTCAAGTGGGATGCGCTTTAGAAAAGCTTCTCTCCCCTCAAAAAAATCATCTACCAAATACACAAAAGGCGCATCGTTTTGAGTCCGCTTTGGAATTAATATTTCTTGGAGCTGATCAAAACTACCTCGCCCGTAGACCACACGAGGTACCATCGGAAAATTCTTAAACGTCATTCAGTCGTTGCTTTATCGGTTGCCTTTTGCACTTGCAAAAATATTCAATATGCTTTAAAAGCAGATTCAAAGTTATATTAATTTATATGATTGAGGAAGTTTTGAAACTTTTCAAAAAACAATCCCACGTGATATCCGTCCATCAGCGCGTGATTGACGCTCACAGAAACATTCATCAATCGCTTCCCATTAACCAACTCGGCCTTCCCGAAGGCCAATTTGGGCACCGATTCCCTGATGTTGCCATTTACAGGCTCTTTATGTCCTGTAAAGTTTATCCATGGCATGGCCGAGCAGTAGATGCAATCATCTGTGTTTGTTGGCGGGAAGAGATCGTCTGAGTTAAAAATACGGGCCTTTTCTTTTGCAATATTATCCGAGAAAAAAGAGAGATCTTCGTTAAAATGGATGAACGAAAAACCAAAAGTAGTATCTTCTCGTAGGATGGTAGGCGAGGCATGGATGACGTTATATACGACCACTTGGTCTTCGTCATGGATCCGATATTTGAAATTCTCGATCGCATTGATCGCCCTCATACAGGCATGAAGATATACCGCAAAGAAGCTCAATCCTTCTTCCTTCGCATACTTAAATGCATTGGTGACATCGACGGCCGCCGTCACCGCGAAATACGGATCCGAAAAAGTATTGAAAAAACTAAAATGTTGTTTTCTATTCCAACTATCGATATCCAAATACCTCACTTATGGCAAAAGTTTTAGAAGTTCCTTTAAACTATTGATGGTCCTATATTGTTTGCCATTGGTCTCTTCTTTCGTCACCTCTTCGTGTGCCCAGGTCGTATGAAAGGGTACATGCACAGCATTGGCGCCGATTGCCACCAAGGGTAGAATGTCACTTTTTAACGAATTGCCCACCATCAAAAACTCGGAGGGCTTGATATCCAAATGCTTCAACAAGTTGGCATAATTGGTCTCTTTCTTGTCACTCAATACTTCGATGTGATGAAAATGATCGCTCAAATTGGACTTTTCCAACTTGCGCTCCTGGTCCAAAAGATCGCCTTTGGTTGCAAGAATAAGCCGGTATTTTGGAGATAAGGTTTTTAGAACCTCTTCTACTCCATCCAAAAGCTCCACAGGTTTATTGAGCATATCCTTACCTATATTGAGAATGCTATCTATGGTCTTATTGGAAACACTATGGTTAGAAAGTTCTAGAGCAGATTCAACCATCGAAAGTACAAAACCTTTAACTCCATATCCATATAGGGGTAGATTTTGCATCTCCATTTTAAAAAGCTCTTGGTCGATCTTATTCTCGGTCTCAAACTTCGAAAGGAGCTTGGCAAATCGATGTTCGGCCTCTCTAAAATAGGTTTCGTTGACCCAAAGGGTGTCGTCGGCATCAAAGCCAATCACCTTGATGTGATTATACATTGAGTTGTTTTTTTGCGCGTTCCAGGTCTTCGGGAGTATCGATCTCGATTCCTTGGACGGTAGTTTCTATCATCCGTATCTTTTTGCCATATTCCAAATATCGTATGGCCTCTATCTTCTCGGACGCTTCAAGAGGTAACATGGGTAAGCGATAGAAGTCCATCAAGGCCTCTTTTCTAAAGGCATATACTCCTTTGTGCTTGTAATACTTGGCCCCAACATTCTCCGCTCGCGGAAATGGTATTACCGATCTTGAAAAATACAATGCAAAACCTCGATTATCCACGATGACTTTCACACAATTGGGGTTTCGTATCTCTTCCTCATCTGTGATATGAACCATTAGTGATGCGAGGTCTATTTCTTTTTTGTCATCGGTTTTGAATACCTCCAATACTTTCTGTAGGCTATCCTTTTCGGTAAAAGGCTCGTCCCCTTGCACATTCACTACGATATCTACATCCATTTCTTCGACCGCTTCGGCAATACGATCGCTACCGCATTCATGTTCTTTTTTGCTCATAATGGCCTTCCCACCGTGTGTAGTGATCTCATCATAAATGACATCGCTATCGGTGACAACGTAGACCTCATCAAAAAGTCCGGTATCCTTTGCAGCTTCATACGTTCGTAAGATAACGGTCTTCCCTCCCAGGTCCTTCATCAATTTACCAGGAAATCGGGAAGCAGCATAACGCGCGGGAATCATTGCAATTGCCTTCATAAAAGTTTATCATTGGAGGTGTAAAAATACAATTTAATGTACGAGCGAAGCAAGATGCGCTTCGAATTGCATTTAAAAAGCTTGAGTGAATTTATTAAAAGATGAAAACCTGTCTGCTTCACACAACCCAGTATCTTTCTCTTTAGATCACTTTTTTTTAGAACTCTTCGCTTCGGACCTTTTTAGGGCGAATCTTTCGATATACTTTTCTAAACAAAATTGCAATCAAGACAACCAGAATAATGGCTATAATGGGAACGAAGATCGAAGCTACCGACATTACTGAGGCCGTCGCGGTCTCGACGGTACTTACCACCGGGTTGGCAACACCCCCGGTAGTCGCTGTGGACGTTAAGCGTGCGGCACTTGTGGTTCCTTTGATGGCCGTTGCTGTACCCCCACCTGCGATGATGGCCAATGCCCATGTTACCACGGGGTCTAGATCTGCTGCAGTGGCAACTACGACTGCCGTACCAGCGATTGCCGCCAAGGGCACTGCGATAGTATCGAGCAAATTATCGACCCAAGGAATATAGTACGCGAAAATTTCTACGATAGTGGCAACGCCAAGAGCGATGACCGCCGCCAGGCTCCCCACCCATTCCCAACTGTCATTCAAAGGAATAACATCGTAGAAGCCCGCCAAACTTAATGCAAAAAGAGGGACAAACACCCTAAAACCGACCGATGCCGCCAATCCAACACCTAGAAAGATACTAATAAGAGTTTCTGAAGCCATATGATCCTTTTCTAATAGGTTGTGCAAATACTGGTTTAGTTACACTTAGCCTGGAAAGTTACGATTTTTAATGGGTAACAAAAGCATCATCTTTAAAACCAATCAGGTATAATTTGTCTTTAGCCCTGGTCACTGCCGTGTACAACCATCGCAGGTAATCCTTGTCTGGCCCGTTTGGAAGGTATGGTTGCTCGATGAATACGGTATTCCATTGCCCTCCCTGAGATTTATGGCAAGTGATTGCATAGGAAAACTTCACTTGTAGTGCATTAAAAAATTTGTTGTTCTTCACTTTAAGAAATCGTTTATAGTTGGCACGCTCATCGGCATAGTCCTGTAAAACCTCTTGATACAGGCGGTTGCCGTCCTCATAGGAAAGCGAAGGAGTCTCTGCCATGATCGTGTCTAGAAGCAGCACGGTTTCAAAAGGGCGTTGATTTGGGTAATCCACCATTCGCACTTTGACCTCCGCGAAACGAAACCCGTAAAGCTCTTTGATCGCAAAGATCTCCATTACTTCGATAATGTCACCATTGGCGATAAAGCCAGCTTCAGAAGTCTCTTTGAGCCAGAAATAATTATTTTTCACCACCATTAAATAATCGCCTGTAGATAACTCGTTATCGTTAAAGAGTATGCGGCTTCTAATTTGTTGATTGAATAGGTTGGCGCGTTTGTTAGAACGTACGATGATCGCCGTATCTTCATTTCCATTCGCTTCGTAGGATCCCATCAGGGCATTTTGAACGTCATGTCCGTCGACCAATCTTTCTATATCCGAAAAACCGTTGATCTCAAATTTGAAATCCTCATAGAAACCTTCTTCTAGTTGTTCGCGAAGGGAGGTGGCGTTCATAAGGATTCCTGAGCCTTCTGCCTGCCTCATTACTTCATCCATTTCTATTTTTGTCACATCCTTGTTATAGTTGAGCGAAAGACGATCCTCATCCAATGCTGGGCTCATGTCTAACTTCACGGGAGGTAACTGGGCAGTATCACCGATCAGTATCAACTTGCAATTGTTGCCAGAATACACATACATCATTAGGTCGTCCAGCAACGATCCGTTTTCAAATAACTTTGAATCCGAGGGTGCATCGGGGATCATTGAAGCCTCATCAACAATAAAGACGGTATTTCTGTGCTTGTTGGGCTGCAATACAAATTTTACACCTCCTCCTTTTTCTTTTCGCGGGAAATAGATCTTCTTATGAATTGTAAACGCTGTCCTTGAAGAATAACTGGTGATCACCTTGGCCGCACGCCCGGTGGGGGCCAATAAAACCGACTTCATTTTTGTATGCCATAAATGCTGAACCAATGCCCCGATGATGGTCGTCTTTCCAGTACCGGCATATCCTTTCAAGAGAAATAATCGATTGGGCTCTTTGGCAAATAAAAATTCAGCAAGCTGCTGCAATACAATATCTTGTGTTTGTGTTGGCTGAAAAGGAAATTTCGCTACAAGCAACTTATAGAAAGAACTGGCGTCCATATATGATTTATTGGCCTCAAAGATACATATCAATTTTCCCTTAAAAACTTCGGCAAATAAAAAAAAATTGTAGATTTGCTATATAACGTCAAATAAATTTATTCATAACCAATGAAAATAGCAATACAAATTGTTCTGTGGGCATTAAGTGCATTTTTCGGATACATGATCTACAAGTCAATCAACGGTCCTATTGAATTTAATAAAACCAAAGAGGCAAGATTTGCCAAGGTGATCGATAAATTAAAAGATATTAGAGATTCACAGGTTGCTTATAAGACTGTCACCGGAAAATACGCAAATGATTTCAACTCATTGGTAACTTTCATTGATACTGCAAAATTTACGATCACGCAGCGTAGAGATTCCAGCTACATGGCTTTTGACGAAGCATACGGAATTGACAGACTGAATGAGATCGTTATCATAGACACCCTTGGATTTGTTCCGGTAAAAGACTCTTTGTTTGGCGAGGACAACCGTTATAAGAATATGATGGATGTTCCTTTTGCTCAGAACAACGAGAAATTCACTATGAAAGCAGGTACCGTGGAAAAAAGTGGATTTACACTGCCGGTATTTGAAGCCAAAGTGAAAAAAGATGTTATTCTATACGACCAAAACAAGACCTTATTGGCGCAAGAGAATGCCTTAGTTTCTGTTGAAGGTGTCAATGGACCCGAGATCATCGTAGGTTCGTTAACAGAAGTTAGCACCAACGGAAACTGGCCATCGACCTATGACTCAGCAGACGAGCAATAATATAGATAGTACATTAAAGAAATTGTCCATTCAAGTTGGTTTGAATGGACTTTCTTTTTGTATTCTGGATACGACGACCCAAACGATCGTTGATCTACAGCATCATCCATTCGATAAGACGACACATTTGGAAAAGCTGCAGAATAAAGTATCCGAGATCTTCGAAGACGCTAAGCTACTCGATCAATCCTTCCAACATGTGGCCGTTTCCTATGTGAATGAACTGGCGACCTTTGTCCCTAAAGCGCTTTTCAATGACAAAAAGTTGGCAGACTATATCAAGTTCAACAATAAGATCCTCATAAACGACTACATTACCTTCGACATTGTCCCCAATAACGACATGGTAAACGTTTATGTCCCTTATATGAATTTGAACAATTATTTTGTAGACTGCTTTGGCGAATTTGAATACAAGCATTTCGCGACCATATTAGTGGCAAACGTATTGACCAAGAGCACCAATTTTGACCATTCGGCCATGTATGTGAATATCCAAAGCAAGCAGTTCGAGATCATAGTGATCAAAGGGAAAAAATTGAACTTCTATAATTCCTTTACCTGTGAAACAAAAGAAGACTTTATTTATTATTTGCTCTTCACCATTGAACAGCTGGCATTAAATACCGAGGAATTACCACTATACTTTTTGGGAGATATCGACGAAGAAGACGAACGCTACAAACTGGCCTATACCTATATCCGACATGTACAATTCGGAAATCGAAACGACCGCTATTCTATCGACGAGCATCTCAAGCAGGTTAGAGGATATGACCATTATACCCTGATCAATAATTTATAATGCGTATCATTTCGGGAAAATATAAAGGCAAACGACTGATCGCCCCAAAGAAACTTCCTGTGAGGCCAACGACCGATTTTGCCAAAGAGGCCCTTTTCAACATTCTTAACAATGACTTCTATTTTGACGAGGTGGCGTTGTTGGACCTTTTCGCCGGCACCGGAAACATCAGCTACGAATTTGGTAGTCGCGGTACCGAAAACATCACCTGTGTGGACAGCAATGCCGGTTGCATTCAATATATAGGTAAAACGGCGCAAATGCTTGAGTTGAACATCAGAGCGATAAAGAGTGATGTTTTTAAGTTTTTAGAAAAGGCCAAGTTGGAGGTCGATATCATTTTTGCGGACCCCCCTTACGATTTTGAACACGATCAGTTTGCAAGGATCCCAAAACTTGTCTTTGAAAATAAGCTTTTGGGAGCCGAAGGATATCTTATCATTGAACATAGCAAGCACACCGATCTTTCCGAACTCCCGAAGTTCAGCTTTGCGAAGAAATATGGCGGTAGCGTGTTTAGTTTTTTTGAATGGAATCCGTAACTTTTGCCCATGAAAGCTCTTCAAAAACAGGATCTACTGGATTGTCATCAGCGGATTGCCGAACATATTCACAGAACCCCAGTATTGACTTCGCGCTTACTGAACGAGATCTCTGGTGCTGAACTTTTCTTTAAATGTGAGAACTTTCAGCGGATGGGTGCTTTTAAAATGCGTGGAGCAGCACATGCCATCAGTCGATTGACCAAAGAACAACAACAGCGAGGAGTTGTAACGCATTCTTCAGGAAATTTTGCACAAGCATTATCTCTCGCGGCCAGGTCCTTAGGTGTTGACGCGTATATCGTTATGCCTAATAACGCACCACAAGTAAAAAAAGATGCGGTGAAAGGATATGGCGGACAGATCATAGAATGCGAACCCACCTTAACAGCCAGAGAAAAGGCAGCCAAAAAAATCGTAGAAAAATATGGCGCCACCTTTATCCATCCATCCAATGATCTTGATGTGATCCTTGGTCAAGGTACCGCGGCGCAGGAATTATTAGAAGATCAACCCAATCTAGATAATATTTTTACCCCAGTCGGTGGTGGCGGACTCATTGCTGGCTCGGCCCTAGCGGCCCATTTCTTTGGAAATGATTGTAAGACCATCGGTGGTGAGCCTTTTGAGGTAGATGACGCCTACAGATCGCTAAAAAGCGGAAAGATCGAGTTCAATGAAACGACCAACACCATTGCCGACGGATTAAAGACGCAACTCGGCGATATCAATTTCCCGATCATTCAAAAATATGTCGATCGCATCATTCGTGTAGAAGAGCAAGAGATCATCGAGGCCATGCGACTGATCTGGGAACGGATGAAGATCATCATCGAACCCTCATGCGCAGTTCCTTTTGCAGCACTCCTTCGTGAAAGGACATCTTTTAAAGGAAAAAAAGTTGGCATTATACTTTCGGGTGGAAATGTGGATCTGGGAAAGCTTCCGTTTTAAAGCGAGAAGAAAAATAGAACTATTCTCCAAGTGGTAGCATCTGGTATCAAAGACGAGGTAAAGGATAAGGCAGACCCAGACCTCCATCAGGGTGAAACCGCCTGCGGACGGGCAGGTTCGACCGCGCAAATCACATACCGCAACATGTACGGCACAAGGATTTGCTGTCTCAGTAAAATAAGCAGGCCATAAGCCGGATTCTGTCGAGCCTTATCATTTATCTAGGATAACAATTACTCATTACCTCTAACCGCCTACCCTCCCACCTTGGGCGTGCAACCCTCAAATGTGGGTTTACATGGCGTTGCACCGCATAGAGTTTACCTGATTTCACTACAGCCGAACTGTACATCCTTTCTGTTGCACTGGTCCTCCCCCGAGTACTCGGAGTGACGGGCGTTACCCGCTATGCTGCACTACGGTGTCCGGACTTTCCTCCCCCCTGATCACTCAGGGAAGCGATAAGGTGGCCTGCTGGTCTGCAAAAGTACGTAATTTGTACTTTCAAAATTTTATATAAAAAAAGAAAGTCGATACCACCGCACCGACTTTCATGGAAGATTGGAGCATCTGAATCATCACAAACAAATCGCTCAACCAGTTCCTATTATGATATACGTTCTAAACACGTATTAAGAATGTAATTACTTATGCATTCGCAAAGCGGGCAAACATAAAGAAAAGAAACAACAATCAAGCCAAAACTTTGTGAACGCCTAGAAAAACCATGTGAACCTTCGAATATTGTGGTTGACTATCAGAGATATACCTCAGAAATTCCGTGGTCTTGAAAAAGTAGACTTCCCTCTTGTTGATAACTCCTGTATCAATTCTTCGCATTTTTATAGCTGTTTTTAATTCAATTTTTAACTTTGTCTATATACGATAACGCACTGTCTGTGGAACATTTTGTAGTATCTGCCCGTAAATATCGACCCCAAACATTCAAAGATGTTGTGGGGCAGCAGGCTATAACAAATACTTTGGAGCATGCCATAGCCAGCAATCACTTGGCCCAAGGATTATTGTTTTGTGGACCGCGTGGTGTGGGTAAGACTACCTGTGCCAGAATTTTGGCTAAAAAGATCAATCAAGACGGGACCGAGCATCCCGATGAAGATTTTGCTTTTAACATCTTTGAACTCGATGCTGCGTCCAACAACTCCGTCGATGATATAAGAAACCTCATCGACCAGGTACGTATCCCTCCACAGGTTGGGAAATACAAGGTGTACATTATAGACGAGGTGCATATGTTGTCTGCGGCGGCCTTCAATGCTTTTTTGAAAACCTTGGAGGAACCTCCGAAGCATGCCATATTTATATTGGCAACGACCGAGAAGCACAAGATCATTCCGACGATCCTTTCTCGTTGCCAGATATTCGACTTTAAAAGAATTACCGTCAAGGACGCCAAAGAATATTTAAAATACATTGCAGAAAGTCAAGGTGTGGAAGCCGAGGACGATGCTTTGCATATCATTGCCCAAAAGGCCGATGGTGCCATGCGCGATGCGCTGTCGATATTCGATCGCGTTGTGAGCTTCTCTGGAAAGAATCTTACTAGAGCTGCCGTGACTGAAAACTTGAACGTGCTCGATTATGAGACTTTTTTCAAAGCGACCGAGCTTATCCTTGAGAACAATATCCCTCAGCTATTGATCGATTTTAATGACACTTTGGCAAAGGGTTTCGACGGGCATCACTTTATCGCGGGCTTGGCCAGTCATTTTAGGGACCTGATGGTCTGTAAGAACGAAGCGACCATCCCATTATTGGAAGTTGGTGAGAGCACGCAACAAAAATACTTGGAGCAGTCGCAAAAAACGTCCTTGCCATTTTTGATGAAAGGGATTGCCCTTGCCAACGAATGTGACTTTAAGTACAAAACCAGCAAGAATCAGCGGTTGCTAGTGGAGTTATGTCTAATGCAGTTGGCCTCTATCACTTTTGATGGAGAAAAAAAAAATAGCAAGTCCTTCATAATTCCTGCCTCCCACGTTGGAAAGCAAGGTATTAAGGTCACACTCCCTGAAAAAGAAGAACGACCACCATCGCGATCCGAGAGTGAAACTGTGGTCGAAGCGCCGCTTGTGGCAGATCCATCGGTTTCAGAAACCACCGCTGTTATTGAAAAACCAGTAACGGCACCCGTAAAGCTAGACATCAAAGTTCCTGGAAAAAGAGTGTCTGGATTGTCGCTTTCCAGTATCAAGGCTAAACAGGCCCATCAAGAAAAATTAGATGCCCAAGAGAAGAAACAGGAGGTGCTTCCAACAGAAGCATTTACGGAAGACACGATGCGAAAAGCCTGGGCCAGCTATGTAGAGAAGGTTCATCAAAAAGGAGAAAAGATCATGGCCTCGATCCTAGAGGTCGATACTCCTGTTCTTAAGAAAGAGACAGAGATCCATCTCTCACTTCCCAACGACACTATGAAGGTCGAATTGGAGCGGGCGCAATATCCACTGATGGAACATATTCGAAAAGAACTCCAAAACTATGATGTAACGCTCGTTATCGAAGTCAATGAAGAGGCCACGAAGAAATATGCCTTCACCCCATTGGAGAAATACGAAAAACTACGCGAAAAGAATCCGCTGATCGATAAATTGCGAAAGGAATTCGATCTGGACCTCTAACGCCTCCACCTTTTTTTCGGATCATCATTTTAAACTACTTTTGTCAAAACAATTGATTCATGCTTGGCTTAAAACTTCCCACCGATCCTCGTTGGGTAAATATCGTAGAAAAGAATATCGAAGAGATCCTTACGGACCATGCCTACTGCGAGCAGAAAGCGGCAAGTACTGCTATCTCGCTGATCATCGGTTTTCCTGAAAAGACCGAACTCGTCCAAGAAATGATCGCCTTGGTGAAGGAAGAGATGTCACACTTCAAATTGGTACATGACCATATCGTCAAAAGAGGATGGACCTTGGGCAGAGAACGCAAGGACGCGTATGTCATTGAATTGATGAAATTCTTCCCCAAAGGTGGCAGCCGAACTACCCATTTGGTCCATAAGCTGCTATATGCAGCACTTATCGAAGCTCGGAGTTGTGAGCGTTTTCGATTGCTTTCTGAAAATATCGCCGACCAAGAATTGGCGACTTTCTATAGAAATTTGATGGTGAGCGAGGCCAATCACTATACGATGTTCTTAACATTTGCTCGCAAATATGGTGAGAACTTAGATGAAGTGAACCAGAAATGGCAAGACCTCCTTACCTATGAGGCCGAATTGATGAGCAATTTGGGCAAGAAGGAGACAATGCATGGGTGATTGCAATAACGATTTTTGATTTTTGATTGAGTAAAGTACCAACAATGCTTGGCTCAATTTGAATCATTAGGAAAACTTACTATATATTTGATTGAACGCAGCATTTTTTATCATGCGAGTAATTTTTTTATCATTCTTATTTTCAATCCCTATTCATTCCTTCTCTCAAGATGATGCCTTACTTGGAGATTGGTATTTACATTATTATAGCCTATCTGGTTCTTTGGTGAATGCGCCTGAGGCCTTTCAAAACTTTAGCCCTTCGTTAAGGTTCTCCTACGAAAGTGTTTCAGATAGCTATCGCGTGGATGGAGGCTCAGAGTGCTTCACATACGCCACTAATACAAATGGTACAGCAACTGGCACCTTAGGATTTGGTCTGTTTTCCTTTCTTCCTATTGAATCATGTTTAGACGATAGAGATATTTTTGAAGAACCGTACGTATTGAATATCTTGGACAGTAACTCATGCAATTATTCAATCAGCGGCACCACATTAACAGTCACCAACCCGGATGGGGATTTTGCTGTGTTATCTAGGGATCCGTTAACTGGCCCGACGCTCTTCGGCCGATGGTATATTCATCAAGTAACGAACGCTGTAGGAACGAATATAGTTCCTCCTGCTGGTCACGATCCAAGCATCACCTTTCAAGCAACTGTGAATGAAATAACGAGGTTTTATGACCTTCAAGGTGTTTCAGTTTGCAACGATTTCAATGGTACTTACAGAATAGATTCATATGCCTATCAGCTCCCATTGCATTCTTTGAACAGTACCAACGATCCCTGCCCCATTGCCGATGAGTTTGAAACTGCATTATTCGATATTCTGATGGTAGGCACAACACCAAATGAGCTGATGTTCAACATAGATAGAACCGCAGAGGGAGAAGACACTTTACTCATCTCTCTTATGTCTAGTATGCGTGTTTCTTCTACACCCTCGACAATCCTTCTGAAGCGGACACAGACACTTTCAACAAAAAGTGCCGAAATTTTAAATGTTAATATAGTTATTGACTATACTACGGAACAATTGCTGTTTGACAATTTGCCAAACGATTTCTTTAATTATACGATAGTATCTACAGCAGGGCAGGTCTTGGTAAAAGGTGTTCTCAACACAGATAACATAAGCCTTACAGGGTATTCTAAAGGAATATATTTCCTTAAGATCGAGTCTGAAAAAGGAAGTAAGACCATAAAGTTTGTCAAGTAGCCACAGTTACTTCTTCTTTTTCTTATTCTTCTTCTCAAAATAGAGCGTCTTGATGATTCCATCAGAGAGTCCGATCTTGGGCACATAGATCTTTTGGGCCCTACTCCATTTGGCAGCGGATAGATAGATCCTTGTTGCCGGAATGATCACATCGGCCCTATCGGGATTCAAGCTCAATTCGGAGACGCGTTGTTCATAGGTGAGGCTTTGCAAGAATTGGTATTGTGCATTGAGATAGATGTACGATAAGGGTTTTCCCATTTCGCGTCCAGACATCTTAAATATCTTATTGATATTTCCTCCAGACCCTATCAAGGAAACCCTCTTGTAGGGTTTAAGTGTTTCCTTTACCCATAGCTCCATCTGTTTCCACATGGTCTCAGAAACCAAACCATCCAATAATCGTACGGTTCCTATTTTAAATGATCTGGACAAAACGATCTTCCCTTCGGAGAATACCGTGAATTCTGTACTACCACCACCCACATCTACATACAGATAGGTCTTGTCATTTTCTATGAGTTGGTGCAGATCTGTCGATGCGATGATAGCAGCTTCCCGTTTGCCGTTGATCACCTGGATGTTGATACCTGTGGTCTCCTCTACCATAGCGACCACCTTGGCACCATTCTTGGCTTCTCGCATCGCGGAGGTGGCGCATGCCATATATTTTTCCACTCCATGAACACTCATCAGTAATTTGAAGGCCTGCATGGCCTCGATCATACGCAATGCATTTCTTTCAGAGATCTGCCCTACGGTAAAAGTGTCAGCCCCCAAACGTATGGGCACCCTTACCAAAGAACTTTTCTTGAATTGCGTTTCTTTACCTTGATCCTCTATAATATTGGATATCAACAATCGTATGGCATTGGAGCCAATATCGATTGCTGCATATTTCTTTATTGATAAACTCAAAAAACTACACTTTTAATTAGATAACTTAGCCAAATAATAATCATAGGTCGCAAATTGCGAACGCACTTTGATCAACTCGTTCTTACGATAGGCATTATCCTGATCAATTGAGAAAACACGGGCTTTCACGTTATCACTCCAACCAATATCAAAGGTGTCTATCAATTCTTGCTTGATATCGGCGTCATAGATAGGCGTCGTCACCTCTACCCTATTATCAATATTTCGGGTCATCAGGTCGGCCGAACCAATATATACCTTTGGATCTCCTCCGTTGCCAAAAATAAATAATCTTGGGTGTTCTAAAAATTTATCTACAATGCTTATAGCCTCAATGTTCTCGCTCATTCCTTCCACCCCTGGAATCAGGATATTGATCCCTCTGACAATCAATTGAATTTTCACTCCGGCCCTACTCGCCGCATACAAACGATCCGCGATCTTCCAGTCCGAGAGGCTATTCACTTTGATCTTCATATAAGCCGGTTTACCTGCTTTGACATTCTTTATCTCATCATCGATCAATTTGTATAACATGGGGCGCGTATAATGTGGCGAGACGATCAGATGTTTATATTTTGCCACCTTGTAGTTGATCTCAAAGAAATTGAAGACCTTATTCACCTCTTTCAATATTTCTTGATTGGCGGTAAAGAGGGTATAATCGGTATAAATCTTTGCAGTTGATTCATTGAAATTTCCGGTGCTTATAAATCCGTATCGTTTCAATTTTCCATTATTCCAGCGTTCGATCACACAGGTCTTACTATGCACTTTAAGTCCCGGAACACCAAAAATGAGTTTTACACCTTCCGTTTGAAGTTGCTCGGCATATTCGATGTTGGCGGCTTCGTCAAATCGAGCCTGTAATTCTATTTGGACCGTCACCTTCTTGCCATTCTTCACGGCATTCACCAACGAACTGGCCACGTGCGAAACACGCGCTAGACGATATATGGTAAGCTTGATACTTTTTACTTTGGGGTCCAAGGCAGCCTCCCGTAAAAAACGAACGACATACGAAAAGGTGTGATAGGGCGCAAATTGTAGATAATCCTTTTCTGCAATTTTCTCGAAGAGACTTCCATCGAGACTCAAGTCTTTGATTGGCAAAGGTGGATAGGTCTTATACATGAGATCCTCTCTTCCCAGGCTCGGAAAGTTCATATAATCCCTTCTATTGTGGTATCGCCCTCCCGGAATCAAACTATCGGTACTATCGATTCCCATTTTTTTCAATAGATACTGAAGCGTATCTTTTTCGATCGTGCTGTCATAAACAAAGCGAACGGGGTCTCCAATACGACGGTCGCGCACACTCTCGGAGATCTTCTCGATAAAACTTTTACTAAGATCACTATCGATGTCTAGCTGTGCATCTCTGGTGATCTTTATCATATGTGCGGAAAGCTCTTGATAATCGAATATATTAAAGATACTGTTCAGACAGTGTCTAATAAGGTCATCTAGAATGATGATATATTGTTTTTCCCCTTCTTTTGGAAGTACCACAAAACGCTCTATCGTCCTCGGGATCTCTACGAGTGCATAACGGGTCTCTTTAGCTGGTGGTCTCAACAACTTGCTCAAACTACCTTGTCGCTCTTTTGGTTTCAGCACCATCTTTACCGCTAGATAGGCCGCGCTGTCCTTCAATATTGGCACTTCTTCCAAGTCATTAAGGATAATGGTGACCAACGCCGGGCTTACCTTGGTGATGAAATAATTTCTGACGTATTCGCTTTGGCTCGGAGAAACCTCCTTTTCATTGACAACAAAAATATTCTCGCTCTCTAACTGCTGTTTGATGGTGTCCAAGATCTTAAGACTGGTTTCCTGCTGCTGGATAACGGTTTTGGTGATCTGATCCAAAAGATCCTTTGCCTTGATACCTCCGAGTTGACCACGAGCGCTTTTTCCCATTTGGGCAATGCGTTTTATGGCTGCATATCTAACTTTAAAAAACTCATCCAGATTATTTGAGAAAATACCTAAGAACCGAAGTCTTTCGATAAGCGGAACACTTACATCGGCAGCCTCTTGAAGCACTCTTGCATTAAAATCTAGCCAGCTTAGGTCTCTATTGATATACTTATTCTCTACCTTTTCCGCGGTTGTTGTCATTTGAGCTGTTTAGGTGTCATAAAATGTTTTGTCTTCCCTTGTTTGATATCTTTCCACGAATTTACTTCAAAATCGATGACCACCATACCGCTTGTAGGTACATTTTCGATGTATTTGTCACCGAGCATATTTGCCAAAGAAGTAAAGGCGTGATTATGGCCAAAGAGCATCACTGTGTCTATAGAATTATCTATGCTATCTATGTACGCTTGCACACTACTCCCTCCAAAATCATACAACTCAGGAGTAACAACCAGCTTTTCTATGGGAAACTGAAGCGTTCTCAAAAAGATGATACAGGTGTGCAATGCCCGATTGGCAAAGCTAGCAAAGACCGCCTCTGGCATGATGCCATTTTTTACCGCCTCGCTGGCGACCAAATAAGCATCATTAATACCTCGCTCCTTTAAGGGGCGATCTTTATCTTGAACGCTATACTCCCAAGAGGATTTTCCATGTCGAACAAAAATAAGCGTTTTCATGTAGGTTTATTATTATCGTATAATTAAAGTGATCACGGTGCTAGACGCTCTATCTTCCAATCAAAATCCTCCTGTAATTGATAACGAATACGATCATGTAGTCGGTTGGGCCTACCTTGCCAAAATTCTATCGCTACCGGTCGTACCAGATAACCTCCCCAGTAATTGGGTCTAGGTATCTCCTTGCCTTCGTATTGCTTTTCCAATGCCAAGAGTTTATCCTCAAGTTCCTTTCTAGATTCGATGACTTCGCTTTGGTTGGAAACAATTGCTCCCAATTTACTTCCGTCAGGTCTGGAATCGAAATAGCCATCCGATAGGTTGGGCGACACCTTTTCGGCCTTCCCCTTTATAATGACCTGCCGCTCTAGATTGTGCCAAAAAAAAGACAGGCAAACATTTGGATTGTTTTTGATGGCCTTTCCCTTTTCACTTTCATAATTGGTGTAGAAAATAAAACCCTCGTGATCGTATTTTTTTAGCAACACCACTCTGCTCTTTGGAAAGCCATCCAAACCATGGGTGGCCACCGTCATAGCATTGGCCTCCTCCAAGCCTCCAAAGTCCTCAACTTCATAGAACCATGTTTGAAAGAGTTGCATCGGATTGTCTGGTATTTGTGCTTCGGTAAGCACACTTTTCTCGTAGGATTTTCTGTAATCGCTTAAATCATTATTCATGAAGATAAAGTTAAGCATTCTGACATCAATTTCCGACAGTGAAAGGCATTCAAATTGGTCAGAAGTCAAAAACCTTTCCATCTTCGGCCAATGCCACATTGTCGAAGATTTCTTTGGCCTCCCTTCTGAAGTCTTCCAGATCGTTATATCGTGTGGAATAATGCCCAAGGATCAACGCCTTGGCCTTGGCCAGTTTTGCGATCTGCGCTGCCTGCTTGGCGGTACTATGTTTGGTTTTTTTACATAGGTGCGCGTGGCTCTCTAAAAATGTCGATTCGTGATAGATAACATTTACACCTTTTAATTGATCTGCATTGTCTGGTTTATAGGTGGTGTCACTACAAAATGCATAACTCTTGGGTGGTGGTGGTGGCATTGTTACCTTGGTATGATCGATCAATACACCATCCTCATTTTCTACATCGAAGCCCAGCTTCAACTTGTTATAATAGGCGACATTGATATTTGCCTCTAGTACTTTCTCGATAAGCAATTTTCGCTCACCTTCCTTTTCTTTGAAAAGAAAACCATTCGTATATACCCGGTGGTCTAAAGGAATCGTTTCCACAGTGACCTTGTCATCTTCAAAGATCAACTCTGGCTTCTTTGAAGTAAGCTCATGGAAGATCAGCGCGAAGGGTGTCCACGAATTTCCCAGTTTCAATTGTAGTGTAATTGCCTCTTTTATGCCCTTGGGGCCATAGACATGTAATTCGGTATCTCTACCCAACAACTGAAATGTAGATATCAAACCGACAAGTCCAAAAAAATGATCACCGTGCAAGTGAGAGATGAAAATATGCTTGATACGTGAAAATTTCACTTTATACCGACGGAGTTGTACCTGCGTCCCTTCGCCGCAATCGATAAGAAACATGTGCCCATTGACCTCCAACAACTGCGAGGTTGGGTGTGTATCGATTCGAGGGGTTGCAGAATAACATCCTAGGATAGTAAGCTTCACGTCTTTTTATCAGATTACCTTAATAAGGAACAAATAAACGATTTTAGCATTAAATAGCCAATCTATCCGAAATGGTGTTAAAAATCTAGATCTCGTTCGATCTCTTCCATCTCGATCACATCGTGTGCCTCTTGCAAACTGGGTACGACCATCAATTCATCTGGCACGTCGTCGACACCTACCTTATCGGTTACGATGACAAAGGATCTCCCATTGGCTCTATGCTGGTTAGAAAGCGTTAAGAATTCTAAAAGGTCATCGGCAGTAAAATCTTTCAATGAAAAAAGATTCAAGATCAAATTATCTGACTTTAACTTAGGATAGGACTCATTCAATTTTTTAACGAATTCTATCAAGGATACGGTTTCTTGGGTCACCACATTGGTGTTTCCCTGTTTGCTAAAGATCATGGTGGTTACTGTTTAATTTTGGACGCTAATAAATATATCACAGCCATACGAATGGCAACACCGTTCTCAACTTGGTTCAAGATGATGGCCTGGTTAGAATCCGCCACCTCACTGGTGATCTCCACACCACGATTAATGGGACCTGGATGCATGATCACGATCTCTTTGTCCAACGAGTCCAATAAGGCCTTGTTTACCCCAAACTGTTGAGTATATTCTCTTGTGGATGGAAAATAACTGATGTCCATCCGCTCATTTTGCACCCGTAGCATATTGGCCACGTCGCACCACGCTAATGCTTTTTTTAAGTTGGTCTCTACTCCTACGCCCAACTTTTCAATATGTTTTGGTATCAATGTCAAGGGGCCACAAACTTTTACATGTGCGCCTTGTTTTTGTAATGCAAAGATATTTGAAAGAGCTACCCGTGAATGTAAAATATCCCCGACGATGACAACATTTTTACCCGTTACCTCTCCGAGGGTTTCTCTTATCGAATAGGAATCTAAAAGGGCCTGAGTGGGATGCTCGTGAGCACCATCTCCTGCATTGATGATACTTGCATTGACATGATGGGACAGGAAAACACCCGCTCCTGGGTTGGGATGGCGCATTACCACCATATCCACTTTCATCGAAAGAATGTTATTCACGGTATCGATCAGCGTTTCTCCTTTTTTTACGGATGATTGCGACGCCGAAAAATTGATCACATCTGCAGAAAGACGCTTTTCTGCCAATTCAAAAGACAATTTGGTTCGGGTGCTGTTCTCAAAAAATAGGTTGGCTATCGTAATATCTCTAAGCGATGGCACTTTCTTGATCGGTCGGTTGATCACCTCTTTGAAATGATCGGCTGTCTCAAAGATCAGCTGAATATCCTCTGAGGTAAGATATTTAATTCCTAATAAGTGATTTACACTTAGCTCACTCATTTACTTTCGTTTATTTAGTTACCAAATACACCATGTCTTCTCCATCGTTCTCTAACCATGATACCTTTACCTTTTCATCATTTATCGCATCCACCTGCCTACCACGGTAGTTGGGTTGGATAGGCAAATGGCGGCTAAAGCGTCTATCTATAAGCGTTAGTAATTCTATCTCGCTTGGCCTACCGAATGACTGGATTGCCGTTAGTGCAGCTCTGATGCTTCTACCGGTGTACAGTACATCGTCTATGAACACTACCCTTTTGTCTTCCACTACAAAATCGATTTTGGTGGTACTAGCCTCTAGGGGTTTTTCATTTCTGCGGAAGTCATCGCGATAGAAGGTGATATCCAAATGCCCGAAGATCAGGTCGGTGACCTTATATTCCTCTCTAAGGATCTTGGCAATGCGATCAGCCAAAAAAACTCCTCTAGGTTGGATACCAACTAAGACTGAATTCGAAAAATCTAGATGGTTTTCAATTAATTGGCAGGCCAAACGGTGTAAGATGATGTCGATTTCTTTTGAGTTAAGTAAAACCTTTTGACTCATGCTGTGTGTTTGGAATGTAAAATTACGGATTTTTTTGAAAGTCTCCTTGCGAAAATCAGCATTCTACTTAAACTTTAGAGTCGACTTTGTATTGTAAAAAAATACATGTACCAAGCACGGTGACGACAAATTTATTTATCGTTCTGTTAAAAGTGCAAACCTTGGCTTTGTTATATTTGCCTTAATGAATCCCGAAGCGCTTCAAACACCAATTGATTACCTAAAAGGAGTTGGCCCTAATAGGGCTGACCTCTTACGAAGCGAACTTGGGATTCACACCTATCAAGACCTTCTTAACCTTTTTCCCAATCGATATCTGGACCGTACCCATTACTACAAGATCGGGCAATTGCAACGCAGCAGCTCCGAAGTACAGATCGTGGGCAAAGTGGTGCATCTTAAGATGGTAGAGCAGCAGCGCGGCAAGCGCCTGGTAGCAACGTTCGTCGATGATACAGGGCAAATGGAATTGGTATGGTTTCGCGGTCACAAATGGATCAGAGAAAGTATAAAACTAAACACTCCCTATGTCATCTTTGGAAAGGCCAATTGGTTCAATGGGAAATTCAGCATGCCGCATCCCGAAATGGAGTTGCTCTCCGAGCACAAGGCAAGTCTTCGTTCGGCAATGCAGCCCATATATCCTTCTACGGAAAAATTAAACAATAAAGGCATCAACAATCGCGTAGTGAACAAATTGATGCAACAACTCTTCGTTGAAACAAAAGCCCGGTTCTACGACACGCTTTCAGTAGATATTTTAAAAGAGTTGAATCTTATTTCGAAGGCGGAGGCCCTTGTAAATATACATTTCCCTAAAAGTCAAGAATTGTTGGCAAAGGCACAATGGAGGCTCAAATTTGAGGAGCTTTTTTATATTCAACTGCAGTTGATCCAAAAGAACATTACCAGAAAGCACAAGATCAAGGGATTCAATTTTGATCAGGTAGGCGATCTTTTCAATGAATTCTTCAAGCAGCACCTCCCTTTTCAGTTGACCAACGCACAAAAGCGTGTCATCAAGGAGATCCGTAACGACCTTGGAAGCAATGCCCAAATGAATCGATTGCTCCAGGGCGATGTCGGTTCTGGGAAAACCATCGTTGCCCTTATGACCATGCTGTTAGCCATCGATAATGATTTTCAGGCCTGTTTAATGGCACCTACCGAGATATTGGCACAACAACACTATAACAGTATCTTAACGCTTGTCAATGACCTACGAGTCAACGTGAAATTACTCACTGGGTCTACCAAAACTGCAGAGCGCAAAGTAATACACGAACAGCTTCTAAATGGAGAATTGGACATTTTGATCGGCACTCATGCGGTTCTAGAAGATAAGGTACAGTTTTTTAATCTAGGATTGGCCATCATCGACGAACAGCATCGCTTTGGTGTTGCACAGCGCGCCAAATTGTGGGAAAAGAATGAGATTCCCCCACATGTTTTGGTCATGACCGCCACTCCTATTCCAAGAACACTGGCAATGAGTTTGTATGGCGATCTTGATATTTCGATCATCGATGAATTACCACCAGGTAGAAAACCGATAAAGACGGTTCATCGGTATGACAGTAACCGTTTGAAAGTGTTTCGATTTATACGAGATGAGATTGCCAAAGGAAGACAGGTATACATCGTCTACCCTTTGATCCAAGAGTCTGAAAAAATGGATTACAAAGATCTCATGGATGGCTATGAGAGCATTGAACGCGATTTTCCGAAACCCGAATATCAGATCTCCATCGTTCATGGCAAGATGAAGGCCGCGGACAAAGATTATGAGATGGAACGCTTTGTAAAAGGTGAAACACAGATCATGGTCGCGACGACAGTGATCGAAGTGGGCGTCAATGTGCCAAACGCCTCGGTAATGATCATCGAGAGTGCGGAACGCTTTGGGCTGTCACAGTTACATCAGCTACGTGGTCGTGTTGGCCGCGGGGCCGAGCAAAGTTATTGCATCTTAATGACCAGCCATAAGTTGACCAATGACTCTAAAACACGTTTGGAAACCATGACCCGTACCAATGACGGTTTTGAAATTGCCGAGGTGGACCTAAAACTTCGCGGTCCGGGTGATATTATGGGGACGCAGCAAAGCGGTGTGCTGAACCTGAAAATTGCAGACATTGTTAAGGACAATGACATTTTGAAGACCGCACGTTACTATGCGCTAAAGATCTTAAAAGACGATCCATCCCTTTCAAAGGAAGCGAACAAGGTAATACGCTATACTTATGCACAAATGGCCAAGCACCGCAATATTTGGAATTATATCAGTTAATTGGAGATCAACCTATAAGGCGTTTGTTCTAAGGCCGTACTCGCAATGATCTCACCATCAAATGTAACGAAGGTCAACCGATGTTTTTGAAGACCCCCAACATCTCCATAGCTATAGGAAATCGCCACTATCTCGCTTTCGAGATCAACAACATAATCGTGGACACTACCTAGAATGATCGATTCGTCGGCAAGGACAGTTCGAAATTGCTGTAGATCGAATGATCGTAACTTATTGGATCCAAAATCATAAATGGCCGGTGTCTTTACCAAATTTGAGGGTTGTGGATAAAAGACGTCCGTCGCCATTTTGTTGCCCAGAAGATTGGCATGAGCAAAGCCAGACACCCAACCCAGATTTGAATCTGCGACAGTGGCCTCCACCTGTCGATTTCGAATATTAAAGATGGTGTAGGCACCCGCACCAGCGATCAGATACAATCTATCACCCGACGTAGCGTAGGTGTCAAAGGTATTAATATCGAGAGTGGTCACTTTCTGAGAATTCTCTAGATCATAGATGTCGAGCCAACGGTCACTGTTATCATCCTCATATTTTACAAAAAGAAATTCCCCGGCCACAAAAATGTCATCAAAAAGCAAATATAAAGGAGGGATTTCGATATCAGCAGTATTCTCACTTTGAGTATCATAGCTATTTATTGTATAAAAGGAATCTGGGCAGTCCACATGAAAATTGAGTAGTTTTTCTTGAGATGATATAAAGATCGGATTGTAGAAACATTCGCCATCGTTATTAAAAAAATCCGTCCATGCAGCGCGCTCATCGGTGATCACGTTTTTTCTCCAAACTTTACAGTCTATGAGATCATGGAAAGTTACTACCGCACCTTCCACTTGCACACGAAGATCAAGGTCCAGACCCAATTCATCGGTGAGATCAGTTACAGACGAAGGTCTTGTTTGTCCTTCGATCAATTGTATCTGATATTGATGAAGCCTAGAATCCAGATTTGGGGCGGTTGCCAGCACGGTCAGATCAAAAGGAAATGTCCCTGTTTGAATGGGGGCAAAATCAGCCTCGTTATCGCTACTGCAAGAAATCGATAACGCTAAGAATGCGACCAGTGAAATTTTTCGCAACATTTTTTATCGTAAGGTACGATATTGTCGACAAAAATCAAGGGAGGCCATTTACTTAAAGAGCAATGAACCTAAATCGTTTTATAACTTAGTAGACTGAATTCCAGATACTTCAACTCCGAAAGCTGTTAGCAATTTGGTTTTATCGGCATTATTGGTAAGCATACGTACGGAGCCTACTTTTAGGTCGTTCAGAATTTTTGCAGCAGCACTGAAATCACGCGCATCACGCTTAAATCCAACCGCCTCGTAGGCTTCGGATTGCGGCATCCCTCGGCGTTTGTAGGCCACACTTTTTAAAAGTGCATAATGCCCGTTGCCCTTGCCCTCTTGCTCCAACCAAATGACGATACCTTTGCCTTCTTTTTCAATGAGCTGTTGTGAAATTTCCATTTGCTCTCGGCAATCACATTCGATACTATTGAAATGGTGCGCAAAGATGCAAGAAGAATGGACCCGACACAGGACGTCCATCTCTCCTTCAATATCACCCATAATGAGCGCAAAAGACTCTTTTTGCCCATCGTAATATAGGATTTCGCGATACTCTCCGTATTTGGTCTTTAGATTCCCTTCTGCCAGTTTAACTATCATTGTCTCAATCTACCTCTTAATAGACTCACCTTAGAATTAAACGGGTTACCAGAAGCCCTTCTAAAGCTCACCACCTGCCCACAATGCCATATCGCATCGGCAATGGGGCCATTGATATGATTCCAGAAAGGAAATTCGCTCGTACGACCATCTGCCTGTTGAAAGACCATGTTATATTGTGAAATATCATCGCTACTTCTTAGGATATCGGCTGCTCTTTTGAAATTGTTCAAAGTAGCTGCTCGTTTCTGTTCAAATGACAATTCCTTTTCCTCACTGCTGATATTTGGCTTTTTCAGGGTAGCATTGATGATGGTCTTTGACAAGCCGTAAATATGGTCTATCGTTTGTGCTGTAGTTCTCGACTCTTTATTGGGCTTATATTCTAGATCCTTTTCTCTAAGTCCTTCGGTGGCCCAATAGTATCTGAAGCCAAGACCATCGACCATGCGCGCTGCCACGGTTCCAGCCGTGTAGCTTTCGGGAGCATCGGGAATTTGATGATATGGTAGTTCTGACATTGTTTCTTGTGCAACGGTTACGACAGCAAAGATCGACATCAAGCTGAAGAGGATTCCTTTTACTTTCATACGCTTAACTTCTAAGCAAGATTAATACGCAGTAAATATACGTATTCTCCAAAAGGATCAGTTTGTAGTTTTCCTTGAAACCTCCAATGCCATATCCAAGGCTTCCTTGGAATCTACAGCAATATTTGGAGCTACACCTTTTCCTTCTAATCGTACTCCGCTAGCAGTGAAATAATCGGCGATGGGCAAAAACAAATTGTAATCGTCATCGATCTCGATCACCTCAGCGCTAAGCATAGCACCAGAAGTATTTTCTCCGATGACCGTTGCCAATTTTGTTTCTCTTAGACCAAATACCAAAGGTTCGGCCGCACTAGCGGTCTTATTGCTTGTTAAAATAAAAACATTTCCCTTGTACTTCCGTCCATCTGGAAGAATCTTCAAGGTGACCCCTTGTGAATTGTTGATGCCATCTCTAAGCAATTGTAGGTCTCCCTTATCCAAAATACGCAGATCCTTGATGTTATCCTTGTTGGGGACTCCTTGATGCTGTTGAAACCAATCTTGTGTTAAAAAATGACCGGCAACTAGGGGTTGCTCTATCAAAAATGCACCTAACAAATAGGAGGATTCGATATTTCCACCAGTATTTTTTCTAAGATCGATAATGAGGTTCTCATATTGCTTCTTATAGATCATATCAAGAAGTTGGTCTAGCGCATCCACATCTGTATTAAAACTTGGAATTGTAAGCAAGACGGTACGTTCATTCAATTCTTCTAAGGTTACCTCCTTCAAGTCAAATTTTGGCGTGAAGTCGTAGTTGAGTAACGCGTAGTGCGAAAATGGCAGCTCTTTGGACATGTAATGAAATAAGCTCACCAGCTCTAGATCGTCTTTGACATCTGCCGTCTTCTTTAGCAATTTCTTCTTGAATTTTTTCCAATCTGGATGATGTACCATGTTCTTGTCATAGATCCTATCTTCTGTGACCTTCAATACCTTATTCACAAGTAAATCATAATCCCTAATATCCGTGATGGTAACCGCTCTCTTACCGGTAATACTGGCATAATCCTTTCCCTTTCTGGTTAAAGAACCTGATAAATTACCATCGACAAGCTCCCCTTCGAAATCAAGTATTCCAAGAGGAGATGTCGCTGTACCAGTAATTCGATCACCTTGGCTTTCTCCCTTCACATAAAGCAGGCTTCCTTTGTGCATGTTGGCCCCAAAAATGCGCCCCAAAAATGCCTTCGCGCTTCCAAATAGCTTTTTGTCGGTATTTTTAGGAGAAAAGAGCTCGAACCCATCTTCCTCTTCCACATAATCCATGTAAAAGGTTACCTTACCAATATCATCACTTTCTAGATCTACCCGATAGGGATTATCTAGCTTCAATGAACGGGTGGAAGTACAAGAAATACTCGTGAAGCAAATTGCCATGAAGCTCATTTTAAAAAGTTGATAACTCATACGATGATATTATTGGTCATTAATTGCTGTAAAACATTCTTTCCCAGCTGTTTGTATCGATTGTTCTTTAAGGCTTCGTAAATACCCTTAGTGATCAATATGGATTTATAATTACTCTTATCCAATATAAAATAATCATTGAGACAATACTTGAACAAGGCATATTCTTCACTATTGAATCCCCTTACCGCTATTGACGGTTTACTATCTTCCCTTTGATCTTCTAGGAGGTCGGTTTCAAACCATTTATGAATATAGAACCAGCCTTCCCATTGCTGAGGATATTTGAGCAGATACGATTGAAAGATGTCATAGCATTTCTTCACCACGGTCTGGCAATGTGCTTCACGCGATACCGAAGGGTCATACTCGATCTCTTCGAAAAAGTGAAGTTTTGTGGTTCCTTTATCTCTATAACTCAACGTCGTTACAATATTGGCCTTGACTATATGACTAAGATAAGCAAAACCTTTTCTTGTGTAAATATCATGACCTAAAAAATTTGTGCTCAACAGGTTAGGGTTCTCACTTAGCCTTTTTCCGGTACCGGTATTACCATCCAGGTAAACGATCAACACGTAATTGTCTCTAAGAAGTTTCATCAATTGTAATAGCACTGTACGTTTCTCGGCATTGAGCACCACGAAGTCACTTCCATTTTTATAGTGGCCTTCGACTTTTTTCCAACTGTTGAGAAATTTATTTGCTTGGGCATTGTACACCTCATCATCAACGATCAGCGCAGTCTTTAGGCCCAGCTTTGTCAAGTAGGAGTTAAGAATTCTGTATGATCCCAAGTGATAGGTTGCAAATACCAGTGGCTGATCGATGTTCTCTAGTGAAGGCAAAGAGGTTTCGTTGATCACATCTACTGCATCTATAGCACCAATGTCGTATTCTTCCAAACTGGACAAATGTTGATTATAGAGGCAATCACGATAAAATTGTTCATGCTCTTTAGAAGGAATTTGAGGTAAAAATCTTTTTAGATTGGCAGAGGTGAATGCGACGCTCTTGCTATACCTTTCTTCGGTTTTGGCATTTGTGTTATAAATGTTCTTCTTTAGGGCGACGGCTTTTTCGGCGAGTGTTTTCATTTTTCTAATATTTTTTGATTAAACATTGATATAACTTAGCAGCTTGAAGATGATCTCGGTGGCGAGTCCTATGGTGACATTGTTTTGGTCTTTTTCAATATTCACTTCCACAATATCACCACCAATGATCCTTTTATTTTCCAGTAGCAGATCGAAAAGCTCATAGACCTGCGCCACGGAGAGGCCATTGACGACGGGAGTCGCTGTTCCTGGAGCGAATGAGGGATCTAGCACATCGATATCAAATGTGATATAATACACCATTTCTGGATCTTGTGAAAAGATCTGACCTTTTGCTAGCTTCTCTAGCTGATGAGCCCAAAATGCTTTTATTTTGGGGTGCTTTTGTCCTGAGGAGTTACCTAGTCCTCTGATCCCGATTTGCACATAATTCACTATCGATGGATCATCGATAATTTTAGAAACAAAGTTACCATGGTGATGCAGCTGCAGCTGATTCAGGATTTCGTTATAGTTAGAAGAATAGGTATCAGTATGCGCATCGAAATGCAGCACGGTGATCTTTGGATATTTCTTGGCAGCTGCCTTTAGTGTGCTGTAGGTTATCGAATGGTCTCCTCCTACGAAAAAGGGCGTGTGCTTTGTATAAAGCTCTTCGGCGATCTTCTCTAGCTTCTTATAAAAATCCAGACGTGATTCGTAATGATGCACATATACGTCTCCGGCATCTCTAAAGAGGTCATTGGTCAATGCCTTTGATAGATTTTCTAAGGAATAATTAGAAAAAGATGATATGAAACCTGGTTGGAGCGCCTTCAAGTTGTTTCTGAATGTCAAATTCTGGCTAGCACAGGTCTTGCGAAATATTTCTGGAAAATGTTTGGTCTTATCAGAGGTATAATTACCTTTTCCAAATGGCACTCCAACAAGGGCTATCTTTCCATTTTCTTCTGGTCGGAGATCGGCAAAGTCGAACATCTTCTCGTTACGCAACCTAAGTCGGTAGGTAGTTTTCAACAAGTTATCCTTGTCCACAAAGAATCCGATGGACAGCAAATTGCTCAGGATGGTCTCTTCGCGTTCCGTTAGCTTGTCCACATCTGAGATGTTTCTGCGAGTAGCGGCAAAATGAAGCACCTCTTCTCCTACCTCATACTTCTTTCCAGAGATCGTATCATTCAGTATAGAACGCTCCTTTTCAATAATAAAAAAAGGTGATCTGGTCTTGTTATAAACTGTTGTTTTCATGTTTTCTTAGGTTTTATTGCTTTGTAGACTCTAAATAGGAAGAAGCACATGACGAGTATTGAAATTGCCAAGACAATCCAATCCCAAATGGTATATCCTTCTCCCATGGGTTGTGTTTTCCAAAATTTTTGCTGCTGGCTGATCACAAACGATATCACCAGATAAAAGATGTAACTCATAAAGATCAAGTAAGAGACCGCGTATATCACTAGCGGTTTGGATGCATCGTGCAGTAGTTCAAAATTTCTTTTGAAGGATTCTTTTATGAGGTCCATGGATTGTTTGCGTAGATTGGGAAGACCAAACATATCTGCAATTACCCAATAGCCATCGAACTTAAAGAATGGATTGAGGTTGTACATGGCAAGCCAAAAACTTACTGTGGCCAATACAAAAAACAGATGATTCAATTGCGGAGATATGTTTGTGATCATCAATATGAATAAGATCGTATTCAGAATGAACTGATAGTAAATTCCAGCGAGGTTGATGATCACTCTCTTCTCTTTGCTCAACTTCCAAACTTCGGTAAGGTCGGTGTAAAAGGCTGGAAAAATAAAATACAATCCTACCCCTATTTCTTTGGGAACAATACCGTTGCTGTAAGATGCCGTGGCGTGTCCTATTTCGTGAATAATTATGATAAAGATGACAGCCAAAATGATGATCGGGGTCTTGAATGGAATGTCAGTTACCACTGGTTGCTCTAAGAGGAATAAGAATGTTAGGTTGATCAGAAAGAAGATACTTAATAGCGTATAGAAAAGCTTTGCTCCAAACAGGAAGCTGGTTCCTCTCATGAGGATTCCAAACCGTTCTAGGTTATTTATAGCGCCAAAGCTTCTAACCGATGTTGCTTTTTTTGTAGTAGGCACTTTGGTGAGCGTGGGTATTTTGGTAGTGATGACCTCTTGTACGAAGTTTTTGTCCAAGTTGGCATTATGACGCTGATTCAAGGACGCTACGATACGATCCAAAGGGAAATTCTGTGAATGAAGATCGAAGATCTCGGATAACAGTTTTCCGATATAAAATTGTTTTCCGTGGATGGTGAGAATCACCGTGTCTTTATCTGCGGTTGGTTCTATACGATATTGTAACGTCTCTGACATTTTGTGGTTTTTTAAGAATGAAAAGGCGGTGGAAAACACCGCCTTTCTAAAAATATTGCTCTAAGCAATTTGGTTTTCCTGCTCAGCGATCGCTTCGTCGATAACGCCTCTACATCTGCCTTCGCAACGTCCTATATCTGCAGCGGTATATTCTCCTGGTGCTGCAACAGACATTTCGTGTCTTTCTTCCAATTCTACAATCGATAATGCTTTTTCTAAATTTTTCATAATTTTGTGTTTTAAATGATTAATTCTTTAAAAATGCCATAGTGATCAGCAAATGCTATGGCATTTACATTTTTATTGTTGGTAACTTTCGATGAAAGCTTGCTCTTCAGCTGCTCCACATCTGTCTCTACAGCGCTCTATCTCTAGCGCATCTACACCTTCAGGTGCAACTGCAGCCATTTCATGACGCTCTTCTAATTCAGTGATCGAAAGACTTTTTTCTAAATTTTTCATTTTTTAAAGTTTTTGAAATTGTTTCCCTACTCTGTTAAAGGCTTTTTGGGTTACGCCTCTTGTCGCGACTGTAATTTAGATTCAAGATGGTCATCGAATTTGTGCTTGTATCAAAGCGACGACCACGATGTTTCTGAGATCAAAGTAATGGCAGGAAATACGTAAAATCAAATGATGCCGCACGGCTTTTATAAATTTCCACCCATAGATTTATAAATTTCGACTTCGTGCAAAATCCTTTATTTTTAATGGCTTACGGGCTTCTTTAGTTGTTTTTTAGCAAACTATAAAGTACATTTATAGGAACTAACTTTTGTTACCCGTTTTTCCCTTGATAAATAGTAGATTTATATACATACCAGCACTCTTTTTAAATTTTCAAGAGGGGCTGTCATCGTGGTTAAATATGCTTGAGAACTCCGGATCAAGAAGGAACAAAAGCCTATATCATGCCCGCCACTTGGTGATATGTTCTTTATTTATTTCTTCCGCATGGTCTCAAGAGGCTCCGTCCGCCTCACTAACACAAAAGTCGTATGCAGAGCTGCAAGAGAAAATAGACGAATACATCGCAGCTAAAACAACGAATGCAATATTGTATTCAAATGCTTTCTTAAAAAAGGCAATAGAAGAAGAGAATACATCGAGGATCGTAGATGCCTATGAAAATTTCTCAAATAGATACTCCCATACCCCGCTGGCAATAGAGTATGCTGATAGCATGGTGTTTTATGCAAAAAAGGCAAAAGACGAGGACAAATTATCCAAGTCCTATTTGCAAAAAGGCATACAGCTATACTATAATTCGGAATATAATCAGGCACTGGAGAATTTCGTGCTTGCAAACGATCTGGCGATACGCAACGAGGATATCATTAAACAGATCACTGTAAAACATTATGTAGGGCTCCTTAAGAATGTTAGTAAAGACTATAAAGAATCACTAGATATATTTCGAAAGAACGTGTCAAGCATCGAAGATCTTGGCTTGCAACGCTCAGAACGAAAACAATATCTAAGATCGCTCTATGCCCTGGCAGACTCTTACAGTAAGAACAGCCTATTGGATTCTGCCCAGATCTTCAATGACGCCGGAATACAATTAAGCCTTTCATATAAAGACCAATATCTATACCCACATTTTTTAACTGGATATGGCATCACTAGCTATTATATGGGAGAAAATGATGAAATCATCGATAGCCTTCGAAAACGTGCTGTTGTAATAGACGACGGTAAGAAAGAACTATCCAAAGCATCTTTATATGAGGAAGCCATAGACAGTTTACAAAAGGCCTCCACTATTCTCGGAGATGACAAGAAAAATCTGTCTAACACCTATCTGTATATCGCAAAGGCCTATGAAAAAAGCAAGGACGTAGCTCAGGCTATCAGATATTTGAAGAAGGTGGATTCTATCTACCAGACAGAGCCCGAGGTGATCTATAATGCAAAGGACGCCTATGAGATGTTGGTAAAACTATACCGGAATAACGATGACACCGAATCTCAACTTTGGGCGCTTAACAAATTTATAACTGCTGATAGTATTATCAATGATGACTTCAAGAACCTAAACAAACAGATCGTCAAGAAATATGAGTCACCGATGCTCTTGATGGAAAAAGAACGACTCATCAAAAAATTAGAAAATGATAAGCTACGATCAAAGTCATTGTTAGGGGTGGTGCTAATCGTCGCAGTGCTCGCATTGTTATTGCTGTTCTATGCACTTCGTAAAAATTACGTCTATAAGAAACGTTTCAAACAACTTATAGATAGCGAAAACAATGAAAAAGACCAATTGGCAAATTACAGCGGTACCCAAAAGGCAACAAAAACAAAAGAGTCTTTGGACCTGCCAGAAGACCTTGTACAAGATGTCCTTAAGAAATTGAACAAGTTTGAACAATCGGCCAAGTTTGTAGATTCCAAGTATAGTCTACACAGATTGGCTAAAGAGTTGGGAACCAACAGTACCTACTTATCCAAGATCATCAATCATTCTAAGCAGATGAACTTTTCCAATTATATCAACAATATTCGTGTCAACTATGCTGTTTCCAAATTGAAAAATGACCATTTATTTAGGTCGTATACGATAAAAGCAATCGCTAACGAAGTAGGTTTTAGAAATGCAGAATCCTTCTCTAAAGCCTTTTATAATAAAAATGGCATCTATCCATCTTACTTTATAAAAAAGCTAGAAGGCATGAGTTAATTATCTGATTTTAAGTATTTTATATATTGTATAGCGTATCGAAATTTATAAAAAGCGAGACCCTTTACTTGCTTTTGGAGTGGACTTCGAACTAACTTGCACTCATAACCAAAAAAATCCTTTGAATCATGAAAACTTTAAACACATTGACAGGAAAACTAAATCTAGAAAAATTCAGAATCGCACAAATTCAAAATCAGCATTTGATTAAAGGAGGCCATGTGTCGATTGTTCCAGACTTGAACGTCAATAACAATGACGACGATGACGACGACGTAAGTGGTACAGGCGATACCCAAACCAAGACCATGCAACAGTAATTCTGTCTATTCGTCAACTATTTGAAATGTACTATCCGATCTAGCATCCATTATATTGCCCAAAGAATGAGAAATACCTATGGCATACTTGTTTTATCTTTACTCATACAAATCGCTTGTAGCGATGAGAAAAACCAAAAGATGACCTTTGAACCGAACAATGTGACCGAATCATTTTTTGGGCATTCGGTGCAAGATCCATTTCGAAATATTGAAAATTTAGCAGACAGTACTGTAATACGGTGGTTGGAGAAAAACACCCGATCCTCCACAGAAAAATTGGAGAAAATTTCAGAAAGAAATATTCTACTAGCGAATATCACCAATAACACGCAAGGTTCTAAAGCAGCTGTAAAGAGACTTTATACTGCAAAGCAATACTATTTCTATTTAAAACGCTTACCCAAGAGTAAAACCTATGATCTATATCGAAGACGTATTGGTGAGAATGCCGAAGAATTGTTGTGGTCACCTACGTTTTTGAAGACGACCACAAAAGAATCCAGTAGCTACACCATCACATATTTAAAGCCCAGTTGGGACGCCTCTAAAATTGCCCTAGCAATAACCAAAGACGATGAGGAGATCTCGGAAATTGTAGTATTCAATGTAAGGACTCGTACACTCGAAGACCTCCGCATATCCAATTGCTGGCCCTCAGAACTCGGAGGTATCAGCTGGCTTCCAGATAACAGTGGTTTTACATATACCTATATTCCTAATATAGATCGTAGGGCCAAAAATTACCTTCTCAATACTCAGTCTATATTACATAAATTAGGAGAAGATCCCAATGATCGCAAGGTGATCTTCGCGAAGGAAAAGAGTAGTAAAATCGATATCAACGAGGAGGATCTGGCGATGATCTTTATCCCAGATCCAAACAGTCCCTACCTGTTGGCTAAAGCTGGCGGTGTCGGCTATTCCAATTATTTCTATAAGAGAATCGCTGATATTGAGAATACAGCTCGAAGATGGATTCCTCTCTTTGGCAAATCACAACTGATAAGACAATATGTGATCGACAGCACTACCTTTTACTACCGAACTGCCAGGGACGCCTCTAACTTTAAAATTTGCGTAACCAACCTCGATGATCCCGATTTTATAAATCCGAAGGTTATGGTAGACGAAAGTCCAGATGGGGTTATCACAGACTTCGCCGTTACGAAAGATGGTTTGTATTATGTGCGGACGAAAAATGGTGTAGATGCCAAGCTGTTTCTTTTAAAAGATGGGCAACATATAAAAATCGATCTTCCGACACCCGCGGGCAGCATTAATATTTCGTCCGCAAATTCGGACCAGTTCAACTTGGAAGTTAAAATAGAGGGCTGGCTCAATTATGAAGATCGCTATCTCTATAATTGGCAAGAAAAAATATTTGTAAAAGAGAATCTCGCCCCAGTGGAAGACCATCCTGAATTAAGTGATGTTATCGTAGAAGAGATCGAGATCACTTCGCACGACGGAGCGTTGATGCCACTTTCCATCATCTATAATAAGGATCTAAAGAAAAATGGCAAGAATCCCTTGCTGATCAATGCCTATGGCGCCTACAAGTGGTCCAACAGCCCGTATCTTTATCCTTATCTACTACATTGGGTACGCAATGGAGGAATCTATGCCGTAGCTCATGTTAGAGGTGGTGGTGAAAAAGGTGACAGCTGGTACAAGGCAGGATACAAGGAGACCAAGTACAATTCTTGGAAAGACCTGATCGCCGCTACAGAATATTTGATCGATGAAAAATATACGTCAAAGAATAAAACCGCCCTTTGGGGTGCCAGTGCCGGAGGTATCACCGTCGGTAGAGCCATCACCGAGCGCCCAGACCTCTATGCAGCTGCAGTGATCAGAGTTGGCGTATTAAATCCGCTTCGGTCAGAGTTTGGCCTTAATGGTAAAAACAACGTCAAGGAATTTGGTACCGTCAATGACTCCACCGAATTTAAGGCCTTGCTAAGAATGGATGCGTACCAAAGTATCAAGGACGGAACGAAATATCCTTCGGTATTACTTACCGCAGGGATGAACGACGCCAGAGTACCGCCTTGGCAAGCTGCAAAATTTGCCGCTCGTTTAGAGCAGGCAAATCCCAACAATGATGTGATGTTAATGGTTGACTTTGACGGGGGGCACGGATTTCAGGCTGATATCGATAAAAGAAATGAAGAGCTGGCAGACATTATGACCTTTCTCTTCTGGAAGACCGAACATCCCAAATATCAACCATCCAACTAAGACTTCTCAACTATCTAAGCTCATTGAGGATTCATCTTCATTAGGAAATTATAAAAAGCCTCTCCATTCAGAGAGGCTTTCAATATCCTATATAAGTGAGATCGTGATATTAGATCGACGGCCGACTTATCGTTTTACAAATTTTATGGTCTCAATCTCATCTCCATCATTCACTTCAAGAATATATACTCCATTGTTCAAATCCCCAACGTCAACGGCATCTATAGACAAACTCCCTTGATTTACGGTTTGTCCTAGCAGGTTATAGATCTTAAACGCCCCTACTTTTTCTCCGTAGAAGTCCACATACAATCTACCACCAACTACCGGATTAGGATATACCATAAATTGCTCCGTCATAGTATCTTGAGTGTCCAAATAACCGATCAGATCCAATCCATGCTTTTTGTTGTCCATCATTGGCGTTCTGCCAGATGAGGCCCCAGTGATACCCTTGATGGTCACTTGATCTATATAGATCTGATCGGCATTTGCCGAAGCATCACATTGAAAGCGGAATCTACCATTGCTAACAAAACTATAGTCTGCTTTGTCCATGATCACAATGGCACTATAGAAAGTGTTATTATCGAAATCTGCGCCTCTGGCATAGCTTGCTACGGTTTGCCAAGAGCTTCCGTTGTGATAACGGAACCAAAAGTCTTCACCGTTCTCCATGCTATAGGCGTAAAAATAGAAGGTCGCCTCGATCTGGTCGAAACCGCTGATATCATAGGTCGGCGAGGTCATCGAAGAAGCCGTACTGCTATCATCTCTGATCCTTATAGAATAACTTCCCTCGTAAGAACGACTTCCGTTATAGCGATAGGCATCTCCACCTCCATCGATCCATCCATCCCAACCCGTCTCAAAGTAAGCTTCATTCAAGACAACAGTGGTAGGAGTACCACCATCCAAGGCATGGGTTCCTAGACCGTCGAAGGTGTTCGCAGCAAAGCTATCCCATTCAGATACTGAATACACCGTATTTGGTGAGGTAGTAGACGAATTTCTTCTTAATGTGACATCCTGTGCATAATTGGCGCTTCCCCCATTGAAAGTTCCAAGAATATCGATCAGCACATCGTTCTTAAACAAGCCTACCGCATCATTACCGTTAAAGGTGATAATACTAGCGGTAGTGGTAACATCTGCCTTGGCAGTTACTGTGGCAGAAGCAGAACTATGCGCTACCACATAGACGGCTGAATTGGTCAGCGTTCCCGCCAACCCGAATGGTGCTGACCAAGACCCTGAACCGTTTGTTTGCTTTTTAATACTATAATTGGACAGGTTCACAGCGGTTCCAGTGAAGTTCGCGATCTCCAACGCCTTGTTATAGGAGGACCCTTCGACATATTCTGAAAAGAACAATTCGGTAGCTGAACCACTACCGCCACCAGAAGAATTGGTCGTGGCAGCAATGGTATTGCTTAAGACAGAAGCGTTGCCTGCTGCATCTTTGGCAAGAACTGCAAAATTATAGGTGGTCCCAGCCATAAGTCCCGACTCGGTATAGTCGGTCGTAGTGCTGCTCCCTGTATATGAACCGTTCAAATAAATGTCATAGCCTGTTACTGCAACATTATCGCTAGATGGATTCCAATTCAAAGAAATCGAGGATGCGGTCGTCGAAGCTATAGAAAGGCCATTTGGAATGGTCGGTGCTTCGGTGTCTCCTCCACCACCAGAGCCAAATTTGTCTTCGGCTTGCGGTCCGCCCCAAATCTGTGTTGCAAAAGCTGGATTGTCAATAAATGGATTTCGGTTACCCTGCAACCCCTCTAAGACAGGATTACGTTGTTCTTCCACTTGGGAAACAGGATCTTCGGCATTCCACTGCAGAAATAGCTGAAGCATATTTGGGTCGTTGGCCACCGTAGCTCCGGTACCAACTCCAGACGGATAACATTGATTATCATAGCGCAAGTACATATACATCATCATCCGAGCGACATCCCCTTTCCACTCGTCGCCAGGATACCAATATCCTTGCGGTGTAATACCCGAATTACCGCTGCCATCGGCAAACCTGCGATTGCTTCGAGAGGAGTTTCGTTGTGCATCGCAGGGACGCAAATTATGTGCATCCGCTCCTGGTCCAGAAGTTCCAAGGTCAGGATTGGCAAGCGATTTTGCATACACATGCTCTCGATTCCAAACGCCAGTGCCACCGCCATTATCGTTGACTCCACGTGTTCGGTCATTGGTAATGTCGCTATCGCTATCATTCCATCCATAAATGAGCAGGACTTGTGACGAATTTGCAGGATTAAGATCGGTCTGTTTCAAGGCGTCCCAAACCCCAGGTGTGTAAGACAGGTTGTTGGTGTGTGTGGTGATGACCTTCACAGCGAGCTCATCTTTTAACTGTGTTCCAGAAAGGTTTAAGTTAACATCGTTATAATAGCTGGGGATCTGAGCATATCCCAAGAACGATGCCAACAAAAAACACCAGAGTAGTGTTCTTTTCATAGTTGTCGTGTTGTTTAGTTAATAGTCAGCTCTCTAAAATTACTGTTAGAAAACAAACACAACACTCGCGGAATGTTACGAAATCGTTAATGGAATTGTTAACAACGCGATCTAATTACCAATATTTCTATTATAATATTGATAATTAGATATTTATAAACATATAGACATGTTCATAAATTTTGTCTCCAAATAAAAACGCCCTATAATTATTGTAGGGCGTTTCGTATGATTATGTTCGATTTTTTAATTGATGTCTTCTCCTTTCTCCAGTTTGGCAATTCCTGCAACAATTGCATCCTTATTTGGCTTATTCGGTGCATTGTTTAGCGCGATCTTTAGATGTTTCAGGGCCTCTTTATGTTTTCCGATGGCCGAAAGTCCTCTTGCCATGCCGTAGTGGACAGGCCAAGTATCTTTGTTCTTTTTCGCATTGAACTTGAATACTTCAAGTGCCTTCTGCTTTTGGTCGAGTGCGATCAATTGTCTTCCCATTTGGTGCACCTGAAGCACTGTGCCCATTTCTCTAGCTTCGTCCATCATAGCAAAGGCCTCCTCTTTCTTGCCCTGTTTCATTAATATCTGTGCTTTGATGCCAAGATTATTAAAGGTCTTTTGGCTAAAGAATTGTCCCGCGATGGCCGCATCGACCCAAGCAAGTGCCTCGTTCAGATCACCACCGTTATTCAATGCATACTGCGCAGCCTGTTCCCAAGACTGGCGATTGAACCCAGGAGAATTCGTTAGTTTCTCACGAATATCGGCAAGGACAATATCTTTCACATCCACCTCTATCTTAAGCGGAAATGCCTTTTTCTCCCAGATCAGTGCAAGTGTGGCGTCGTTAGGGTTCACTTCGGTGAACTCGAAGGTTAGAAATTCTCTGTGGGGTACTGTTTCTGTTTTGATGTCAACACGTGCGACGTCGTTTGCAGGGTCATAAAAATAGCTTCCCCACGAGCCTGAGTCACTCGAAAGAATGACCGTAGCCGTATCATCCTCGTTAACGATCAAATGATATCCATAAGTACCCGCTGGAACTTTCTTTCCTCCTACGGTGACAGCATCATTAAAGGTGATGGTGGTGTTCTCATTGGCCCCAGCTCGCCATGGCGATTCCTTGGCAGTACCAAAACCGAGATTGTTCATGCCATAAGGAACAAGATTGCCCCAGATCTCTCGATCGTTTACTTGAGGTCGTGAATATTTCACGTAAATGTCGGTGATTCCAACCCGTTGCATGGTTTTGGCCATCTGACTGCCGCGAGGAGTGTTCAATTGTGCATTTGCAAATTGGAAAGAGCATACAGCAAATGCAAGCATAAAGCCCCCTAAGAGCTTTTGATACGTCTGTTTCATTTGATTGGTTGTTAAAGTTTATAAATCAGTTTGGTCGATATACTTGATGTATAATTAATACTGAAATTAACAAGGAATGTCGGTGGTGGGTGTTACAGTCCTGTTAAAAAATCGAAGGGCCTTGTTAAACGACCTGAAGTTTAACACCAATTTATGTTAAAGCGATTCTTCCGATGACAGTTGTTCGAGAAAATCTTCGAACTCGTGCTTGAATTCATGGTATTTTTCTCCCGTGGCGGGACCGTTGAAACCAGTGTGGACCTTTCTTACCTGGCCCTTTTTATCGATAAAGATACTTGTAGGGTATGATAATATATGATTGAGCATCGGGAGTTTTTCATTGGCCTTTTGCTTGTCTGAAGTTCCATATTGGGCTAGCAATATGGGATAATCTATTCTCAAATGCTCCTTTAGTCTGTTAATACGCTGCCATGCAAGTTCTTGGGTCTTTGCATACTCGAAGGCCAAAGCAACAAACGCAACATCCTGATCTTTATGCTGCTTATAAAATTCGGAATAATACTTGCTTTCATCCAAACAGTTGGGACACCAAGTACCCATTATCTGAACGACCACGACCTTGTTTTTAAATTCCTTATCAGACAAGGAGACCATGTGACCATCTTCATTGGGAAAGCTAAAACCCAAGCGGTCATAACCTTCTTTCAAAAAGGTCAGTGTATGCTCATCGGGAAGCTCATAATTGGGATTTCTTTTTGCGACGAAAGGCTCTTTCCAATGATTTCCAGAATAAAACGTTCCGCTCATGGTGCTATCGGTCACAGCTGCTGTAAAAAGAAATGCATGCGCCCCATCGAAAGTGGAAAGTCTTAACTCATTTCCATCCACCACTCCTTCCAGGTAGCGATAATCTCCAGTGGTCGTGCGAAAGGTTCCCGTCACTTTATCTTTTTCTTGGTTGAAAATTCCTTTGGCAATATAGCTGTCCTTATCACTCTCTGGGCTGAAAACCGTCTCCCAAGTTCCTGAAATTGTCACTTTTGGAGTGTCGATGATGTCGAAACGATCTTCATTGCCATATTCGGCCTTGAAAGGAACGATCCTATCTAAACTTGGCTTTATGAATTGTCCTTGTATACTTTGTTCTGTAAACGTGCCAGCAATATAGCCTTCAAAGACCGGTGGTCGAATATAGATCGAATCTCCTTTCAGCATCACTTCGTCCACCTCGATCACTTCCTCGGCATTGAAGATCTTGACCGTTCCGCTTGGAGTATATTCAAAAATAAAGGGTAGCGTCTCATTGTCTTGAACGGTAAGTGTGGCACGCCATGTGCCCGATTTTGGTGCTGAATTGTTATTCTCATTCTTGCAAGAAAGACATGCGATAACGATAACGGATAAAAGAAATTTCTTCATAAGTTTTGAAATGAATTCAAAATAAGGACAAAACAATGTACAAAAAAAGCGCTCTTTGCAGAGCGCTTCCATTTGTTTGTTAGCAATTGTTAATTGGCATCAGGAAACATAATATCCTTTAGCACTTTCTTCTGCTTTTCGATAACGCTCTTCTCCTTCTTTATCACCTCTTCTAGTTCGATGACTTCCTCTTCCGCCTTTTTTATTTTCTCTTCTTTTTCCGCTGCTTCTTCTTCGGTGATCTCTTTCTCTTGGCGTTGTCTCCTTACCTTTTCCCTCGCTTTGGCGATCTTTTCTCTTCCGTTCTCTACGGTCTCTTCATGAGCTGCCAGCCGCTTTTCTTGCTCCTTTATTTTTGCTCTAGCCTCCGATGCTCTGGCTTGGCCAAATTCCCTTCCAGAAAGCTCACCCTTATTTCGTCCGTAGGCATTGCCTTTGATTTCCTTTTCCTTTTTCTCCTTTATCTTCTCAGCCTTCTCCTTTGCCTTCTCTTTCTTCTCTTCGAGCGCTTCTTCGGCCTCTTCGGCCTTTTCATCAGCCTCTTCCTTGGCTTCCTTTATTTTCTTCTCAGCCTTTTCTTTAGCCT
This sequence comes from Sungkyunkwania multivorans, assembly GCF_042675645.1. Classification (NCBI taxonomy): domain Bacteria; kingdom Pseudomonadati; phylum Bacteroidota; class Flavobacteriia; order Flavobacteriales; family Flavobacteriaceae; genus Sungkyunkwania; species Sungkyunkwania multivorans. The sequence goes on along the minus strand of NZ_JBHTJH010000004.1, from coordinate 373,711 downwards.
CTTTCGCTTTTTCATTGGCCTCCTTACCCTTCTCTTTTTTCTGTTTTATTTGCTCCTTCTTTTCTTTGGATTTTCCTTGGGCGAAAGTATATTGATTTCCGCCTACAAGAAAAGAGAGTAAAAACACTAAAAGTATTCCTAAATTCTTCATCTTAACTTTTTTTAAATGCTATCTAATTCTTTTAACGATTTGTTGACCTCTTGGGCCTTGTCCTCCACTTCTTCGGAAATGGCCTCTAGCTCAGATTCTACAGACTCGATCTGTTCGACGGCTTGATCCAGCTGTTTTTGCTGCTCCTCCTTTTTCTTTTGATCGGTACAGGCAAAAGCCAAAACCAAAGACAAACCAAGTAATACTTTGTTTTGTGTTTTCATGATTATTATCTGTTTTATGATAAATATACGTCCTGATTTGATCAACCAGACTTTGAACGACCGTAAGATCTATGATATCGATAAATGGTATTTTTAATCGTTCATCAACAATTGAAAGCTTTGCCGAGCGATCTCCAATTCCTCATTTGTGGGGATTACCAAGACCTTGATTTTGGAAGTAACATGACCGATCTCTCGAATCTCTGGAGATCGAATACCATTCCGTTTTTCATCCAATACTATTCCAAAGACCTCCATATCCTGGCAGACCAAGCTTCGCATGGTGGATGAGTTCTCACCAATTCCTGCAGTAAAAACGATGGCGTCCAAGCCATTCATCGCGGCCACATAACTGCCGATGTATTTCTTTATGCGGTAGGCGCTCATCGCCAATGCCAACTCACAATCCTTATTTCCCTTTTCCGCCTGTTCTTCTATTTCGCGTAAATCGCTATACCCAGTAAGCCCATACATCCCGCTTTGCCTTTGCAAGATGTCACTGACCTCTTTCGAGGAAAGTTTCAAGCGATCCATCAGATAAAAGATCACCGATTGGTCGATATCGCCACTGCGTGTTCCCATGATCAATCCATTCATAGGTCCAAAACCAAGTGAGTGGTCGATGCTTTTACCATTTTTGATAGCACTCATACTACAACCATTTCCAAGGTGGATGCTGATCACCTTACTTTCGCTCTTTCCCAAGAATTCAATGGCCTTCTGAGACACATATTTATGACTCGTTCCGTGAAAACCATACAGCCTGATCTTTCGTTCATCAGATAACTTCTTTGGAATGGCGTATCTATGGGCAACCTCTGGAATGGTCTGGTGAAAGGCGGTATCAAAAACGGCAACTTGCTTAGCAGCGGGAAAGGTCTCTTCGGCAACAACAATGCCTTCAAAATTGGGAGGGTTGTGCAATGGCGCCAATGAAAATAGACTTTGGATCTTTTCTTTTACCTCGGAATCGATAAATACGGTTTGGGAAAAAGAACTTCCGCCGTGTACCACCCGATGGCCAACGACCGCTATTTCGTCCGTGGACCTGATCACCGCATTCTTCGGGTCCAACAAAATCTTGGCAATGCCTTCCAGGCCTTGTTTGTGATCTTTGGCCTCGATCTTGCCTTCAATCCTATTGTTCGAAGTTTGATGATGGATCATCGAGTCTTCCAATCCTATTCGTTCCACCAATCCGGTGCAGATCACTATCTCGTCTGGCATTTGTATCAATTGATACTTTATGGATGAACTTCCCGAGTTGATGATTAAAATTTTCATGTAAAGAATGGTACTTAATAATTTAAATTCCTTGCGCTTGAATTGCTGTGATCACCACGGTGTTGAACACGTCATCGATGGTACATCCCCGGCTTAGGTCGTTCACGGGCTTGTTAAGTCCCTGAAGCATAGGTCCGATCGCCAAGGCGCCAGTTTCGCGTTGTACCGCCTTATAGGTGTTGTTTCCTGTGTTCAGGTCTGGAAATATCAAGACGCTGGCTTGCCCGGCCACTTCAGAGCTCGGAAGCTTGCTTTTGGCCACACTCATGTCCACAGCCGCGTCGTATTGGATGGGGCCTTCGATCTTAATATCTGGTCTTTTTTGTTTAACGATCTCCGTGGCCGCTCGCACGGTTTCCACGTCCTCGCCTTTCCCTGAAGCGCCGGAAGAATACGAGAGCATGGCCACCTTTGGTTCTATTCCAAAGGCCAAACTAGAATCGGCTGATGAAATGGCGATCTCTGCCAGTTGTGGAGCAGTAGGGTTAGGATTGATGGCACAATCTCCAAAGACCGACACACGGTCTTCCAAACACATAAAGAAAATGGAGGAGACCACCGAAACCCCAGGCTTCGTCTTTACAAATTGTAGTGCCGGTCTTATGGTATGCTGGGTGGTATGCACTGCCCCAGAGACCATGCCGTCTGCATGACCCAGATAGACCATCATGGTACCAAAATACGAGACGTCGGTCATCATATCCCTAGCCATATCCTGATTGACGTTCTTATGCTTCCTAAGCTCGTAAAGCGTGCTTACATACTCCTCGAACATGGGTGCATTTAGCGGGTCGATGATCTTGGCCTTCTCGATATTAAGCCCCAACTGTGCTGCTTTTCGCTCGATCTTCGTCTTGTCTCCCAGCAACGTTATGTCTACAATATTGAGCGCGAGCAGTCGCGAGGCGGCTGTTAGAATTCTGTGGTCATTGCCCTCTGGAAGAACGATGTGTTTTTTCTCTTGCTTGGCCCGCTGCACCAAATTATACTGAAACATGCGCGGTGTGATGCCTTCAGGTTCGAAGGTCACCAGGCTGTTGGAAAGTTTCTCTTGGTCGATATATTTCTCAAAGAGTTCGATAGAGGTTTGGATCTTCTGTTTGCTTTCGGCATAAATTCTAGATCTTATATTTCCAACGTCGTTGGTCGCTCCAAAGGTTCCTTGCTGCACAGAAATGATCGGTACTCGATGATCAAAACCTTCGATCAGTTTCATGATGGACGTTTCTGGGATGATTCCGCCGGTAAGAATAATGCCGGAGATCTGCGGATAGTTTTCTGAAAGATTGGCCTGCAATGCTCCCAAAATGATATCGGCCCGATCGCCTGGGGTGATCACCAAACTATTGGATCTCAAATGTGTGAGATAATTGCGCAATTGCATCGCTCCAACACCAAAGCTTCCCGTTTGGTTATCCAAGAACTCTTCGCCAAAGAGTACTTGCCCATCCAGCGTATTAAGGATCTCTTTTAGTGTAGGATGTGAGAGATCCGCCAATCGTGGAATGGCATAGGACTGGATCTCTTCGGGAAGTGTCTCTAGCATATAATCCTTAACGCCCCTCAATTCATCCCTCGAAACCTTATTGGCCACAACCGCCAGGACCTCTACCTCTTTCAATTTAAAGCTATTGACCGCCAGCTGTAGTCCGGCACAGAGATGCTCCTTCGTTTTGCCCACTCCACTCCCAACGATCACCGCAGGGATGCCTAAATTTTTAGCTACTTGAACATTGATATTGAATTCGATCGCGCCACCCTCACCACTAAAATCACTTCCTTCGACCAAAACAAAGTCGAACCGACGTTCTAGCTTCTTAAACTTATCAATGATCGTATCGATTATTTTGCCTCCGTGATTCTTATTTCCCAAAGCGATGATCTCACTTCTTGTAAAGGCATAGGCCTCCTTTGGCTCCAAGTCCAGTTCGTAATGAGAAAGCACCGTGTTGATATGGTTATCCACCTCCCCTTTTTTCTGATCATCGATCACGGGCCTGAAATATCCAACCTTCCCCGTCTTCCCCAAAAGAAGTTGCATGAGCCCTAAAACGATCAATGATTTACCACTATGTGGCTCTGCAGTGGCCACATACAATCCCTTATTCATACCAGAAATTTTGGCAAAAATACTGCTTAAATCTCGACTGTTTACATGATCATTATCATCAAATAGTAAACAAATGAGGGTTTGCCTTTAACAAAGGAGCGCCATTTGCTATATTTGCATCTTTGAAAAACAGATTTTCTGATGAAGATTTCATACAACTGGTTGAAACAATTTATAAAGCTAGATTGGGAGGCTGAAAAGACAGGTGAATTGCTCACCGACCTTGGACTTGAAGTTGAAGGTATAGACACTTTTGAATCGGTAAAGGGAGGATTGAAGGGCGTTGTCGTAGGACACGTGCTTTCTTGCGAGAAACATCCAAATGCAGACAAGTTGAAAGTGACCAACGTCGACCTTGGTGATGGTGAGCCCGTGCAAATCGTTTGCGGAGCGCCCAATGTGGCAGCCGGACAAAAAGTACCTGTGGCGACGATCGGTACCGAGTTGTATGATGAAGACGGCAATCCCTGGAAAATAAAGAAGGGAAAGATCCGAGGGGAAGCTTCCCATGGAATGATCTGTGCAGAGGACGAACTAGGTTTGGGGAAGTCCCACGATGGCATCATGATCCTCGATGACAGCCTAAAGCCAGGAACTTCCTGCGCGGATATCTTTGACATTGAGATCGACCAAGTGTTTGAAATAGGCCTCACTCCCAACCGCGCTGATGCGATGAGTCATTTTGGCGTGGCCAGAGACCTCAAAGCAGGATTGCTGCAAAAAGAGGTAAGTCTAGAATTGATCACCCCTTCTACCAGTAATTTCCATGTCGAAAATAGAACACTCCGCGTCGACGTGGAGGTCTTGAATAAAGATCTGGCACCGCGCTATTGTGGCGTAACGCTGTCGGGCATCAAAGTAGAAGATTCTCCCGCATGGCTTCAAAATAGATTGAGATCGATCGGACTTACGCCGATCAACAATGTGGTGGACGTTACCAATTATGTGCTTCACGAACTTGGTCAACCTTTACATGCCTTTGACGCCAACAAGATCAACGGCAATAAGATCATTGTAAAGACCCTAGAGGCTGGAACAAAGTTCACAACTTTGGATGACGTAGAGCGAACTCTTCATGAGGACGACCTGATGATCTGCGATACCAAAAGTCCATTGTGTATTGCAGGTGTGTTTGGAGGGATTCATTCGGGAGTCACAGAGAATACCACCAGTATCTTTTTGGAAAGTGCCTATTTTAATCCGGTATCCATCAGGAAGACGGCAAAACGCCATGGATTAAACACAGATGCTTCCTTCCGGTTTGAGCGTGGAATAAACATCAACAATTGCGAATATGCCTTAATGCGCGCAGCATTATTGATACAAGAAGTAGCCGGTGGTGAGATCACCTGCGATGTAGAGGATGTGTACCCGGTAAAGTCAGAAGACTTTCAGGTGTTCCTCAGTTTTGAAAAGGTGAATAGCCTGATCGGACAAGAAATTCCGAGAGAGACCATTAAAAGTATTTTATCCTCTTTGGATATCAAGGTCAACAACATTACCGAAAGCGGTCTTGGCCTTACCATCCCATCGTATCGTGTGGATGTTCAACGAGAAGCCGATGTGATCGAGGAGATCTTACGGGTCTATGGGTACAACAATATCGAAACGACGACCAAGCTCAATGCATCCATAGCAAGTGTATCGAGGTTTGACGACCATCGCATTCAAAATATCATCGGTGATCAATTGGTGGCCCAGGGTTTCTATGAAATGTTGGCGAATTCACTTACCTCGCCCGATTACATCAAGCTGAGCGAGCAACTAAAGGAGGATCACAATATCGAAATGCTTAATCCGCTTAGCAACGACCTATCGGTGATGCGCCAATCCTTGCTGTTTTCTGGTTTGGAAGCACTTTCATATAATCTCAACAGAAAACGCTCGGACCTAAAGCTATTCGAATTTGGAAAGACCTATCATAATTTTGAGAGTGGCAGGGAGGAGCACAAACATCTCACCCTTTTGGTCACTGGAAATAGGGATGAGGAAAGTTGGACCTCCAAACAAAAGATGAGTGACTTTTTCTATCTGAAGGGAATCATCACCTCTATATTGGCGCGATTGGGTATCGACACGATAAAGACCTCACCAGCGAAGAGCGATATCTTCTCTGAAGGTTTAAGCCTATCATTTGGCAAAATGAAACTGGTAGAATTTGGCATCCTTAAAAAGAAGCTGACCAAGGCCTTTGATATCAAACAGCAGGTATTGTTTGCGGACTTTAATTGGGACAACCTATTGGAGGTCGTCACCTACAATACGTCTAAGTTTCGGCCGATCCCGAAGTTTCCAGAGGTACGAAGAGATTTTGCCTTGTTATTGGATGACAAGGTGAGTTTCTCAGAAATTTTCACGCTGGCGAAACAGACGGAAAAGCAACTTTTAAAAGAGGTGAACCTGTTTGATGTCTATGCTGGGAAGAACCTTCCGAAAGGCAAGAAGTCCTATGCCGTGAGCTTCACATTACAAGATGAGAACAAAACGCTTACGGACAAGCAGATCGATAAGATCATGAAAAAACTGCAATCCAACTTTGAAAACAAGCTCGGGGCCGAACTTCGTTAGTACCGATCTTATAGCATAGGAAAGCCGCCACCGCTACGTGGTGGCTTTTTTTTTGGTGCCATCTTAAACAGAACTGTTAAAATATTGATTGACACATGTTAAATTCCTAACTTTAGAAAAAAAAAAAAATTGCATTGCTTACCCAAAAAGAAAAAATATGCTATTTCCTAGAACGAATATTGAAGAAAAGCTTGTAAAAGCTAAGAACAGGGCATTTAAAGGTGATGATATTCTTACTGAAGTCGCTCGCATCTTGGAAGAGGATGACCGCCGAGAAGAGCGAATCGCCAAGGAAATTGTTCAACCTTCGGGATTGGAAAATTCTTTTGACCTAGAATTGCTTGAAACCGAGAAGATCTTTCACATCGATCAGATAAAGAAAATTTGTATCGACTACCGACTGCGTTTTCTGGACACCAAATACTTTAAAGCCAATATTCCGAGGACGGCCATTGAAAAGATCAAGAAGTTGGAGAAGGATCACGATACCCAACTCAAAGGTTTTAAGATCATCGCTCCGTCCAAACTCTTTAAGCTCAACGACCCGGACGACCCCTTGCTTTTTGCCCCCATCGGAAATGGTTATTACTATCTTATCCATAAATGGGGGAATGACCTACATCCGTTAAGACGATGGTTGATGTTGCCTTTTAGGAACTTTGAGAATTTGCTGGTATTTACCTTAATGGTGAGCTATGTGCTGACCTTGATGGTTCCCAACGGTTTATTCTCTAAAGAAAACAGCGGCGTGGAATTTTGGATGCTCTATTTCTTTATGTTTAAGATGGTGGCCTCTATTGTGATCTTCTATGGCTTTGCCTTGGGGAAAAACTTTAATACGGCCATCTGGAACAGCCAATACTCCAAGATGCGATAGGTGGTCGCGGTCGCTACTTTAGTGGTGGCAGCACGGTAGCTTGAGGGCAACTCCTTTTTCTCTCCTGAAAATTTAGCGTATTGCACAGGTTCTTGTGACTTTTGTGGCTGTTAGTTGCGCCCTATTCCAACCGATCCAATTACGGAAAACCCGTACCTTCGTCTATAAAAATCTTCTTATTTTAGTCCAAGGCGTTTATAAACGGCGGTTAGCCGTCCGATTTGGAAGAATAAACTCCATTCATGATTGGGGGAAACGCCAGGGAAATAAAAGGCATTACGGATGTAAACAAGTTGTGTGCAAGCTGAACAAAAAATTATGAGAGAAACAATAACAACAACATTGATAATATTAGTTGTTAGTACATTGAGTTTTTTTTGGATGATGAGTGGTGAGTACCAAACAGCATTTGAATGGATATTTCCAGACGGTAAATCATTAGCCAACGCTAACTTATTAATTAAAATGTTAGCAATTCTTTTCTTTGGACTATTATGGATTATCCTAACAGCAATTTCCTGTCTTTTTGCGCTTATTTGGCCTATTGGCGTTATTTGTGCTGTGGTTGTTTTTTTTGGAGGTTCGTTTTCAGCACTTTTCGGAAAATCGAAATCTAATTATTATTCCGGCGGTAACTCAGGCTATGGATATTCAGACAATTACAATTCGAAATCCTCGAATTATTCTGATAAACATTATGTACCAAGCAATTCCAGCAACCAAAAGATAAAGAAAAAAGTCGGCGGAATTAAAGGAACAACAACTTACGATGGAGAAAATTGGTTTAATGAGAAAAAAGTCGGTCGAACGGATAGTGATGGAAATGTATATGAAGGAGAAAATTGGTTTACCGAGAAAAAAACTGGTCGCATTTCATCCGACGGAACAACATATGAAGGAGACAATTGGTTTTCCGAAAAGAAAACAGGTCGTATTGATAAAGATGGAAATATTTATGAAGGCGATAACTGGTTCAATGAAAAGAAAGTTGGTAGAATAGGTAAAGATGGAAATGTATACGAAGGAGACAATTGGTTTACTGAAAAAAAAGTAGGAAAACATAAAAAGTAAGGCCAGCAGGTAACAATGTATAACCGAAATTACGGCGGATTCTACTGCGTCCGAATCCACTCGGAATTGCTAACACCTGTGCTAAACCGAAAAATTTGTGAGTAGAAATCCGATACTAGTAATACACGAGACCATTAGATGCAATTAGGAATGAAATCTCGATTAAATAAAGAATATAAACATAGACTTGATGAATTAAGAATAATTGTGAACTCTTGGAATCTGATTCCTGATTCACCGATAGATGAATTTGATTCAATAAATCATTTATTGTTAAGTCAACTTTACAAAGGAACAGACGAATTTAAGATAAGACAGCTTATTCACTTTGAGTTGACAAATAATTACGGTTTTTCAAGTCACCAAATTAACGCACAAGAAATGACAACTGAAGTGGTCAATTGGTGGAATAACTTATAAAATTAAATTAATGGCAACCCAAATTTGTCTGAATTGTAAAAAAAACTCATTCACGTGGAGAATGGACGACGAAATATCGGATTTAACAATTTGGAGTTGTTATGAATGTCACTATCAAGCATTCGAGGACGAATCTGACTTGAGGAATTGTTCTAAATGTGGAAAGAAAACAGAATCAAAACTTAAGGATAACAAAAAAGAATATTGGTGGTGTTCGAATTGTAACACGACTGAATTTATAAAAAACTACACCTAACAATGAACTAAGCTAAAAAACAACTGCTTTTCAGACTAATTTGCTATCTTTCGTTATACGATATCATCCTAGCTGATTTTCCAAAACGAGCCGTATACAATACCGTTAGCACTAAGCTGAAAAAATCGAATGACAAAAAAGATTGGACTTTTAATATTGATCGGAATTATATCAATAATTCTCGGCTCGATTTACGGAATGTTACACAATCAGATTTCTTACTCAATCTCACCTGAATATTTTACGAAATTCAAATTTGACCAAATTGGCGAATGGTTACATCAAGTAGAAAATGAACGAATTGCAATTTCTTTTGTTGGATTTGTATCTACTTGGTGGTTTGGACTTATAATTGGAGTGATTCTTGGAATTGTGGCGATGTTTCAGCCGAATTCAAAAGCTATGTGGAAAAGTGCAATTGGAGCGGTACTTCGGACTTTAGGCATCGCAATCGGAATTGGAATCATGGGAATTTTGGTTGGAACGTTTCTAATCTCAAACTTAAATGCGAATTGGAATCTACCGGCTGAATTGACTGACCGAAAAGGTTTTTTGATTGCTGGAACAATGCATAATTTCAGCTATGTTGGAGGAATGATCGGACTGATTTACGGTATAATATATCAACTGAAAATAAAAAAGGTCAGCATCTGATGATAGCCATTGTTTATTGTAGCCGAATTCCTTCATCGGAATAAACGACAATTTCCTATCTTTCGTCTACGGTGTAATTCTAACTGATTTTCCAAAACGGGCCGTATAGAATACCACAAATAGCGCTAAGGCCGAAACTAGGACACAAAAATGACTGAATTAAGATTTAAAGACTCGTATCAAACCCTGACGTATGATTTCATTAAAGATATTCTAGTCGTTTGCCCAAAGTGTGAGCAAAAAGCAATCGTAAAAGCTTCTGAATTTTCCTTTGGCAAAACGGATGAAAATAATGTTCGACTGGTTTGCTCAAGTTGCGGTCATAGCAAAATCCTATCTGAAAAACCTAGTTCTGTAGTTTATGCTTCAAATGAAAAAATAATACGTGGAAGGCATTACTTTGTTGGTGGTGGAATAGACCCTTTTTTCCACTTACCTCTTTGGTTATCTGAAAATCTAAATGGAAATTTATTCTGGGCATACAACATTGAGCATATTGAGTTTCTAGAAAACCATATCCAAGCCAAGTTGAGAGAACGAAACGGAATTGAATATCGGAATAAAAGCATTGGTAGTAGACTTCCGAAATGGATGACATCTAAAAAGAACCGTGAACTGATATTAAAGACGATTGAAAAACTGAAACAAAAAAATCAAAATGTCTAGTGCATAACAAAAAAACTGAGCAAAAAACACCCAAAATACGACGCAATAGATGAAACATCATTTCAAAGGATTTATTAAAGAGCTCATTCCTGTTCTATTAGGGGTATTGATCGCTTTATGGATAAATAACTGGAATGAAGCCAGAAAAGACAGAAAGTACATCAACGACTTCTATACCTCTTTGAAAAAAGAACTTAGGGATACGAATAATGAGATCACCAAAAAAACACCGTACCAACAGGTATTGGTGGATTCCCTTGATTTCTACTCGGATAACGAGACAATGACTTTACTTGAAGTTATTGAAAAAGCAGGCGGAATTAATGGCCCGTTTATTCGATTGAATTACTGGAATGCGCTATCGAACTCAAAAATTGAGTTGATAGCGTATGATAAACTATCCATTTTAGCGGACATAGAAGAAGGGAATGAACTCTTAAAATACAAACGGAACAAACTTGTAGATTTCGTCTATTCCAATTTGACTGAAAAAGGTAAAAAAGAAAAAGTGATACTTAAAATAATGATGCTGGAATTAATGAACACGCAAAAAGAGGTGCAAAAAGATATTCTGAAAATACTGAAAGAATAAACGCCTTTTGCTCACAAAGAACTGAGCCCATAAACAAATAGATTTTTCTTGATCCGAGCCACCATCGTGCTTCGACCATAAGAAAAATCATGAAATGAGACTTAGCTAGCAGCCGTAAAGTGGTTACTAGAAATCCGCTACTGTCCATGGCCATGGCCAATAGCACAAAAACCAAGATCTTGAGAAAAAGAATGATATTCAAATCGATTCCCATCTTTTTAACCCTCATTGCTTGCGGAAGTGGAATGACAGGGATAGAGTCTTCTGAATTTCAGAAAATCGACCCCAATTTTTCCGGGACGTTCAAAAACCGGTCCTACAAAAATATTCGACCAAACAATGGCGGTCACGACCTAAAGATCATCGATCTCTTTGGATTAAAGAGTAAGCATGCGGATTCCATTAATTTGAGCTTTACAAATGACCATTCACTTGTAGTTAAATTCAACGATTCCACAGGAGTTAGAACCGAACAGTTCAATGGAAAATTTTCAAGAAGAGGTTTCTACGAAATTTACCTCAAAAAAAAGAATATTGAAATACCGCCATTACTACCACTTTTATACTGCGAATACGATACCAATAGAATCAGAATTTCATTTACACCAGACAATGATCTATTAATTGACAATCATGTAGCCTTTGGTGGCAGTATTCTTGTTTTAGGAAATGGTGGAAGCTATAATGCTCTCTATTATTTTGAAAGGGTCAAAGAATAGCGCACAAAATTCATCGCTAGAGGTAACTATTCATTATATTTCATTTCAAAAACGATCCATACGACCGAATTAAAACCGACGGTCACTTTTAAATATTTCATAGGAGCATTCTTTATGACCTGACTCTTTTCAATGGAGATTTGATTTGTCCAACCAAGGATAAAGAAAACAGTAAATGACTAATGAATGTAAAAATATAAGCTTTCTAAATGGAGCTTCTTAATTTTATAAAGCAATATGACAAATTACACAAAATTCATTCTGATGCTGGTTTGTTCAGCGATCTCAATGTATGTAACGATGTACTTCAACACCTACGAGCTGAGCCACGTCTTCTTTAGCTGGACACGGATGTACATGACACTAATAGGTATCGGTGGCATGGCGATCATCATGTTTCTCTTTATGAGAGGCATGTATAAGAACACCTTGAAAAATGTAGCGATCCTAGTGGGAAGCATTCTCTTAATGGTTGTTTCAACAGTTCTCGTTCGACAACAAATCCCAATCGATGACATCAAATGGATGAAGGCGATGATCCCACATCACTCCATAGCGCTCCTTACAAGCAGCCAGGCCAACCTTACAGACCCAGAGGTCAAGCAATTGGCCGAAGAGATCATCAAAGCTCAGGAACGAGAAATTGCAGAAATGAAAGACATGATCGAGCGACTTGAAAAGAAATAATGGTCTTATAGCACAACGGCCATGCTCTAGATCTTCTAGAAGGCCAGTGATCAATGACAACCTAACAGTTAGTTAATAATGAAGTGTTCGCAATCCTACATATCGATCATAGCGATATCATTTGGCATTCTAGGGATGGGAAGTTGTAAGAATTCGGCAGCGCCTAAATGCTCCCAAAATAAGAAGGCTGAAACAACCACGTTTGACAGCATCCAAGAAATCTCGATAAAACGCACCGAAGGGAGTCCCTCGACCAAAGACTCGAACATCGAGAACGATCTTAAACTACCCCAAGGATATACCTTGTACGAGCGAATCAAAGGAGACCTGAATGGAGACGGCATAGATGATCAGGTGTTGATGATCAAAGGAACCAAAGAGGAGAACATCGTTATCGATCGATTCGACCGAAAGGCCGATCGCAATAGAAGAGGTGTCTTGATATACCTAACGGATGCCGATAAAATGGTATTGACAACGAAGAATCTCGATTGCTTTCTATCCGAAAATGAAGACGGCGGGGTGTATTTTGCGCCAGTACTTTCGATGGAAATAAAAAATGGGAAGTTATTCTTTCGGTATGACCATGGAAGATACGGTCACTGGAAATATACCTTCAAATACCAAAATTCCGATTTCGAACTCATCGGTTACGACGCAAGCGAAAACTATGCACAAACCGTTCATCGGGAAAAAAGCTTCAATTTTCTGACCAAAAGGAAATTGATAAGGAAAAATATAAGTGAAGATACAGAAGTCAATGAGGATGCTATCTTTGAAGAAACTTGGGAAGATATACAACTTGAGAGGTTATACAGTCTGTCCAAAATAAAAGACTTCGAAGCGCTTCACATCACATTGGAAACAAAGCAAAACCCATAACGAGATGGACATGACATATCCGAACATCTGTAAATTTTCTACATAAATCATAAATATTAATCACATAGAACAATGAACCTCTTTAAAAAACTATTCGGAACAGCCAAAAATGGGGCTTCTCAAAACGAATTTGTGGAATCCGAATTTTCATTGATGAAAAAAACCGATTTCAACAATTTCGAAGACCTCCTGAATCAACACGCAGGATACTCTTTTGAAAAACAACTAAATTTCAACGAGCTCACGGGAAATGTAGCTTGGAACATCGACCTGAACACAGGCATGCTATCTTTTGGAACACTCCAATTCCCCATGCAGGTCATCGGCTCGTTGTCCTTTAACGACTATTCTTGGATGTGGGGATGGGCCAATACTAAAAGTGGAATCCCCGAAAACCTTTTGGACGGTTCATCAAAACTTAAAGCGCTCGGAGAAAAAAAGGAATTAGAGGAACTTAAAAAAGGGCATTTTATGGCAACAGAAGGTTTTGAGCACAAGATGGGATTGGTCGCAAGCGGATTGCTCGATGCCGATGCCTATTTCTGTGCGAACTACGGACAGGGAACGATGGTTGTCACCGTTAAAAGTGATTCGATACCAGAAATAGATGACAATAACGTAGAAAGGGTGTTAACGACCTTTCCACAGCTGATCAGTGGCATCGATCTGAATCATCAAGAAAGTTTCAAAAATTACTTGATCGATCGTGGCTTTAAATTAAAACTGACCGATCGAAAGATCGAAGGTGTCAAAAATGGGAAGCTGTTGATCGCAGAATTCGATGAGCTGTCTAGATTGATAAAGCTCAATGGAAAAATATAGCGCTAGCACAATTCCATTTTACATCACAAACTATGGACTGCGCCTCCCAATTGCATTAACGTTATATTTGAACTAAACATACAAATCAAAGATATACAGCTCTATTATATCTTATGAACATAATCGTTGCACCAATATCTGATAACAACTGAAATCGCATAAAAAAATACTATGAAAAAGAATCTTTTGAAATTATTGGCCCTATCGCTTTTTTTGTGTTTCGCTACAAACGCACAAGAATCAAATAAAAACAAGTATCCATTAAAGGAAGATGTAACTACGATCGATGGTATCATCAAAGCCTATTACGATGTCATCTCCGGACCTGCCGGAGCGCCACGGAATTGGGAAAGGGATAAATCGTTACACCATCCAAATGCATTGATATCGGTTACCGGAAAAGACAAGGACAACAAACCTTTTATCATGGTACAAAGCTTACCTGATTATCATAAGAGCTTTGGTATTCCTAAAACCGGTTTTTGGGAATACGAAATAAAGAGGGAAATCCAAGAATTTGGGAATATCGCTCATGTCTGGACCACCTACGAAACCAGACAAGAACAAAATGGCCCCGTTACGGAAAGAGGCATCAACAGCATTCAATTATATCACGATGGTCATCGATGGTGGATCCTTTCTTGGATGTTCGACAGCGAGCGAAACGATAATCCAATACCCGAAAAGTATCAGTAACAGTTCCTTTGTTCAATGATGTTTTTATGAAGGCACGTAAAGAAATGATCATCACCGTAAAAATCCTAAATTGACCTTCACAAGCAATAAAAAGATGCTGAAGCATCCTTTTAAAAATGAACTTAAGTGTATGGTACTTCTTGGCTTTATGCTAATTTTGAAAAAAAGAGCCATATGAAATTTAAACTACTCAAAGAATTTAAGGAATTCGCCGTAAAGGGAAATATGATCGATATTGCGATCGGTGTCATCATCGGTGCAGCGTTCAATAAAGTGGTCGATGTATTGGTCAAGGAGATCTTTCTTCCGCCCTTGTCCTTCCTAACCGATGGCATCAATTGGGAGAACAAAAGATGGATTCTGCGAGAGTCCGTCACCGAAGCTGGAATTACCAAACCCGAGGAAATCGCTATTGGTTATGGGAAATTGATCGAGGCAGGCGTTGATTTTCTTATCATCGGTTTTACCATTTTTCTGGTGGTCAAATTTATGAATAGCCTGAGAAATAAATCGGAGGACCCCGCAAATACTGCAGAGGTCACGCCAAAGAATATCGAACTGTTACATTCGATGGTTCAAAAAATGGATGCTCAGATTTCACTTTTGGAACGCATGGTAGAAAATAATACCGGCGCTAAAAACCAATGACGTCCTATTCGGATCAGTAGAATTCAATTAAACGGCACAAAATGATTGCCGATCATACCATTAAAACCATTCACCTCATCAACAACACCGCTATCGGAACCAGATAAGAGACATTATGAAAAAACTATGGGAATTTTTAGAAGTTGAGCTTCTCAGTGTGGGAGAATACAAGATCCAAGTATTTACCTTGGTGTCGATCCTCATTATTTTCCTAGTGACGAAGTTCGTGTTGTGGCTCATTAGAAAAGCGCTTTATAGTCCACGGCGATTAAAGAAGCTCGACAAAGGGAATGCCTATGCCCTATTTCAGATCATCAGTTATGTGATCTGGGTGATCGCCATCGGATTTATCCTTGAGACGATCGGTGTTAAAATAACGGTGCTGGTCGCTGGTTCTGCTGCCTTACTTGTCGGAGTCGGACTTGGCCTGCAACAAACATTCAACGATATTGTTTCGGGCATCATCTTGCTTTCAGAAAAATCGATTAAAATTGATGACGTGCTGGAGATCGATGGGGATGTCGTTAGAATTCAGAGTATTGGACTACGAACCTCAAAAGGCTTGAATACCGACGATATTTCCATTATCATTCCAAATTCTTTGATCACCACGAATAAGGTGATCAATTGGAGCCACCAGACAAAAAAGACCCGTTTTAAGATCGATGTGGGTGTTGCCTACGGCAGCGATGTGGACCTTGTGATAAGGATCTTAGAGGAAAGTGCCTTTGAGCATCCAGATATCTCAGACAGGGAATTGACCGAGGCGCGTTTGGTCAACTTTGGAAATTCCTCCTTGGATTTTCAAGTGTTGTTCTTCAGTAAGAATATATTTAGAATAAATAAGGTGCGGAGTGATATCCGTAGGATCATCAATCGAAAATTTGCCGAGAACAGGATCGCCATCCCATTTCCCCAACTGGATGTTCATTTCAAATCTGGTGAACCCAAAATATTGGAGAAGGATGCATAACACTTATATGGCCAAGGCTAGATAGACGTGTTCATGCCTTGCTATCAGCGCCGGCAAACAGAAAGGATACGCGAAAATTTATAGGAATCAAACTGATCGAATCAAATTGAAGAGAACATCCAAAAACTTACATTTAGGTATATCTGCAGCCATTGTTTTAGGGGTCTCCCTGATCTACGGCGCAAACCCAAATAAGATCTTGCCCATGTTCTTTGAGTTTCGTGTGGACAACTTGGAACTGAAAAACATTTTTAGAGCCGTGATGGGGCTCTATATCGGATTTGCCGTTTATTGGATCATCGGCATCAGAAGGTCAGAATACTGGAGAAGTGCGACGATCAGCAATGTCATCTTTATGGGTGGATTGGCCTTTGGAAGGCTACTTAGTACCATCGTGGATGGAGTTTCTACCCAGTATACCATTGGTCTAATATTAGAATTTATCATGATGTTTTGGGGGCTCTATAATTTAAAAGAAGGAAAAACGAATCCCAAATCCAATCCATAACCGAATACAGTTAATTTTACATACGTTGGATTCTTGGACAGATGGGACCAATAAGGGGTTGAAAAATACATTACACAATACAAGCCCCTTAAACCTATTGTTATTATTAAAGTCAAACACAAAAGCAAAGGATAAAAAGTAATGAAGTTAAGAGATTCGTTGATGGCTCTATTCTTCTTATCGCTCCTAGGCTGCAATAGCAACGCCACTGAAGGGATCGAACCGGAAGATGATCCACTGATAATTACAGAAAGGCTAAACTATGATCAGCTGATAGAGAAAATCGGAATCGGTCGGCTTGCGAGCATCGTAGAAATACCCAATGCCGAAGGAGCTCTGGGCAGAAATAAAGATGGCTATTTTCATGTGCGATTTCAGTTGGCCATGACCACCATCTCAGATTATGCCGTTACCGCAAAAAGTACTGAGGCGTTAACGGAGTTTTTAAGGGCTGTAAATTATTCCTTTGAACGGCAATTGGAAAGTGGCGACTTTGAAATTTCCATTCCACCCCATATTGCAAACATATCTGGGTTTGTCCCTCCAAGCGCAGAAGACCTTACCAGCGGCACTGCCTTTTTCGCCAGTAGCCTCGGAATTTCCTTGGTATCGCTATCACGATCGGATTGGTTTATGAACAGCGATGAAACCTTGAATTTTAGAACACAATTGGAACAATACCAGTCAGAGATCGAACTTCTCCTCAATTATCTGATCTCTAGTGAGAGTATCCTAAAAGACTATGACCAATCAGCGCCCAATCGTCTCTTATATGATGCCTTGGGGTATTTTACCCTAGGCAAATATCTCGATAGACAAGATGCTATGAACTTGGGTATAGAATTTCTGAACCTGGCCTTGGCACTCAGTCATCCAGAAGAAGGATATTTTATTGAAAATAATGGTTGGGATTCCAGCTATAATGGCGTCGCTTTACAATTGGGGTTCGAGCTCTTAAGTCTTATGGAATACGAGAATACTTCACAAATGGAAAGCACGTTGCTCGCATCCGCCTCTTGGCAAATATCAAGAATATTGAATAGTGGAGAAATATCCACTGAAGGCAATACGAGGGTTTTTCCCGGAGGAGAATCGTTCTTAGGGCAAGAAAAACGTGTGGACTACGCAAAAACAATACGAACTTTGCTGTACCTTAAAAGCCTTACAAACAAGGACGAACTCGCAGTGCTAGCGGAGAAAGTATTGAATTTCTATAATTAAAACCGCAGTCAACACAGGATTCGCGATTTCTAAATAAATTGAATGAAAGAAGAACCACTTGAGCACTTCAACTTTCTTCATTAGGCCTATTCTTTATCCATAAACGTGTAATCAATAATTTCATATCTTTAAAAGAAAAGTTAAATGAGGAATATAATTCCCCTCGGGAAAGGCGAAACAAAAGAAGTAATTTTACTAAAAGGCTATGAACTGTATTTCGACAGCGAATTGAAGTCGAAGGCCAGTGTCGATTTCAAAGAATACTTCAAGGATTAGAATGAGTTAGGCTACTGTTGATCTTAGCATTTCTCTCTACGATCATTACGTGCTTCTAACCGATATCAACCACATAAAATAACCGCATGACCAACAACCGTTCATTTATCCTTACTTTCATAATACTAATTTTCGCGATCAGCTGCAAGCAGGTCGACAAACAAGATATTCATAAAATAGAGGATAAAGAAGTGAACTTCGAACAGGAAAAACAAGCTATCTTAGAAACGATCAATAACGAGACCAAGGCCGCTTTTCAGAGAGATTATGAAAGCTGGCAAGAAAAGTGGGTTCACGACCCAGACATAACGAAGACCTATATCAACTTTGCAGACAACAGTTTCTCGGAATCGATCGGGTGGGACGAGATCAGCGATTTTGTAAAGACCTTTATCGAAAAACATCCGGAACCAGAGCCCATGCCACAGTTGGTCAATGACATTGACCTTCGTCTGTATGAAAATGGTGCTTGGGTGACCTTTGAGCAACAAGACTCGCTGCGTGGCTTAAAAAGAGAAACAAGACTTATGGAAAAGATAGCTGGTCAATGGCGCATCGCAGGGATGCACACCACCATCTATGGATATGAGAAACAAGAATGAGCATTAGGTAATTATTACCAAAAAAATTCAAGAAAACATGAAAACAATGACCTGTAAACAATTAGGCGGAGCTTGCGACGTAGCATTTAGAGCAAATACGTTCGAAGAGATCTCCGAAATGAGCAAGAAGCACGGTATGGAAATGTTTCAGAAGAACGACAAGGCACATTTAGAGGCCATGCATAAAATGCGAGCTTTGATGCAGTCTGAAGATTCCGAAGCTATGAAAAATTGGATGAAAAGGAAAAGAGCAGAATTCGATGCGCTTCCTGAAAGTTGATCTCTAAATTGTCTTATTCTCTGCATTAAAGAAGAAGGGACATTATCCTTTCTTAAAAGCCTTCACTCCTGCATTGATAGCGATCGGCAGGTCGTTCTCTGCTGGTGGTATGGGGCAGGAATATTTCGCATTATAAGCGCAATATGGATTATACGTTTTATTGAAATCGAGTGTGATCTCCTCGTCTTCGGTCATTCGAAGATCCATATAGCGTCCGCCACCATAGCTGCCATTACCGTTGGTAAGATCCGTAAATGGTGCGAAAAGATAGTCTTCATAACCTTCGACCATCATCAAACGTTGATTTTGATAAATATTCAGCTTATAGGGTTGTCCGTCTATTACAAAATGTGCAATGGCATATTGCTTATATAAAGGTCTTCGACTGGTCGTTGTTGGCATTTCGAATGGCATCGCCAAAGGAGTCAATTCTAGCTTGGCAGTTACTCGGTATTTAAGATCGATGTCATAAAATTCTAAGCCTTCAAATTTAAGTCGGTCGCTCTCCTTCAAAGGACTTTCCTCCTTATCCTTAAATTGGGTATTCAGTTTATTCTGAAATGCTTTGATATCCGCAATAGGATCGATCGTATCTTGCACTTGCAAATCTGTGGCAGCCATCACTTCATCATGGTAGCGCTTATCACTCTTGCAGGCCGTAAACAACAGAGCAACTATTGCCATCAGGGGAAATATCCTCATTTTTCGATTTTTTTCTTTTTCAAAAGTACAACAAAAGACTTTTTTACATAGTTTTGTTCAACATTAGACAAGAAATGACAATCAATACAACATATAAGCAACTATGGACCTCTGTTAGAGATGGTCGGGGCTTTGATATGTTGTGGTGATTCTGAAATAAGAAATTACAATGCATTAAAGCCCGGCGACATCGCCGGGCTTTTTATTTGATGTTGCTTTATTGTAGAAGATAATTTATCGTGTAGAGATGATTGTTCAGAAAGAATCCCGCAGTGGAGTAACATCCTAAAAAATGAACTGAAAAACTGGTATCCAAACCATAAAACCAACCAAAAATGGTAAAATTATTGAACCGTTACGCAGAGACGTTTTCAGGATTGTCCAAAGAAGTATGGTGGTTGTCATTGATCACTTTGGTAAACAGGGCCGGTGCCATGGTCATCCCCTTTTTATCATTGTATCTCACAGATGATCTGCAGTTTACCAAGGCGCAAGTCGGTTGGATCATGACCAGCTTTGGCGTTGGCTCCTTCTTTGGTTCATGGCTCGGTGGGAAGCTATGTGATATCATCGGTTATTACAAAGTGATCTTGGGCGCACTTATATTCACAGGTGTTGGTTTTTTTGTGGTTCAGCAGCTCCATACTTTCTGGAGTATCTGTATCGGTTTCTTCCTATTGATCACCGTCGCAGATGCAGCAAGACCTGCCTTTTTTGTAGCCTTGAGCGCCTATAGCAAACCCGAAAACAAAACGCGTTCACTTACGTTGATCCGTCTTGCCATTAACCTTGGTTTTTCTGCTGGACCCGCGGTGGGTGGATTGATCATCGCCTTTGCAGGTTATGCCGCGTTGTTTTGGATCGATGGCATCACCTGTATCATTGCGGGCCTGATCCTTATTCAAACCCTGCACCCTAAGAAAGCACGTGTCTTAGATAAGGAGAAAGTCGTGGAACAACCCGTTGCGCCACAAAGCGATCTGGCCTACGTGATCTTCTTGGTCGCTCTAGCAATTTTTGGGTTCATATTTGTACAATACTTCTCAACAATGCCATTGTACTACAAAGAGATCCATTCGCTTTCCGAAGAGAATATCGGCCTCCTGCTTGCCATGAATGGTGCATTGATATTTTTATTCGAAATGCCTCTGATCGCTTATATAGAACGAAAAAAATGGTCTTCGATCAGCGGTCTGATCAATGGATTGGTATTGACTGGCGTGAGCTTTCTCATGCTTCTCATCACACCGTGGACAGGCATTTTGATTCTAGGGATGGCGGCGGCCACTCTAGGCGAAATGATCGCCTTTCCGCTTGGAAACAAATTTGCCTTGGACCGCTCAAAAAAAGGACGACAAGGAGCCTATATGGGATTGTACAGCATGTCCTTTGCCGTTGCACATATCTTTGGGCATAACGCAGGCATGCAAATGGCACAGGCATATGGATTTGACCTTACCTGGCTAGTGATGATCGGATTTACGGGAATCGGTTTTGTGCTGTTGATCATTGTAAAGAAAATGCTGGCAGCAGAATCCAAGAACAAGTCACTATATTTGAATACAAAATAAAACCGATGAAAAAAATAGCCCTAGCGCTATGCGCGTTCGTTGTTTTTGCCTGCGCTGAAAAGGTTGAGAAACCAGCTCATGAAGCCACAAAGACCGAAACAGAGAGACCATCAAAAACTTTGGAACCTGATCGCTATAATGTTGGATTTTTGATCATGGATGGTGTTTACAATACCGAATTGACCGCACCTTATGACATCTTTCAGCATACACAATATCGCGAGAACATCAAACAGATGAATGTCTTCACGGTGGCCAACACTTTGGAGGCAATCACCACCTTCGAAGGCATGAGGATCTTGCCGGATTTTGATTATACCCAAGAAGGCTTACCAGCTATCGATATCCTTGTGGTGCCAAGTGCAGAGCATCACTTGGATACCGATTTGGAAGACAAGATCATGATCGATCTTGTGAAAAAAGTTGGACAGCAGGCAAAATTTGTCACCTCGCATTGCGACGGCGCTTTTGTACTGGCCAAAGCAGGGCTTTTAGACAATAAGGTAGCTACCACCTTTCCCAGTGATATCGATCAAATGCGGAAGATGTTTCCTGCATTGGATATTCGCAAAGAGGTACTATTTGTCCATGACGGAAATACGATCACCTCTGCCGGTGGTGCAAAAAGCTTTGAGGCAGCCCTCTACCTCTGCGAGTATCTCTATGGCGCCGAGATCGCCAGATCGCTTGCCAAAGGCCTAGTTATCGATTGGAAACTGGATGACGTACCGCACTTGATCATCGAGCATAATTAATAGCTTGCCAATAGCTTTACAAATCGTGGATGGGTCAAATATGGTTGAAACTCTTCGGTGTTGAGCAACCATTTTTTATTGGTAAATCCATGCCCTAATGCTGTCTCCAAATTTTCAAAGAATTTGTCAAGATCTTCGGTACGCGCATAATGTCTCGCTAAACGATAAAACGGGTAGGACCCATTTGGATCGAGCACCGCAAATAACCGATCACAGTACAAGGCACGACCATAGTCCTTATCCCGCAGATAAGCATCAGACGACTCAATGGCCAATGCCCTTAACTTAAAGCGAACGCGCTGGGCCATGTTGCGATGGTCAGGGTTTTCATGATTCAAATGTTTTGTATCGAAGACCTTCAGCTCTTGTTTCCACCAACGATAATCATCTTTTGTTCTTGCCTGAAGCACTTCCTCATTGAATTGTAGCGTAAATTTTTCGGACAGTTCATCTTCAAGCTTTGCTAAGCCCTTTTTTGCTTTCTCCAATTTCTTATATCGTCTGTCTTTTTTAAGCCGCTTCACCTTTGCTGAAATACTATCGACTGCTAAATCGCCAGAGAAGTTTCTTAGAATACGCTCATATTCACTAACTGCCAACAGAAGGTCATCGCTAGCCATCGCCTGTGCTGCCACATCATGATTCCTTTTAAAAGCCGCTACAATGACGTTGGTATCCTTGGCCCTGATTCCTTTTTTATAGGCTTGAAGCTCTAGCCAATCAAAAGCTCTTAAAATTTGTTCCTCAGGTGGCCACCGATGTTCGTCCTCGTAGGTGATGATCTCATTCTTCAATGAAAATTGGTCCAGCCAATCCTTTACCCTAAACATTTCTTGATAGTTCATATCTCTGTTACCCACCAAGCCGACATATGAAAAGTTGCTGTTGATACTAGGCATCTGCGGACTGTTCATCGAAAACCCTGCTCCACAACCAATCACGCCTTGTATCGCGTTGGTAAGAACGGCGATCGAGCATGCCAAACGAGAACCACCAGAAAAACCTGCAGTATATATCTGTTGTTCGTCTATATTGAATTGGGCAAAGATATGATCGAATAACCTATTGGTGATCGCAAAATTTCGTTCATACGGACCGTTTCTAGTATTGTTGGAACATACCAAAATGTAATTGTATTTGTCGGCGGCAGCGGTAAAGGTACCGACACCTACTTTTCCCCTAGCTAGTGGGTCAAAAACAAACAAGATAGCAGAGAGCTGTGAGGCATCGAACTTTTCTGGCAGATAGAGCGCATACGTTTCATCAGCGCTTCCCTTTATGGCAATAGAATCAATGACCCTACCTTTTTCATACGTAGCTGGTTGCCCCATGACCACCGCAGTAAAAAACATGAAAAAAAATCGTCTCATACCTAAAAGTACAAATTCAAAGAAAATAAAATGAGAACAGTTCGTCCTTTAACGCTTATTAGCTAAAACGAAAGCTATTTCATATCTTCAAGGTATTAAACCTTCATCACTATGCCAACCATTACATTTCGTTATTTAGCGTATATATTCTTATTCTTATTCCTCTCTACCATTTCTGTCAATGGTCAAAGTAATAATTCCTATCTGGGAGACGGACCACACGCGCAATTGATCATTAGAGGGGTGACCTTGATCAATGGTAATGGAGCGCCGCCGAGAGGTCCTGTAGATATTGTGATTGAAAAAAACAAGATCAAAGACATCACCGTTGTTGGTTATCCCGGTGTTGCGATCGATGAATCGAAACGTCCGAAGTTAAGAGCTGGCGGCAAAGAATTGGATTGTACTGGGATGTACCTTCTTCCTGGTTTTATCGATATGCACGGCCATATTGGAGGTGTTGCTCAGGGCGCGGACAGTGAATATGTATTTAGACTTTGGATGGCCCACGGTGTTACCACCGTAAGAGAGCCGAGCGGAAGAGGGATCGATTGGACACTTAACTTGAAGAAGTTGAGTCGCGAAAACAAGATCGTTGCACCACGTATCATTGCCTATACTGGTTTTGGTCAAGGCAGTAAGGAGCCGATCAGTACGCCAGAAATGGCGAGAAATTGGGTACGCAACAATGCCAAGAAAGGTGCCGATGGCATCAAATTCTTTGGTGCTGAACCAGAGATCATGGCGGCTGCCTTGGACGAAAACAAAAAATTAGGTCTCGGTTCTGCATGTCATCATGCGCAATTGAGCGTTGCAAGATGGAACGTATTGCATTCGGCAAGAGCCGGTCTTACTAGCATGGAACATTGGTATGGCTTACCGGAGGCATTGTTCGATGATCGAACTGTACAGAATTACCCGCTAGATTACAACTACCTAAATGAACAACATCGTTTTGAGGAGGCTGGCAAATTATGGAAACAAGCCGCCAAACCTTACTCTGAACATTGGAACAAGGTGATGAACGAACTGTTGGCCTTGGACTTTACCTTAGACCCTACCTTCAATATCTATGAGGCAAGTCGCGATCTGCATAGAGCTCGAAGGGCCGAGTGGCACGAGGATTATACCTTACCTTCCCTTTGGAGGTTTTACGAACCCAGCAAAATATCTCATGGTAGCTATTGGCATTATTGGGGTACTGAGCAGGAGATCGCCTGGAAAGAAAACTTTAAACTATGGATGACCTTTATCAACGAATACAAAAATCGCGGTGGCCGAGTGACCACAGGTTCAGATTCTGGTTTTATTTATCAGCTATACGGCTTTGCATATATACGTGAGCTGGAGCTCTTACGTGAAGCGGGTTTTCATCCTTTGGAAGTGGTCAGGGCTGCGACACTAAGCGGTGCCGAAGCACTAGGTATGGATGACGAGATCGGGTCGATCCAAATTGGCAAATTGGCAGATATGGTCATCGTAGAAGAGAATCCGTTGAAAAATCTAAAAGTGCTCTATGGAACAGGCGCCATTAAACTTACGGAAGATAATGAAGTGGTAAGAGTCGGTGGAGTTAAATATACGATCAGAGATGGAGTCGTTTTCGACGCCAAACGATTGTTGTCTGAGGTAAAAGAAATGGTGGACCAAGCCAAAGAGAAAGAAGGTTTTGAACTAAGGCAGCCTGGGATAAAAGAATGATCTCGAATTAAGACGATCTTCCAATCCTATAGAAAATAGGAAATTTCAATGGCAATGTCCCTCGATGTTGGTAAAGGTCCGTGAGTCGCTCTCCAAAATTTGTGACAGCATCACTCTGATGCCTTTCTCTATAATGCTTTACAGCCGACCAGCTACTCAAATATCCCACAAGTTGCTCTAAGGTCCAATGAACATCGATTTGATATTCGTTATTTAACCGATGCTCTTCAAAGGGGAAGGGAATGGTCTCATAGGCCATTTCTACATAGCGTCGCTCTGGAGCCCAATAAGGTGTCATCTCAGCATAAAAATGGTCGATAAGATCGTTGAAATCGGATGTGCCTCTAATAAGTCCATATCCAAAAACAGCAAGAATCGCCTTTGGTTTCATCACTCGCTTGACTTCGTTGTAAAAAGCTGCAAAGTCGAACCAATGAATCGCTTGGGCGACCGTTATCAGATCAAATGAGTCGTCTGGGAAGACAGTGGCCTCAGCTCTCGCAATATGATATTCAATATTCTTCTTTGTGATGGCATTTTCAATCTGATCCACGCTGATGTCGGACGCTTTTACTTCGTGAAAATAAGGTGAAAGAATGGCAGCTACCTGACCATTACCTGTCCCACAATCCCAGCATCGATCCTTTTCGTCCACCAATGCTAAGAGCTCCTCAAAAAATAGTTTTGGATAGTTAGGTCGATACTTTTTATAATCGGCAGCAGCTTCAGAAAAAAGATCTTTCAAAGGCTTCATCGACTAGTACTTGTCTAATATCTCCTTAAACTCAGGAAAGACCCTTAACAACGCGATACCTTCAGTACGATACAATCGGTCCTTGTCCTTATATCCATTCATAAATAGTTGTTCCAAGGCACCTAACGCATTCTGATATTCTCCTTTCTTAACGTAGACCTTCATCAAATCGATGTATGGTTCATGGTAATCGGGTTTCAGCATCACCAGAAACTCGTTGAGGAATAGCAGCTTTTCTACATGCTCTTGCAAATTATAAGCGTTCCGCGTCTCGATCGCCAGAATAAGCAACAGGTTTGATAGTCGCTTCCCCATAAGACGTTTGGACGCGCTTGCATGATTTTGAAAGATCTTTAATTTTTTCATCTCGGCCTCCCAGTATCCCAGATTATCTAACACCGCCTCGGTAACATCTTCATTGAAAAATTCCAAATAGGTAGCGCGCATGTCTCGCTCTTCGAGCAAGTAGCGATTCTCTTCTCGCTTATATTCCTTGTATGCTTTTTCTTTCCTTATCTGCTTAAGGGTATCCTTTAATTCCCTGACTTCAAAATGTCCTTGGTAATTCTTAATAAGTCTGTTGTAAGCGTTATAAGCCATTGACCATTCTTTATTTTCGAGCAATTCTTCGGCAAATGCAAGATGTTGCTGGTACTGTCTTTCCATACTTTCCTTGGAAAGTTGCAGAACGCCTCGATTATGCGATAGTACCCGTAACCACCCTACCGCTTGAATGAGAATTGTAGAAGGTGGCCATACGTGCCCTCCATCAAAAACGAGTAGTTCATTGTCTATTTTAAGATTGTCCAGATACTTTTTACCGTCCCTCATTTCCAAATAATTGAAGTCAGCATTACCTACGACTCCGATATAAGGATATTTGTTTTCCTTTGGGTTTAGCGGCTCAGAAATAGGAAAGCCCGCCCCGCATCCAATGACTCCGTCGATCTCATTGGAAACGACCCCTATGGCTGTAGCCAAACGAGACCCTCCAGAAAATCCCGAAAGATATAGTTGGTCTCTATCTATTTTAAAATGACTGAAAACGTGGTCAGATATATCGCTGAATATCTTAAGATTTTCCTGATAAGCACCATTTCGAGAATTATTAGAACCTATCAATATCAAATTATAGACCTCAGCGGCTGCTACGAAAGGTTGCAAACCTTCTTTGCCCTTTGCCCTAGGATCAAAGATAAAAACAACCCCAGTGGCCTCATTCTTTTCAAACTTTTTTGGCAGGTAAAGCGCATAGCTATATGCAACAGAATCGGAAACCTTGACACTTACGGAATCGACAATTATCCCTTTTTTTAACCGGAGCTCTTGAGCCGAAGCTATCCAAGTTATCAACCACAATATTAAGAATAGTACTTTTTTCATCAACTCTAATGTACGAATTCTTTCGATGTGCGACTGACAGCATTTTGAGATTTTTAACGATTCATGCTAAGATCTTATGGTGTTGATATATCGTTTTAGTTCTACAGATACTTTGGGCGCAAGCAAAACTAGCCCGATCATGTTTGGCACCATCATAGAAAATACCATGGCATCGGAAAAATCCACTACGGCCCCCAAACTCGCAGCGGCACCAACAATAACGAATACGCAAAAAATACTCTTATAGAGGTACTCGGCGCGCTTCCCTCTTCCAAACAAAAAAGACCATGCTTGATGCCCATAGTAAGACCATGAGATCATGGACGAAAATGCGAATAGGATGACGGCCACCGTTAGCAGATAAGGAAACCAAGAAAATCCTTGAGCCAATGCATTTGAAGTAAGGATAACTCCTTGCTCAAAAGACACTTCATTGCCAACGGTGATCTGACCGGTAATTATCAATAGCAAAGCCGTCATGGTGCAAACGACCACGGTATCTATAAAAGGTTCTAACAATGCGACCAATCCTTCGCTTGCCGCGTAGCGCGTTCTTACTGCTGCGTGGGCAATCGATGCGGAGCCTATGCCTGCCTCATTCGAAAAAGCAGCTCGCCTAAAGCCTTGCACCATCACTCCTATCATTCCTCCAGTGACTCCCTGAGCGTTAAAAGCACCTTTGAGTATCGCACTAAAGGCACTCGGAATGTTCTCATAGTTCATTCCCAAGATAATGACCACGACCAATACGTACATAAGTACCATCGCCGGCACGATCTTATCGGTCACTTTCGCGATCTTTTTGATTCCCCCAATGATGACAATGCCCACAAAAATTGCCATCACCAAGCCAAACAACCAACCTTTTCCAAAGAAGAAGCTCTCCTCCCCTCCACTTACGAACTCAAACAATTTAAATGCCTGATTGGCCTGAAACATATTGCCTCCTCCAAAGGATGCTCCTACACACATGATGGCGAACATCACAGACAGGATCTTTCCGAGTCGTCCTTTACCAATATCTCGCAATCCGTTCTTTAAATAATACATAGGCCCCCCATAAACGATTCCGTGATGGTTTATTTCTCTATAGGCAACACCCAATGTACATTCTACGAATTTGGATGCCATCCCAAGTAGGCCTGCGAGTATCATCCAGAAAGTGGCGCCCGCTCCACCGATAGAAAGCGCTATGGCCACTCCGGCAATATTTCCAAGGCCTACGGTCGCGGATAAGGCCGCAGTCAGTGCCTGAAAATGACTTACCTCACCGTCGTGCCCCTCTACCCGCAGGGTGTCTAATTGATCACCGTCGACAGTGACCACTTCTTCCGAAACAAGCACCTTGGCTCCCGCTTCCAGATCGTCATACTTACCTCTGACGACATTCACAGCCGTGGGGAACGCCCTTAAGTTGATGCCTTTAAAGTAAAAGGTGAAATAGCTGGCGCCTAAGATCAATATGATCAATACCCATGGAATGCCTACGCTATCTGTTACTGGTATTTCCGCAAAGACAGCATCTACAAACCAACCGGTCGTATTGCTAAATGCTTCATTGATCTTTTGGTCCAGGTTGTCTTGTTGCGTTATGGATAAGGTCATCATCGGTTTTTTACTGACGAAGATGAGCACAAATCAATGCAGAGAAAAGGTTACGCAATGATGAAAATTATTCGCGAAATGCTTAAGTATGTGCTTAAGCATCCGATTTGATGGTGGCGAAACGCAAAAGGTCTTGCTCCTTTGCAAAGGAGATCAGTTGCTCCTTGCCTCCGGTACCACTAATATTGAGAAGTTTCTTTATTTGATGAATATGTGCCTGGAAACCGTCGACACTAATGTTCATGGCCTCCGCAATTTCCGTGTAGGACTTTTGGCCACCATACAACCCAAGATTTCCCAAAACCTCTTTTTGTCGTTCCGAAAGGACCACCTGTGCTGAAACCCTCAATTCTTTTACTTCTTTCTTTAAGGATTCAATGGTGTCCAAATGACTTTCGATACTTAATGTCAAACGTTGTTTTTCTTTCCTGTATGAGGTGAGTTTTGCTTGAAGCGAAGCCATCTGTGATTCCTGTTCTTCTTTTTCTGAAAGAAATTTCCAACTATATAGTAAAATTGAGAAGAGTAGAATAAATAGAAATTTGAAAGAAATTGCAGTGATGATCCCTAGCAATCCCCAGAATTGCTGGTCGACGACGGCTATGGCTCTATCCTGGGGAATGATTCTATGCGTGACCGCGATCACGATCAGGACAAAGAGGGCGAATGAGGGCAATAACATGAAGCGCATGGCTCTATTGATAAAAGCCTTGTTCAATTCGTTGAGCAATGAGAAGGCAACGACAATAGAAATAGGAATATCGATCAACCAGATAAAGTTATTACTGATCGATGCATTGTTGTAAGATGCGGCCACAAAAACAAATGCGATCATCAATAGAATACCGCCGAATACCATAAAGAACTCTCTTACTGAAAATCGCTCGACCATGCGAACGACCACACTACGACTGCTTTGATGTTCTATAGAGGGCAGCGATAGTAGTATGAACAGTGAATTTACCAATGATACCGTGACGCCTAAATAGATGAGTCCCTTATTGGTGGGTGCCATATGCAAGCCCGAAACACATATGAGGTTGACCAACCCGCCTATCCCCCAAATCAAGATAGCAAGACCAAACCATTTGATTCCTGCTATTGCTTGAGCCGAGGCTCCCCGTCGTTTCTCTTTGAAATATATTCGCTGAATGACCACTGCAGTGATCAGGCAGACAAGTGACGTAACAGCATATTCGATGGTATTTAGCATCAACAAATGATTTCTTATTAAAGTTACTAAAATAGCTTCACTTATGGGTGATCGGATTGTTTTCAATGACGTTGGAAAGAACGATATGGGTCCTAGTCTCTCCGTAGGTGATCAACTGATCGATGAAAGCCTCGAGATGAAACTGATCTGCCAATACTACCTCCATCACAATGTTCTCATTCCCGGTAATTCGATAGCAATTCAGCACCTCCTTGAAATCGCTTACTTTGCTCAAAAAGGGTTTTAGCCGCCCCATGAAAGCCCTTAAGGTGATGATCGCCTTTAGTTGATACCCTGTTTTTACATGACTCACTTCGGCCTTGTAGCCATTGATCACACCGGCATCTTCCATTTTCTTTATGCGCTCTGCGACTGCTGGGGAAGTCAAACCTACCTTTCTGCCGATCTCGGCATTGGTCTGTCTGGCATTTTTTTGTAGGCAATTTAAGATCGCCCAACTCTTCTCATCGATTTTCATCAAATAGGATTTTTGCATTTCTCTCGTGATAATGTTCAACTCTGCAGCTTATGAAAGAAGCCCTTCTGCTAATTCATTTCATATTGAAAAATAATCAACTTTAATAATTTAATTCCTAAAGTAAATATACATCATAACTTTAAAAGTTAAATATCAATCACGATTATACCCGCTAACTTTGTAGTAATTGCTATGAATACTTATTCCAACATACCGTTGAATCAGCTGCCGGTCTACAAAAAGGCCATAGAGATCTTTTCTTTGTCTAGAAGGATAGCTTCCTACCTCACCTATGATAAAGATCTGTTACAGATGGAATTCAGCAAAGAACGTGTTGATCACGAGGCGGGAGATCTTGTAATGCAATCATTGGGTTTAGCTCCGAGTATTGCGGCCGTTCAGACACAGCAAAGCTATCTATTAAAAATGCAACATGCGCAGTCTTTACGAAAACTGACCATTGGAATAGGGAAGCTTTGCGAACGCTTGGAAGCCAGTAGTGCCGAGGGTAAGGAGTTTCTTCAGTTATTGAGAAAAGAACTCAAAAAATTCAGGAAGTTGCAAAGAGATTGGATGGCAACGCTTAGATAAATAGCTATCTACTATTTATCACATCTCAATTCACCTAAGTTCTTGTTATTATTTCAAACAAATCGATCAATAGACAAACTCGCCAAATATACTCTTGATGGTGAGTTTTTTCTTATCTGAGGCCTCTACCCTACCAACCAATTTAGCATCTACGTTGTAAGATTTTGAAATAGCCATGATGTCATCGGCAATTTCTCGGGCAACATAAAGCTCCATTCGATGACCCATATTAAATACCTGATACATCTCTTTCCAGTCGGTACCCGATTCCTCTTGAATGAGCTTGAACAGAGGCGGCACTTCAAACAGATCATCCTTGATCACATGCAGCTCATCCACAAAATGCAATACCTTCGTTTGTGCACCACCACTGCAATGCACCATTCCGTGAATGGTTCCTGAATCGTATTTTGAAAGCACCTTTTTGATGATGGGCGCATAGGTACGGGTCGGAGACAACACCAATCTTCCAGCATCGATAGGTGAACCATCCACTGAATCGGTGAGCCTTGTTCCGCCGCTATACACTAGATGACCAGGTAGATCATGATCGAAGCTCTCGGGAAATCTTTCGGCTAAATATTTATGAAAAACATCATGACGGGCAGAAGTGAGTCCATTGCTACCCATTCCTCCATTGTACTCCTTTTCGTAAGTTGCCTGCCCAAAGGAAGACAGTCCTACGATCACATCTCCAACTTGAATATTGCTATTATCGATGACGTCGCTGCGCTTCATTCGTGCAGTAACGGTGCTATCTACAATGATGGTACGAACCAGATCGCCTACATCTGCCGTTTCCCCTCCGGTGGAATGAATGGTGACTCCAAATTCCTTCAGCTCGGTGATCAACTCCTCGGTACCATTGATGATCGCAGCGATCACCTCTCCTGGAATGAGATTCTTGTTTCGGCCAATGGTAGAGGATAGCATGATATTGTCTGTAGCGCCGACGCAGAGAAGATCATCGATATTCATGATCAATGCGTCTTGAGCAATTCCCTTCCAAACAGATAGGTCCCCCGTCTCTTTCCAATACATATATGCCAATGAGGATTTGGTACCGGCACCATCGGCATGCATGATGATACAGTGATCCTCATCACCCGTTAAGTGGTCTGGGACGATCTTACAAAATGCTTTAGGGAAAAGCCCCTTATCGATATTCTTAATGGCTTTGTGAACATCTTCCTTACTCGCAGAGACCCCACGCTGGCTGTACCGCTTACTTACTTCTGAACTCATTGATCATTGTGTTGTGCTGCAAAAATAGCAGTTTGTTTTCAGTTTGACGTTTTAAAGGATATTTTTCAGAATATAAATTTCGAAGCCTGCATCTTATCGCATGAATAGCAATTCTCTGTACTTGGTCAATGGCCATAACTCGTCATCGACCAGTAATTCCAACTTGTCGCAGTTGTATCTAATTTCATCAAAATATGGTTTTACTGCATTACAATACGCCTTGGCGCGCATCTCGGGAGTTTTTAACTTATTGGCCTTTTTGCGCTCGTTGGTCATGTCCGTCACTCCTTTGTTAATATTGGCAATATGCTCAGAGATCTGCTCTATGATGTCCATTTGCTCTCTTGCGACTTTTCTGAAATCGGACTCATAGATCTCTTTGAGCCCTCTCACATTCTCGATCAACGTATTTTGATATCGTATCGCTGTTGGGATCACATGGTTCCGGGCAATATCCCCAAGAACACGACCTTCGATCTGAACGCGCATCGTATATTCTTCAATACCGATCTCGTATCTAGCATGAAGCTCTGTCTTGTTCATCACGTCCATTTCTTCGAAGAGCGCGATCGACTTTTGATCTTTAAGTATCGCCAAAGCTTCTGGAGTCGTTTTGTTATTGCTCAAACCTCTGCGGGTTGCCTCACGCTGCCACGCATCGCTGTAGCCATCGCCTTCAAACAAAATAGTACGAGAGGCCTTGATATATTCTCTTATGACATTAAAGACAGCTTCGTCCTTCTTCAATTTCTTTTTATTGACAAGCCCATCGACCTCCACTTTAAACGCTCTTAATTGCTTAGCAACGATTGTGTTGAGCACTGTCATCGGGTTGGCACAATTTGCTTTTGATCCTACTGCTCTGAACTCGAACTTGTTCCCCGTAAAAGCGAAAGGTGATGTTCTATTACGATCGGTATTATCTAACAATATCTCTGGAATTTTACCTACGACATTTAATTTCAGATCTGTCTTCTCTTCTGGTGAAAGCTTGCCCTTGGAAACATTTTCCAGGTCCTCCAAGACCTTGGTCAATTGCTCTCCGATAAAAACAGACATGATCGCTGGTGGAGCTTCATTCGCTCCAAGGCGATGATCATTACTCGCGCTTGCAATCGAAGCCCTTAACAATTCTTCATTATCATTTACAGCTTTGATGGTATTGATAAAAAAGGTCAAGAATTGCAAACTGCTCATCGGCGTTTTACCGGGGCTCAACAAATTTACACCTGTATCCGTTGCCAACGACCAATTATTGTGCTTTCCAGAACCATTGATTCCCGCAAATGGCTTCTCGTGGAGCAACACTTTAAAATGATGCCTGTCCGCGATCTTCTCCATAATGTCCATCAGCAGAGAGTTGTGATCCACAGCCAAATTGGCCTCTTCAAAGATCGGCGCCAATTCAAACTGATTCGGGGCAACCTCATTATGCCTCGTCTTCACTGGTATCCCAAGCAATATGCATTGCTGCTCCAGGTCGCGCATAAAACGCATCACCCGGTTGGGTATCGAACCAAAGTAGTGATCATCCAGTTGCTGTCCTTTTGCCGGAGAGTGACCTAGCAACGTACGCCCTGCCTGTACAATATCTGGCCGCGAGGCTGCCAGTGCCTTATCAATAAGAAAATATTCTTGCTCCCACCCTAGTGTGGCATGCACTTTACTTACATTCTTATCGAATATTTTTGCAATGGCCGTAGCTGCCTCATCCACGGCATTTAATGCTCTTAGCAAGGGTGTTTTGTTATCTAAGGCTTCTCCCGTATAGGATACGAAGACGGTAGGTATGCATAAGGTAGTACCATAAATAAAAGCTGGAGAGGTAGGGTCCCAGGCGGTATAACCTCGTGCTTCAAAGGTGTTTCTAATACCTCCGCTTGGGAAACTTGACGCATCGGGTTCCTGTTGTACCAATTGATCACCCCCAAAGCTTTCTATCGACTCGCCATCGTTCGATATCTCAAAAAAGGCATCGTGCTTTTCTGCGGTGCTTCCTGTTAATGGTTGAAACCAATGGGTATAGTGTGTAACCCCTTTTGACATGGCCCAGTCTTTCATGGAAGCAGCGATCTGATCGGCCATGCTTCTGCTGATCTTATCACCTTTAATAATGGCATCCAAGACGCTCTTGTAAGAATCTTTGGTTAGGTACTGTTTCATCGTGGCCTGATTGAATACATCGGCACCGAAGAGCTCGGAGTGCCGGCCTTTACTTACAACCGCTATCTCATCTCTATTCAACGTTTCGTGTACTGCCTTAAATCGTAATGTTGCCATCGCTAATATTTTATGCAAATATATAATTTTCGCCTCTAAAATTAGTTTTTATTCAAAATACCCCTTAAAAAATTGGGGTGTTAATAAAAATTGAAAAAAATACCGGGTTATACCCCCTATTTTTTGAGTGCTTATATAAAAATAAGTATATATTTGCTCTGAATTTCTTTGTTATAAAAAATTAGCGTCCGATTATGAGTAAAACGTTTTTAGAGTACATTTGGTTAGATGGTTATCAACCAACTCAAGAATTAAGAAGTAAAGTTAGGATCGAAGATAATTTTAGCGGTAAGCTAGAAGATTGTCCGATGTGGTCCTTTGATGGATCTTCTACCCTTCAAGCCTCTGGTGGCAAATCTGATTGCCTTCTAAAGCCAGTTGCCATTTTTAACGACCCTGAGCGAGATAATGGCTTTTTGGTAATGACCGAGGTTTTGAATGCCGATGGCACACCGCACGAAAGCAATCATCGTGCTCAGATCGATGATGATGGGTCGTATTGGTTCGGTTTTGAGCAGGAATACTTCTTAATGGACAATCAGACTGACCTTCCATTAGGATTTCCACGTGGTGGATTCCCAGGACCTCAAGGACAATACTATTGTTCGGTAGGTGGGAGATACACCTGGGGAAGAGATTTTGTCATGGAGCATTTGGATCTTTGTCTTGAGGCCGGTCTTAATGTTGAAGGAATCAACCAAGAAGTTGCACCTGGACAATGGGAGTTTCAAATATTTGCAAAAGGAGCGAAAGAAGCCGGAGATCAGATATGGGTTGGAAGATATCTTTTGAATCGCTTAACTGAAAAATACGGTTACTACATCGACCTTCATCCAAAACCTGTTCAAGGTGACTGGAACGGTAGTGGGATGCACTGTAATTTCTCTAATGAAGAGATGCGTACCGCTGGAAGCAAAGAGCTTTTCGAGTCTATTTGCGAAGCTTTCAGACCAGTTGTGGAAGAACACATCGCCGTCTACGGTGCTTACAACGATTTGCGTTTAACAGGTCTTCACGAGACTCAGAGCATCGACAAGTTCTCTTACGGTGTGTCTGACCGTGGTGCTTCGATACGTATCCCGATCTACACCGTAGAGCACAATTGGAACGGATATTTAGAAGATCGTCGTCCTGCATCGAATGCAGATCCCTACAAAGTAGCTGGTAGAATTATCAAAACGGTAAAATCGGCTAAAGTGGTAGCATAACACTTGCACGCTTTAAGAATATAAAACGCCTTGATGTTCAAGGCGTTTTTTTTGTACCTAAATGTGAATCAAACTGTATTTAAAAAGCCGTGATATATACAAAGGTAAGATACGTTCCTAGCAACAGAATTCCATCGCGCCATCCCAAACGAAGTCCCTTTGGAATAAATACCAACGGAAATACAGCAAATGCGATGGCAAGCATCCAATAGATGTCGCTGTTGAGCAATCCTTGATCCTGCACCGTTATAGGGGTGATCATCGAAGTGATCCCCAGCACCGCCAAAATATTGAACACATTGGAACCCAGCAAGTTTCCTAACGAGATCGCCTTCTCCTTTTTCAATACCGCTATGATAGAGGCCGCCAACTCAGGAATACTGGTTCCAATTGACACAATGGTGATCCCGATAACACGTTCGCTAACTCCAAGTCCTTGGGCAAGACCAATAGCTCCATTCACAAGCATATCTGAGCCTCCCCAAAGAGCTACTCCGCCGATTGCGAGATACAGCACGATCTTATAAAGCGGCAATATCACGTCATCTTCAGGCATCTCGTCGACCACAGCCGGTTTTTGGAACCGCAAAAGATAGATCAAGAATATGATGAGAAAGGAGAACATAATGACACCCTCGTAGCGTTGCAACTGTCCATCGAATATCAAAAACCCATATAACATGGCCGAAGCGATCATCATCACGGGCCAATCGGTGATATAAAAGCTGCGCTCTACATCGATATGTGTTAGAATAATAGTAATGGCTAGCACCAATCCCAAATTTGCGATATTACTCCCTACGACATTACCCAACGCTAGATCGGGCGATCCCTTTAAGGCGGCATTGACACTTACGATGAGCTCTGGCGCAGAGGTTGCAAAGGAAACGACCGTCATTCCGATGACTATTTTTGGAATGTTCAGTTTCAGGGAAAGTCCAACAGCGGCTTTCAACAACCAATTTCCGCCCAATATGAGCAATACAAACCCGATAAGTATAAAGAATAAATTCATCTAAGGAGGTCAAAAAAATTTTAGCGAAGATACTTCAATATTCACATTCACCAATCTTGACAACTGAATTTTACAACTTTTCAATATCTTAGTTTTGATTATGGACAGCCACATTAAAGCTTCTCTTTCTGAACATTATAATATCTCTATTACAAAGTGTAAGCCCATTTCGGGTGGGGACATATCGTCTGCGTATGTTATAGAAACGACGGGTAAAAAATTATTTTGCAAACTGAATGACGCTAAGGAAGGTCTCTCGATATTTAAGGCTGAGACACTGGGATTACGCAAGATCGCAGAGACCCAAACGATAAAGACACCGGAAGTCTATGGCTACGGAAAATTTGGGAACACCTCTCATCTATTGATGGAATACGTTCCAACAAAAAGTCCTTCCGATAAAGACTTTGAGCTATTAGGAACCCAGCTGGCGCTTCTTCACCAAAATACCGACACGGCTTTTGGGTTCGTAGAGGATGACTATATTGGCTATTTAAGGCAGCAGAATCATCAGCACAAGGATTGGACACATTTTTATATCCAAGAACGTTTACAACCACAATTTCGATTGGCGATCGATAAAGGATTGTTAACCTTCAAGGACATTCCTAAGGAAAAGGATCTACTCGATCTCTGTACAGAAGTTTTCCTTGATGTATCACCATCACTACTGCACGGTGACCTTTGGAGTGGTAATTATTTAATTTCTGCGAATAGTGAACCCTATCTTATCGATCCAGCCGTGTATTACGGACATTCTTATGTAGACATCGCAATGACCAAACTCTTCGGTGGTTTCAGTACCTCATTCTACGAAGCGTATCATAGCCATATTCCGGAGCCTGATCATAAAAAGGAACTGATTTCGCTTTACCAACTCTATTATCTGCTGGCACACCTCAACATGTTTGGGGCCTCCTATCGCCCGTCGGTAAAGAACATCCTGAAAATGCTTAGCTGACATATTGCTAGATCATGCAACCATCTTTTTGTATATTTGATATACACCCAACAACTTATAGTTAGATGGAAACCTATGCCAATGCCCTGTTATATGCCATCCCTGGCTTTGTGCTCTTGGTCGTTTTTGAAGTGCTCTATGGTTACTTTATAAAAGACCAGATGCACAATGTGATGGACACGGTATCTAGTCTTAGTTCCGGACTTACCAATATCATCAAAGATTCGCTTGGCCTCGTGGTGATACTAGTATCTTACCCTTATCTTTTAGAGCATCTGGCGCTTATCGACATCAAAGCGACTTGGCTTGTCTATGTCATCGCGTTCATTGCGCTCGACTTTGCCGGTTATTGGAACCATCGGCTGGCGCATAAGGTAAATTTCTTTTGGAATCAGCACGTCATTCATCACAGTAGTGAAGAATTTAACCTAGCCTGTGCCTTAAGACAGTCTATTTCCAATATTTTTGGTTACTTTCCGCTGTTGCTCATTCCAGCAGCCTTGTTGGGCGTGCCAAACGAGGTCATTGCACTTTTGGCTCCTATCCATCTTTTTGCACAGTTTTGGTATCACACAAGACATATCGGAAAATTGGGCTGGTTAGAATACGTCATCATTACCCCTTCGCAACATCGGGTACATCATGCCATCAATCCTGAATATATAGACAAGAACCTCGGACAGATATTCAGTGTTTGGGATCGTATGTTCGGCACTTTTCAAGAAGAATTGGACGAGGTGCCGCCACAATATGGGGTACTAAAGCCAGCAGGGACTTGGAATCCCATATTGATCAATTTTCAACACGTATGGCGTTTGACAAAAGATGCTTGGCGTACCAAAAGCTATTGGGACAAGTTTCGGATCTGGTTCATGCCAACTGGCTGGAGACCTGAAGATGTAAAAGAGAAATTCCCTATTTCGACCATAACAGATGTTTACAATTTCAAAAAATACCACACCCCTGCCTCCAATGTATTGAAGGGGTATGCAATACTCCAATTACTTACCAATACATTGCTGTTGATGTTTATGTTTTATAGCTATAGCGAGATAGGGTTTGATCAGTTGTTGCTCTTTGGCGCCTTTGTCTTTTTTGGCATCTATGGGTACACCACTTTGATGGATAAGCATCCATCTGCCGTTTGGATCGAGGTGATCAGAGGTCTTTTAGGAATTGGATTCATTATGTTTACCGGAGACTGGTTTGGCATTAGCGATCATTTACCATTGGGTAGTGTACTTATGGCTCTTTATTTTGTAGGAACCATCATTGCAACGATTTACTTTATATATATAGAAAAAGAGTTCATTAGAACGGACTTGGCATAAATTAAATTTTCAGCAAGAGATTGGGGTCAGGGCAATTTGCTAAGTAGAAATCCCGCTCAGCTTTACTACAAACACCAGGATAGTCCCCATTATTCCCCTGCAGATCCTTGATGAGTTGAAAATGCAAATGCGGTGCGTAATTTACATTCTCCTCAGGTGTTCCCAAAGTTGCAATAACATCCCCTTTCTTTACTATTTTACCAATGTTCATATCCTGAAGGGATCTTCGTGAGAGATGTCCGTAAAGTGAATAGAACACCTGATCCTCTAATCGATGTTTAAGAATGATGGTTGGGCCGTAATCAGCTACGGCGTTATTGTCTTTAAAACTATGCACTTCGCCATCCATAGCAGCCAGAACAGGCGTCCCCGCCCCTACCCAAAAATCAATACCGAGGTGAATGTTTCTAGCATTTTCAGTAGTGCTGTTAAACTGTTCGCTATTTTCGTAGAGTCCTCGTTCTTCATTATAGCCACCGTAGGCAACCTTTGCCCTTTCTCGTGTCAAATGTGCGTCCAAAAAGTCTTGAAATTGCTTCGGGTCTGATTGGTCTACATTTTCCAATCTCTCATTCTGAACAGATAGGTCCACCAGCGCATACTTTTTAAACGAGATCGATGCATCAACCACAGCAATACGCTCCTGCGAATACGCCTTCAATAAATTTTCTAACATCAAAGAGGTCTTTTTCCTTCAAATATAGCCACACTTTGGTTGTGTTGCGTATTTTTGAGGGCAAAGCTGAACATTTATCCATTGAAGATCATCATCCTCGGTCCTGCACATCCTTATCGCGGAGGTATCGCCGATACCAATGAAGCCCTTTGTCGTGCGTTGAACAAAAACGGACATCAGACGAGCATTGTGACCTTCAGATTGCAGTACCCTTCCTTTTTGTTCCCCGGAAAAACACAATACAGCAAAGAAAAAGTTCCCAAAGACCTAGATATAAGGCGGCTGATCAATTCGGCAAACCCCTTCAACTGGATAAAAGTGGCCAAATCAATAAACAGCGAACAGCCAGATGTGGTCATTGTAAGATATTGGATTCCCCTTATGGCACCTTGTTTTGGAACGATCGCCAGATCACTGAACAAGGACATTATCAAAATCGCACTCACAGATAATGTGTTACCACACGAAAAACGATTTGGTGATCGTGCCTTCACCAAATATTTCTTAAGACCTTTTGATGCCTTCGTTACGCTTTCGACCACCGTTAGAGACGAGTTAAAGCAATTCACCAACAAACCCATCCTGTATTCACCTCATCCGATCAACGAGCAGTTAGGAGCCAAAATTGATAAACCATCTGCCAGAAAAAAACTTGGATTGAATATCACGGCCAATTATGTACTTTTCTTTGGGCTGATCAGAAAATATAAAGGACTCGACATGCTGCTGGAGGCTTTTGGAAATATGGCTCTCAAGAAAAACGATATTCATCTTTTGGTGGTCGGAGAGTTTTATGACGACCAGCAGCGCTATCGAAAACTGGTGAACGAATTTGAGATTGAAGATCGAGTGATGTTCATCGATGAGTTCGTCCCTTTCGAGACGATCGCTTACTACTTTTCTGCGGTCGACCTGGTGGCACAGACCTATCATACCGCCAGCCAAAGTGGTGTAACACCTATCGCTTATCACTTTGAACGACCCATGCTGGTCACCAATGTCGGTGGTTTGGCAGAGACCATCCCTGACGGGAAGGTAGGATATGTTGTTGACAGGAATCCTGCGGCGATCAGCGAAGCTATTATCGATTTCTTTGAAAATGACCGCGTCGACGATTTTACGATGTACCTAAAAGAAGAAAAGAGAAAATACTCTTGGCACCGCTTTGTTGCCTCTTTAATCGAATTCACCCATACGCTGAGAGCTTAAATGCAGCACTTCAAGCACTAAGTAAAACTACGATCAAGTCGCTGTTTTATCATGAGAAACTGAATGAATACAAAAGCCCCGAATATCAGACTGCAATAGACCAATATATTGGGAAGGTCAATAGCAGGTAAAGCGAAATTGATTGATGGCAGCTCCCAGCCATCAACAACCTCCGAAACAAAACTTGGCAGCGCTAGTGTGCTCGAAGTATTTATCACCAGGAACACTACCAGGCCAACGAATGATGCCACCGCCATCCACGCTCGCCATCCAAAGACCGGCTTCGCAGGAATCGACTGCACCTCTTTAACCGCCTCGATCTTGTGCATGACCTTGTCGGCAAAATCAAAAGGTGGATTTTCAACCCCTACCTCCTTCAAAAGTTGCTTTGTGTGTTCTGCAAAAACTCTTTCGTCCTTCATCTCTTAAATTATTTCGGTTTTCACTACTGGTTTCAAGATAGCAAATAATTTCTTCCTACTTCTATGCAATCTTACCTTTACATTGCTCTCTGAAATATTTAATGCTACTGCGATCTCTCTTAGTGAGAGCTCTTCAAAATAGAACGATGTGATAATGGCAGATTCTTCCGGTTCCAGTTTGCTGAGAGCCAAATTGATCATATCCTTGCGCTCTTGTGCCAGCAAATGGCTTAGCCCATTCTGAATTTCTCCAAGATCACTTTCATTCACCTCATCCAAAATCTCAGAGCGTACCGTCCTTTTCAAGACCTTCAACCTATCCAAACACGCATTGTATGCGATTCGGTACAACCACGTACTGAATTTAGATTGTCCTTTAAAATGACCAAGCTTCTGATAGGCCTTCACAAAAACATCCTGAGCCACCTCTTCGGCCTCTTCTCTATCATTCAGCATTCTAACTGCCAAAGTGAATATCATCACTTGGTATTGGGTCACCAGTTTCGCATAGGCATTGGTATTGCCAGCACGTACTTCGGCAATGATCAGATGGTCAGTTTGTTTGCTCATTCAGAAAATAAGACGCCAGTTTTTAAAACAAGGTTACAACCAAAACATTTTTTTTTGATCTTAAAGTTGCTATCCTCCACCTAAAGTTAAGATTGTCACGAACATCTTTCCACACTTTTTTCAAAAATCCTGTAACCTATTTAGAAAAGGTGTCGTCATAATGGCAAAACGAACAGTTATAAATTTAAATCAATTATGGAAGCAGCTATTGTACTTTTAATCATTTTTGGAACCTTTTTCGGAATCATATACCTTTATTTTTCCACGCGACACAAAGAGCGTATGCATCTGATAGAAAAAGGCGCTCAGGCAGATATTTTCTTCGGAAAACGCAAAAACAACCCGTCACAGATATGGAAAGTGGTCGTCATCAACTTAGCCTCTATCATCATTGGAATTGGCTCTGGATTGATATTGGCATTCACGGCGTTTCAAGGCTTCAACCATCATATGGAAGGAGCTCAAGTAGGAATTGTTTTCCTTTGTGCGGGACTGGGCTTATTGGGTGGTTATTTCTTAACCAACAAGGCGATCATCAAGGATTAACATCTCTTTACCAAATTTTCGTAAGGAATTCACGAACTTTCGTCTTAATTTGAAAAAGAAAAAAGATGAAGTTAGCGAGTTCCTTTATTGTTTTATTGTTTTTTGCCCAAAGTTGTGTTTCGAATACTTCAAACAACGAGAAAGCAACCTCAGAAAACAATGCCGTCACGAAGAAAGAAACCATCCAAGACCTTTCTTCCTATGAGAAGGCCTATTTTGCCAGCGGATGTTTCTGGTGTGTAGAGGCTATTTTTGAAAGCGTAAAGGGCGTCAAGGAGGTCATCTCTGGATATGCCGGCGGAGAACGACCAAATCCGACCTACGAAGAAGTTGCCTATGGTCGTACCAAGCATGCAGAAGCAGTAGAAGTTTATTATGATCCGGAGGTGGTGAGTTTTGAAACCCTGGTGCGTGTGTTCTTTGGTAGTCACGACCCAACCACCCTTAACCGTCAAGGTCCTGATAGAGGTGCACAATACCGATCTATTGCTTTTTACCAGAACGAAAAAGAAGAAAAGACCATCAGAGAATATATTGCTCAGCTAGAGCGTGAAAAGCTTTTTAGCAAACCGATCGTCACTCAGGTTGTTCCGCTAAAGGCTTTTTACAAGGCAGAGGACTATCATCAGGATTATGAGCGCAGAAATCCGAATCAGCCCTATATAAAATCTGTGTCCATCCCAAGATTGAAACGTTTTCAGAAGTTATATCCTGAGTTGTTGAAAGAAGAAGCGCATTAAAAATACCGTCGCCATAGATAATTATAGCCGTGGATTCAAACCCATGGCTATTTTGGTTTTAGACTAGGAAAAGTTGCTATCTTTAAGCATGAAAAAAATCCGACCAACCCTTTTTATACTGTTCGCCTTAGTACTTTGCAGTTGCAGTGAAAAGAACGACCATGACATCATTGAAGTTTCAAAAGCCGCGACGGCGCCGGTGATCGATGGTATTGCCGATGATTTATGCTGGAAAAATATATCATGGCGGCCCCTGGATCAAACATGGCTAGGTGAAAGTTACACCCCTGAAGATTTCACAGGAAATTACAAGCTCGCTTGGACAGAAGATGGTCTTTTTTTACTGGTGAAGGTTATTGATGACCAACTCTTCGACCAGCACAAGGACCCTCTAACGCTGTGGTGGGATGACGATTGTGTGGAAATCTTTGTCGATGAGGACAATTCTGGTGGAAATCATCAGTTCACGCACAATGCCTTTGCCTATCACGTTGCTTTGGATGGCAATGTGGTGGACATGGACATTGAAGAAAAAGGAAGGCTATACAATGACCATGTAGCTATGAAAAAGGTTACCGAAGATGATATAACCCTTTGGGAACTAAAGATCAAGGTCTTTGATGATAGCTATGTTGACGGTGAGGAAAACATCCCAGTGATGTTATCGGAAGGAAAGAAGATAGGCTTCATGCTCGCATATTGTGATAACGATGCCAGCGCGGAGCGGGAAAATTTCATCGGATCGGTATTTGTGCCTGGAGAGGATAAGAACCGTGGATGGATCGATGCGAGCATCTTCAGTACTTTGATATTAAAAGATTGACATTCCATGAAAATTGCACATTCCTTTTTGGCTTTTTTCATCGCTATTTCAACAAGTATATGTCAAAATCGTCTCCCGGAAGGCTTTGTTTATATCGATGACATCATTCCCGATATCGTATTGGAGATCCGAT
Source organism: Sungkyunkwania multivorans (assembly GCF_042675645.1). Lineage (NCBI taxonomy): Bacteria > Pseudomonadati > Bacteroidota > Flavobacteriia > Flavobacteriales > Flavobacteriaceae > Sungkyunkwania > Sungkyunkwania multivorans. Next base: position 329,242 of record NZ_JBHTJH010000004.1, on the reverse strand, counting down.
ACTGTGGCAACGACAATTTTGTGGGGCAGCCCATCGCCGGCTACTATGAAGAGAAGTGCATCGTCACCAAAGCAGCGGCCATTCAACTAAAAAGTGTACAAGAAAATTTAAAAGCCCAAGGATTGCGCTTGAAGGTATTTGATGCCTACCGCCCGCAACGAGCGGTGGACCATTTTAGGATTTGGGCACGCGATTGGAATGACACTTTGATGAAATATAAATACTATCCGAACGAAGCAAAGCCAACACTCTTTAAAAGAGGTTATATTTCCACACGTTCTGGTCACTCTAGAGGAAGTACTGTAGACCTGACTATAATTGATCGGAATGGTGATGAATTGGATATGGGAACCCCATGGGATTTCTTTGGTGTGGAATCGAGACCGCTGAGTTGGCGTATCACCGAACAACAACGAGAAAACCAACGCTTGCTGAGGGATCTGATGATGAAGAATGGCTTTAAGCCGCTACCGACCGAGTGGTGGCATTTTACGTTGGCGGAAGAACCCTTTCCTAAAACCTATTTCGACTTTGTGATAGAGTAAGGATTGAGCCATAGTGAGATCTTAGGGAAGAGAATTGCGTAACTTTCAACTTTCAACCAAATGAACATCACTGCATCACCACGTCGCTATAATTGGCCGTTACATTGATACTCTTGTCTGAGGATCTGCTGCCTCTAAAGCCCTTTACAATGACCGTGTTGTAATTCTCTTCGGTACCAACCTTAAGGTCATCGGGATATTTTATGCTGGAATTAGAACCGCTGTAGTATAGCAAAAAGGAAGTTTGGGGTAACGAGACCAATGCATCTGTATTATCCAAAACGATATCCACCGACTTAAAGGTGTCGGCCACGTTGGCAATTTTCAATTTTCCGAAACTACCATTGATGATGCTATTATTGAGAATATTCCCGATAAATACATCCGAGGAGTTCGAAGAAAGTTTTAGACTGTTCACGTTTTTGAGGTCAACCGCTTTCACATAGTTCACTTTAAGCTGCCCATAGTTCCAGTTGGTAATTTGCAATGGTGAGTACGAGGCTTCGATGATCGTTTGTTTCCCGTCGATCACATCAGCAAGCAACCTTGTATGAGACAAGGTTGCATTGATGTTCTTAAGATTTGCTGCCAATTTCACTTCTCCGTGACGTACATTCATCTTTAACCGGGCGCCTTTGGGCATTTTGATCTTTATCTTTCGCTTCACTTTGATGTTGTCATCCTCATCGGTAGAAAAGATAAAATAGTTCTGACCTCTCGACTTAAGCTTAAGTTTCTGTTCTTTCATTTTTTCCCGAGTTTCTAATCTCGACTTCTTGATCTCTTCACGCACCCTCTTCATTTCCTCTCGCTGCTCTTCGCGCGCTTTCTTGAGCTCCACCTTAAATTTCTCACGTTCCTTAGCGTGTTCCTCTTTCCATTTCGCCATTTCTTCCTTTCGAGATTCCATTTCCTCTTTCCAAGCTTTCATCTCTTCTTCCCATTCTTCATCAAAGTTGTCTTTCCATTGCTTCTTCCATTTCTCCAAATATGCATCCCCATCTTTCTTGTAAGCCTCATAGTCGAAGGTAAAATCCATGCTTGGCAATGGAGGCATAGAAGGAATGGATGGAATTGCAACGAATGGCTCCATATCGATATCTGGAATTTTGACGACCAACGGTTCAAAATCGATATCGGGAAATTCAAAACCATTTTGTTCGTAAAAGGAATAAACTTGAAAAGCACCTTTCTGAGCATTTATCTTCACTTTAGAGCTATTTCCAGTGGCCTCGAACTTCCAATTGTCGAAAAATCTTTGGACTTGCTCTTCCGTGGCTCCTTCGACCTCGATGGTGGCCACGATCTCCACCTTGTTTCTGTTGGTCGTTTCAAACTCAATATCGGTATGGTTGGTGTTAATGTCAATCACCACATCGTCATTTACATCAAAGCTCTCTTTGTATTCTCTTCGTTGTGTTTGGGCCTGCACCATGGTGGTGGCAAGCACAAGCAACATGAAGTAATTAGCTGATCTTTGGATTATACTGTTCATTTTTTGATTTTTTAAGTTCTTTTAATTTTTCTTGTAATTGATAAAGCAATTGCAAGCGCAGTTGAAGATTATCGATCATCGCATCGATGCTATCCTGATTGGGCCCAACCTCGTTTAGCTCTTTATTGAGACGCACGTACTCGTCATTGAGCTCGGTCAATTTCTTCATATAGGAATCGAAGAGGTGTTTGCTCGCTTCATCAACCTCTATCTGCGACAACTCGTAATTGATATTGGCAACATAATAATCTTCTACCTTTTTGAGATTCGGAGAGATATTTCCAAGTGTAATCTCGTAAGGATTTGAAGCATTCTTATCAACCTCTACGACCTTTTGTGCATCCACAGACGGTTCTTTCTCATAAAACTTTGAAATACCAAACCCAGCGGCAAGCAACACCACGATCGAGGCTGCCATTGATATCCACGGTCGAAATGATCGTTTCGTCTCGGCTGGGAGTTCTTCCTCTAGCTTTGCCAGAAAACGCTTCTCGTGCTCTTTGCTAAGCTTACTCTTTTCTAAATGTTGCGCCTCTTTAAATAGCTTTCTAATGTCTTGTGCCATTTCGCTTATGCTTTAAAAGTTCCTTCAACTTGCCTTTACCTCGCATCAATTGAGTACGTGAGGCCGTTTGAGAGATATTCAATATTTCCGAGATCTCCTGATGGTCATAGCCTTCCATCAAATACAACATGGTCACATATCTATATTTTTCCGGGAGTTGATCGATGGCCGCCTTGATCTCCTCGAGAGAAATATGGTCATCTACCGTCCAATCGTCGTCTTCAACCACTTCTAACTGAATGTCATCTACAGAGATCATGTATTTGCTAGCTTTCAATTTGTCGATACTCTTATTGATAACGATCCTTTTTAACCAAGCGCCAAAGGCGACCTCTCCGTTGTATTGATCCAATTTCTGAAATGCTCTCAAAAAAGCTTCTTGCATCACATCTTCGGCATCAAATGTATTTTTCATGAACCGATTTGCCACACAGAACATCGCATCGCAATATTTGCGGTACAACTTTAGCTGCGCCTTTCGGTCGTTCCTTTTACATTTTTCGATCAGGTCTACCTGAAACATCTTGGCTAGTTAGGTTTGAAATATCTTTTCCGACGCTAGCAATCGGAAAAGACATCCTCTTCAATTACTTTAACACCCTAATGACGGGATAAAATTTTCAATGTTGCAAAAAGTTACTTCTTTTTTCAACTTTCTACCAAAGATCACTTGAATATCGTATTTTCAGCTTAAAAACAGTTTCCATTGAAGTCATTGACCATTGCCACAGAGAACATTCGCCTGACCGCCTTAAATTACGGTGCTATCATTCAAAAGCTAGAGGTGAAGAATGCCGCTGAACAATTTATCAATGTAGTGATCGGACATGAAGACCCGGAGCGCTATTTGAGCGACCCGTATTATCTGGGGGCCTGTGTTGGTCGTTTTGCGGGTAGGATAGGCAATGGACGATTCTCTCTTAACGCCAAGGAGTATCAACTACATGTAGAAAATGGCGTTCATCTTCACGGCGGGAAGGAAGGATTTTCCAAGAAATATTGGGAAATTGATACTGTAGGAAACGGTCGAGAACCTTTTATACGTTTCACATACCACAGTAAGCACCTGGAAGAACACTACCCTGGAAATTTAGAAGCTACTGTGACCTATCAACTAACGCAGGAAAAGGAATTAAAGATCACGCACTTTGCTAGGACCGACCGCCCGACCCTGGTGAATCTTACCAATCACTCGTATTTCAACTTGGATGGCAACAGCAAAGAAATCGATAACCATTTGTTAAGGATGAGTGCGTCCCATTATCTCGAAGTCGACAATAAATTGATTCCCACAGGTAGAAAATTGGCAGTTGAAGAAATCCATTATAATTTCACTAAAATAAGAGCCATCGGGGAAACTAGAATGGATGACACCTTTATATTTGGGGAGAACAAAAAGGAGGTGATACATTTAGAAAGTGCGCAAAGTGGCCTTTCGATGAAGTTGAGTACCGATCAACCAGCTGCTGTGGTATATACACCACTCGATTTTGGGGCGATCTGTTTTGAAACCCAAAATTTTCCCGACGCTCCGAACAAAACACATTTTCCCTCTGCCGTACTCCACCCTGGAGAAACATATAAGAATGAATCGATCTTTAAGTTTGAGGTGAATTAACTTCCACCACCGAAGCGTTCTCTGAGTTTTTCAAATTCTTGCTCTAGCAGCAACATTCGCTCCTCGACGATATCGGTATAATCTGGAATGCGCTGATTGAAGACATATTTGATCTCCCAAAGTTCCTTCAGGTCTGCAACATCAAAGAGCTTGTCGTTGATATTCTTATGGTCGGCCCTCAAAACGATCTTACTTTTCACAAAGTAAATACGCCGAAGGATCAACTCGTTATTGATCAGACAAAGTACCAGCGTACCATTCTTTAAACCTTTTACATCACTGAGTGCAACTTTCTCTCCGATGACCACATCATCTGGATACAACCCTTTATCGTGTGAGGTCATCTCCAGATTGGTGATGGTATATCCTCGGAGCTCAGCATCTTCCGGTACCGGCAATTGCAGTGTCGGCAACTCATTCACATAGGTAGATTTGTCATAGTTGGTGATATAGTCGGTTGCGGTCCGTTCTGTGATACAAGGAACGGCTACGAACCTTTCGCGCATATATTCATCGATATCGGTTGCGAGATCTCCTTTAAATCGAAGTAGTTCATTTACTGTAAGCTCGTCTGTAAGCATGCTATCGATAGATATGCTAAAATAATTAGCTATTTTGATGATAGTCTCGATCTTGGGTTCGCTCCTACCCTCTTCGTAGGCCCCTAAAGTACCGCGTTTTAGGTCGAAAAGATCGGCAAAAGCCTGCTGGCTCATACTTTTTACGCTTCTGATTTTTTTTATGTTCTTTCCAAAAAAAGACATGTTTTGCTAATTTTATTTGCAAATATAAATTTTTATAGTATCTTTACGCTAACATTTTTAGCTAAATAATCGTTAAAGCTAAAATTTTTAGATGTTTACATGCGAAGGTAACACTTTAAAATCAAACTACTAAAAAAATTAGCAACAACTAATCAAGAATCTAACAAAATTAACATCATGGCAATCGCAGCAGCTTTAAAATTGATCGAATTTGTAATCACCGTAGTAGAAAAGATCATATTCTTTTTGTAATATTGAAGATACCGTATGGTGCTAGGTCGAATCTACGGCAAACAGAAAATAAATCGAGAACTAGTAACTGATGAAAGATCATTTCAGGATAATTAAAGACCATTTGAAGAAACTTCATTTCGAGATCGCTCAGGAAGATGCCAAGCAAGGTATCATGATCATCAAAAAAGACGAAGAAGCTATTCACAATTTGGTATTGGGCATCAATGAACCCTTATTGATATTCGAACAATATCTTTTCAAAATTGTTAAAGACCACGAGTTGATATACAAGAATCTACTCATCAAGAACAGAGATATCTTACACGGTGCTTTTGCCTTGGACCGATCTGGGCAGAAAGTTATTTTCAGAGACACCTTGCAATTAGAGAATCTTGACTTGAACGAATTAGAAGGTACGCTCAATGCGCTCAGTCTATTGTTGAGCGAGTATCAGGATAAAATTTCAGAATTCTCAAAACACTAGAGCATTTGGACGATGGTCGGATTGGTTTTGAAATTTTGCTACCTTTAATTAGGAAAACAACCAAAACCATCCATCATGAAAAAGTTTTTAAAATGGACTGTAGGAATCCTTATCGTACTATTTCTGCTATTCCAATTTGTGATCTGGCCTTTTGTTTTAAAGCCAAGTACTAAAAAGCACAGTCCGGAGCAAACCATTACACAGACCATCGGAGATAGCGATATCACCGTCTATTACAACCGCCCTTTCAAAAAAGGCCGAAAGGTCTTTGACAGTCTGGTCCCCTATGGAAAGGTATGGCGTACAGGTGCCAACGAACCGTCGACCTTTGAGACCACTGAAGACCTGATCGTTGGTGGAGAGCCTTTGCCAGCAGGTAAATACTCGCTTTGGACCATCCCCAACAAAGATTCTTGGGAGGTGATCTTTAACAATAAGATGTACGATTGGGGTGTCACCTTTTCTAGTGGTGGAAGCGAAACCCCACGCGAACCTGAGGCCGATGTCGCCAATGTCATCGTTGCTACCCAGCAACTAACATCGCCAGTGGAGCAGTTTACGATCACACTAGAGGGTAATGCCTTAAATCTAATGTGGGACAGGACCAAGGTCTCGGTGCCGATCGAGTAAAACCGTTAAAGCCAATTAATAAAATTTAAATGTTTTTGATCGCTTGTAAATTTTTGTAAGTGCCTACATCGCCCTTTCCCATTGTCGCTGCGGATTCGACTATACTTCGACTGCGTCATTTACAAGCTTCTGAAAATTGCTGGCGCTAGTTCGCTACGCTCGTGTCAATGGAATTTGCTGACTTTTGTTACAGTAGAAAATCAGAGCTGATTTTCCGCAATGTGCCATACACAGACCCTTTTAAATAATTGATTAGGATGGAAGAATGCTGAAAAAGCTATTCAAAATATTATTTCTTATTATCGTTGTTATAGCGATTGGAGTTGGGTACCTCTACCTTAGATTACATAATGATATTGACAATGTTCTCGTTACAAATGATGAATGGAGAAGTGAAGTTTTAGAATTTCCATTGATCTTCGCAAACGATTTGGATTATCAAGGGGAAGAACATATTCGTTTTGCTCCTGGGTGGGGAGAGAAAAACAGAGAGGATTATTTTTCATATATCATCTTGTGGGTGCTTGAAGAAAACCCAGGTCTAAGCTCTTCCAAGCTAGAAAATATAAGCAACACATATTTTGATGGGCTTATGAATACCGGAGCAATTACCAATTTTAATTTTTTAAAAAAAATTCCTAAAACGAAGTCTTCCATTCAGCAAAAGGACAATAACGTCTTTGAAGGTTCAATTGAATTGTACGATGAATTTTTTAAAAAAGAGGTGATTGTTTTGAATGTAAAAATCAAAAATGAGTATTGTCCGCTTATGGAAAAATATTTGGTTTGGTTTTATTTATCTCCACAAGGAAAAGATCATCAGATTTGGAAGCAAATGCTGGAGATAGACATAAGCACCAAATGTCGTTAAACTCAAACTGTTTGTATATTTTATATGCTGCCTGCAATTAGAGATAAATCGAAAATCGATGAAAAATAAGCTATTAATTGGAATTCTTTTTTGCTCAACTTTACTCGCATGTCGAAACAATGATAATGAGCGATTCGTTTTCTTCCTTCACAACCGATTTTTGGAAGAACACAAATTAAATGAATTGCATCCACAATTCGGGCGCACGTATTACAACGAAATCATCGCTGAATTTAAAAAAGCAGGATTTAAAGTGATAAGCGAAAAGCGGAGTGGAAATGTCAACGCAAGAGAATATGCGATTGGAATTGTAACCCAGATAGACAGTTTAATAAAAAATGGAACAGAATCGAGAAAAATAACAGTGGTTGGGACTTCAAAAGGTGGATATATTGCTCAATACGTTTCGACCTTAGCAAATAATAAAGATTTGAATTTTGTATTTATTGCAAGTTTTAGGAATAGCGATATTGAAAATATACCAGAAATCAATTTTTGCGGAAATATTTTAACGATTTACGAAAAGTCTGACCCATTTGGTGTTTCTTCATTGGAACGAAAGGAGATCTCTAACTGCGAAATAGTGTACTTTAAAGAAATAGAATTGAATACAGGAATGGGACACGGATTTTTATTTAGACCTTTAAAGGAATGGATCGAACCGACAATAAAATGGGCGAATGGAAATTACAATATGGAATAAAACAGTACGCAACATTTATAAAATCACTTAAAATAAAAGCAATCCTATAATTTTTGCAAGTAATACTATTAACTATTTGTTAAAATACACGTGACCAAAAGACTTTGGTAGTATTTTTGTTTAAGTATTTAAAACAATTCTTGAACAAAATGAAAAGAATTCTTCCCTTTATCACCATTTGTTTTCTGACTTTATGTCAAGTAAATGCTCAAGCACCAGACAACAATCAATTAGGAGCCTGGTATATGTATTTTTATAATGCAACCTTTAAAGAATCTAATTGGGGAATTCAGGGAGATCTGCAATACCGTGATTGGCGAGGACTAGGAGATAGAGAACAGTTATTGTTACGAACTGGTTTAACGTATCAGCGATCAGATTCAAGCATAAAATTCACCCTCGGTTTCGCCAATATTACTACAGGACAATTTGGAACTGATATTGACAATCCGATATCAGAAAACCGCATATACCAGGAAGCCTTGTTCTCAAATACAATTCTAAAAAGACTTTTACTAACGCATCGATTTCGCTACGAACAAAGATGGGTAGAAAATCAGAACTTCAGGACACGATATCGCTATAATCTTTTTATAAATGTTCCAATTAAAGGAACTGCTTTAACCAAAGGCACACCATATTTTGCCTTTTACAATGAGCTATTCATAAACGGTGAACGCAATATAGGAAATGATCGAAATGTTGAGTTCTTTGATCGAAATAGAACTTATTTAGGTCTTGGCTATGCTTTAAGCAACAAATTGAGACTGCAGCTTGGTTGGATGAAACAGACCACGGAAAATTGGCGAAAAGGACAATTACAATTTAGCTTGCACCACACACTATAAATTTTCACTTTAAACCTTAAATATATGAGAAAACTATTTTTAGCATTGACCACACTTTTCACAGTAATACTTTTTACTTCCTGTGGAGAAACGAAAAAACAAGAACCAGCAACACAAAACACTCAGAAAGAACTTATTGAAGAGAACGTTGTAGAAAGTATTTTAACAGCTGAGGAACAAGCGGAAATGACACCTCAAGAAATCATTGGGCGTCTTAAAAAAGGGAATGAGAATTTTATGAATAATAACCTTACTCAACGAGATCATTCTGCACAGCGAAGAAAAGCGATGATTGGACAATTTCCTAAAGCTATTGTGCTGTCATGTGTTGATAGCAGAGTGCCCGTGGAAGACGTTTTTGATTTAGGAATTGGTGATATATTTGTTGCACGCGTCGCAGGAAATATCGAAAACGAAGATATTGTTGGTTCAATGGAATTTGCAACTGCGGTTGCAGGCTCAAAACTGGTAATCGTTATGGGCCATACTGCTTGCGGTGCTGTAAAATCGACAATCGACAAAGTAGACGCCGAGGCTCTGGGAATGCGATCGTTAGCAAATTTAATGGACGAGATTGAACCAGCAGTTGTCGAAACAGCACTAGAAGGTGAACGTAGTTCAAAAAATACTACATTTACCAATAGCGTTATTACAAACAATGCGATGCGAACCGTAAAAAATATTAGAGAAGCTTCTCCAACAATGGCCAAAATGGAAGATGAGGGTAAAATTATGATCATTTCTGCTGTATATGATATGGAAAGTGGAGAAGTCAAATTTAATAACGATTAATTTTTATTCTTAAAATAAAACGTTGCACAACAACCTGTGTAAGCAATAGCGGTTCAAGTTTGCACTTGAACCGCTATTTCATTTTATGGAAGTATCTTGTAATCTGAAAAAGTAGCGTATTTGAAATCCGCTAATGCGCATACACGAACGCGGTTTACAACACTTAATAAAATTGGACATATGATAACAAAGAGTGATGAAAAAAAGGACTTCAATACCATTTATGAAATAATAAATGATGCATCGATAGCCTATAAAGGAATTATTCCAGAAGACAGGTGGAAAGAACCTTATATGTCCAGAGATGAGCTTGAAACTCAAATCAAGGAAGGGGTACAATTTTGGAAATATGAAGAGGATCGCAAAATTCTCGGCGTGATGGGAATTCAATTTAAAAATGACGTGACCCTAATAAGACACGCTTATGTTAGAACAATCGCACGCCAAAAAGGTATTGGTGGAAAATTGTTACAGCACCTAATTGAAAAATCAAAAACACCTGTATTGATCGGGACTTGGAAAGATGCTTCATGGGCAATTAGTTTTTATGAAAAACATGGCTTTAGATTATTGTCGGATGAGGAGAAAAACAGGTTGTTGAAGATCTATTGGACCATCCCTGAAAGACAAGTTGAGACTTCGATCGTTCTAGCAAGTGATACTTGGGAAAATAACTGACTTCAACATTGAACTTAAGAAGCGCTACATAAATAACCGATAACCATGATTGCGAAGGTCCGGTGACAAAACGAATTGGATTCCCTACAAAATTACTATCTTCTCGATCGAAATAAGCATCCTCATTGAAGTTGTACAAGACGGTTATAAACGATGATGAACGAAGACGAAGACTACTTTAGAATTTCTAAGAATGGCCACCTACATACGTTGAGTGATCGAATTCCATTCAAGTGGAAAGAACTAATGATATGGACTTCTACCACATTCCTTTTCCTGATTTATTTTCTCGGATTCGGAGTCGGAATTTTTGTGGCAGTCTTGACCCTGATCGGATACATTCTTTACCGATTTGCTTCTTGGATCTACTATTCGGAATTAAAAATTGACGAGAAAAGTGGAAGAATGACTAGCTTGAAAAGAATACTTGGTCGAACTAATAAGTCCGAAATCATAACCGAAAATTTTGATCCGAACCGATGTGAATACTCGAAATTAACGAGGAGCGGAAAAACAAAATTCTTAATGATTTATCGCACACATAAAAACAACGAATTATTGATTTTAAAAAGCCAAGCGGACAAAGAACTGATTGAAAAATACATTGCGGAAAAAATAACTATTTACAACACTGTATGACCACATTTAATAACTGACGGTCATATAAGGCCGTTGTATGTCATAATAAACGAATGAAAAACACCATAAGAAAAGTCATGGTCATTATGATCTTAACCGCTGTCACGGATATTTTATTCGCTCAGACAAGCGAGAATGACGCTGTTACCTCAAAACAGTATAAACTAAACTTGGAATACAATGTAATGAACAACATCACTTTGGAAAATCCACGAAGATATAGGAATAAAGAACGTTACAAGCTTATTGAAACGGGCATTTATCTCGACCTTAAAGACGATGACGTTTTCAAATATAGGATGAGTATATCGTACGTGCAAGGGTCTGGTGAGACCAATGACCAATATCCTCTTGAAGATATTCTAGATAAATATTTATTATATGTGTCACACGAATTCAGGACAAAAAAGAATAAATTCAAGATTGAATTAGCTGGTGACCTTGATGATATTATCAAAGCCAAAAATGAGATCATTGGCAGGAAGGTCTTTAATAGAGATTATATAGGAGAGGACGGAAAAATATATGTGACTCTTGTAATTGAATAAAAACTCCACACAAGTAAGAACTTGAGCTAAAAACAGACTGTTTTAATTCGATATTGCCAAATTGTTTTCGGATCGATCGTTGTCGGTCGCCGGAGAGGCAGGCTCGTGTGATTGCAATTTGGTATCTTTAGGTTAAAGCGAAAAATGATGCCCCAATTTTCTCGAAATGAGTCATATAAAATTTAGTTAGCTCTAATATTGACGAAAATAATATGATTTCTATAAGACTATCCCAAGATAATTTTAGCATCAATGATTCTGCATTGCAATTTCCTATTGACATACGGGTTTTAGAGAATGTTTTATCGGCACCGAAAAGAGCTGTCAAGAAAAAGTACAACACCATCTACACTTGGGATGAATTAGGTGTCTTGGCCTATTCAAAAAATGGCAAGGCGATTGAAAGTCTTGTACTCGAGCTTAAAGAAGAAAATTTTGACTTTAGCCCTCAAGAGATCTTTAAAGGAGCGTTCTTTTTGAATGATGAGGAAGCCACTGCCTATTACAGCGCGAACAAAAACAAGAGGGTCAAACGTTTCGACCATGATCCATCAGGAGTCTTAGTGTTGAATAACATAAGTGTTTGGTTCGATCTAAATGAAGGAAAGGTTGAAGCCATTGAGATAACTACCTTCAAAGGCCCCTCCGTCAAAGAAATACCAAGAGACAAATATATCATCAAAGAGATCGATGAAGAGCAAATGGAGTTCGTAGATTTTGGTTTTAAATTATGCATGATCCAAGAACTCATGTATATCCAACAATTGCTGGTGCCAAAATTTGATCTGTTCGAATTTGTGATCTGGTATGACCAAAGGGACATCGATCTTGAGAAAGAAGGTTATGATCCTATACCAGAGGTAACACAATACTTCAAACAACTGCCCATTCCCAAGAGACTGGCAAATGCAGTGACCGAGATATATCAAGATGGTGGAAACAGTATTTACATGCAACTTTTGCGATTTGGAGAAGGTTGGGAACATTATTGGGACATAGAGACCGCTGAAGATGCAAAACAGTTCCCTAACTTGAAAAATGCTGTATTATGTTATGCAAAAAATAACGTAATTGATGAGTTTAAGCATATGGGAATTAAAGCCAGATGGTTATGAAATTGGCTACCATCCTTAAAAGAGACATTATGCCTAATTTTAAATTGAAAAAATATGAGATTTTTAATTGTCATCATCTTAATCTTAGTTGTTGTTATCACAATTTTCTCATTCAGTAGGAAGTTCAAAGGCATTAGAAAGCGATATAGCAATGGAATCGATTTCTATTTTACTCTAATAGCCACGATCATCGGTGTGCTATTGGCGTTTTATTTCTCTGACCTCGCAGAAAAAAGAAAAGACAAGCAGTATGTGATCGATATTCTAGAAATATCCAAGAGCAACGTAGATCAAAACTTCATAGAAAATAAAAGCCTCATTGACCTATACCAACAGGTAAAATTAGACTCTCTCAACGTTGCTATCAATGCTTTAAATTATCCAAACTTTACCGAAGAGATCATTTTTTCCGATTCAAAGATCAGCCAGTATATTTCCAAGGGCACCTACAAGTCATTATTGTCTCAATTTGAATCTGCTAAAAAAATGAGAAATCTGTTTCATACATATTCTTTTAATCAAAGTAGTTTAGTAGCAGAACAGTATAACATGACATTGAACAGAATTTCACAGCACATCGAGCTAGAGATCGAATTACAAAACGGTACTTTAAAGGAGAATGAGCTGAAAAAAAAGACCAAGGCTTTAAATAAAGCCTTTGTAGAGAAAACAAAAGAAATTAATCAAAACCCCATTATACGGAAATCTAGTACTGAACGAAAAGATAGCGATAAGTAAGCAGTTTAACCGAGTCGTTCTGGTAAGCTCCTAGTCTGACTGTCTTGCGGATTCTCAATTCGTTTTTATTTGCTAAATTACATACATAAGCATGCTAGTCAGCCTATTAAAACCAGAAAACATCATTAAAAGACCAAACTACGTTAAATGTCCAAGCTTCCACTTCTTATACTATTTTTTTTAGCATTCATAATAACATTGAGCTGTTCCTCTGTAAACGAATTTGGGAAACGACGAATAGGATTTCATTTTGAAAAAATCAAACCAAATTCCGACCCTATTGCATACACCATTGTTGACACCTCTAAAATGTATCGACAAATTTCTCTGATAAACACTTTTGACCATTCTAACGACTCGATGCAAAATCAGTATCTAAAGTCGAATCCTACGTATTTAAAATTTTATGAGAACGGTAGAGTTGGGAAGTTTACAAACATTGATGTGACCGACATAGACGATTTAAACCCCAAAAAGGCGGAAAGCTATTTATACACCTATAAAAAAGGAAAGTTCATTGTTCAAGTTTATTTCAAAAATCCACAATGTGGCGAATGCTTTATAAAAGAGACCTTGTCGAAGGTATCAAAAGACACCATAAAAATGTATAGCGAAGACTACATTGCGACCTATATTAAAATCGACATCCCAAAAAGTTATTTGATCTATAAACCCGAGTGGTGAAGGCCTATACATACTGATGTAAAACTGCAATTTCAGCTAAAGGTACTTTGGGACTACCCTTCGACTGAGCACAGAGCTGGCTCTAGACAAATCTTACCCCATCGCTGGTAGTCACGGTTCATCCTATAAAAACACGTTCACGATAATTTAGAATCCAATATTGGCAACCGTACTTTTCGAAACATATTGTTTCTTTATGCCTTCACATGATGGGGATAATCCTTTTGACGATGCTGGAACCTTAGAATAGCGTCTTTCACAATGACTCCTTTGTCAACATTTATCGCATTTTTAATGGTTGCATTTTCATTCCAACTTTCGCGACCAGCGATCACAGAAGGCAAATGCACGAGCAACGCAGCTGAAATGGACCGGGAAGCACTTTCCCAAAAATAACTCGGCGTATGATCCACTGCGTAGTAATCGATATCATCGATCGCTATGATCGGATCTTTAAAGGTGGTAGGCCTTGCAAAATAAAACCCCATGCCCTCATCGCAGCTCACATCGATAATTAGCGTACCAGGTCTAAGCATCGATCTTTCATGCGCTTTCACATAATCAATGGGATCATCGGTATTTTGATAGGTTCCATTGATGATGATTTCAGTTTCTTCTATCAGGTCTAATAACGGTCGTTCCGAACCATCATGTTCAACCACAATTAATCTTGGTTCGTTTTCGCCTCCTTTTCTAATCCGAACATAGTGCACATTTAGCACTTCTTCTCTTACTTCGTGATCCGGTCTTTGAATACAGATGGTGATATCTCTAAAACCATGTGCCTTTAGGGCGTAAATGGCGCCTCTACTAACGGCACCAAAGCTAAAGATGATCACCTTTCGCTGGTTGCCATAATGACCATCTATTCCCTTTAATTGCAGTGCATGTATAACCGCACTATAACCGGCCATTTCATTGTTCTTATAAAATGTATGTCTTCCCATTTGTCCGCTCGGATTCCATACATACATATCTTCAAAAGCGATCAGGGTTAATTTCTTATCTATTGCGATCTGTGTAATTTGTGACTGTTGTGCACAATGCGGATATCCCCAAAGCGTGCCATCCTCTTTTAGTTCCTCTAGATCTGATAGAACTGGTTTGGCAATTATTACAGAACCAATATCAGTTAATATTTCACTTCGCGTTGCCATTCCACCAGTGACGTCGCTAATTTCTTCGTCTTTGACATTGAAAGGCGCTCCATAGCCCTTCTCGAAAACAAGTTGCCTTCGAATATGTTCTGGAAGTCTTTTTAAATGCTCTGGATGAATAGGCACGCGTCTTTCATCTTCTTTTTTGGAAGTACCGATAACACCCATTTTTAATAAAGCCATATACAGTTGAATTAAAACGAATTGCAGCGCAATGACATAAGCAAAACGTAAGATTACAATTACTATTAGATAGTTACTTACCAGCAATCAGTCATTAGGTTGGTCACTAGGGTTTCATTGATCAAAATAAAGGCTCAAAGTACAAAGCCTCAGAAATCGCTGTAGTGGTGCGAAGGGATAATTAATATCAACAGAAAGATAGTACGTTGTTCAAAGATACTTGTTTTAAGCTCATTAATTGGTTAATACCATTAAAACTTCTTAAAATCAAAATGTAAGTCCTTCAATTGCAAAGGTTACTCAAAGTTTTGAAATTGAAATGCCCGAATAAGAAGATTGCTGATAATGGCTATTAATAAGACACTGAATTTAAAATCACTACCTTACAACTACATCAATCCACACTATAAAATATACCATGTTCAATAATATTCATAGGACTGAGTCTTTTTATTTGGTGATCCTATTGGCAACTTTGTTTTGTGGCTGCAAGGAGAAATCCTTAAAGACCGATCGACCACCACATGACCTCCAGCATTGGGCCTTCACAGGTTTTACAAAGGTCGATAGTCTTAACCCTATCCTAAGGCCCACAGCAAGCCTACATTTTGAATGTCCTATAACAAAAAAACACCGGAATTGGGAGGAAAGAAATGTACTAAATCCTTCCGCAATAGTAAAAGACGGTGAAATTTACCTGTTCTATAGAGCACAAGATTCAAGCGGAACATCTCGCATTGGCCTTGCGATCAGTTCCGATGGACTTCATTTTACAAAACAAGAAAGACCCGTATTCTATCCGGATAACGATTTTATGAAAGCGTATGAATGGAATTATAAGAAGATGGATAAGGATGCAGCATTGGAAGATTGTCTAAACTGTTATTTTGATGGAGTTGAAGATCCACGAATTGTCGAAAGTGAGGATGGGCTTTACATTATGACCTATACGGCCTATGATGGCAAAACAGCGCGCCTAGCGATTGCATCTTCTAAAGACCTAGTTACATGGACCAAGCATGGACTTGTTTTAAAAGAGGATAAAGATATTTGGTCAAAATCGGGAGCCATTGTTGTAGAATTGGTCGAAAACAAAAATATTGCTAAAAAAATAGATGGAAAATATTGGATGTATTTTGGAGATACAAATTTGTTTTTGGCCACCTCAAAAGACGTGATCAATTGGGAAGTATGTAAGGATGAGGAAAATAAAAGGATGATATCGGTCTTACATCCTCGGAAGGGCTATTTTGATAGTAGATTGGTTGAACCCGGCCCTTTTGCCATATTCAAAGAAGAAGGGATTTTATTGATATATAATGGAAGTAATGCAGCTAATTTCAATGACTCCAATTTACCTAAATTCACCTATGCTGCTGGCCAAGCACTTTTTGACAAGAACGAGCCCTATAAGTTACTCGACCGAACAGAACAATATTTTATTCATCCCGATAAGGATTATGAGAAAGTTGGTGAGGTGAACGAAGTTTGCTTTGTAGAGGGGCTGGTAAAGTTAAAAAACAAATGGTTTCTCTACTATGGGACGGCCGACTCAAAAATAGCCGTGGCAATTCACCACATGGAAAAATAAGCCAAAAAACCTCTATGGCCCGTGCTGAAAATAAGCCCAACAGCGCCTGCGACGCTGGTGCCTTTTTTCGTTCGCTGAAAGATCGATGGGCAGGATTCAAGTTCCCTTGCCATCCGTGGTGAAAGTAAGCCTCACAACGTCTGCAACGTTGACGCCTTTTTTCGTTCGCTCGAAAGATTGATAGGCAGGATTCAAGTTCCCTTCCAATCCGTGCTGAAAATAAGCCTCACAACGTCTGCAACGTTGACGCCTTTTTTCGTTCACTGAAAGATCATGCAACAGGATTCAAGTTCCCTTGCCATCCGTGCTGAAAGTAAGCCTCACAGCGCCTGCGACGCTGGCGCCTTTTTTCGTCCGCTCGAAAGATCATGCGAGCATGACTTTCTGCGAACGAAAAAAGCCTAACCGATTCCTCGGTTAGGCTTGCTTATTCGTGATCGCGACAGGATTCGAACCTGTGACCGTCTGCTTAGAAGGCAGATGCTCTATCCAGCTGAGCTACGCGACCAAAATGATTTTGTATTACGGTCGGCAAATATACAATTTCTTCTAAAAAAGTATAAATATAATGACCTTTTTATTTTTTTATAAAGATAAAGGTATTCAAGTAAAACTACTTCTAGTAAATCTATAAATTCAAGCAGCTCGCAATCAACAAATATGGGGTGATCGAAAAGATCGCCGGCCGAACATTCATCAATGATGGGCTATCGCTTTGACTTTTCCCGAATGAATTTCAACAATAAAGGAAACGCCGGTTCCGTCATTTGGTGGCCATAGCCTTTTAGTTCGTACAACGTGACATCTTTATGCCCCACAACTTTCATCATACGAAAGAAATAAGCATTTTCCTCATAACGGCCAAGCATTTCCAGATTGCGGTCTCCAGTGATGAGCAAAAAAGGTGATGCCTCCTTTCGGACATGAAACAATGGGGCGAACTCATCTACAACAGGTCGCTCTCCCGAAATACCCCTTTCCTTGCGGATGGTAAAATGCGTAATTGTATGTCCACTCATCGGAATGACACCTGCGATATCGTCGGCATCTATGTGCTGTTCCTTAAGCCATTTTTTGTCTATTCCTAACATACTGGCGAGATAACCGCCCGCAGAATGTCCAGAAATAAAAATTTGTTGTGCAGTACCCCCATAGCTTTCAATATGTTTGAACACCCAAGCTACAGCCGCTGCGGCATCCGCAAGATAAGCTGGGTTTTTAACTTTTGGATACAGCCGATAATTGACAGCCACGACGCCGACTCCTTGATTCTTTAACCTTTCAGGGATGAACTTTTCACCACCCGCTAGTCCTCCCCCATGAAACCAGACGACAGTCGGGAAATTTTTGATCTTAGTAGGATAATAAATATCCAATAAGCATTTTTCTTGCAGATAGGAGTCTGTTTTTATGATGGAATCAGCATAATATGGAATATTCGATCTTAATATATAATCTGCATCTTGACCGTAAGTGTTGATCCAGAGCAAAAAACAAAATGGAATGATCATAAAGCATCGCTCAACTAAGAACCTGTACTTAAAACTATTCATCGACATAATCGGGGTTTGGCTCTGGGAATTTGGCATCCATGGTTATGAGTAAACTTTCCATTTTAGCCTTCAATTCCTCCAGCTTTTGAATCTCTCGCTGCGCTAGATCATTACTTTCAGCAATATCTTCTTCTAGGTTATAAAGCTCAAAGCTGTCGTCTTCATAAAAATGAATGAGCTTCCAATCTCCCTCTCGATACGCTGTAGAAGGTTTTCCTCGCTGCGGACTGTAATGCGGTAAATGCCATAACAATCCCCTATCGTACATCGAATCTCCTTTAAATAAAGGTAGCAAACTTGTGCCATCGGTCGTTCTTTCTGAAGCTCCAGCAATTTCCATAAAGGTATTGTAAAAATCTTGGGCGATCACCGGGGTCGAATCGATTCGATTCCCCTCGATCAGCGCTGGCCACCGTATGATCAAGGGCTCTCTGATTCCCCCCTCATAAACATATCCTTTGCCTTCGCGAAGCATACCATTGTCGGTAGGCGGTGTGTGTTTGGCAAAAGCAGGAACTTCCCTTACCGATAAGCCGCCGTTATCAGAGGTAAACAGAACCAACGTATTCTCGTCAATTCCCAGATCCTTCAACTTTTTCATTACACGGCCTACATTAATGTCAATGCTTTCTATCATAGCAGCATAATGAATATTTGGCATTACACGCTCGTCATCGCTTCCTCTTTTGTTCCGATATTTTTCAACTAAGCTGTCTTTGGCTTCAATGGGTACGTGGGGTGAATAATAATTCAAGCTCAAAAAGAATACTGAATCTTTCTGCTGCTCAATATATTGAACAGCCTTGTCGGTTAAAACATCCGTCAAAAAATCCCCTTCTTTCGAGGAGTCTTGTATCTCAGGCTTTTCTCCAGGAGTGAAAAAAGGATAAAAGAAACTTGTCGGTAGCCCATTCCATGCACCGGCGATATTTAGGTCGAAACCCCGATTGTCTGGTGTGAATTTTCCGCCTCCCAAATGCCATTTTCCTATGAAAGCCGTCTTATAATTTTTAGTTTTCAGCGCTTCCGCAATAGTTTGATATGTGGTATCCAGCTGCTGGTTTATGGGCGGTGTTCTTAATTTTTGATTGGGACCGGCGGGCTGATTGCCATGAATATGCTCGGTAATATTAACGCGAATAGGATGTAGCCCTGTTATCAAACTTGCCCTAGATGGACTGCATAGCGGTGCGGCAGCATAAGCATCGGTGAATTTGATGCCTTCTGCTGCCAATCGATCTAGATTTGGCGTCTCAATAAAATCATTGCCATAACAAGCCAAATCGTACCATCCCAAGTCATCTGCTACGATCATGATGATATTAGGCGGTGATGGTTTTTCTTCTTCTTTCTTACATGACGACAAAATGAAGAATGATGCCATAGCTATAATGGGCAATACATATCTGGTAATTCTCATTGCTCTTTTAGTTTATGCTAGTTGGAATAAAGCTACATATTGTTATTTGAACAATCATCATGCACTTACCTGCCTCAACCTTATCAGCACGGTACAGGATACTTTTTCCATTAAATCGGTTCAACTTTGTTATTTCATAAACACTAAAATATGAAATGCTTTGGTTGGGTACTTATCTCGTTATTTTTTCTTGCTTCATGTTTGAGTTTCTCACAACAGATCACCATCGATAACACAAAATCAAGGTTTGACGAAAACGGTGAGATCGTTGATGCGCATGACGGTCGTCTCATTCAATTTGGAGACACCTTCTATTGGTATGGCACTTCGTATGGCAGCACCAACGGTTTTACCACCCAAAATCACTATCGTTGTTACAGTTCGAAAGACCTGAAAAACTGGAAATATGAGGGCAAATTATTACCCGACCAACCCGAAGGCGTCTATTACCGGCCGCATGTTGTTTACAACAAAAAAACCAAGAAATATGTACTCTGGTATAACTGGTACCCCAAGCTTTGGGACGGGCAATTCGGGGTAGCGACTAGCGATACGCCTCAAGGGCCTTTCAAGATCGTCAATAGCAATGTGAACATGGCAAACTCCAAAATTGGCCTCGGAGACTTCGGGCTTTTTGTTGATGAAGATAATACTTGTTATTTAAGCTATAACACCATACAAAATCATCAAGTATCCGTAGAAAAATTAAACGATGACTACCTTTCTTCCACAATGGAAAACGGAGGTATCATTGCCAAACATATGGAAGCTGGAACCATGTTTAAAAAAGGTGGAAAGTACTATTTGCTAACGGATTATACCTGTTGTTTTTGTAATTACGGTTCTGGGGCCAGAGTGTATGTATCGGACAACCCTTTGAAGGGTTATACTTTCACATCAAATATCAATAGATATCCAGGCAAGTTTGCACCAACACTTATAGATGGTATCAAAAGAGGAACTGCTTATTCCACATTGACCAAGACAGATGATACATTTGATGCTATTGAAATCACCTTCAATCCTACAACCAAAATAGATCAATTATCCATTTATACATTTTCCGGTAATCGCCCTGAGAATTGTGGTGATGTCAGTAATCCAAGAGTTCATCCTATAATTACAACTCCAAGTTTTGATCTACAGCTTTGGACAGGACGAGAATGGAAAGACATTACATTTAGGAATAGGGAGGTTAAGAAAACAGCTTTAAGTGAACGAATAAAACTTGAATTTGATCAGATAAAGGTCGATCGTCTTAAAATAGTTCCCAAAATCGACTATCCATATGAAAGTATCTATATCAATGAAGTTGAATTATATCGTGGAAGAAACGCAATATCTCTGACCAAAGCCAATGTTTTTATAACAGGGAAAAAAATACAGCAAAAGCCCATCATTCCAGCGCAGCAATCGTATGTAATGAAATTAAATACAGCTGAAGGTGAAAAGTATATCTGGATAGGCGACTTATGGGGTTCGGCATCTGACAATATCAAAGGTCATGATTATCAATATTGGAGTGCGCCTCTGGAGTTTTGTAGCGATGGCACCATCAAGCCTATGCAATTTATCGATCAATGGTCGGTAGAATTGAAAAAATAGCCCATAACCATGAACTGACAATACCAAAGTGGCGCAGGCGTTAGCAGCAAAGAGGTAGTTGACCTTATCTTCTACTACAGATGATGCCCGAGAAGATATTTTTGCAGTCCTTCAAATTGAGCCCAATAGGCGTCAAGATCCAATTCCGAATAATACGGCTTTGATCATGTCTTGATTTTTTGGTTTTAGTTATGTGCCAAATGAAGAAGGGCTAATACTTTGCAATAAATGTGTATGACCCTTCATTAACTTCAAAGATTCTATATGGTCCCTCTTCGGTATAGGCCATGCCGGTTTTATTGACCTCAACTTTTTTGAATGAGGAAGGCAAATAAACACTCGCTTTGGTTCCTTTGGGAATCTCAACTTTGAGTATAAAGGACTCTTCGTTCTTTAGTTCAACTCTAATATCGCCTTTAATGCTAGGAACGACTGCTCTAATATGCTTTAAAGGTCCTGGCTGCGGTTTAATCTGGAATGTGTTCCAACCTGGAGAAGTCGGTCTAATACCAGTAGCGTATTGATATAACAAGGTAAGCCCTCCTCCACTCCACCCATGATTTGTAGTACCACCTCCGAAGCCTTCTGCGCCGATGCCCCAACCTTCCCATAAAGTCGAATAGGTGGTGTTGAGCACCATCTTTGAAAAACGTTGTTTCATTCGTTGCAGGGCAAAATCGTCGTGCCCCATCATGAACAAAGCCTCAAGCACATATTTTTCCATATAAGGACTTGCGTGCATTTCAGTTTGCAAAACCTTATAGATCGGATCGTATTTGTCCTTATCAGCTAGACCAGAAACAACGGCCAAGCCCTGTGAACGATCGTCCGTTGCTCCCTTATAATTCATTGATCGGTAGTGATTTCCCTTCCAGAACTTTGTATTAAATGCAGTTTTAAAGCCTTTCATGAGATGATAGACAGAATCGGCCTCATTTTGCTTTCCAACTGCCTCAGATAATTTTGCATAGCCCTTAAGCGCTAGATAATATTGAGTATTCATCAAAAGTGGTATGTCTCTATTTTGCCCCCAGTCTCCCCAGGTCCAACCTCCTTTTCTAACGTTTACGGTGCCATCTTCTCTAAGCTTCCATAGAGAAAGGTAACGCTTTACGGGTTCGTATATTTTTTGGATGGTCTCAAGATCGCCAGTGTTCAAATAATAGTTCCAAAAGCCGTAATAGCCAACGCTCATGAGCATTTGCCCTGGTAATTCCTGATTCCAGTTTCCCGCAGGGATAGGAGAAAAAATGGTACTGTCCCTACGTTGCCAATTCATCAATTCGAGCATCCCCTTTTTGGTCAAGGCATCGGCTTTACGGTCCAATGCATAGAAGGCTTCTCCACTTTCCAACACCACATCGCCCCACCATTGGGCACGCTCACGACCAGGCGTGTCCATGTAATTATCGCGCATCGTCACATACAAGGTACGCACTGCTTTTTTGCACATCTGATTATAAAACGCATCATCCACCTCAATGCTACCGGCAAATTCGGTATCATAACCGGTTTCACGATATTTTAGATCCAAAACTTCTACTCCCTTAGGAATTACATAATACATTATATGTCCATTGACCCACCCCAAGGACTCATAGCTTTGCTCACCTTCTTTAGTGATATACTCCGCTCTCATATTATATTCCGATCCCCCTTTGTAATTGTCGGTCAGCATGGTAATTCTTTCACCTGCTTTGGAATTCACTTTTAAAAATGGTGTTACTTGGGCATTATAAGGTAGTTTACATTTTATGGTATCCCCCTTGCTTACAAAAGGGAAGTTGAATGTATTCCCATAAGCTTTTAACCCGAAGTCTTTCCAAAAAGGAATCGGCCTTTTCACCAGTTGATTCCAAGGAGGACAAATACCTTGGCAAATCACTTTTGCATCTTGCCAACCGCTATCATCGAAATCGGATTGTACCCAATCTGGAACGTCTTTTTGCGCATCGAATACAATATTGGATTCCGGTAAGCGCCAATTGGGTTGCGGATCCTCACTTTTAGAAATGTAAGCTGGATGTGAAATAGCTTTCCAGGAGTCATCCGTTTGAAGAATGAGTTGGTCACTTTGATATAATTCAGTAATTAACCCAGCTTTACCGCTAGATTTGTGTGTCATTCCGTCCTTGCCAAAATACCAGACCAAGATTGCTACAGTATTTTTCCCATCCTTTAGCAGATTGGTCATATCTACCTTATCGTAATAAGTATCATCAGGAGTCGGCCCTCTTTTTAGACCTCCTTCAAAAACGATAAGCTCTCCATTGATCCATAACCAATATTTTGAATCTACTGCTAATCGCAGTTTGGCTTGAGAAGTGTCTTTTTTATATTCGAAAGATTTCCTGAAAGCCAGCCAGGCATTTTTTTCGGGCAATACGCTTTGAATAGTGACCCAATTGGCTTTCCAATCCTGGGCTACCGATAATTGCGTCTTTCCAGAAGGGGAAGTCCTTTCTTCTTTACAAGAAAACGCCAGTAAAACCATAAATACGAAGTACCACCTCATAGACCATTGAATTTAATATCACTTCACAAAATAGAATAAAGAAAAGTAAAAACCGTCTTGTTGTATCCTGACAGGGACTATTCTTTCACCATCTTGATTCGAAAAGAATATTGGTAAGCTTTAGCAGGAATCCTAAAAGATTCATGTGGCCGAGCATCAATATTCCAGGTATTATCTCCACCCACACCCATCTGTTTATAATCAATATTTAACGTTATGGTGTTTTCAAATTTAAGCTCCTCAATACGATTGGCATCTTCAATTTGATCTTGGGTAAATGGCCACGCACTAAAACTCAATGGTTCAGATATCGCTTCAATATAAAGCTTTTGACCTTTTGAATTGGACAGCGTTGCCCAAAACACATCTGTTTTATTACTGCTTTCCTGAGGGCGCACATAATAAGTGAAATCTTTTTTCACGGAAGTTGAAAATCTTCCAAGAAAGGCTCCCGTCCGCTTATCGACATAACTTTCTAATGGTCCTCGCCCAAACCACTCTAATTTGTCAAATTCGGACGGAATTTGTAGCTGCCAGCCAACGCGAGGAATTTCAGGGAGATTTGCCGCCGGCTCCAACTGATAGTCCAGTTGCATGGAACCATCTTTGTGAATCGTATATTGCTGCATCACTACCAATTTGGTATCCCCTGTTTCATGCCTTGTTTTCACTTTAACTGTATGCGAATTCTTCTCGGATGAAATACTGGCTAATCGTAGACTTTTGGAAGCTCCCTTCCAAAATTTCTGCCGGTTCATAATACCCGAAGCCAAGTCATTGTCTGTAGGAGGGCGCCAAAAATTGGGCCTGGGAGCTACACTGATAAAATTTTCACCTTTCAAAGCATATTTTATAAGCTCCCCATTTATTTTATCAAAGACAACGGCTATATCATTGACCGAAATAGTAATGTGTGAATCCGTTTCTTCTAAAGTTGTAGTTGGTTCTGTTACCAAGGTGTCTTTCTTCGGGATGTATTGTAAAAGGAATTGCTCGGCGGCCACTTCAAAACCTTTGTCAGCCCAAGGTTTACCTTCTTTTAACACAAAGGCGATCTTTACATGATAGTGAAGTCCTGGCTTGGGCTGAATTTCTGGAAGTGGTATCTGAAGGATTCCTGTCTTATTGGGAAGAACATCAGGAGATGCCAAGATACCAGATCGGACCACTCTTCCATCTTCAGTAATTTCCCAAGTCACATCATACTCGCTAAGATTCGTACGAAAATGGCGGTTGTGTACCTTAAATTTCCCTCTAACATTACTGTCAGCTTCTATTTTTACACGTTGCCAGACATATTTGGCCTGCCATCCTCCTGATTTGACCTTTCCATCTGCGGAGATCAACCCTTTCTGCACAGGATTGAGATCAGCCTGCGGTTGCCCAAAGTCTTCGCCATGTTTCCATAGCACCTTACCGTCATTGCTCTCTTTAGCGATCAACTGATCTCGCCAATCCCAAACATAGCCGCCTACAAGTCGAGGGTATTTTCGTATCGCTTTCCAGTAGCTTTCCAGATCTCCTGTAGAATTTCCTTGGGAATGTGCATACTCGCACCATATCACTGGCCGATCGTCATCGGGTTTAGTGGCAAGGTCGATCATGTCATCCGTAAGCCTATACATTCTACTTAAAAAGTCGGTATAGCTACGATCCTTCGGTTCGGGTTTTGGCCAATTGTAGCCATAGATATTCTGGGCACCCTCGGCGTGAATCGGACGTGTAGCGTCAAATTCTTTGACCCAAGCTGAGAGTGCAGCATGATTGGGTCCGAATCCAGCTTCATTACCTAGCGACCAACTGATGATACTTGGATGGTTCTTATCGCGCTCTACCATTCGAATACCACGCTCTAGAAATGCGGTATGCCAAGCAGGAACATTGCTAAAGAGCGATCCTTTCCCGTGACTTTCGATATTGGCCTCATCCATTACGTAGATTCCGTACTCATCGCAAAGCTCATACCAATATGGTGGGTTAGGATAGTGTGATGACCTGGACGCGTTCACATTGAGTTGCTTCATAAGTTGAGCGTCCTTTTGCATCGCTTCTTTTGTAACCGCTTTTCCGGTCACAGCATCCCAATCATGACGGTTGACTCCATAGAGCAGCACCGGGACACCATTGACCTTAAACTGTCCATCACTAATATCAATTTCACGGAAACCAACTTTTGTACTTCTAGCTTCAGTCAATTTTCCATTATTATCTTTTAATGAAAGGACCAATGTGTATAGGTTGGGGTATTCTGCAGACCATTTTTTAGGATTTTCCACCTTTACCTTCATCAGATTGTCAAAAGGTCGATTGCCGATCTGCGGGTAATATTCCTTTAAGATCTCCTCGACAGGAATCTCCAGTGCTTCCAAAAGTACTGGTTGCTTATCAGTATCATAAAGTTGTGCGGTCACTGTCCAATCTTTGGTATCGATCTCTTTAAATTTCATGATCTCTGGGCGTATTGCTAATACGGCATCATTGTACTTATCATCTAGATCCGTTCGCACCGCAAAGTCGTAAAGTTGTACCTTTGGAGCAGCTTCAAGGTACACCTCTCGTGTGATACCACTCATGCGCCAATGGTCCTGATCCTCAAGATAGCTGCCATCGCTCCATTGCGATACTTGAAAGGCGATCGTATTGTTTTTTGCTTTCAAAAAATTCGTAATATCAAATCTGGCAGGTAATCTGTTGTCTTCGCTGTAGCCTACAAAGTTTCCATTGACCCAAACGGTAAGACATGAAGAAACCGCACCTACATGCAAGGTAATTTGCATGTTTCGCCATTTTTTAGGGAGGTCTATATTCTTCCTATATAGACCCGTGGGGTTGTAATCTTCGGGAACATTAGGCTCTTTAACTCCTTTCTTTTCCCATATCTGATGGGTAAGGCGATGCCATGGTTTGCCATAACCATGCAATTCCCAATTGGAAGGTACAGGAAGTTCTTTCCACTCGCCTACGGAATAAGAAGGTATGAAGAAATTCTGTGGTACTTCGGAAGGCGCTTTGACAAGGTGAAACTTCCATGGTCCGTTCAAAGAAAGTTTTCTAGGGGAAGCATCCTTATTGGTCGCTATGGCCAATCTTTCATTGGGATATGATATGGAGGTAGCCCGAGCTGGAAGCTTATTGACATTGACCACCTCTGGATTTTGCCAGTACGGTTTCGATTGGGCATTGATGATACAAGCTGGTATCAATAGCAATAATAGACCACGACCAATCGAACCAACGTTCCCAATTATAGAGATCATATTACTCGGCTAATTTTTTTAGTTTCCAATATTTTTCTCTCATCGCCTGTTCTAACATCTTCGCGTCTTGATTCCCCATAAGGTTGTTCGTCTCGAAAGGGTCTTTGGACAGCTCGTATAATTCTTCAAAGATCACATCGGTGGTATCCCGATTCATGAAGTATTTCATGTATTTCTTATCTCCGCTTACCACGCCTTCGGTGCTTGGAATGTAATAATCATTTGAAGATTTCCACAGGTGTTCATAGAAAAAAGAATCTCTCCATTCGGTATCAGGGTCAGCCATCAACTTTGTGAGATCTTCCCCTTGAATCATTTTTGGAGCCTCTACTGCGGCTATTGATAGTATCGTAGGTGCAACATCTATATTAAGTACCTTTTTATCGATCACCGTACCTTTAACCTTAGAACGAGGATCATTAATGATCATAGGTACACGAATGGATGCCTCACTACCATACCACTTGCCAGCGAAACCATATTCGCCAAGATAAAAGCCGTTGTCACTGGTATATATGATGACCGTATTTTTATCTTGTCCTGTTTCCTTTAGTTTTTTCAATATCTCTCCGACGACAACGTCTACTCCATGAATCAGTCGATAGTATTTTTTAATGGACTCTTGTTGTTGCGCTGATGTCGAAAATCGATCTTCCCATCTATTTCTTGCTACGTTGTTCGTAGTGAAGTTTGAAGGAAAATATTCAAAATATTCTGAAGTTGATGTTTTCGGAATATCGATGGTAGCATCCTCATATAGCTCGGCATAAGCCTCATTAGGCAGAAAAACTCCAGGGTCTCCTTCTACATGAGGTGCCTTAAAGCTTACCGACAAACAAAATGGCTTGTCCAAGCCCCTTTGCAATTCCAAAAATTCCGTGGCCTGCTTGCCTATCATATCTGTTAGATGTGTTGCATTTCCATCTCTATCCTTTTGATCAAAGGTGCCTTGTCCTTCAAAGCCTTTCCAATAGTCGTATTTATCAACGGGAAGTTGATTCCCCACCCCATATTTACCAATAAAACCGATGTAATATCCGGATCTCCTTAATAAGAGTGGATACGTATTGTCAAGCTGTTCTTCTGTAAAATTTTTACTAAAACCCCAAATTTTATGTCTTCGGGCATATTGTCCGGTAAGAATACTTGCCCTACTTACTGCACAGATTGAAGTAGTGACATAGGCATTTTTAAAATACACCCCATCTTTTGCCAAGGTATCTATATTGGGAGTCTTTAAGACGGTATTCCCGGCATAACCTATAGCATCCCAACGCTGATCATCCGTCAACAAAAAGATGATATTGGGTCTTGTGTCTTCATGAATAGCGAAATCATCCTTTTTTCTTTCCTTACATGCAATCGATAAGACGATCAAAAGAATTGACGCTACAATTTTGTGAGGATTTTTCATTCCTTTTGTTTAAAGAAGCAAGGCATGGCCGTTTAAACAACCACACCTTACTCCCGCAATTTATACCTTAACTTAAAACTCAGTTGACTATTCCCATCCCGGAGTTTGTTCAAAACCAAACTCTAGTACCTGATTGAAAGGAATCCCAAAGACATCTCTAATGTTTTGGTAGGCCTCAGCTCC
Source organism: Sungkyunkwania multivorans (assembly GCF_042675645.1). Taxonomy (NCBI): domain Bacteria; kingdom Pseudomonadati; phylum Bacteroidota; class Flavobacteriia; order Flavobacteriales; family Flavobacteriaceae; genus Sungkyunkwania; species Sungkyunkwania multivorans. Next base: position 300,413 of record NZ_JBHTJH010000004.1, on the reverse strand, counting down.
AGTCACTGTTTGACCATTCGCGATCTCCTGAATTCCATGTGCGGTCATGACTTCTACCAATTTACCGGTTCGTAGAAGGTCAAAATATCTATGACCTTCGAAAGCTAATTCTTTTCGGCGTTCATCGGCTATCGTCTGTTCTAAGTCAGCTAATTCGGCTGCTGATAAAGTGGGCGAAAGTCCAGCTCTGGCTCTTATTTGTCCTACTAATGTGGCTGGATCTCCACCACCTACTTTTTCATAACATTCGGCTAGCATCAGTAAGGCATCTGCATACCTGTACATCTGCCAATTAATATCCTGTTGACCAGGCTGATTTTGATCGAATGGTTTTGCAAATTTGCTAACCCAATAAAATAAATTGCTATTAGAATCGGTATAAGTTGATATGTTATGCAGATAACGTTCATCCATCGGGTCATAAGCGTCCAGTATGCTTTCGGTTGGCTGAAATTGGTTGCCTCGGCTGTTAGGCGCAGCATTGGGACCCAGAATGTCATTACCACTTCTGTTAGGTACAAAATTGGTGAAAAAGTTAGCTCCTTGGTCCAATGCTGGACTATACTGAATCTCAAAAATTCCTTCGTTGTGATTCTTGGTCAAAAACACGTCGCCATAGTTGGGCAAAAGCGAATAGCCAAGACCGGTAATTTGTTCTAGTAGCGGTCGGGCCTCAGTATATTGTTGCAACGCCATGTGAATTTTAGCCTTTAACATTAAAGCGGCTCCTAAGGTAGCCCTTCCTTCATCATCGGTATCGCTTGGTAATAGATCAATGGCTTGTTGCGCATCATTCAAAATCTCGGAGTAGACCTGATCAGCCGGGTCTCGTGCGATGAATTCCTCGGACAAGATCTGATCTGGGCTTTCCCCAGGACGATCAATATATGGTATATCCCCATAAATCCTCACCAAATTAAAGTGGAATAATGTTCTTAAAAAAAGTGCCTCTCCTTTTCGAGCGTTTTTGATTTCTTGCTCTTGATATTCGACATCATCGATACTGGCTAGCACGAAGTTTGCTCTTGAAATTCCAACATAATTGTCATTCCAGTAACTAGAGAGAAGACCGTTTGTAGCGTCCATGGTAAATTCGTTCATCTGGTCATCATTCAGTCCGCCACCATCTCCTGTAATTTCGATGTTCGTATTATCAGCCCTCGTCTCGCCAAATCTTAATTGGAGGTTATTGTGTATGCCTCTATTTACGCGATAGGTCGAGGCGATGCCCTGGTCTATCTCATCTTCGGTCTGAAAGAAGCTATCAGTTGTTCTAAATGCCTCGGGCGTCTCTTCCAAAAAATCTTGACATCCCGTTATCAATAGAGCGATCACAGCTGTTTTTATGATATTTTTCATCATGAAATATGTTTTTAACATTGGTACGTTTTTATTTAGAATGTAATATCAAATCCAAGACTTACTGTAGTTGCAATTGGATAAGCCCCATTATCTACATTGCGAACTATTGCATTATCTGCTGCCCTGTTAACTGTCGGGGCGCCGTAGTCATATTCTGTGAATAAAAATGGATTCTGTGCACTAAAATAGATTCTGACACTATCGAAGGCATTGTTGAACTTGTCACCGCGTAAACGATAGCCAAGTGTGATATTCCTTACCCATAAATAGTCGGCATCTTGAATGTGAAGTGAATTGGTTCTTCTGAAGGCTTGTCGACTAAATCGACTACCGGTACCAGGGATGACCTTTGTTCTGGGGTCATCTCCAGGTCGATATCTTTCCAATAATACTCTATCAATGTTGAACTGCCCGTCATCCTGATTCCAAAGGTACTGATTTTGCGCTAGCAATACTTGTTGCCCAACAGCGCCATCTCCTGTAATGGTGAGATCAAAGTTTTTATAATTGATCCGAGTGTTAAAACCAAATATGAAATTGGGATTGGAGTCGCCAATGGTCGTCACATCGGCAAAGTCTAAAACGCCATCGGCTTGATCCGGAATTCCATCTCCATCGGTGTCAATCGTTGGAACATCTTCCCATTTTAGTGAGCCGACGATAGTTTGCGAAGCATTTCTATATTTTGGCTGGTCTGGATTATCCAAGTCTTCTTGTGTAAAGAGTCCAGTGACCTTCAATCCTCTAAATTGCCCCAAAGGTTGTCCTTCTCTGACCTCGGTAATATTGCCCCCGCTCAAATCGCTTCCTCCTGGAAAAAAGGCATTGTCTTCTTGAGGAACATCGATAACCTCATTCCTATTTCTCGTGTAGTTAATACTCGCGGTCCATCGGAAATCCTTCTTTTCTATAATTCTCGTGGTCAGCTCTAGTTCTATACCCTTATTCTGAATTTCCCCTAAATTAGAAACAATACTTCCAAAACCACTAGTTCTTGGTAATGGTTGGCTAAATAGGAAGTCAATTGAAGTATAGTCATAATAATCAGCAGTGAGGAAAACTCGGTTATTAAAAAATCCGAGATCAACACCAAAGTTTATTTCTTTGGATTCTTCCCAACGCGCCTGCCTATTCGGTAGAATGCTCACGTTCGCCCCTGGAGCATTTACACCATCAAAATTATAGTCGTTTCCTTGTGCTATGGCTCCCTGTGCAGTATAATTACCTATATTGCTATTATTCCCACTTAGACCATATCCTCCTTCAATTCTAAATTCTGAAAAAGTCGGCTTCAAAGATTCGAAGAACGATTCGTTAGAGATCCTCCATGCCAATCCGCCTGAGATAAAATCGGCATATCTGGAGTCACGTCCGAATTTGGAAGAACCATCTCTTCGCCAAGTAGAGGTAAAATAATAACGTTGATCATAATTATAATCCGCCCTTCCAATAATTGAAATGATACCGTTCGCTTCGGTGGCAGAACCTCCGGTAAAATCTTGAGGTTCTACAGAGTTGTTTGCACTTGGCAATTTAATATTCTCATCCACAAGATTGGCAGAATTTGCTGTGGTCGTTGATGACTGTCTTTTCTCCATATTAAAACCAGCCAACAGATCGATTTGATGTTCATCATTTTGTCCGAATGCCTTTCGGTAGTTCAGGGTATTCTCCCAAACCATATTGAGATTGTTAAGTTCAAATACATTCGCTGTAGCTCTGCCTGTACCATCTAAACTTGCAAACAAGCTACTTCCAGGGAAGCGTGATGGTGTAAATGAGTTGTTTCTTCTATCCACCAGTTGCACTGAACCAAAGGTTTTAGCTCTTAGTCCAGGAACGATCGTATATTCTAAAAATGTACCGAGTCGTAATATGTCCGATCGTCTCTCATCAATTCTTTCGGTCATTAATGTTACCGGATTTTGATTTCTCGACCGGAATATTAAGTTCCCGTCGGCTACCGCTGTTAGCCTTCCATCCTCATCACGTAAGGGTGCTGTTGGATCCGTCCATGCAGACAAGGCCACCGCATTGAATATCCTGAAATTACCAGCTGCCGAATCTGTACGCCCGCCTGTAGCAATGGATTTTGTCGGAGCAAAGTTCAATCCATATCGCAATTTGTCACTGATCTGTGTGTCGAAATTAAAATTCAATGAATATCGTGTAAAAGAACTGTTAATGATAATACCTTCTCTATCTTGCATTGCTAGTGATACGCTGTACCTAGAGCGTTCGCTACCTCCCGAAACGGCTATGTTATAATTCTGTACATATCCTGTACGTGTAATGAGGTCGAACCAATCGTTATCTTCACCATAATCATTAGTTCCAAGCAAAAAAGCACGTTGGTTTTGTTGTAAGCCGCCTAAGGGGGATCCCGCAGCCTCCTGGTCTTCAAAATACTCTAGTGTATATTGCGCTAATTCAGCGGCATTGAGAACTGGTGGTGCTTCGTATTCAGGGACATTCTGAAAGCCAACATTGGTGCTCATCGTAATCACTGGTTTTCTATTTCGTCTTCCTTTTTTGGTGGTGATAATGATGACACCGTTAGAGGCTCGCGATCCATATATCGCTTTTGAGGCAGCATCTTTTAAAACACTTACAGACTCTATGTCAGCAGGGTTTATCGAATTGAGCAAGTAGTTGTCACGCTGTACCCCCGCATTTGTTCCTATTGGAAAACCATCGATCACATACAGAGGATTGTTGTTTCCGAAGGTTGAAAGTCCTCTGACTATTACTTGAGGTCCTCCATCTGGGGCACCACCATCTCTAAATTGAACACCAGAAACCTGCCCAATCAAAGCTTGTTCGAAAGTAGGCACCTGTTGATTCTCAATAGTAGTGGATTGAACCGTTGAAACCGCTCCAACAAGTTCTTCCCGCTTTCGCTCCCCATAACCGATCACAACCACTTCATCCAAATTGGTCGCATCTGGTTTCATGGTAATGTTGATCACGGTCTGCGTCCCTATGGTCACTTCTTGGGTTTGAAATCCTATATATGAAAACACCAAGATTTCGGCATTTACCGGAACATTGATTCTATAATTGCCATCAAAATCTGAAGTTTGACCTATCCTGGTTCCCCTCACGATCACATTTACCCCTGGAAGTGGTGTTCCTTCCTCGGATATCACAGTCCCGGAAATAATTCGATCTTGATCGGTATTTGCCTTTATTTGGTGGGTTACAAAAATGAAACTAAGGACCAGTAACCATAGTCCGGTTTTCTTAAATTGTTTAAATTGCAAATTCCTCATTATAAAACAGTTAGCTTTGATTATTGTCGATTATTCAAAAAAAAACTCATTTACTGATAAATAGCTATAAAAAAGTCGTTCTTTTTGCATTATTATCAACAATATTAAGATAGGGTTAAATATTATCCATCCTGTACTGTACTGCAAGAAAGTTGATGAAGAGTAATTTTAATGGAGAGAATCGAAAAGTCTAGTACCTGATCAAATAGATTTTCTGTCGATAAAACTGAAGCGGTTTTTAATTAGTTTTTCACCTTTGCCATCGAGCAGGATGTTTCCAATTTTTTCGCCCATAGCATTAAAGTCGGTACTTATCACGGTGATGTCCAATAATTCTTTCAAAGGGGTGTCATTGTAAGATATAATCCCAATGTCTTTCCCTATTTCCAAATGATGATCTCTTACTTGCTTCAATAGATTTACAAGATCCATTTCTTCAATGGTGATGTAAGCATCTCTTGACTGAAATTCCATTCCTTCATATATCTGATCAAGAACTTCAAATTCAAATGCATTAGCAAGGCAAAAACGCTTAAAACCGCTGAGAATCTCCTTTGGATAAGGGTAGACAGATCTCTCTGGATACACCAGAATTAGTTTGTCATATTTTTTGAGCTTATTGATCGCCTGATTCAAGGCACCAAAGATGTCCTTTTCAAAATCTTGATAGATCTGCGAAACACAGTTCTCAATTTCGTTTAATCTATTATCTACCAATATGAGTTTTTTGGAGGGCACTTTTCTCAAAGCAGCCAGAACCTCATCCGTATGGCCAACATGCTCTTGATGGCTGTTGATAAAATGTGACATGACCACATAATGATCATAGTTGCCAATGTTCTCTTCAAGTATATTCAAAAAGATCTGCTCTTCACAATGGTATATCTTAAGATCGATCTTGGCCTTTGAGGCTACTTTGCGCCTAAAAGCGTTGTAGATGCGCATTTTGTAAGAACTGAGTTTATTGACCAAAAAGAGTATCCGAACCTTGCTGTCAAGATCTGTTTTGGAAACGTAGTAACCCTTCCCTTTCACCGAAACGATCACATTGCTCTTTTTCAGCTGGCTATAAGCCTTTTCAACCGTGTCGCGCGACAAATAGTATTCTTCACTTATCTCATTTATAGATGGGATTTTCTCGCCGATCTTAAAACTTCCATTAGCGATCCCTTTAACTATAGAATCGATCACTTGTTTGTATTTGGGGATTCGCGAGTTATGGTCAATTTCCATATGTGCTAAGGATTCCATCCTGACTTTTCTTTATCAAATGCCAATTTAATTGATAAAAGTGAAAATAAAAGCCATTTACATAAATATTCATCAAAAAATTAAATAATTTTCTATTGAATTATGAAAATATAATTTCAAAGAACAGTACAGTGCAGGATGGAGAATAGTGAATGCCACAATACTTTCGTGATATCGAGATAGTTCAATTTAAAAAAACCCGAATGGACATCAATGCCAAAACTTTCCGGAATGTAAATTACCTATGGGATCACGATCATTCTAAAAAACTAGAAGGAGACGAGCTTGCGTTATTCCTATATCGTTCGAATATTTTAGGCGCCGATTTGCGGATAACCAACTACGGAGGGGGTAATACGAGCTGCAAAACGCTGGAAAAGGATCCGCTCACTGGAAATACGGTAGAAGTAATGTGGGTAAAAGGTTCTGGAGGAGACATAGGAACTTTGACAAGAGAAGGAATCGCAGGCTTGTACACAGAACGCTTAAGAAATTTGAAAACTGTCTACAGAGGCATTGAACATGAAGACGAAATGGTCGCTCTTTTTAATCATTGTATTTACGATTTGAACAGTAAAGCACCATCGATCGATACTCCTCTGCATGGATTGCTGCCTTTTAAACATATAGACCATCTTCATCCCGATGCACTCATAGCAATCGCAGCCGCAAAGGACGGGCAAAAGATCACAAAAGAGATCTGGGGAGATACCATGGGATGGGTGCCTTGGCAACGCCCTGGGTTTGATCTCGGACTTCAATTGGAAAAGTGCCTGGAAGAAAATCCTGGCATTCGGGGAATTGTGCTAGGTAATCACGGATTATTTACCTGGGGTGATTCCTCTTATGAATGTTACATAAATAGTCTGGAAGTAATCGATGCTGCAGCGAACTATATTGAAGAAAAAGCAGAAAAAAGAGGTCCTTCTTTTGGCGGATCTAGGGTCGAGAGCCTTCCTGAAGATGTCCGTCAAGAAAAGGCGGCAATGCTAGCTCCTGTTCTCCGAGGATTGTGCAGTAGCGAAAAAGCTATGGTCGGGCACTTTAACGACACTGAGGCAGTGCTCGAATTCATCAACAGCAATGATCTAGAAAGACTGGCGGCTATGGGCACCTCGTGTCCAGATCATTTTTTACGAACTAAAATAAAGCCTCTGGTATTATCTATCGACACAAACTATCCACTGGAAGATACAGAAGCAATATTAAAAATGATAGAACCGCAGTTTGAGAAATATAGAAAAGAATATGCCGACTATTATGAAAGCTGCAAGCATCCCAATAGCCCTGCCATGCGCGACCCCAATCCTGTGGTGATCATCTATCCCGGAGTAGGCATGTTTACCTTTGCCAAAAACAAACAAACCGCCAGAGTCGCGAGTGAGTTTTACGTGAATGCCATCAATGTTATGAGAGGCTCTGAAACAATCTCAGAATATACGGCCTTGCCGAGACAAGAAGCTTTTAACATCGAATATTGGTTACTAGAAGAGGCGAAACTCAAACGAATGCCTCCCGAAAAACCATTATCGAGAAAAATAGCTATAGTTACTGGTGGATCTGGTGGTATTGGAAAGGCAATCGCCGACAAGCTGGTGGCGGAAGGTGCCAATGTGTTGCTCACTGACCTAGATGAAAAGAACCTTATCGAAGCGATGAAGTCATTTAATAAAGATGAGGCTTCGGTTGCCGAATGTGATGTGACTGATGAGAATGCCATTATAAAGGCTTACAAAAAAGCGAGTATCGATTTTGGTGGTGTAGATATCATTGTCCATTCTGCTGGTCTGGCAATTTCCAAACCACTTGAAGACACTTCAGTGAAAGAATGGGATCTGCTACAAGATGTGCTGGTCAAAGGACAATTTCTTATGGTGCAGCATGGAGTGAACATCATGAAGAAGCAAGGCCGAGGAGGCTCTATAATAAATATTGCCAGTAAGAATGGGTTGGTGGCTGGTCCAAATAATGTTGGTTATGGTACGGCCAAAGCTGCACAACAGCATATGACACGACTTTTAGCTTCGGAACTTGGAAAGTATAAGATTCGAGTGAACACTGTTAATCCAGACGGTGTAATAATAGGTAGTAAGATTTGGGAAGGTGAATGGGCCGAAGGGCGCGCCAAGGCATACGGCATCTCTGTTGATGAATTGCCATCGCACTACGCCAAACGCAATTTATTGAATGAAATAATCCTACCGGAAGATATAGCGAATGCGGTTTTTTCACTTTGTGCTATCTTAGATAAAAGTACCGGTAACACGATCAATGTAGACGGTGGTATGGCCAATGCGTTTGTAAGGTAAACTGCTAAGAATATATGAGAATACATCAAAATCAAATAAGCGAGATCAACAAACAGAAAAGTGATGAACATCATCGCGAGTTCAGTTTTTTGAGCAATTCGTTGATCAAAAGAGAGGTCGATGTCTCCTGGATCCTCCAAAAACTAAGCGACTTTCAAGTAGCTATCCCCAGTTGGGCCCTAGGAGCAGGCGGAACCCGCTTTGGACGGTTTTCATATGCCGGTGAGCCTGCTTCACTTGAAGAAAAGCTAGATGATATCGGAATTCTTCATCTGTTGACAAATGCTGCGGGGTCCGTTTCTTTGCATATCCCGTGGGACATTCCGGAAGATATTTCGGCCATCAAGGAAATTGCTAAATCCAATAAGCTTCTTTTTGATGCTGTAAACTCAAATACCTTTCAGGACCAACCCGACATGAAAATGAGCTACAAGTTCGGTTCACTCAGCAATGCCGATGCAGTGATCCGAATGAAAGCCATTGAGCACAACATCGAAGTAGTGAAATTAGGAAATGCGCTAGGTTCAAAAAGCCTTACCGTATGGCTAGCCGATGGCAGTAACTTTCCAGGTCAACAAAATTTTCAATCGGCCTTGAAACTCACACAAGAGAGCTTGCAACATATCTATAAGGCAATGCCTGAGGATTGGAAACTCTTTATAGAGTACAAGCCTTACGAGCCTAATTTTTACAGTACGGTCATTCAAGATTGGGGCACTTCATTTATGCTGGCCAATGCATGCGGAGAACGAGCATTCACCCTAGTCGACCTAGGTCATCATTTGCCTAATACGAATATCGAGCAGATCGTAGCCACCTTGATGATGAAAGGAAAACTAGGAGGATTTCACTTTAACGATAGTAAATACGGCGATGATGACCTTACAGTAGGTTCTATTAAACCTTATGCACTATTTTTGATCTTTAACGAGTTGGTCTTCGGAATGGAAAAAAATTCACAAAATCCAACACCGGCTTGGATGATCGATGCCAGCCATAACGTTAAGGATCCACTCGAAGATCTAATTCAGTCGTTAGAGGCTATTATGATAGCTTATGCCCAAGCCCTGTTGATCGATCAAAATCTGCTTAGACAGGCTCAGCAAGATCATGATGTGGTCCTATGCCAAGAAATTTTGCAAAACGCATATCGTACAGATGTGAGACCACTGGTAAGAGAAGCACGTCTTCTAAACAATGCCGCCCTATATCCAGTAGATGCTTATCGAGAGTTAGCGGTACGAAGAAGCCTTATCGATGAACGTGGCACAAAAACAGTCGCCACTGGCCTCTAAAGGAACTCATATCATGCAAAGACAGAAAGTAACAGCAGTTTTTGATATTGGTAAGACCAATAAAAAGTTCTTTCTATTCGACGATGATTATAACGAAGTGCACAGGGAATATACAAGTTTTGATGAGATAGAAGATGAAGATGGACACCCTACCGAAAACTTGACCGAGTTGAAGAAATGGCTTCTTTCGGTCTTTGACAGCGTCTTAAATGCTAAGAAGTTCAACATTAAAAAAATCAATTTCTCAACGTATGGAGCTAGTTTTGTTCACATAGATGCCAACGGAAAGGTGCTTACGCCGCTCTACAACTACCTAAAGCCTATCCCCAGTGAAGTTGTCCAGAAATTTCATTCACATCACGGCGATGCTACTGAAATAGCCACGGACACAGCATCACCCACATCGGGAATGCTCAATTCGGGCATGCAGCTTTTCTGGCTCAAAGAAACTCGCCCTGAGATATTCGAAAAAATAAAATATTCCCTTCATTTTCCACAATATCTATCCTATCTATTTACAGGAATCCCGCTAAGCGAATACACCAGTATCGGTTGCCACACCGGACTATGGGACTACAACAAAAAGGATTATCACCATTGGGTCTATGCGGAAGGACTCCATAGCGTCCTACCCCCTATCGTCCCAACACAAACCAGTATCAAAATCGATTACAAAGGCAAAAAGTATGCTGTCGGGGTTGGTATTCATGATAGCTCCGCGGCCTTGATCCCCTATTTGCTAAGCGAGAAAAAACCGTTTCTATTACTTTCGACCGGAACATGGAGCGTTGCTCTAAATCCCTTTAATGATGAACCATTGACAACAAAGGACCTAAAAAATAATTGTCTCAATTATATGAGTGTTGATGGCAAAAGAATAAAGGCAACGCGATTTTTTATGGGGAACGAATATAAGTTACAGGTAAAAAATATTAGCGACCACTTTCAAAAACCATATGGCTATCATCAAGGAATTAAATTCAATTCTGACATATACCATAAGTTGATCTCCCGTGAGGATATCCATTTCCACTTTGAAAGTATCCTGCTAAAACGAAAAGAGATCGAAAGAACCCAATTAGCGGCTTTTGCCACCTTTGAAGAAGCCTATCATCAGTTGATGATCGAACTAATGCAACTTCAGTTTGAAACCATAAAAATGGCCATCGGAAATACGAGTATCAAAAAGATATACATCGATGGCGGTTTCACCGACAATCACATTTTTGTGACCCTGATGGCCAATCACTTTAAAGATCATAAGGTGAGAACCACGAGATCTCCGTTGGGGTCAGCACTTGGAGCGGCTATGGTGATCGGCAATCAAAAATTGGACAGAAGGTTTTTAAAGAACAACTACAAGTTACAAAAGCTTGTTCCTCTGCAAACGACAAATTAATATGATGTGGAACTACGATAAACGATATCCATCGATTGATGATCTCAGATCAAAGGCCAAGAAGCGTATCCCAAAATTTGCATTCGAATACCTCGATGGAGGTTGTAATGAGGATGTGAATTTGCATCGGAATCGATCGGACCTCCAGCAAGTAGAACTCAAACCACAATATCTCAGTTTACACAAAGGCTCGGATATGAAAACGACCTTGTTTGGTGAGACCTATGATGCCCCTTTCGGAATAGCACCCGTTGGGCTTCAAGGACTGATGTGGCCCAATGCTCCCGAAATATTGGCCAAAGCAGCTTTTCAACACAATATCCCCTTTGTATTGAGCACGGTAACCACCAGTAGTATCGAACGCATTGGAGAAATTACTGAGGGCAAGGCATGGTTCCAGTTATATCACCCTACCGAAGAAAGGTTAAGAGATGATATTTTGAAAAGAGCCGCAGCAATCGGCAACGAAATATTGGTGCTACTATGCGATGTGCCAACTTTCGGATATCGGCCAAGAGATATTAGAAACGGTTTAGCGATGCCCCCAAAAATGTCTGTAAAAAATATCCTGCAGATATTAGGTAAACCAAATTGGGCATTGCAAACACTTATTCAAGGCCAGCCGAACTTTGAAATTTTAAAACCCTATATGCCAAAGAACATGAATCTGAGTGCCCTTGGCCAGTTTATGGATCAAACATTCAGCGGAAGATTGAATGAAGAGAAAATTGCGCCTATTCGAGACCTTTGGAAAGGAAGGATCGTCTTAAAAGGCGTGGCTAGCGAGGTCGACACAGAGCGCGCCATTAAACTAGGTCTCGACGGGATCATCGTTTCCAATCATGGCGGAAGGCAATTAGATGCCGGGCAATCTACCATAAAGCCGTTAACCGAAATAGCAAAGAAGTATGGTGACAAGATCACCATAATGATGGACAGTGGCGTACGATCGGGGCCAGATGTGGCCAGAACCATGGCAAGCGGTGCCAAATTTACATTTATGGGCAGGTCATTCATGTATGGAGTTGCCGCCTTGGGAAAAACAGGAGGTGATCATACTATAAGTATCCTAAAAACCCAATTACAACAGATAATGGAGCAGCTCTGCTGCGAAAAAGTAACCGACTTGCCAGATCATTTGGTCGATCAATCCTAAAAACAGCCTAGCATGAGTCAATTCAATATTGAAGAAGAAATTGAGGAAATAGCCGGGGGTGAATTCGAAAGAACACCAGTCCCCAAGTATAGTTGGAAAGGTTGGAAAAGCTTTCTAGGCATGTATGCAGGAGAACATGCCGCTGGAACCGAGTTTATGATCGGACCGCTTTTCCTTACTGCTGGTGTAAGCGCTTTTGACCTTATCATTGGCCTATTGATCGGTAACTTGCTAGCCGTGCTGAGCTGGCGCTTCTTTACTGCTGAAATTGCCGTAAAACACAGACTCACACTTTACTATCATTTGGAAAAAATTTGTGGTAAAAATCTAGTGACCACCTACAATCTGGCAAATGGAATTCTATTTTGTTTCCTCGCCGGAGCGATGATCACGGTGTCGGCGACTGCCGTAGGCGTGCCCTTTGATATGGAAATGCCAAAACTAACCGATACGATGCCCAATGGCATAACCTGGATCGTCATTGTCATCATAGTGGGAGCGGTCATTTCGATCATTGCAGCAAAAGGGTATAGCACTGTTTCTCAAGCGGCCAATTGGATGTCTCCAATCATTGTTTTGGCATTTCTAGCTTGTGGTATTGTTGCCTTAAATCAACTTGGGGTGAGAAATTTTGATGATTTCTGGAACATCTGGGGAGAAGGCTCTGAACCTTTCCCTGGCCAAGTGAAGTTTACGTTTTGGCATGTAGTACTATGGTCATGGTTCGCAAATGCTGCCATGCATGTGGGCATGTCTGATCTCTCGGTCTTTCGCTTTGCAAGATCATCGTCATCGGGTTGGACTACAGCCGCCGGAATGTATGTAGGTCACTATATGGCTTGGATTGCCGCTGCACTTCTCTACGCCGTATATCTCAAAACGCCAGAGGCTCAAACATTTTTGACCAATGGACAAGCACCACCCATCGCCCCTGGGCCTTTAGCCAATAATGCCATTGGTTTATTTGGAATTGTCGCCGTTATCTTAGCCGGATGGACAACAGCCAACCCTACAATCTACAGGGCCGGATTGGCCTTTCAGGCGATCATACCAAAAGTATCCACTTTCTGGGTGACGATCATCGCTGGCACCATCGCCACAATAGCCGGTATTTTTCCTGCCTTTGCAATGAAATTGTTGGGTTTTGTCGCACTGTATGGCTTTATTTTGGCGCCGATCGGAGCGATTATTGTATTTGAGCATTTTTTTGGCAAGCGAGTTGGGATAATTCCATTTTATGCAGAAGCCAAAAAAAGCAATTTCAATATGGCCGTGCTACTAGCTTGGGCCATTAGCTTCGGAGTTTTCTATTTTATCTCTATTCAATTTGATGTCTTCTTGTCCTTTGTTACACTGCCGGCGTGGATCTCTTGCGGAGCTCTTTACTTGATCTTCAGTAAAGTACTTCAAAAATACCATTGAGAAACGCATACAGGAGAGTACAGGATAAATATCAGCATTATCTACCATAATTTAGTGTTCACAAAAGAAATGACTTATGTACTTTCGACAAATTTTATTCCTATCAACTATATTTCTTAGCTGTGAAGCATTAAGTTTTCAAGACCCTGAGCTTTCGCATATTGAAGACCCTCAAGTTAGCTCGATCAACAGACTGCCATCTAGGGCAACTTCTATCTCCTATGAATCGGAAAAGGCGGCACTGCTTGCCGATAGAAAATCATCTAAACGCTACCAGTCTTTGAATGGTGAGTGGAAATTTTCTTGGGCACCCATTCCTGAAAAAGCGCCAAAAGAATTTTATAGCACTGATTACGACGATTCCAATTGGAAAACGATCCCTGTACCCTCTAATTGGGAGTTACACGGATATGGAACGGCCATTTATACCAATATAAGATATCCATTTACCCCTGTTAATCCACCTTATGTCCCTGATGATGACAATCCTACAGGAAGCTACCGAACGACCTTCGAGGTTCCAGAAGATTGGAAAGATATGCAGATCACCTTACAGTTTGGCAGCGTTAGTTCGGCATTTTATGTTTGGGTCAATGGTAAGAAGGTCGGGTATGCTCAAGACAGTATGCTTCCATCCGAATTTGATATCACCCCATTTATTCGTCCTGGTGAAAATACCGTGGCCGTCCAAGTGTATCGCTGGAGCGACGGCGTCTATCTAGAAGACCAAGACCATTGGCGGTTAAGCGGTATTCAGCGCGATGTATTTATCACCGCTTCCCCAAAAGTGCAACTGTATGACTTCTTCGTCAAGACCGACTTGGATGAGGTGTACAGAGATGCACAGTTGAAAATACGTCCGAAGATAAAAATTTATGAGCATCAAAATTTTGACGGTTGGAAATTGGAAGCACAACTGTTTGATGAGACCGGAAATGCCGTCCTGAAAGATAAATTATCCAAAGACCTGAATAACATAATTTACGAATATTACAATCAAAGAGGAAAACCAAAATTTGGATTCTTTGAAGCGAATATTGCCAACCCAAAAAAATGGAGTGCTGAGAAACCCAACTTATACACCTTGGTCCTTTATCTAAAAGACGATAAAGGTAAAATCCTAGAATACAGAAGTACACGAGTTGGCTTCAGAGAAGTGGAAATTAAAGATGGGGAACTTTTTGTAAATGGTGTTTCTACCTTGCTGTATGGAGTCAATCGTCATGACCACGATCCTGTCAAAGGTAAAGTCATCAGTGAAGATCTCATGATCAAGGATATTGTTACAATGAAACAATTTAACATCAATGCCGTGCGCACTTCGCACTACCCTAACGATCCGCGATGGTATGAACTATGCGACCAATATGGTATCTATTTGATGGACGAAGCCAACTTAGAGACACATCAGCTTGGAGGATATTTGAGCAACCAATCCGCTTGGGGTAGTTCCTTTTTAGAAAGAGCCACTAGAATGGTAGAGCGAGATAAAAATCATCCTTCTATCATTTTTTGGTCGTTGGGTAATGAGTCGGGTTCAGGGCCCAATCATCAGGCAATGGCAGGTTGGATAAAGAACTATGACGATACAAGATTCGTGCATTATGAAGGAGCGCAGACCTTAAACCATGATGGTAAAGAATTTTTGAAGGACCCCGATTATGTGGATATGATGAGTAGGATGTACATGCCAATTGAACCAATGGTAAAAATGGCGAACTTAGAAAGTGACAACCGTGCGGTTATTTGGTGTGAATATGCACATTCTATGGGAAACTCTACGGGAAATCTCTTCAAGTTTTGGGATGCTATAAGATCCAACAAGCGCATGATCGGTGGCTATATCTGGGATTGGGTAGACCAAGGATTGCTTCAAAAGACAGACGATGGCACACCATACTATGCTTACGGAGGTGATATGGGCGATACGAAGATCAACGATAAGAACTTTTGTCTAAATGGCATTGTAAACCCTGATAGAACTCCGCAGCCAGCCCTTTGGGAATGCAAGAAGATCTTTCAACCAATAGAAGTCAAAGCCGCCGATCTTGAAGAGGCTACCTTTGAGATTGAAAACAGACATAACTTTACGAATTTGAACGAATTTGAAATGGCATGGGAACTTCAGGAAGATGGAAAAACCATTCAGCAAGGAAATCTCATCGATCTAAATATCGAACCAAAGTCTACAAAAAAAACAACACTTCCCATAAAGAAACCGCGCCTCGAGCCAGGAGCTGAATACTTTCTCCGGATTGGATTTCGATATAAGAACAACAGCATGTGGGCACCGCGAGGCCATGAGGTGGCCTCACAACAATTTAAGCTTCCTTACAATTTGGAAGCACCAGCATACAACAACAGATCCAAAGCTAAACTAAAAAGCGACGATCTGGTTTCTGAAATACGGTTTTCTACCAATAACTTCTCTGTTGTCTTCGATAAAAGAACTGGTGAATTGACGTCATATATCTATAAAAAGACGCCTCTGATCACAGGTGGGCTGACCCCACAATTCTGGAGGCCCTCCACCGATAATGACCGAGGTGGTGGAAGAACTCTTAAGAAACTTGCCATTTGGAGAGATGCAGGTAAAAAGAAAGCGTTGAAATCATTTGACGTTAAAAAAATTAACGAGCAGCAGTATCATGTTATGAGTAGTTATATAATAGCTGATGGTAGCGCACTACTCGACTTGAATTATATTATTTTCAGCGATGGTATGATCAAAGTCCAAAATACCTTTTCGGTTGTGGACGACGCCAACTTGCCAATACTTCCTAAGTTCGGAATGCAAGTGCAATTGGCTAAAGATCTAGACGTGTTTCAGTGGTTGGGTCATGGCCCACATGAGAATTATGAGGATCGAAAAAAAGGAGCGGACATCGGTTTATTTACGGCATCTGTATCATCCGACTACCAATCGTACATACGCCCACAAGAAAGTAGCAATAAGACTCAAGTACGGTGGTTTACATTGACCAATGATCAAGGAAAAGGATTGTATGTTGCCGGTGTAGATGATCATCTTAGTGTGAGTGCCTGGCCCTACACAACGGAAGACATTGAAGGTGCACTACACACGTATGACCTTGAGAAGAGAAACTTCATCACCTTGAACATCGATCACAAACAGATGGGCGTGGGTGGTGATGATAGTTGGTCTATGAATGCCTTGCCACATGAAGAGTTTAGAGTTCCTGCTAAAGATTACAGCTACAGCTACATGATACGACCGATCGATAGGCCTAAAATCACCAAACGCTTTTCGTTACCAACAAGATAATAGTCTATGGACGAAGTTGCTGATCTAGATACAACCTTGTCTGCCGCCGTTATCTTCCATTTTATGGTCGAAGTTCTATAGAAGTTGCTAAGCGCTTATTGGTTGAGCCAAACGCACCAAATTATAGTCTCAATAAGAATCCTGCTGATATTTATTTATATTTATTTTCAAGCGTGAACATAGAGTAATGAGAAACCTGCTTTGCATAATATTGATGATCCTTATTTCCTGCGAAAACAATAAGGAGGAAGTGCCTTCACCAAAAAATGCTCATGGAAAACGCAATGTTGAGATGGGCACACCAGAAGGAATGGTTTGGATACCCGGTGGCGAGTATTACCGTGGGGCCGTTGAAGGAGATTCCTCTGCCAGAAACGATGAAAAGCCAAGACATGCCGTAAAGGTAGACGGCTTTTTTATGGACGTCACCGAAGTGACCAATAGACAATTCCAGCAATTTGTTGATGCAACCGGGTATATCACTACCGCCGAGCGGGAGGTCGATTGGGAAGAGTTAAAGAAACAATTGCCTGCTGGAACTCCAAAGCCCCCTGATTCATTATTGAAACCGGGATCGCTATCCTTTAAATGCGCACATCATGCAGTAAATAACTTAAACGATTATTCACAATGGTGGCAGTGGAAAATTGGAGCAAGCTGGAGACATCCCGAAGGTAAGGGAAGTAGCATCGAAGGAAAAGAGAATTATCCGGTGGTACATATATCTTATGATGATGCATCTGCCTATTGTAAATGGGCAAACCGACGATTACCTACAGAAGCTGAATGGGAATTTGCTGCCAGAGGAGGTACTAAAGATGCCATTTTCACATGGGGAAACGATGCAAGCCTACTTACACAAAATGCCAATACCTGGCAAGGAGTGTTCCCTACACGAAATACAAAGGAAGACGGCTATGAAAGAGCCGCTCCCGTAAAATCGTATCCCTCCAATGCCTATGGATTGTATGACATGACCGGAAATGTATGGGAATGGACCCAAGATTGGTATAGTTATGACCATTATAAAGCGTTGACGGGTCGCCAACCTATTGACAATCCAAAGGGACCAGAAAAACCAAAAAACCGAACAAATCCACTTGCCAAAGAGAAAGTGATTCGCGGTGGTTCATTTTTATGTCACGATTCCTATTGCGCCAGCTATCGGATCTCTGCACGAATGGCTACAAGTTACGATACAGGATCAGAACACTTAGGTTTCAGAACTGTGACCACCGTAGATTTAATAACTCACAATAGCAAGGATTGATGATCTATTCACAGAATTTGATTTCAAGTTTGATAACTATATTCAAAAAGCGATATGGAACCGGTCCCAGACTGTTATTTTCACCAGGAAGAATCAATCTTATCGGAGAACATACCGACTATAATGAGGGCCTCGTAATGCCTGGAGCCATCAATAAGGGAATTTACATGGCATTTGAAAAGAATGATCTGCAGCGTGTCAGAATGTACTCTTACGATTTTGATGAAGAAGCGAGTGCAGCTATAAGTCAGATAGAACCAATGTCAGCTAATTGGGCTAATTACATATTAGGTGTTTTGGTCGAACTAAAAAAGACCAATCCGAAAATTCAGGGGTTTGATGTTGTCTTTGGTGGCGATATTCCCATTGGATCGGGTCTGTCTTCCTCGGCGGCATTGGAGTGTGGTATTGGATTCGTACTGAATGTGCTTTTTGATTTAGGTTTGAAAAAGATCGACATTGCGAAAGTGGGACAAATGGCTGAACATAATTTCGTTGGTGTACGTTGTGGTATCATGGATCAATTTGCTAGTATCAAAGGAAAAAAGAATCATGTCATTCGGTTGGATTGTAGATCTTTGTCCTATTCGTATTTTCCTTTGTTCTTTTTAGAATATCAAATACTTCTGTGCAACTCAAAAGTAAAACATTCCCTAGCAGAATCATCCTACAATGAGCGCAGGTCCTCTTGTGAGATCGGAGTAGCTGCCTTACAAAAAAAATATCCCAAAGTGAACAGTCTAAGGGATGCCACCTTAACAATGATGGACGCCATTAAGGCATCGATCACAGATACTATTTTCAAACGCTGTTCTTATGTAATTGAAGAGAATCAAAGAGTGCAAAAAGCGACTCAGCTACTTAAGCAACGTAACTTGGCTTCATTCGGAGCGCTATTATTCGAATCCCATAGAGGCTTATCCGAAAAATATGAGGTCAGCTGTAAAGAACTCGATTTTTTAGTGAACCAGGTAAAAGAAGATCCCGATGTTTTAGGGTCGCGAATGATGGGAGGCGGATTCGGTGGATGTACAATTAATTTGATCAAAAGAACAGCAAAACCGCGCCTGATCGATCAACTAAGTACAAAGTACAAGGAGCAGTATCAGATTGAACTCGAATGCTATGAAGTAGAATTAGTGAACGGCACACATCTTTTAAAGCCTTGAGACCATGGGACAATTCAATTTAGAAGAACATTCACATCGCCGCTATAATCCACTGACGGGAGAATGGGTGCAGGTATCACCACATCGTTCAAAACGTCCTTGGCAGGGACAGATAGAAAAGGTTGTGCAAGAGGTAAGAGCAAAGTATGATCCAAATTGTTATTTGTGTCCAGGAAACACTAGAGCCAATGGGGAAGAAAATCCAGCCTACAGCGATACTTATTCCTTCACGAATGATTTTGCAGCCCTGCGGGCAGATATTCCTATAGGAAAATTTCAGGAAGACGATCTTTTTATCGCTAAAAGTGAAAGAGGAATATGCAAAGTAATTTGCTTTTCTCCGCGTCACGACCTCACTATTCCCGAAATGGACATTGCGGCAATAACTAAGGTAGTGGAGCTTTGGGTCTCAGAATACCGAGCGCTCGGAAAGCGAGACTATATAAATCACGTTCAGATCTTTGAAAACAAAGGAGCCATCATGGGGTGTTCTAACCCACACCCCCACGGGCAGATATGGGCACAAGAATCAATCCCTGTAGAACCAAGGAAAAAATCCAGACAATTTTTAGAATACTTTCAAAGGCACAATAGGTCGCTTCTCTCTGATTATTTGGAAAGAGAGTTGCAGAAGCAAGAGAGAATACTTCTTCAGAACGAGCATTTTGTAGTATTGATACCCTTTTGGGCCATTTGGCCTTTTGAGGCTATGATCCTGAGCAAACGTCACATTACAAGTCTTTTAGAATTAAATGATGCCGAAAAGCAAGCTTTTGCAGATGCTTATAAAAAGCTCACTGTCATGTACGACAATTTGTTTCAGACCTCCTTTGCGTATTCCGCAGGCATACACCAGGCCCCAACAGACGGCAAACTTCATCCTGAATGGCATTTACATATGAGTTTCTACCCTCCGCTTTTGCGTTCGGCCACAGTTAAGAAGTTTATGGTCGGATATGAGATGCTTGCCAATCCACAGCGCGATATCACTGCCGAACAAGCTGCAAAAATGCTAAGAGAATTACCATTGAAGCACTATAAAATGACCTAAGCGTCTATTGCAAAGCTATATCATTTAAGCAAAGTCAGTTATAAAAACAGTATCGAAGAAAAACAAGAAAAGCCAAACATATGTATGTGTAGCATATATCGTCGGGGTGGCAAGATTACTCGCTTCGCTCCTGATCCTGAAAAGGGTTGTGTTGCTCAATAAAAGCCTACCAAGCTGCGCTTGGTGTCTTTTTTGTTTTCCATGCGCTTGCAAGCGAGCTTGCATCGCTGAAAACAAAAAAGCCAGACACAGTGTGTCTGGCTTTTGTTGGTCGGGGTGGCAGGATTCGAACCTGCGACCTCCTGCTCCCAAAGCAGGCGCGATGACCGGGCTACGCTACACCCCGAATGGTGTAAATAAAACAATATGTCAAATACCAAATACTAAGTTTCAATAACTACTCCAAAACCTAGTAGCCCGATGACGGGCGGAGCCTGTGCCGCACTTGTTGCGGTACTACACCCCGAATGGTGTGAATGATCAATATTTCAAATACCAACTCCTGAAAGGCGGATCTATCCGCCGAAGTTCGGCTTATTAAAAAGTCGGCCTACACCTAAAGGGTTTCGGCCGACGCAGGCGGAGAGACCGGGATTCGAACCCGGGCAACCCGAAGGTTGACAGCTTAGCAGGCTGCTGCATTACCACTCTGCCACCTCTCCTAAATATTTAAATGAACTTCGCTATCTGATTTTGCGGTTGCAAATGTATGTTTTCATACGATACAACGCAACAAATTTATGGCTTTTTATCGCAAAAAAGTAGTGCGCATCCTATTATCTTGAAATCCAAAGTTATCCATCATTCCGGATACTCTATTCGCAAGTGATAAATATTATTCAGCTTGCGCTTCAACACCTTCTTTATCTGCTGAATTTCCTTAAACGTTATATTCGCATTTAGAAATTGTTTATTTCCCATTTGCCCATCGATGATCTGTTCTACAAAGGTGTCAATGACCGAAGCTGTAGGCTCCTTTAAGCTCTTGGAAGCTGCTTCTACCGCATCGCTCATCATCAGGATAGCCGTTTCCTTGGAGAATGGTATCGGTCCGGGATATCTAAAGTCTTCGATATTAACCCCTTCTTCCATTCCCTCTTGCTGCTTGTAGAAATAATACACCGTGGTCGTCCCATGGTGCGTCCTTATAAAATCGATAACACGATCTGGCAAATTATTCCGCTTCGCGATCTTGATACCTTCAATCACGTGATCGATAATTATTCGGGCGCTCTCGGTCGGAGCCAATTCGTTGTGAGGATTCACCGAGGTGGCTTGATTTTCGGTGAAATAGGTCGGATTGTTCATCTTGCCGATATCGTGGTACAACGCCCCCACTCTCACAAGCATCGCATTCGCCCCTATTTCGTTGGCCGCTGCTTCAGCCAAATTGGCCACTTGTAACGAATGATGAAAGGTGCCAGGGGCCTTATTGGACAACTCTTTCAATAACTTCGAATTGGTATCGGAAAGCTCTAAAAGCGATACATCGGAGACCAAACCAAATATTTTCTCATAAATGTATATCAACGGTTGGGCAAATAAGGTTGCGAGACCATTGATAACGAACAACCCAAAGGTCATCCATTCTATATTGGACAAATTTCCCTCATGGATGATGTAAAAGGCAAAATAACTGATGATGTATATCAAAGTTATCTGTCCGACAGATATAAAGAGATTCGCGCGCTTATATAATTCCGATACGGTAAGAATCGTGACAATTCCGGCGATGATCTGAAGGAAAATATACTCGAAACTATTTGGCACTATAAACCCTAACAGCAAGAGGGTGAGCACATGTGTAAACAATCCCAACCGGGCATCGAAAAATGCTTTGATGATCAAGGGAAGGATACACAACGGCACGATATAGACATAATTCACTTTATACTTGACCAACAACCCAATATCGTATTTTACAACCAAGGTTGTGAGGAACACCATGAAGATGATGTTGAAAAAGATGAAAGTAACCTTGTTATTATCCTCATAGATCGAAGCACGATACTTTCGAAGGAATAACAAAAGCATCAACAATGTCAATGCCACCAAGATCGTATAACCAAAAACGATCCAATTTTGGTTGGACTCGCTCCACAGTTGTGACTCGTATTCGTTCTTTAAAGAATTGAGTACGTTGAATTTCTCGCCTTCTACGACCTCTCCTTTGGCGATGATACGTTCTCCTCTAACGATACTTCCCCTGGTATAGGATATATTTAGCAATCGCTGCTGAAGCTCCTGCTCGGTAAACTTTTTATTTAAGGTAACGTTCGGTTGAAGAATATCAAAGAACATATTATAGTACTGGTCTGCCAATGGTTCAAACTTGGTTCCTCTAGACCGCACCCTAATAAAGCTCCTTACCTCATTGGGCGTTAAAAATCGATCAAAATGTATCTCATTGCTCTGCTTATCCTTGATCAATGTAACAATCGCACTTCCCTCATTGACGACATTTCTAGGAAGGATCCCGTTTTCATAGATCTGATCAAGTAATTTGTCTGCAAAGGCCTTAAGCTCCTTCTTCTTAAATCCTTTAGGCTGTTCATCACCTGAGAAGAACCTTTCAAAACTGGCGGGTAATGATTCTTTGACCCGATTATAGATGTCCAGGTCAAAATCGTAATACTGCCTCGCGTTGTCGATCACAGCGGTCCGCTCCTCCTCTAGTTCTTCCTCAGGTTTTTCAATGGCAAAATCAAAGGGTGCCACCAACGTCTCATATTGCCAAGGCTTTCCTTTCTGAAACTCATACTTGAACTTCCCACCCTTTGGAAAGAAGTATACGATGAGCACCGTCGAGGCCACATATAAGAATAGCTTATATAGAAGCGATTGATTTTTATAAAATTGTCTAACAATTTGTTTCATCTATCACGATTGATCGTTCAAAAATAGCATTAAAAAAATGATTGCACTGCCTCCTTGTTAAATTAACATAAAAGCCCTTTTTGTTTTAAAAATACCTAAATTCGCATCAATAAATGAAATTTTGAATCATGAGCAGAAAAGTTGTGATCGTATCCACTGCAAGAACTCCTATCGGGAGCTTTATGGGTGCGCTATCTACCATACCGGCTCCTAAGCTAGGAGCCATCGCTATCAAAGGCGCATTAGACAAAATAAAACTAGACCCAGCAATGGTACAAGAGGTGCTGATGGGTAATGTAGTTCAAGCTGGAACCGGGCAAGCCCCTGCAAGACAGGCTGCAATTTATGCAGGAATTCCTGATACCGTGCCATGTACCACGGTGAACAAGGTGTGCGCATCGGGAATGAAGGCCGTGATGCAGGGGGCCCAAGCCATCATGCTGGGTGATGCTGATATCATCGTCGCTGGAGGTATGGAGAACATGAGTCTTATACCGCACTACTATCACGCTCGCACCGCCGCGAAATTCGGGCCAGTCACCATGGAAGATGGAATGCAGAAAGACGGACTGGTCGATGTCTATGACAATAACGCCATGGGTGTCTGTGCGGATGCATGCGCTGAAAAATATGAGTTTTCCCGAGAAGATCAAGACGCCTTTGCCATCCAATCGTATAAACGATCGGCGGCAGCTTGGAAAGAAGGGAAATTCAATGACGAAATTGTGCCTGTAGAAGTTCCCCAACGAAGAGGAGAACCTATAGTGGTGAATGAGGATGAAGAATTTAAGAATGTAAAGATGGAAAAGATACCATCCTTACGACCAGCTTTTACCAAAGAAGGAACCGTTACCGCTGCGAATGCATCAACCATCAACGATGGAGCTGGTGCTATGATCCTTATGAGTGAGGAAAAAGCTAAGGAACTCGGATTAAAACCCTTGGCCACGATCAAAAGTTATGCAGATGCTGCGCACGAACCAAAATGGTTCACAACAGCTCCGGCTAAAGCCTTACCAAAGGCATTGGCAAAAGCAAATCTCGACATCGACGCCATCGATTTCTTTGAATTCAACGAGGCCTTTTCGGTAGTTGGATTGGCCAATATGAAGTTGCTTGGACTTACCGATAAAAATGTCAATGTTAATGGAGGTGCGGTATCGCTAGGGCATCCGTTGGGATGTTCGGGAGTGCGAATTTTGATCACCTTATTAAGTGTGCTTCAGCAAAATGACGCCAAACTTGGTGCTGCGGCCATCTGTAATGGCGGTGGCGGAGCATCGGCCATGGTCTTAGCGAGAAATTAAGCAACAATAGAAGCTCGCCCCAGATGCAATACGGAATCTGCAACCTTAGTATTATTTCTTTACGATTGGAACCAAAAGACACCAGCGAACAAGTTTCGCAAGTGCTCTATGGTGAGCATTTCAAAGTATTGGAACGACGTAAAAAATGGAGCAGAATTCGTTTGGCCTTCGACAAGTATGAAGGTTGGGTAGATAACAAGCAATATTTAGAACTTGATGAGGAATCTTACAAGGAGATCGACAAGAAAGAATTAATACTCTCGCCCGATGTGCTGCAACTGATCACGGATACCGATGGAAGACTTTCGCCCATCCCCTTGGGGGCCTCAGTGCATAACACCAGCTATCTGGGACATCGGTTCGACGGACCTCAAACAAGCGGTGAAAAGAATAGAGAAGCCCTTATTGAAACGGCCTTTATGTATCTCAACGCTCCCTACCAATGGGGAGGTAAGACCCCATTTGGAATCGACTGCTCTGGCTTCACCCAAATGGTTTATAAATTAAATGGCTTCAAATTGTTACGAGATGCGTCACAGCAAGCAACACAAGGCGAAGCATTGAGTTTCATCGAAGAGAGTACCCCTGGCGACTTGGCGTTTTTTGACAATGACGAAGGCAATATCATTCACGTAGGAATCATTATGGAGAACAATTATATCATCCATGCGCATGGCAAAGTACGCATCGATAGAATTGACCACACTGGCATTTTCAACGTGGATACTCGAAGACATTCCCATCAGCTTCGAGTGATAAAAAAGATCATCGACTGATACTATAGAGTTCATTAGACCAGAAATTATCATCAATGAAAAAGACCGCCAAAAAGCGGTCTTTTTCATTTGTTTCAGTTTTATAGTTCTTATTCCTGAATCATCTTTTTCACTCTCATGAAGTTCTCATTGTCACCCAAGGCCCCATAAATACCTTTCAATTGATTCAAGATATCATTATTTCCTTGACCATTGGCAACTAAGTCTTCTAGCACATCAGCACCTTTTCTAAAAAGACTATCCTTTTTCTTCTTTAAGGTGTCGTACTTGGCATTATCCGCTCTGGAGTTTCCTAATTTGTTCATTTCCTCAATTAAGGCATTTCCTTCATCTACGTAGGTAGTTGAAAGGTTAAGTGCCGCATTGGTATAAGATGGTTTAAGCGAAAGAACCTTTTGGAATGTGGCGCGCGCTTCTTCCATATTACCTTGCTGCATACTGATCACACCAATGTTATAATGTAGATCAGGATTGTTTGGGTCCTTTTGAACGGCTTCTGTCATGAGCTCCTTGAACTTGTCTTTCTTATCGAGCTTGATATAAAGATTCGCCTCGGTAAGCAACAAGCCCATATCATCAGGATTTGACTCTCTGGCTTCTTTCGCGGCAGCGATTGCCTCTTCTACCTTTCCTTGCTGTGAATATATCAATGCAATATTCTTTACGATTTCAGGCAAACGCGATTCGCTATCGATATTTTCAGGCTTTACATGGCTTTTCGCCTTTACCATCAGATCGCGTTCTGTTTCAGAATTAAATTTTGCCTTTTCCCCTGTAGCGGCATCAGTGGCATAGTATTCTGTTACCACTCCCGTATAGCCGAGGTCCTTCAACTTTAAATAATATTCTAGGGCCTTCTCATAATCACTACCATTCACCGCACTGGATGCTGCATAGTATAAATAATCTTGATTATTTGTGTCTACCTCGTAGGCCATATATAATTTTTCAGCAGCCTCACCGTATTTCTTCGACTTGTTATCTTCGATGGCAGAGTTCACAAGGTTGCCAGCAACTTCATTAAGGATTGTTCTGGCCTCACCCGTATATTTGTTCATGCCCTTACTTTCTTCAAAAGCGATCGCTTCTTTAAGCGAGCTTACCGCCTCTTTGTAAGATCCGAGATTGTTCATGGTCTTTCCTTTGAGAAAGTAATATTGCGCCTTGTATTTGTCATCGGCACCATCTATCATTCCCTGAATACCATCCAGTGTAGTTCTAGCCTCAGCAGCTTTTCCACTTTTAAGCGCTTTTTCCACAGATTTCAATTCTTTTTTCTGTGCAAAAGAAAAAGTTCCTAACAGGAGCGCTGATGCTATTAAAATTGTCTTTTTCATTTTAAAATATTTAATCGGGGTTAAGTGTTAATTTTCAGAGTTTGAATCATCATTTGCAACATCCGTGCCATTTTCTATCACCTCGATGTCATTGATGTCCTTTACATCATCTTCATCGTGCATCACCTTTGCTACTGCAGCGATACTATCCTTACCTTTAAGATTGATGAGTTTTACACCCTGTGTAGCACGTCCCATAACCCTAAGATCCTCAACTGCCATTCTTATTGCAATGCCCGATTTGTTGATGATCATCAGATCATCCGCATCCGTTACGTTCTTTATAGCCACTAAGTTACCAGTTTTTTCTGTAACTGAGATGGTTTTAACTCCCTTACCACCTCGATTGGTGATGCGGTAATCATCTAAATTTGAGCGTTTTCCATAGCCATTTTCAGAAACTACTAGAATATTGCTGTCCATGTCGTTCACAGAGATCATTCCTACGACCTCATCCTTATCATCGGCCAGTGTTATTCCTCTGACACCAGAAGCGTTTCTTCCCATCGGACGGGTCTTGCCTTCCTCGAATCGAATCGCTTTACCCGATCGCAACGCCAACATCACTTGGCTATTCCCAGTTGTAAGTTTGGCCTCTAACAATTCGTCACCATCTTTGATAGTTATGGCATTGATACCATTTGCTCTTGGTCGCGAATATTGTTCCAATGATGTTTTCTTAACCTGACCTTTTTTGGTGGCCATGATCACATAATGGTCATTGATGTAGGTCTCATCCTTAAGGTCTTGCGTACAAATAAACGCTTTGACCTTGTCATCTTGCTCAATATTTATCAAGTTTTGAATGGCCCTTCCTTTTGAGGTTTTACTTCCTTCGGGGATTTCAAAAACGCGCATCCAAAAGCACTTTCCTTTCTGAGTAAAGAACAACATGTATTGGTGATTGGTTCCAACGAAAAGATGCTCCAAGAAATCCTGATCGCGTGTTGTCGATGCTTTTTGACCAACACCACCTCTGTTTTGTGTTTTATATTCTGCCAACGAGGTACGTTTGATATAACCAGCATGCGAAATGGTAATAACCACCTTTTCGTCCGGAATCATGTCCTCAATACTAAAATCTCCCCCAGCATACTCGATCGTAGAGCGTCTTTCATCTCCGTATTTGTCCTTCACTTCGATCAACTCATCTTTGATGATCTGCATTCTGCGCTCCTTCTTTGCCAAAATATCCTTCAGGTCTTCGATGGTCTTCATCAAATCATCGTACTCTGCCCTTAACTTATCTTGCTCTAGTCCAGTAAGCTGTCGCAGACGCATTTCTACAATTGCCTTTGCCTGAATCTCGCTAAGTTTGAAGCGCTTGATGAGTTTCTCTCGAGCCTCTTCGGCGTTGGCCGAAGCTCGTATCAAGGCAATCACCTCATCGATATTATCCGAGGCGATGATCAATCCCTCTAAAATATGTGCTCTTTCCTCTGCTTTGCGAAGTTCGTATGTGGTTCTTCGCGTCACCACTTCATGTCTATGTTCTACGAAATGATGAATCATCTCTTTAAGATTCAACAACTTCGGACGTCCTTTGACCAGTGCGATATTGTTAACACTAAAGGATGACTGAAGCTCCGTGTACTTATAAAGCGTATTAAGTACGATATTGGGTATAGCATCGCGTTTTAAGACATAAACGATGCGCATTCCCTTTCGATCAGATTCATCTCGAATGGACGAGATACCATCGATCTTCTTATCATTGATAAGATCGGCGGTCTTCTTGATCATGTTCGCTTTGTTCACCTGATAAGGGATCTCAGTAACAATGATACATTCTCTTCCTTTGACTTCCTCAATATTTGCCTTTGCACGCATCACCACCCGCCCACGGCCGGTCTTGAAAGCCTCTCGGACGCCGTCATAACCATAGATGATTCCCCCTGTCGGGAAATCTGGAGCTTTGATATGCTGAATAAGCTCTTCAATTTCAATTTCATCATTGTCGATATAGGCAATGGTGCCATCAACAACCTCGCTCAAATTATGGGGTGGCATATTGGTCGCCATACCTACGGCGATCCCAGAAGCTCCGTTGATCAGCAGCCCAGGAATCCTGGTGGGCAAAACCGTAGGTTCCTTTAAAGAATCATCAAAATTCAATTGATGGTCTACTGTCTCTTTATCGATATCTGCCAACATGTCCTCAGATATCTTCCGCATTCTAGCTTCTGTGTAACGCATTGCCGCTGGACTGTCACCATCGACCGAACCAAAGTTACCTTGTCCATCGACCAACATATATCGCAAGCTCCACTCTTGTGCCATACGAACCATCGTATCATATACCGAAGTATCGCCATGAGGGTGATATTTACCTAGCACCTCACCAACAATTCTAGCCGATTTCTTATAGGCACTATTGGATTTTACCCCTAACTCGTGCATACCGTACAACACTCTTCGGTGAACAGGTTTAAGACCATCCCTAACATCTGGTAAAGCACGTGACACAATGACCGACATCGAATAATCGATGTAGGCAGATTTCATTTCATCTTCAATGTTTATAGGAATAAGCTTTTCTCCTTCAGCCATACAAAAAATATTAATGTTTTTGTTATTTTATAAATCGTGCCAATATACAATAAATATCAATCTTGAAGGGCCGTGCAGCATTGTTTTTTAAACGGATTTATCAACATTTCCAACTGGGGCGATTTTGACAAAAAATGGTGTTAATTTTTTTGATATTGAACGTTTTTTTCGTCTATTAGCTATGACAAGCTTATAGAACGGAATAGTTTTTGCCCCTGACAATCATAATTATTAATTTTATAGAAGAAAGAAATCTACCATGGATGATAATTTTTCGCCAAGAGTAAAAGATGTAATAGCATATAGCAAGGAGGAGGCTTTGCGATTGGGCCATGACTTTATCGGAACGGAGCATCTCATGCTAGGGCTGCTTAGAGATGGTAGCGGAAAAGCCATTAACATCCTTAGTTCTTTAGAGATCGACCTCGACCACTTGAGAAGAAAGGTCGAAATTCTGAGTCCTGCGAATCCAAATATTGCAGTCGCGACCAACAGTAAGAAAAATTTACATCTTACCCGCCAGGCAGAAAGAGCGCTGAAGACAACATTCCTAGAGGCAAAATTATTTCAGAGTGCCTCGATCAATACAGCACATCTTTTGTTGTGCATACTGCGCAACGAAAATGACCCCACCACTAAGCTTCTAAACAAGCTTAAGATCGATTATGATAATGTAAAAGAGCAATTCAAGCATATGACCAACAAAGAAGATGATTATATAGAGGGCCCATCTGCCGAATCTTTCTCAGATGAGGGCAATATGGGTGATGAGGGCTCAAAGGAAAACCCTTTTAGCTCATCAGGAGGTAATACCAAATCCAACAAAAAATCCAAAACACCAGTTCTAGATAATTTCGGAAGAGACCTGACAGAGCTCGCCGAACTCGGTAAATTAGATCCTGTCGTAGGACGGGAAAAAGAGATTGAACGTGTCTCGCAGATCCTAAGTCGAAGAAAAAAGAATAACCCACTTTTGATTGGAGAACCAGGTGTTGGTAAATCTGCAATTGCCGAAGGATTGGCGTTGCGCATCGTAAAGAAAAAAGTTTCACGCATCTTATATGGTAAACGTGTGGTTACCTTAGACCTCGCTAGTCTAGTTGCTGGAACCAAATACCGTGGTCAATTTGAGGAACGAATGAAGGCGGTAATGAATGAGCTAGAGAAAAATGACGATATCATTCTGTTCATCGATGAGATACACACGATTGTCGGTGCTGGAGGTGCCACTGGTAGCTTGGACGCTTCCAATATGTTCAAGCCTGCGCTTGCGCGAGGAGAAATACAATGTATCGGTGCAACCACTTTGGACGAGTACAGACAGTATATAGAAAAAGATGGGGCCTTAGAAAGACGTTTTCAAAAAGTGATGGTAGAGCCTACCACCGTTGAAGAAACCATTGAAATATTGAACAATATCAAGGAGAAATATGAGGACCATCACAATGTGGATTATACCGATGAAGCCATCTTGGCCTGCGTAAAGCTTACAAATCGGTATATGACAGATCGTTTCTTGCCAGATAAAGCGATCGATGCGTTGGACGAAGCAGGGTCGCGTGTTCACATCACCAATATGGAAGTGCCAAAACAGATCCTCGAATTAGAGAAGCGGCTAGACGATGTAAGGGAGCTTAAAAATGTGGTCGTTAAGAAACAAAAATATGAAGAAGCGGCCAAGTTAAGAGATGACGAGAAGCGTCTTGAGAAAGAATTACAAACGGCACAAGAGAAGTGGGAGGAAGAATCGAAACTACACCGAGAGATCGTTTCAGAAGACAATGTAGCCGATGTGGTCTCTATGATGACTGGGATTCCCGTGAACAGAATCGCACAGACCGAAAGCAATAAACTTGCCGAACTACCACAATTGATCAAAGGCAAGGTCATTGGACAAGATGAAGCCGTGGCCAAAGTAGTCAAGGCCATACAACGGAATCGTGCCGGATTGAAAGACCCGAACAAACCCATAGGTTCTTTCATATTTCTTGGACAGACGGGTGTTGGAAAGACACAGCTTGCGAAAGTACTGGCAAGAGAGCTCTTCGACTCCGAAGATGCACTTATCCGAATAGATATGAGCGAATACATGGAGAAATTTTCAGTCTCCAGGCTTATAGGCGCGCCTCCTGGCTATGTAGGCTATGAAGAAGGAGGACAGTTAACGGAAAAGGTTCGTAGGAAACCATATGCCGTGATATTGCTAGATGAAGTAGAGAAAGCACACCCAGATGTGTTCAACATGTTACTTCAGGTATTAGATGATGGATACCTCACCGATAGTTTGGGGAGAAAGATCGACTTCAGAAATGCCATCATTATCATGACCTCGAACATCGGCGCACGTCAATTGAAGGATTTTGGCGGCGGTGTAGGTTTTGGTACCTCTTCAAAGAAGGCCCAAGCAGACGAATACGCCAAAAGTGTGATCGAGAATGCATTGAAGAAGGCCTTTGCACCGGAATTCCTCAATAGGGTAGACGATGTAGTTGTTTTCAACACCTTAGAACGAAAAGACATTCATAAGATCATCGATATTGAATTAGATAAGCTCTTTAATCGAATTAAGGATATCGGCTATCATCTTTCGTTGACGAAAAAAGCGAAAGAATTTATTGCAGACAAAGGCTTCGATAAGCAATATGGGGCAAGACCACTAAAAAGGGCCATTCAGAAGTATATCGAAGATGCCCTTGCGGAGGAGATCATTACCTCCAAACTTCAAGAGGGCGACAGCATCTTTATGGACTTGAAAAAAGACAGCGAAGAACTCTCCATAGAAATTAAACGAGAGGAAAAGTCAACGAAATCTTAATAGTATAAAGCAAGACATACATGAGACCCACACTTCGTCGAAGTGTGGGTCTCAATTTTCAATATTTGCTTGCGCCATAGAATTCCGCCCACCCACTTTATTATTCTCAACAGCTATCCATGAAGAAACATTTAATGATTCTTATATGGGGGGTCATGGCTATACATGCCATATCTCTTTTACCAAGCGGATCACATTCACCACAAACTTTTGACCACTTTTTAAAATAAATGTTTAACTTTAATTGATTGCTAACGACTAACTATGACCAAAGAGATTGGAGCCATATTAAAAACGTATCATCTCAACGTAGGAAAACTTACCATTTGCGACTCTTATATGATTGCGGAGATCGACGAAGGGGTTACCTTGAATATGGAAAATGCCAGTGAATTGATAAAAGCAGCTGAATTGCATTTCAAGAATACACCTTTTGTATATATAACGCATAGAAAAAATTCTTATGCGGTCGACCCTATCAATTACATAGAGGTAATGAAATTGACACAACTGAAAGGAATAGCGATCGTATCCTCAAAACAAATCGACAAGAAAAATTTTAATGTAGAACAGCGCTTCTTTGGAAGACCGATGCAGATATTTGATAATTTAGCCGATGCGATCAATTGGCACAAAGAAATATTGAAAGAGTCCTATGGATGATATCCCCAATTTTCATGTTGTAACTGTATTTTTTCAAGCTCTCACGATCCATCAATTGCCTTCCATCACTTTTGTTCATCCTCAACTTGACTCGAATCAATGATAAAACAATATTCACTAAGTTTTGGAAAGATCAAGGTCTTCGACGATTATATAATTGCCGAAATATTCGAGGGCATCAATCTTGACACTGCGCTAAACGAAATTCTTCTCGATATTTGTTCCGCACATTTTCCAAAAAGGCCCTTTGGCTATATTTCCAATCGCGTCAATTCCTATTCGGTAGACCCGACGGTCTACAAGTATACGGCCAAAAATAGCAACTTGGTCGCTATTGCTGTCGTCGCTTCTGGCGAATTGAAAAAGCTCAGTGCCAATATTGAGAAGTTGTTCTTCGATCGCGAATTTGAATATTTTGAAGAGATCGATGAGGCAAAAGAATGGATCGAACATATTATCAAGAGTGAAAAAGCTCACTCGAATCAATCATGAATTCCACTAGGAAAGACACCGTTTTTTCCATATCATCGTGTAATACCTTATCCTCAGCGATAAAGGGTACTTCTTGGCGGTAAGTAGCTAGAAAAGCCTCTAAGAAAGGGGAACTCTTTAGTGGTTGTCTAAAGAACATTGCTTGTGAAGCCGTCATGAGCTCAATGGCCAAGATCCGTTCCAAGTTGTCAACGATTCGAAACACTTTGGTCGCAGCATTAGCTCCCATGCTCACATGGTCCTCTTGTCCATTAGACGACACAATGCTGTCCACGCTTGCTGGCGATGCCAGTTGTTTGTTTTGACTTACGATGCTCGCAGCAGTGTATTGAGGAATCATAAATCCTGAATTCAATCCCGGATCATCGACTAAAAATGCCGGTAAGCCTCTTAGACCAGAAACCAATTGAAACGTTCGTCTTTCCGAGATATTTCCAAGTTCTGCCAAGGCGATACCTAGATAATCCAAGGCCAAGGCCAACGGTTGTCCGTGAAAATTTCCACCCGAGATGATCATGTCCTCATCGATAAAAATATTGGGATTATCGGTCACGGAGTTAATTTCCGTCTTAAACGTCCTGTGAGCAAAAACAATGGTGTCCTTACTGGCGCCATGTACCTGAGGGATGCATCTAAACGAATAAGGGTCTTGCACATGCTTCTTTTCTTGTGAAAT
Source organism: Sungkyunkwania multivorans (assembly GCF_042675645.1). Taxonomy (NCBI): domain Bacteria; kingdom Pseudomonadati; phylum Bacteroidota; class Flavobacteriia; order Flavobacteriales; family Flavobacteriaceae; genus Sungkyunkwania; species Sungkyunkwania multivorans. Next base: position 266,678 of record NZ_JBHTJH010000004.1, on the reverse strand, counting down.
AAGCTCACTATCCTTTAAAAACCTTTCGATTCGCTCCGCGGTCTTTACCTGTCCCCGATGCGGCCTTACCAAATGAACCATCGCATTAAAAGGTTCTATTCGTCCATCATAGGCGTCCAAAGAGATGCTTCCGATGATATCTGCCATATACGACAGTTTATGTGCCCTTAATAGAGCATATATGCCATAAGCACTCATAAATTGTGTGCCGTTCAGCAAAGCCAGGCCTTCTTTGGCCATCAATTGAACGGGTTTCCAATCAAAAGTCTTAAGTACGTTTTCAGAAGATACGATCTCACCATTAAAATAGACCTCTCCTCTCCCTAAGAGTGGCAATGCCAAATGCGCCAGTGGTGCCAGATCTCCAGAAGCTCCCAGAGAGCCCTGCTCGTAGATGACCGGTAAAATATCGTTATTATAAAAATCGATAAGCCGCTCTACCGTTAAAAGTTGTACCCCAGAATGCCCATAGCTCAGGGACTGGATCTTTAACAACAACATCAACTTTACAATGATCTTAGGTACGCGATCGCCCATTCCACAGGCGTGAGAGATCACCAGATTCTCTTGAAGCTTCGTCAGATTATCTTTCGATATCTTTACATTACAAAGGGATCCAAATCCGGTATTGATACCATATACTGGCTCATCCTGTGTTGCCAGCGTTTTATCTAGATAAGCGCGGCACTTTTCAATATTCAATCTAGCCTCTTCAGAAAGTCTGAGTTTCTTCCCAAGACGTAAAATATCCTGCAATTCTGGTAGGTCAAGTAATTCGCTACTTATATAATGAAATTCTTGCATGCGATCGGGTTAGGTTGTATGTGTCAAAATTCTATATTCAACCCATAAAAACCAAAAATTGTTAATAATTGATTTCTTTTAAAGCGAATTTCTCTTCCATATCGTACTTTTACCCTTAATCGATAAAAACAAAATAATGAAAAAAGCATATTTGCTAGGATTGATCGTTGCATTTTTCGCATGTAAAGAAGAGGCCGATGTGGATTATGCCCTTTTCGAGGGAAACGTCTTGAATAACAAAGCAAAAGAGGTTGAAATTCGAGGGAATGATTTTGAACAATCCATTGCGATCAACGAAGACGGAACTTTTTCTGACACCCTGAAGATAGAAAACGATGGCTACTACAATTTTCGAATAGGAAGGGAATCCTCTAAGCTATATCTCACTAAAGGAAGTGATATCGACCTCAATATCGATGTACAGGAGTTTGACGAATCTATCGTTTATACGGGATTGGGTGCGGAAGAGAATAATTTTTTGGCACAAAAGTACTTAAAAGGAGAAATGCTCAAAGGAGGTGACCAAGAATTCTATTCGTTGAGCGCAGACGCATTTAAAGATAAAGCGAAGGAGATAAAAAATACGTTCTTGGACCTATTGTCTAAGGATACATCGCTAAGCGATTCGTTCGAGGCTACTGAGCAAAAAAGTATCGAGTATGATTATTTATTGCACCTGAATAATTACAAAAGTTTTCATCGTTACTATGCGAGAGTCGAAGAGGTGAATTTGCCCGAGAATTTCTTGAGTGACCTCGATGGCTTCAATTACCAAGACGAAGAAACCTATAAAACATTTTCAAACTACAGAGACCTTGTGAAAAGTCATTTTTCCAATAGGCTTGTAAAACTGTCTGAAAAATATGAGGGTAATTACGACAAGGCCTTTTTAGAATTAACTGCGTCCATCCCTAAAGGATATATCAAACAAGAATATTTGAACGAAATGGCCTTCGCCTTTCTCAATCCAAATGAAAATTTGGATGCCATGTATGCAACCTTCACCGAAAATGTTACGAATCCTGAATATTTAAAATCTTATAAAGAGAAATATGATAAATTAAAAACGCTCGCCAAAGGCGCCTCTTCCCCAACCTTTGATTTCGAAAATTACGAGAGAGGAACGACCAGCCTGGCAGACCTCAAGGGAAAGTATGTCTATATCGACGTCTGGGCGACCTGGTGTGGCCCTTGTCTAAGAGAAATACCGTCACTAAAAAAGGTGGAAACTGAATACCATGATAAGAATATCGAATTTGTAAGTATCTCGATCGATCGAAAGAAAGATTATGAAGCATGGAGAAAAATGGTCGATGATAAAGAGCTTGGAGGAATTCAACTGATGGCAGACAACGATTGGTCATCTAAATTTGTTAAAGACTATGCGATCGAAGGGATCCCTAGATTTATTTTGATCGATACCGAAGGGAAGATCGTAACTGCGGATGCCCCTAGACCGTCGGACCCAGAACTAAAAGCGCTTTTTGAAGAATTGAACATTTGATCGGTCTATATCGTCCTATTAGAACAAGAAATATACTATTCATAGCCTAGGGTTTTAATCCTAGGCTATTTTTTATTATTCGTGTTTTCCCTCTTCTTCGTGAACAGGTGGTTCCGGCCTTTTAAAAAGATCTATGAAAGCATCTCCGATATAATCGATGATATCAGATGCCAATAGCCCTTGATAGCTTGTGTCATTCACTGCGATGTCTGCAGCTCTTCCGTGAAGATACACTCCAAATACGGCGGCCTGCAGAGGGTCATACCCTTGAGATATCAGACCAGTGATCATTCCCAACAACACGTCTCCGCTGCCACCAGTGGCCATTCCGGGATTACCGGTAGTATTTATATACAACTTCTGGTCGCAGACGGTAACGCTGTGTGCACCCTTGACCACGATCACAAGGTCATATTTTTTAGCGAAGGCTTTTGTTTTTTCCAATTTGTCAAAATCATCGGTCCACGCACCTATCAACCGTTCTAACTCACCTGGATGCGGAGTTAGAACTGTTTTAGCAGGAAGGGATTCCAATAACTCCTTTTCGGCCGCTAGGATGTTCAATCCGTCTGCGTCGATCACCAGAGGGCATTCATTTGTTCTTATGAATTCTGCGAAGGCATTCCTTGTTTGGTCATCCGTACCCATGCCAGGACCAACCCCAATGACCGTAGGTGCCATATCGAACTTGATATCGGCTATTTGCCTTTTTCCCGGATCAGAGGTCACCATCACTTCAGGAACAGCGATCTGTAAAATTTCATAGCCGCATTCTGGAATATATGCGGTGACCAAACCCGCTCCAGTAGTAAGACATGCTTTACCAGCTAAACTTACCGCACCTATTTTACCAAAACTCCCTCCGATGATCAAACTATGGCCATAATTGCCCTTATGTGAATACTTTTGTCTTGGTACGTACATCGGAAGTACTTCCTGCTTCCCGATCAATTGCATTGTAACATCGGTGGCGTTTAGATATTCGGGATCCAGTCCGATATCTAAAACCTCCCAAGATTGTAAAAATTTTCCTGTTTCTGGTAAAAAGAACGATAATTTTGGCGCCTGAAACGTAAGTACCATATTTGCATGCACCACGGCCTCCATATCATCTGGCGCCGAATTGGCATATAAGCCCGAAGGTACATCAACGGCAATGGTGTAGGCCCTGGCATCATTGACGTGTTGCATCAGAGCTTTGACCCAACCCTCGGGAGCCCGATTCAATCCTAGGCCAAAAATAGCATCGACCACAATGTCATCCTTTGTGATTTTTGGGAATTCTCCTTCTCCTTTGATCAGTGTTGGCCAGCATTCCGCATCCTTCAATCGATTATAATTCAGCAAAAAATCTTCGGAGCGTTGATCACTAAAGTTCACAACATAGACCTGAACCTTGTATCCGTGCTGTAAAAGATGACGTCCAAGCACCAATCCGTCCCCACCATTATTCCCAATTCCACAAAAGACATGAATTGGTACAGGCGCTCCTTGCATTCTACTATGTATCCAAGTAAAGACTTGCGTCGCAGCATGCTCCATCAAGTCGGAAGAAGCTATCTTATTTTTCTTTATTGTGATTTTATCAGCCTCATATAGCTGTTCAGCAGTAAAAATCTTCATTCCCTAAAAAACTAATAATAAAAATGTTAAATCCTTAAAAATACACTACGAGGTTTGCAGTGCTTGGTAAAAGTAATACATTTGAACAGTTGATATAGTGAAACACTCATGAAAAACACCAGTACCATAACCACCATTGGTAACTCGATCTTCCGAGGCACCAACGCCATGGGCACTATTATCATTACCATTACCCCGATTGGGGTATAATATATTCATATCGTCCATCCTTATTTCGTAATTTAACGAATTGCAATTCAGCACGTAAAACAAACAACAACCATCAGCATTCATAGCACATGCAAGTTTTAAAATTTGGCGGAACATCAGTTGCCAATCCAGAGAATATAGAAAGGGTCCTTAACATTGTAAACCATAAGGCGCAAAAGGTCGCGGTGGTCGTCTCTGCATTTGGGGGCATAACGGACCTACTGCTCCATACAGCAGCCGTAGCAGCCAATAAAGATCTTACCTATAAAGAATCTTTTGAGGAAATTGAGAAAAGACATTTAGATGCCGTAAAAGCGTTGATTCCCATTACTGAACAAAGTGCTACTTTGAGCAAGGTGAAGAGTGAACTTAACCAATTAGAAACACTCTTTCAAGGGGCCTATCTGTTGGGAGAACTTTCGCCAAGAACCGCCGATATTGTGGCCAGCTATGGAGAACTACTTTCATCCTTTATCATTGCCGAAGCCGCCAAACAAAAGGGAATAGATACGATTAGAAAAGATAGTCGAGAGCTTATAAAGACAAGTCATGGTTATGGTAAGGCGACTGTAGACTTTAAGGCAACAAACGCCAATTGCAAGGCCTTTTTTGAAAAGAACACCAATCGGGTGGTCATTCTTCCAGGTTTTGTAGCGTCCACAGAAAGCGGCGAAACAACCACCTTAGGTCGAGGAGGATCTGATTATACTGCCGCTATCATCGCTGCGGCCCTAGACGTGGATGATCTAGAAATATGGACTGACGTCAGCGGCATGTTCACGGCAAACCCGAAATTGGTAAAGCAGGCCTTCCCCATCGAGCACATTTCGTATCAAGAAGCGATGGAACTTTCCCATTTTGGAGCAAAGGTGATCTACCCTCCTACCATCCAACCGGTGCTCTCCAAAGAAATTCCTATATGGGTAAAGAATACTTTCGAGCCGGAGCATCCTGGAACCTATATCACCAAAAACACCAATGGCAAAGCGAAACCGGTCAAAGGAATTAGCCATATCGAAAAGATTGCCCTTGTAACTTTAGAAGGTGCCAGTATGGTAGGCATCCCAGGTTTTTCGAAACGTCTTTTTGAGGTATTGTTCCAAGAGGGAATCAATATCATATTGATCACCCAAGCATCCTCGGAGCATTCGATCTGTCTTGCGATCGCAGAAGCCGAGGCCGAAACCGCCAAAAAAGCTATCGATGAAGTCTTTGCCTATGAGATCTCATTGGGAAAGGTAGAACCTGCCATCCTCGAAAAAGGACAAGCGATCATCGCACTGGTGGGCGACAATATGAAAAGTCATCAAGGCCTAAGTGGGAAAATGTTTAGTAGCCTTGGTAAAAACAATGTGAATATCCGTGCGATAGCTCAAGGAGCCTCAGAGAAGAACATCTCTGCCGTCATCGACAAAAGGGATGTAAAGAAAGCGCTCAACACGCTGCATGAAAGTTTCTTTGAAGACAACGTAAGACAACTGAATCTATTTGTGACCGGCGTCGGGAATGTCGGAGAAAAGTTTCTCAATCAAATAAGACAGCAACAGGACTATCTTAAAGAAAAACTACGCCTGAACCTTAGAGTCGTCGCCCTCTCCAATTCGCGTACCATGGTCTTTGCTGAAGATGGGGTCGACCTGGAAAATTGGCATGAAATATTGGCAAAAGGTGAAAAGGCAAGTTTAGATGGTTTCCTAGACAAGGTACGAGAGCTCAACCTACGGAACAGTATTTTTGTAGATAACACCGCCAACGAGGCAGTTTCAGATAAATACGCCGATTACTTGAAGAATAGCATAGCTGTGGTAACATGTAACAAGATCGCATGTTCTTCAGATTTTGATAAGTATCAAGAACTAAAGGACCTCTCTAGGAAATACAACGCACCATTTTTATTTGAAACCAATGTGGGAGCCGGTTTACCGATCATCGATACGCTTAAGAATCTAATCGCCTCTGGTGATAATGTGCGTAAGATACAAGCCGTACTTTCTGGAAGTCTCAATTTTGTGTTCAACAATTTCAAAGAAGGTGTTTCCTTTCACGATGTGGTAAAACAAGCACAGGAAGAAGGATATACAGAGCCTGACCCAAAGATCGATCTAAGTGGCGTGGATGTCGCTAGAAAGATTCTGATCCTGGCACGCGAAAGCAAAAATACCATCGACCTCAAAGACATTGAGAACGAATCCTTCTTACCAAAAGAAAGTCTTGACACAAGTACGAACGAAGACTTCTTCGCAAGCTTGAAGAAGCACGAGAATGAATTCAACACCTTATATGCCGAAGCCGCAGCAAAGAACTGCCGATTAAAATATGTGGCACAATTCGAAGATGGAAGGGCAAAAGTAGGGCTGCAACACATTCCTGAAGGGCACGATTTTTATAACTTGGAAGGAAGCGACAATATCGTGCTCTTCTATACAGACCGCTATCCCGAACAACCATTGATCGTCAAAGGAGCAGGTGCGGGAGCCGAGGTGACCGCATCAGGAATTTTTGCAGATGTTATCAGAGTAGGAAAAGTCTAATATGGGAGAACAATTAAAAATATTCGCTCCGGCCACCATCGCCAACATTTCTTGCGGCTTCGACGTCCTTGGACTCTGCCTGGACGGCGTTGGAGACGAAATGACCATTCGCAAAGTGACTTCCAAAGGAGTGAGGATCACCAAGATCATTGGCCAAGACCTGCCCTTAGAAGTGGAAAAAAATGTGGCCGGCGTTGCCGCTTTGGCGCTTCTTACAAATTTGGACAGAGAATTGGATTTTGGCTTTGAAATAGAAATTAAAAAAAATATCAAACCCGGAAGTGGTATCGGTAGCAGTGCAGCAAGTGCTGCCGGTGCCGTTTTTGCGATCAATAGACTTTTGGGCAATCCTTACGATCAGACCGAACTTGTGAAATTTGCGATGCAAGGGGAACAATTGGCAAGTGGCAATGCACATGCAGATAATGTGGCGCCAGCTATCTTTGGTGGTTTTACGTTGGTTCGATGTTATGATCCGCTGGATATAATAAGCATTCATACGCCTAAAGAATTAGTTGCCACGGTCATTCATCCGCAGATCGAAGTGAAGACTGCGGATAGCCGAGCAGTTTTAAAACCAACGGTTACCCTAAAAGATGCGATCACCCAATGGGGAAATGTCGGCGGACTTATCAGCGGACTTTACACCGAAGATTATGATCTAATAAGTCGCTCGTTGAAAGATGTCATTGTAGAGCCGCTTCGGGCCATTCTAATTCCTGGATTTGACAAGGTAAAACAAGCAGCGATCGAGGCCGGAGCACTCGGTAGCGGAATCTCTGGCTCGGGGCCTTCTATCTTTGCCTTGAGCAAAGGAAAAGAAAATGCCAATAAGGTTGCCAAAGCGATGCAATCCATTTATGAAAACGTCGGTATCGATTATGACATCCACGTTGCTGGAATCAATGCAGAAGGTGTCAAAGTGATCGACCAACCAATTTTAGAACTTTAAAAAATGATCTATTACAGTTTAAACAATAACGCTCCAAAAGTAAATTTCAAAGATGCGGTGATCAAAGGACTTGCGCCAGATAGAGGCCTGTATTTTCCAGAAAACGTTACACCGCTATCTGAAGTGTTCATTCAAAATATCGAAAACTATAGTAACGAGGAAATCGCCTTCGAAGCCATCAAACAGTTTGTGGGCGACACCATCCCCTCAGAAAAATTAAAAGAGATCATCCGAGAAACGCTTTGTTTCGATTTCCCACTGGTCAAAGTTGAGGAGCATGTTCATTCATTGGAGCTTTTTCATGGCCCTACGATGGCCTTTAAGGATGTAGGGGCCCGTTTTATGGCCCGTTGCCTCGGGTATTTCAATCAAGAGAAAAAAAACGAGCATGTCACTGTTTTGGTAGCTACCTCTGGAGACACGGGAGGTGCGGTGGCAAGTGGATTTTTGGGTGTGACCGGAGTTGATGTGGTGATCCTATATCCAAGCGGGAAGGTAAGCGATATTCAGGAAAAGCAATTGACGACGCTCGGGCAGAATATTACGGCATTGGAGGTAGATGGTGTTTTCGATGACTGCCAGGATATGGTAAAGACGGCTTTTTTGGATGATGAACTAAAAAAGGTGAAAAATCTTACTTCGGCGAATTCGATCAATGTAGCTAGATGGCTTCCTCAAATGTTCTATTTCTTCATTGCCTACAAACAATTGAAGCTTCAAGGAAAAGCAAAAGATGTTGTTTTCTCTGTGCCAAGTGGGAATTTCGGAAACATCTGTGCCGGGATGATGGCGCATAAGTTAGGGCTCCCTATCAAACACTTTATTGCAGCGACCAATGTCAATGATACCGTACCGCAATACATGGAAAGCGGCCTTTACGAACCAAAACCTTCAAAGGCAACGATCTCCAATGCCATGGATGTTGGGGATCCTAGCAATTTTGTACGTATTCAACGCCTAGTGAATAATGATCAGACCAAATTGAAGACCATTTTCAGCAGTTGGAGCTTTAACGATAAAGAAACAAAAAAGACCCTGAAGAACATCTACAAGAATAGTCATTACATCGCTGACCCCCACGGCGCTGTCGGATATTTGGGCCTAAAAGAATACGCGAAAGACCATCCCGAGGTCATGGGGGTTTTCTTAGAAACAGCACATCCTGTCAAATTTCTAGAGGTCGTTGAGAATACCTTAAAAATGACTGTTGACATCCCTCGTCAAATTCAAGAGATCATGCATAAAGAAAAGGTGAGCATTAGCATCAATAACTATAATGAGTTGAAGTCGTATCTTATGTCATGACTTACATCCTACAGGGGCTCGACCCAGAATGGCACGTACTTTGATTATTTCTTTTTCATTATTTTAGTTCAAATTTATTTGCCATGTTACGACTAAACGTTACCCTACCCCTCCTACTATGCAGTATGTTTTGCGTTGCGCAAACAGCAACTGAAGTTTATCTGTTCGATTTCGATAGAAAGTTTCAATTGAGTGAACCTGTCAATATTTCTAACAATCCAGGGAAATATGACAACCAACCCTTTTTTCCGGATGACCGCATGATCTATTTTACGGCAACACGCGACGGGCAAACCGATGTAAGAACCTATAATTTCTTCAATGAGCGTCATTTCTGGCTTACAGATACAAAAGCAAATGAATATTCTCCGCAACTCACACCATCCGATCATACGTTGACTGCGGTTAAATTGGAGAAGGATGGCGCCCAAGGACTTTTTGAATACAAACGTAAGCGCATCCATGTAGAGCCATGGGAATTGATCAAAGGTATTAAAGTTGGCTATTATGTTTGGGCCAACCGCAATACGATCGTTTCTTTTGCCTTGGAGGATGAAGGTTCGAGCTTAATGGTTTCCAAACTACGTAAAAAAACGAATACTCCTGTTGCAAAAAATATTGGTCGGTCATTGCATGTAATACCCGGAACAGACTTGATTAGTTATATTTCTAAAGAAAAGGATCATTGGGAGATTCGTTCTCTGAACCCTAAGAATGGCCAGACGAATTTCATTATCCATACCTTGGAAGGCAGTGAAGATATGTGCTGGACATCAAAAGGCGTGATCTTAATGACCAAAGGAACGGAACTCTTCAAGTTTGACCCCAAATCCAAAGATCAAAAAGGTTGGGTCAAATTTGCCGATCTGAAAGATTTTGGGTTAGGGGAAGCCACCCGAATAGCATTAAGCCCAAAAGGCAAGAAGCTTGCGGTCGTCGTAGCCGAAAAAGAATAGCCTCTTCTTTTGAGACCAAAGAAACATATCCTTCCGATTATTATCCTATCACAATTTGCCTGTACTTCCTTATGGTTTGCTGGAAATGCGGTCGCCGATGATCTTGTACAAAGCATCGACCTAGGATCAAAGCTCATACCTTATATACTTTCATCGGTTCAACTTGGGTTTATTGTCGGAACCTTGAGCTTTGCTTTCTTGATGATCGCAGACAGATTCTCCCCTTCTCGGGTTTTTTTGGTGAGTGCATTGCTAGCTGCATCGTGCAATATCTATCTATTATCAAAATCTATATCATTAACTCCTTTATTACTGGCGCGATTTGGTACCGGCTTCTTTCTTGCTGGCATCTATCCTGTTGGGATGAAAATCGCTGCGGATTATTTTAACACAGGCCTTGGCAAAGCATTGGGCTATTTAGTTGGTGCCTTGGTATTAGGAACTGCTTTTCCTCATTTACTAAAATGGTTCGATATTGGTAATGACTATCGACTTGTAGTTGTCAGCATTTCAATACTGGCTTCTTTAGGAGGTGTGATGTTATGGTTTCTAGTACCCGACGGTCCTTACAGAAAGCCCGCATCAAGATTGAAATTAAATGCCTTTTGGGAAATTTTCGGTGTATCATCATTCAGAAGAGCTGCTTTCGGATATTTTGGCCATATGTGGGAACTCTATGCCTTTTGGGCATTTGTTCCACTCGCTCTGGCCCTACATAATCGCCTTACCGATGCCAACATCAACATCCCTCTTTGGTCGTTTTTGATCATCGGTATTGGCAGCATATCTTGTATCATCGGTGGGAAACTCTCTTTAAAGTTTGGAAGCCGGAAAGTAGCCATGACATCACTCCTCATTTCTGGATGCTGTTGCTTATTATCTCCCGTTCTATTTAAGTTACCTACCGGAGTATTCTTAACTTTCTATATCCTCTGGGGCATGGCCGTAATCGCGGATTCCCCACAATTCTCTACCTTGGTCGCGCAAGCGGCACCTTCTAAATTGACTGGTACAGCATTGACCCTCACCAATTGTATCGGATTTGCTGTCACCATCGTCAGCATTCAACTTTTATCTACATTCAGTGAGGATTTTTCTGAGCAATCCATCACCTATCTTTTTCTTCCCTTGGCCATCGGACCTATTTTTGGACTGGTGAGCATTGCAAAAAGAAGTTCTTAATAAGGTTCGGATATACTATTTGTGAAAATCGACGTATTTTAGGGGGAAAAATTAACCATGCGAATAATAACCACCTCCCTCCTGTTGCTTTTCTCCGCTTTTATTTTTGCACAGACCGATGCTCGTATCTACGATATTATCGATGCGGTTTCTTCCGAGAGGATCAAAAATGATATAAAGAGATTAGCCGATTTCGGCACAAGGCATACCTTAAGTGACACTGTCTCCAAAACTCGTGGAATAGGTGCCGCCAGGCGTTGGATAAAATCAGAATTTGATAAGATCTCTAAAGATTGTAAGAACTGTCTAGAGGTTTTCTATCAAAAGGACCTTGTAAAAAAAGGTACCAATCAGCGTATTGTAAAAGATGTCGAAGTGGTAAATGTAGTGGCCATTCAAAGGGGTACAAAATTCCCAAATCGCTATATCATTATGAGCGGAGACATCGACTCTCGAGTTTCGGATCCCACGGATTATACCAGCGATTCTCCTGGCGCCAATGATAACGCAAGTGGGATGGCCGGTGCCATTGAAGCAGCACGAGTACTTTCCAAATATCAATTCGACAATAGTATTATCTACGTCGGACTTTCGGGCGAAGAACAGGGACTTTTTGGTGGGCAGGGATTGGCCCGATATGCGAAGGAAAAAGGCTGGGACATCATCGGCGTCCTTAACAACGACATGATAGGAAATATCACTGGTGTGGACGGCGTGATCGACAATCGCACCTTCCGGATCTTCTCCGAACCCGTACCTCCGAACGAAACAGAACGACAGCGCCGAGCGCGTCGCTTCTTTGGAGGCGAGGTAGATGGCATCTCTCGTCAATTGGCCCGCTACGTTCATAAAACTACCAAAACCTATATGCCCGAAATGAATCCGATGATGGTCTACCGCTTGGACCGTTTTGGTCGAGGTGGGCATCACCGTCCTTTTAATGACGCTGGTTATCCTGGAATTAGGATTATGGAAGCCCATGAGAATTACACTCAGCAGCATCAGGATATTCGTACCGAAAATGGAATTGACTACGGCGACACCTTTGAACATGTGAATTTTGAGTATGCCAAAAAATTGACCTCGGTGAACGTTATAAATATGGCGAGTTTGGCTTGGGCACCACCTTCACCCGAGAAAGTGGCTATCGGCGGTATCGTGGAACCTTCGGCCAAACTGAAATGGGACAAGGTGAAAGGAGCAACAGGCTACAAGGTCTACTGGCGTGATACCACCTCACCCACCTGGGACCACAGTCGTTACGTTGGAGATGTCTCAGAGTTCACTTTAGAGGGAATCGTTATTGACAATTTCTATTTTGGCGTTGCAGCAGTTGGCGAGAACGGCCATGAAAGTGTTGTGGTATTTCCCAACGAAATATGGAGAAACTAGCTATGGAACAACGACTCACGATCATAGCACTTGGAGTAAATGACCTTCAAGTATCAAATACTTTCTATGAAAAGGTGTTCGGATGGAAAAAGTTAGATTCGAGCAATGAAAATATCACCTTCTTTCAACTCAACGGAATCCTCTTGTCGCTTTATCCTAGAGATAAATTGGCAGAAGATGCGGAAGTTAGTGCAGAGGGAAGCGGATTTAAGGGGTTTAGCCTCGCATACAATACCCGTAGCGAAGAAGAAGTTGACGACCTGATCGATACGCTTGAAGCAAAAGGCGCTAACATCGTTAAAAGACCTCAGAAAGTCTTCTGGGGAGGTTATAGCAGCTATATCGCAGACCCGAATGGCCATCTTTGGGAAATTGCCTTTAACCCATACCTGCCGCTGGATAGTGATGGAAATGTATAACATCAATAGACAAACTTAATTCTATGAAAAGATTGGCATTACTTCTTGCCTTTCTCACTTTTATATCTTGTGAGAAAACCCCCGAAACCGAAAATACATCCGACCTCAAAAAAATAAGAGCTGTAAGCGATAATTATGTAAATGGCTGGCTGGAAGGCAATAAAGAAAAGGTGCTCGATTGTTTTGACGAGAACGCAGTGATCATTCCAAGCGGTAGCGTACCGATCAATGGTAAAGACGCGATGACAGCTTTTTGGTTCCCAAGAGATAGTTCAACCACAAAGGTCACAAAATATGATCTGGAGATCTTATCGATACATGTAAGTAAAAAACTGGCATATACGCTAGAAAGTGGAGATCTTTCCTTTACCTATACAAAAGGAGATCATCAAATAACCAAGAGCTCCAAAAGTACCGCGACTTCAATCTATAGTAAAGATACCAATGGAGATTGGAAGATCATACAACGAATCTGGACCGATATCAAATAGCAAATCCATTACCAATGAAGTACTTTGTCATCTTATTTTCACTGTCATTTGTTCTCTTCAGCTGCCAAGGACAGCCGTCGTCTTCTTCCAGTGAATCTACCATAATCCTTCTTGAAAACTTTGAGTCGAACTTTGTAGACCCACGAAATGTAGAGATCTTTCTCCCAAAAGGATATGACCCAACCGCTAAAAAGCAATATAAGGTCCTTTACATGCATGATGGACAAAATGTCTTTAATCCTGAAACATCCTATACAAAGATAGATTGGGGTGTTGATGAAGCCATTGACAGCCTAATGGCCTTGAAGAAAATCGAACCTACCATAGTTGTTGCCTCATGGAATAATGGGCAAAAACGCTTTCCGGAATATATGCCAAAGGCACCCGCCTTTATCACTGCATCAGATGAGGCCAAAACCTCTTTAAAACAAAATTTTGGTGTAGACAGCTTACTTTCGGATGATTACCTGAAGTTTTTGGTAAAAGAATTAAAACCCTATATCGAAAGGAACTATAACGTCTCCAAAAAAGTGGAGGACAACTCCATCATGGGGTCTTCCATGGGCGGTCTTATCTCGCTGTATGCCATTTGTGAATACCCAAATGAATTTGGCGCCGCAGGATGCGTTTCTACGCACTGGCCTGTACCGATGATCGGTGGTGCCTATATGAATACGCTTCCCGAGAGCCTCCCCTCGCCCAACAATCATAGGATCTATTTCGATTACGGAACCAAAACCTTGGATTCGCTTTACGAACCTCATCAAAAAAAAGTGGACCTGCTGATGCGCGATGCCGGATATATTGAAGGAGAGAACTGGGTCACTAAAAAGTTTGAAGGTGCGGACCATAGCGAGAAAAGCTGGCGCGCTCGCGTACATATCCCACTCTTATTTCTGCTAAATTAATTGCTCGCATATGAAAATTTTGATCATTGGAGGACATGGAACTATTGGCAAAAGAGTAACACAACACCTTTCCAGAAAACACGATCTCGTCATCGCAGGAAGAACAAAAGGTGATATTCTAGTTGACATTGCAAATACGACGGCCATCAAAGAGATGTTCGAAAAAACAGGAACTGTTGATGCCATCGTATGTATTGCTGGCGAAGCCAAATGGGCTCCCTTTAACGAAATGACCGAAGAAGATTTCTACATTGGAATAAAAAGCAAGCTCATGGGACAAGTAAATCTGGTTCGCATCGGAAGTGCCTATTTATCCGATGGTGGATCCTTTACACTCACAACAGGTATCCTCGCAGACGACCCCGTTGATATGACCACAAGTGCCGCCATGGTCAATGGAGGTATTCATAGTTTTGTAAAAGCAGCCGCCTTAGAACTTGCCAACGGACATCGCATCAACGTCGTTGCCTCAGGTCTGGTGGTCGATGCCGTGGAAAAATATCGCGATTATTTCCCAGGACATCATCCGATTCCCATGGATAAGGTTGTAAATGGCTATCTTAGAAGTATCGAAGGAAAGGGAAAAGGAGAGATCATCAGAATTTATAGCTAATTTCGAAAAGTGGCGAATAACAAAGGTTCAATCATTATCATAATGGGCGTTTCAGGAGTTGGTAAGACCACGGTGGGAAAGCTGCTGTCCGGTCGCACCAATCTTCCCTTTTTTGATGGCGATGACTTTCATCCTGAAGCGAACAAACAAAAAATGGCATCAGGAAATCCGTTGACCGATAAGGATCGTTCTTCTTGGTTGCAGGCATTAAATGATCTAGCCAACAAGGAACAGGAACGTAAAGGTGCCATCATTGCATGCTCTGCCTTAAAGGAGAAGTATCGGATTCAACTTAAAAAAAGGTTACAGCGGATATATTTTGTTCATTTAGAAGGTAGTTTTGAACTTATAAAAGAAAGAATGGTCAAACGAACAGACCATTTTATGCCAACGGATCTTTTGAGATCACAGTTCGAGACCCTCGAAAAGCCGAATGATGCTATCACACTTTCCGTAGAATTTTCTCCAGAAGAGATCGTACACAATATTTATGATATCCTTTTCAACCCCTCCGAATTTGGTGTGATCGGTTTGGGTGTGATGGGGAAAAGCCTTTGTAGAAATCTTGCGCAAAACGGTTTTAAGATCTCCATGTACAACCGTCATGTTACCCAGTTGGAAGAAAAGATTGCCATCGACTTCAAATCCTCTTATCAGGAGCTATCTGACGCTAAGGCCTTTGATGATATTTCAAACTTTATCCATTCGATCGCCACCCCTAGAAAGATCATGCTCATGGTCAATGCCGGTGAAGCTGTGGACAAGGTGATCAGAGAGTTACAACCCATGTTGGACGCAGGTGATGTCATCATCGATGGTGGCAATTCGCATTATAAGGATACCTATAGACGTATGGTCCAATTAAAGGAATCGAGCGTTCATTTTATGGGAGTTGGTATATCGGGAGGTGAAGAAGGCGCGCTGAAGGGCCCTTCGATCATGCCCGGAGGAGCTATGGAAGCCTACAAAGAAGTCGGTAAATATCTCGAAACGATCGCGGCAAAAGACGCGGATGGAACGCCATGCTGTTCCTATCTCGGTCCTGAAGGAAGCGGACATTATGTGAAAATGGTCCATAACGGTATCGAATATGCCGAAATGCAATTGCTGGCAGAAGCCTATCACCTCTTAAAACTTCAACATAAGAACCCAGATGAGATAGCAAAGGTATTTATAGCTTGGAATAAGGGCGAATTAAATAGCTTTTTGTTAGAAACTTCAATTGATATTCTGAAGAAAAAGGAAGGTGATGATTGGTTGATCGATAAGATCTTGGATAAGGCTGCGAATAAAGGTACAGGCAATTGGACGACGGTTTCCTCAGCAGCGTTGGGCACGCCAAGTACGATGATAGCCAGTGCGCTCTTTGCAAGATATGTTTCTGCATTTAAAGAAGAACGTCAAAAGGGAGCCTTGCTCTTAGGAGGCGAATCAACTGTGCCTAATTTCAGCATTGAAGACCTAAAGAATGCATATCAACTAGCCCGTGTGATCAATCACCATCAAGGTTTCGAACTGTTAAAAGCTGCCTCTTCAAACTTTAAATGGAACTTAAACCTTAACGACATTGCGCGTATCTGGACGAACGGCTGCATTATTCGCTCTAGGTTGATGAAAACCCTAAGTAGGTCGATGAAGTCAGAACTACCCTTACTTTTTGAAACTGATACCGTAGCGCTTGTTAGAAATACCAAAGCATCACTAAGATCGATCGTAAGAGTGGCGATCGACAATGATATCTCGCTTCCCTGTTTTACCGAAGCGCTTACCTATCTCAATGGTATTTCAACATCAGATTCCCCTGCTAATTTGATCCAAGCGCAACGCGATCATTTTGGTGCTCACACCTATCAACGCGTTGATAAGGAAGGCTCTTTTCATACCAACTGGAAAAACGACCCATTATGATAGACTATCAACTACTCGCAGGAATTCTACTCGGAATCTTGCTACTGCTTTTTTTGATCATTCGAATAAAGTTATCCGCGTTTCTAGCCCTTTTGATCGCAAGTATTTTTGTAGGGCTATTTTCGGGCCTAAGTCCTGCAAAAATGATGGAGACCGTTCAGAATGGTATGGGCGGCATATTGGGCTTCGTCGCTACGGTTGTCGGTCTCGGCGCCATCTTTGGTGCCATCTTAGAACATTCGGGAGGAGCCAAGGCCATTGCTAATTTTTTGGTGCGAAGATTAGGGACAGAACGTGCGCCACTCGCCATGGTCATCGCAGGTTTTGTAATGTCCATTCCCGTTTTCTTCGATGTGGCATTCATCATTGTTGTTCCAATGATCTATTCACTACAAAGGACCACCAAAAGATCACTTTTGGTATTCGCCATACCCTTGCTAGTAGGATTGGCCACCACGCATGTTTTCATTCCTCCAACACCCGGCCCGATCGCGGTAGCCGAGATCATTGGCGTTCAACTTGGTTATGTGATATTCATCGGGGCAATGGTTGGAATACCAACGGCACTGATCACTGGGCTCGTGTATGCTAAACGCATTACCAAAAAGGAGTATATCGCCGCTCCAGACATCATGATTGCTGAAGAACAACAACATTTACCTAGCATCGGGTTGACCTTCAGCTTGATCGGGATTCCCATTTTACTAATTCTTCTAAGTAGTTTCGTTTCGACAGAGATCATTCAACTTCCGACAAATATTGCAAATATCGTTTTATTGGTGGGACATCCGTTCTCCGCACTGATCATCGCCAATCTCCTAGCCTGGTATCTTTTAGGAATTAAAAGAGGATTCACCAGAGCAAAACTATTGGACATCAGCACCAAATCATTCGCCCCAGCGGGGACCATCATTCTTTTAACGGGCGCTGGAGGTGTTTTTAAACAAGTGTTAGTAGATACTGGCGGTGGAGAAATGATCGCAAAATCCCTCGCCGACATCGGATTTCCATTGTTATTATTTGCTTTTTTAGCTGCGGCCTTGATACGGGTCATCCAAGGATCGGCAACGGTAGCCATGATCACTGGTGCCGGCTTGGTCGCTCCACTCATTGCTGGAACAGATCTTAGTCAGATGGAATTGGCCTGTCTGGTCATTTCTATCGCTTCGGGAGCAACGATCGCCTCACATGTAAATGATAGTGGTTTTTGGTTGATCTCGCAATATTTGGGCATCAACGAAAGGCAAACCTTCCGCTATTGGACGACCACTACAACCGTACTTTCCGTGACAGGACTTATCTTTGTTTCTATCATATATCTATTGATCTGATGGACGAAAGACCAGAATTATACTTTCAGAATG
Organism: Sungkyunkwania multivorans; assembly: GCF_042675645.1. Lineage (NCBI taxonomy): Bacteria > Pseudomonadati > Bacteroidota > Flavobacteriia > Flavobacteriales > Flavobacteriaceae > Sungkyunkwania > Sungkyunkwania multivorans. Next base: position 248,516 of record NZ_JBHTJH010000004.1, on the reverse strand, counting down.
ACACGGAATGGTACGATTGGTTATTGAACAATCACGATCAATATCCGCAGGGCGTATATCTGATTTTTTACAAACTGGAGGCTGGTATTCCAACAATGCGTTGGGAAGAGGCTGTAAGGACCGCACTTTGCTTTGGATGGATAGATTCTACGGTGAAGAACATGGGAGGTCCAAAACGAAGACAGTATTTTTGTCCTCGCAACCCTAAAAGTCCTTGGAGCAAGGTAAACAAAGATCATGTTAAAGAGTTAAAAGAAAAAGAGCTTATTCACCAAAGCGGCTTAGATGCTATTCGACGTGCCAAAAAAGACGGGTCCTGGTCAGAAATGGACGATGTGGAGAATGGCATTATTCCAAAGGATCTCCAAAAAGCATTCGACGAAAACCTGCGTGCTTATGAAAATTATCAGAACTTCGCCCGTGGCTATCGCAAAAGTTACCTTTCTTGGTTGCATCAAGCCAAGCGTGAAGCTACGAGGCAAAATAGAATTGAGGAGATCATACGACTTTGTGAGGGAAACATAAAGTCCAAGTGGTTATAGAATAAGATTTTCCTCGTTCTTTAAAATGGAACTTTTAGAATCCGATGACTTAATGGAATTAATCGAATATATTTAATTGATTATTTAATAAATATGCCCTATTGAAATCACTATTTTCTAACATAAAAATTTAGGTTCATTATGGCTTATAAAAGTTGAAACCAAAGTATATGACCGCTATCAAAAAGATCATTCAACTCGGCAATCAATGGCAGACCCAAGACCCTTTTCTGTTTTGTGCCTATCATCATGACCACTTTCCTGCAGGAAATGAAGACCTTGGACCAAAGGACTCAATTACTGGACGCAATATCGGGATGGATTTTGCCAATAAAGACGGCTGGAACATGTATCACGGTACCACCGTCCCTGGCTTTCCGCATCATCCACATCGTGGCTTTGAGACGGTAACTATTGTTGAAAAAGGAGTTGCCGATCATTTTGATTCTTTGGGTGCTCACGGCCGTTTTGGCAAAGGCGATGTACAATGGATGACCGCAGGCAAGGGCGTCCAACATAGTGAGATGTTTCCATTGTTAAATAGTGAAGAAGCGAATGAATTATTGCTCTTTCAAATTTGGCTGAATCTACCAGCCAAGGACAAGAAAGTCCCCGCTCATTATAAGATGCTTTGGAATGAAGATATTCCGATCGTTGAAGAAGATGGTATTTCCATAAAGGTCATTGCTGGAACCTATGTCAATGTCAGCGGTCCCGCTCCTACCCCGAATTCATGGGCAGCGGATACCAAAAACGACGTGAATATTTGGCTCATAAAGTTAGCTCCGAAAACTACATTTACACTTCCAAAGAATACTTCAAACGTAAATAGAAGCCTCTATTTTTATGAAGGAGGCCACGTCTACGCCGAAGGATATGAAATCCCAAAAATGCATGGGCTGCACTTGCACGCGGCAGAAGAATTTAGCATGGAAAATGGCGAACATGAATCCCATTTGATGCTGCTACAGGGGAGACCTATCGGCGAAGCTGTCGTGCAGCAGGGCCCGTTCGTTGCTAATTCTCAACAAGAAATGAATGAGGCGATCGCAGAATATCGCGCTACCGAATTTGGTGGTTGGCCATGGGACAGGCACGATCCAATTCATCCAAAAGAAAAGGGAAGATTCGCCATTTATGAGGATGGAAGCGAAGATATTCGTGTATAAGATCATTAACATCCTTTTTTAGAGTTTTCATCATTCTTTTCCGTATTTTTAAATCTTTATAGTCATTTGTTAATTTCATGATTAGAAATCCTTTTGCTTATCTGCGATAAAGACTACCGCAATTTTCTTTTTTGAAAGAGAATCTTTGCGGTAAGATATTCTTTTGACCAATAAGGACAATTAATGCGATTAGAATATTATAACAGTATGAAAAAATTACTACTCCCCCTACTCTTCATCTCTCCATTCCTCTTCGGGCAAGATTTCAATATGGACCTCGTTCAAGACATGAAACCTCGAAACATTGGTCCGGGAGGTATGAGTGGCCGCGTAACAGCAATCGATGTTGTGCATAATGACCCAGATGTCATGTATGTAGGAACGGCTTCAGGAGGCCTCTGGAAATCCACCTCTGGCGGAATCAAATGGGAACCGGTCTTTGATAAGGAAGTGACAGCTTCGATAGGTGCGGTGGCTATTCAGCAGTCCAATCCATCTGTGATCTGGGTAGGAACTGGAGAAGGAAATCCCCGAAATTCTCTAAATGGAGGCTACGGCATCTATCGTTCGTTAGACGGTGGAAAGAACTGGCAGTCGATGGGATTGCGCGAGACAAGACATATTCATCGCATCATTATCCATCCCAACGACCCAAATACCATTTATGTAGGCGCCATAGGTTCGCCTTGGGGAGCACATAAAGAAAGGGGGGTCTATAAAACGAACGATGGAGGAAAAACTTGGAAAAAGATACTATTCAATAACGATAGAACTGGCGTCGCTGACATGGTGATGGATCCTACAAACCCCAATAAACTATTCGTAGCTATGTGGGAGCACAAACGCGACCCATGGTTTTTTAAATCTGGCGGTGATGGCAGCGGTCTGTATATGACACATGATGGTGGCGAAAATTGGAAAAAACTAAACGATGAGGATGGTTTGCCAAAGGGTGAGCTGGGCCGAATAGGTATTGCCATCGCACGCAACAAACCAAATGTGGTGTATGCGCTGGTTGAAGCTAAAAAGAATGCCCTTTACAAAAGTACCGATGGCGGGTTCAAATGGTCAAAGGTCAGTGATAAACCAGGTATTGGCAATCGCCCTTTTTATTATTCGGAGATCTATGTAGATCCTGAAAATGAAAATAGGATATTCTCTATCTTCACCTTTGTGAATGTCTCCGAAGACGGCGGAAAGAATTTTAACCAACTTATGGGCTCCTACGGCGTGGATAATGGGGTACATCCAGACCATCATTCCTGGTGGATCCACCCCGAAAATGGACAATTCATGATCGATGGTAATGATGGCGGTTTGAATATCTCTAAAGACGGAGGAAAGACATGGCGCTTCATCGGAAATATCCCCGTTGCACAGTTCTATCATATCGCAGTTGATGATGAATTTCCGTATAATGTGTACGGAGGCATGCAAGATAATGGGTCTTGGAGAGGGCCAGCCTATGTATGGAAAGATCAAGGTATTCGAAATAGCTACTGGCAAGAGATCTCTTTTGGAGATGGTTTTGATGTCGTTCCAGATCCTAGCAATGGTCAGTATGGATGGAGCATGAGCCAGCAGGGTTTTGTGTTGAGATACGATTGGAAAACAGGTGACAACTATATAGTGCGTCCCACGCATCCAGACCCAGACACACGACTTCGATTCAACTGGAATGCCGCGATCAACATTGACCCTTTCGACCATAGCACGCTTTATTTTGGAAGCCAGTTCGTACATCGTTCTACAGACAAAGGTCTTACTTGGGATATTATTTCTCCAGATCTTACAACTAACGATAAAGAGAAGCAAAAACAACATGAGAGTGGTGGACTTACACTCGACGCAACGGGTGCTGAGAATTATTGCACAATTCTAGTGATTGAGCCATCTCCTATAGAAAAAGATATGCTATGGGTAAGTACAGATGACGGAAAAGTTCACTATACGACCAACGGCGGTGCTTCGTGGACCGATGTCACTAAAAATATTAAAGGTTTGCCCGCTGGAACTTGGATTCCCCAGATAAAAGCTTCAAACAAAAATAAGGGTGAAGCCTTACTGATCGCCAATGATTATCGTCGCTACAACTATACGCCTTACGCCTTTCGTACCAAGAATTATGGAAAGACCTGGGAACGGATAGTCGACCAAAATGATGTTCAAAGCTATACACTGTCTATCGTGGAAGACCCCATCAACTCGAATTTACTTTTCTTAGGTACGGATGATGGACTTTACGTTTCGCTCGATGCTGGGAACAAATGGCAAAAATGGACCGAAGGTTTTCCTACGGTCTCAACCAAAGATCTGGTGATACAGCCAAGGGAGCACGATCTGGTGATCGGCACTTTTGGAAGAGCCGCTTGGGTATTGGATGATATCCGTCCACTCCGAGCACTTGCGCAAAACAAAAGCTTACTCGCTAAAAAAATCCATCTGTTTGATGCTCCAACAGCATATCTGGCAGCTTATCAACAACCAACTGGCAGCCGATTTGGGGCAGATGCCATGTACCAGGGCACCAACAAGGACCGTGGTGCCATGCTCACCTATTACCTAAACAAGCCAGAGCTGGAGGAGGCCGAAAAGGATGACGAAAAAGAGACGGAGGAGGATAGTACTGAAACCAAAGAAGTAAAATGGGATTCCATTAATTTGGAAATTTTTAACGGTAACAAACTCATAAGAACATTAAAGCGCAAAGTTCCAAAGAAGAATGGCTTCCATAGGATGTACTGGGGGTTAGATGAGGCTGGCCCCGATCGGCCTTCTCGAACCATCCCAAAAACAAAGAGAGAACGCGGTGGTGTTGCTGTGAAACCAGGCACCTATAAATTAAAGATGCTCTTTGGTGATCAAGTTTCAGAATCGAGTATCAAAGTAGAAAGTGACCCCAGACTTGAGGTATCTCAAAAGAACATCAATGAGGTATATACAGCGGGCAAGCGATTGGAAAAAATGATGCAAACAGCTGCTGATGCCACAAAGCAATTGGTAGAGAGCAAGAATATCGCCAAGGACTTCCAGTCCAAACTCAAAAAAGAACAGAAAGGGGACAAGGAAAAATACAAAGGGGAAATAAAGGCCTCAAAAGATATCACTAAAAAGATAGATGAGCTCATTGCCATCTATCTTGGCAAGGAAGATAAGCGACAGGGCATCATTCGCAGCCCAGAACCGAATGTCGTTCAGCGTATAGGTACTGCCAGTGCTTATGTAAGCTCAAGGAAAACTGGTCTGACCACGACAGAAACACGTTTGATGACACAGGCTCAAAATGCCTTAAAGGAAGCGTTGGTCAAAACCAATGAGTTTTTCAGTAAAGAATGGAGCGTGTACCAAGACCAAATGAAAAAAGTGGAACTAACCCCCTTTAAAAAGATTGAGAAGTTTGGCATGGAGTAGTGCCAAAATACGGATACGCCCCTTCTAAAGGTTAACTTATTTCTCCTTAAAATAAAGGGAGCGTATTTTCAAAAAATAAAATTTCTATGTATGAAGTGCAACTTAATAACTGTTGTTGCAGTAATTTTTTGTTTGATAAAATTGAATGCCCAATCTGATGGTCAAGACAATCTTGGAGCTTGGTATATGTATTTTGGTACGAACAAGGTCTCAGAAAGCTGGAGCATTCATACTGAAGCACAGTTTCGATTCTTTGAGACCGCTTCCAACTTTAACCAACTACTTCTGCGAACTGGCGCAAATTACCATATTTCCGAAAAGGCCATTGCCACCTTTGGATACGCCTATATCAATACCGACGGTACGTTCGAGGATGTGGAGGGCGAAGAAAATTCCAAAGAACATCGTATCTTCCAACAATTCATTTTAAAGAACCAACAGGGTAAATTCGCCTTTGAACATCGTTATCGCATCGAACAGCGCTTTATAGATAGCCAAAATGGAAGTGATACAGAACACCGAGGTCGCTACCGCCTTCAGGTAACCTATCCGCTGGGAGAAAAATGGTTCTTGAATGCCTATGACGAAGTGTTCATCAACTTTCAAAACGACCTGTTTGGTCAGAATCGTTTGTATGGCGCCGTGGGCTACAAGATCGAAAAAGACTTTCAGATCCAATTGGGCTTCCTAAAGAACCACTTTCAAAATGCCCAATTCGATCGATTGCAATTGGGCGTATTCTTCAACACTGACCTAAGAAAAAAGACCGACCCTAAAAGCTGAAAGCATCTCTCATCAAGGGAAAAACCTTCTTTTTTTGATAAATTTCTCAACTATAACGTTGTAGATTTTATCAACTGACAACCGTCAGTTTTGGCCTTGTCGTTAGCGCATACTTTTGTGGTAAATTCATTTGAAATTGACCCTTAAGCGCCTATCAAATATCATAGGTTTTATCCTCTGGATGTTGTTTACAACACCTCTTTCTGCACAAAATAACAAAGAAGATTATTTAGGGTCCTGGTCAGTGCTCTCTATCGATCATCGACTAGATAAAAAGATCAGTATCCCCACGATTGGCATCTTGCAGCATTACGAGTTATTCAACCACTACGAATTCGCCTTCTTTAGAACAGGTATCAGCCTTCATCTAAACCCTAAAGTAACAACTACCATAGGCTACGGATATCTCAGTTCCGAGCCCTTTTCAAAAAATAGGGAAGCTAAAGGCGGAACACAGCATTGGATGTATGAAGAAGTCTATCTGAGGTCTCATCTACAGAAATTTGCTTTCGATCATCGCTTTCGGCATGAAACACGTTGGATACGAAAAGACGGTGAACGTTTTCATCCTTATCATCGCCTGCGATATCGGTTTCAATTGAAACATCCGATCCGTAAAAATTATTATATAAGAGGCTTTAACGAACTATTCATCAACCTTCAAAAATCACCATTCAATCAAAACAGGAGCTACGTAGGTTTAGGGGCTTATCTAAATGATGATATAAGTCTAGATATTGGCTATATGAGAAACGCCTTTAGTGATGCGAACTTCGACCGAATACGTATTTGCCTATCGTTCCGTTTAGACTATCGAAAAAACACTGCTGACTAAGAATAGTGATCTCTGATTCTCTTTCGAACCCTAAGCAACCGCAATAACCCTACAATAAAGATAATGGGCGATAAAATGGTGAGCATCAATCCTAGGGTTTTGAGTTCGCTAAAGAGATCGATCTTTAAAATACCCACCCCACTGGCGAATAGTACTATGAATGTTCTCAAGTAAGCAAGAAATGTCCGTTCGTTCGCCAATTTGGTGCGCTCAATAGCAAGCCAATCTCTGGTAATCAAATCGTTATTATCGATCATAAGCATGGAATAGAATGGTTATATACAAAGGTTAAAATTAGGTTTCCTTCCTTTGAAAGCTATCAGCAAGGTAGTATTTTTATGGTATTCGAAGAAAACCACGACGCATGACTCATACGCTTGCAGAAGCATACAACGCTGATCGATTTAGAAACGAGGGACATCAACTGATCGATATACTATCAGATTATCTTGAAGGTGCCACCACAGGAAATCATCAAAAGGTGATCGACTATCAATCTCCGGAAGATGAATTGGCCTTCTGGAATGATTTCCTTCACAAGAAAACAGCCTCTAGCGATCTTTTCTCCGAAGTGCTGAAACGTATCACACAAACACATCATCCGAAATGTATTGGGCACCAAGTATCTCCAACCGTTCCCATATCGGCGCTTGCCACCTTGCAGAGCGCTCTGCTCAATAATGGTATGGCGGTATATGAAATGGGTATGGCACCGACGGCTATGGAGCGCATTGTGATCGAAACGATCAATAAGGCCATTGGTTTTGATGACAGTTCAGGAGGATTTTTAACCTCTGGTGGAACGCTAGGAAATCTTACCGCACTTTTATGTGCACGAAATGTGATGTCCAAGAACGATAGTTGGAACGAAGGACTCCAAGAAAAACTTGCGATCATGGTAAGTGAAGAGGCACATTACTGCGTGACTCGCGCTGTAAAGATCATGGGGCTGGGCGAAGATGGTATCGTGAAAGTTCCGGTGGATGAAAAATTTGTGATGGATACTGCTCAACTTCAAAAATGTTATGACGCCGCTCTTAAAAAAGGATACAAGGTGATCGCCGTGGTTGGTAGTGCGCCATCTACCTCTACCGGGATGTATGATAACCTAAGTGACATCGCAAGCTTCTGCAAGCAACATCAGCTCTGGTTTCATGTGGATGCGGCACACGGGGGAGCTGCGATCTTTTCTGCAAAATACCGATCTCTTTTAAAAGGCATCAAATACGCAGATTCTGTAGTGATCGATGGCCATAAGATGATGGCCACCTCTAGCATCACAACAGCATTGCTCTTTAAAGAGAACAAGAACTCCTATAAGACCTTTACCCAAAAGGCACAATATCTTTGGGGACGAGAAGAAGAAGATTGGTATAACATGGCTCGGCGCACCTTTGAATGCACCAAGAGTATGATGAGCCTGCGATTCTATGCGATCATCAATGCCTATGGCACCGACTTCTTTAGCGATTATGTGAATACCTTGTATGATTCGGCTAAACGATTCGCTAAGATGATCGAAGAACAGCAGGATTTTGAATTGCTGCTAACACCAGATTCCAACATTGTGTGTTTTCGATATACCAACACTGATATGGAAGAACGCAACGCTTTTAATAAGAAGTTACGTGAGCACCTTCTCTATGACGGAGCGTATTATATCGTAGAGACCACCATCAACGAGCAGCACTATTTACGTGTTACCGTAATGAATCCCTTTACCCAACGACCACATTTCCAGCAATTGTTAGACAAGATCATTGATATCGCCAACCAAATAAAATCAACAGATGAAATTATCCAAGGTCACATTTCAAAATAAGGAAGGACATACCCTTTCTGGAAGACTAGAACTTCCCGCCGACCAACATCCGCATAATTTTGCACTTTTCGCGCATTGTTTTACCTGCACGAAAAACTTAGGTGCTGTTAAAAACATTTCGAGAGCATTGACCTCGGAGGGCTTTGGTGTTCTAAGGTTCGACTTCACCGGTCTAGGGGAAAGCGATGGCGACTTCGCCGATACGAATTTCTCCGGAAACGTAGATGACCTGATCGCAGCTGCAGATTTTTTAGCCGAGAATCATCAGGCTCCTGCATTGCTTGTTGGACATTCATTAGGAGGTGCTGCGGTGATCTTTGCAGCCGCCAAGATCGATGCGGTGAAAGCGGTCGCCACCGTCGGAGCTCCTTCCAACCCTAAACATGTGACACACCTACTAAAGAGCAGTTTACAGGAAATTGAAGCGAATGGCCATGCGGTGGTCAATCTCAGTGGTCGTGATTTTACCATCAAAAAACAATTTGTAGATGATCTTGAAACCAAGTCGCTACCAGACACTGTAAAGAACTTGAGAAAGCCATTGCTCATCATGCATTCGCCCCAAGATAATACGGTAGGTATAAGAAATGCCGAAGAGCTTTATCATGCGGCGCATCATCCTAAGAGTTTCGTGACCTTAGATGGTGCCGACCACCTACTTTCGCGCAAAGAAGATTCAATATATACTGGAAAGGTGATCGCCGGATGGTCCTCGAGATATGTGAGCATTCCAAAATCGGAACCACTACGAAGTGTACATCATGTGGTGGCCAGTTTGGACATCGAAAATGGTTTTACAACACAAATGAAGGTAGGAAATCACTATATGGTGGCCGATGAGCCCTTAGATGTTGGCGGTAATGATTTTGGGCCATCTCCTTACGAGTTCCTGTCGGCAGGATTGTCGGCATGCACGGCCATGACCATAAGAATGTATGTTGAACGAAAGGGATGGGATCTTCAAAATGTGGAGGTCCACACCAGCTACGACCGAAGACATGCGGACGATTGCGAGGCTTGTGAGAATGACCCTAAGGCAAGAATTGACACTTTTGACCGCGAGATAAAACTCGAAGGAAATCTGGACGAGAAGCAAATAGAGCGTATACTGCAAATCGCCGATAAATGTCCTGTGCATCGTACCTTGCACGCGGAGGTAAACGTGAATACCTCCCTTCTCAAGTAAAAAATGTCCATTGACGATAAAAAAATACGATCCACCCCCTTTGAGGTTACGATAAAGGGGATGCATGCAATAGACCTTCCAGAATCTATAGTGACACCATTCATAGATGCCGGACAACAGAGGGTAAGAGTCATTGCAACTTTTGAAGGAAAAAGCATTGAATTTCATGCGGCCTTACAAAAATATCAAGGCCGCTATCGGCTTACCTTTGGAAAATCCAAGCAAAAGCAGTTAGGGCTATTTCCAAGTGATTATTTTCAACTTCAGCTTTTTGAAGATCATTCCAAATATGGTGTCGATGTACCCGAAGAATTAGCCGCAGTGCTCGAGACCGATACTGAAGCTTATAAGATCTTTGAATCTTTCACACCGGGAAAAAAAAGAAGTATCATCTATATGATCGCTCGCTTCAAAAACTCCCAAACTCGAATCGATAAGGCATTGCTCCTATGCGAGAATATCAAAAGAGGTATTCGGGATCACAGAGAAATACTCAAACAGTTTTAGGCAATCTTTGCAATTAGTTAAATATTACAGTAACTTGGTAATTGAATTAAAACCAACTTAATATCATGAAAAAAATAGCCTTACTTACGGCTTGTTCGCTATTCATCTTTGCAACAAGCTGTAAAAAAGAAAAGAAAGAGGCCAAAGAGGTCATAGAAGAAACTGTAGAGGAGGTAAAGGAAGAAGTTGAGGAAGTTATGGCCAAAGAGGTAAAGTTTCCTTTGGAAGCCAAAAGCGATAGCGGTGTCACTGGAGAAGTCACCTTTAGGGAAGAAGGAGGAAAAGTGATGATGGTCGCCTACCTTTCGGGATTGACCGAAGGTGAGCATGCCATTCACCTGCATGAAAAAGCGGATTGCTCTTCGGCAGATGGCAAATCTACAGGAGGTCATTGGAATCCTACGCATCAGCCACACGGAAAATGGGGCGCATCGGAAGGATATCACAAGGGGGATATCGGTAACTTTAAAGCAGACGCAGAAGGAAAGGCAAAGGTGACCTTTGAGACCGACCAATGGTGTATTGGCTGTGATGACCCCAACAAGAATATTCTCGGAAAGGCTGTCATCGTTCATCAAGGAGTTGATGATTTCACGTCGCAACCCAGCGGAGCAGCTGGTGCACGCATAAGCTGCGCAGGAATTATCGAATAGCATATTTTTCTCAATAAAAAAAGCCGCATTCAATGTGGCTTTTGTTATTTTTATACCTTAAAGAATGAAAAATTTTTGACCGAAGAACAGCTCATAAAACAACTTGTAGAAAAAGACCCCAAGGCCTTTGATATTTTGTACCAAAAATATTCTGAGAGTTTACAAGGGGTGATATACGCCATTGTAAAAGATGTAGAAATTGCCGAGGAAGTGCTCCAAGATACATTTATCAAAGTATGGAATAACGCCACAAGCTACTCTAGTGCCAAAGGCCGCTTATTCACTTGGATGCTGAACATTGCTCGCAATGGCGCAATTGATATTCTTCGTTCTAAAAGTTTTGGAAACCAAAAAAAGAACCTTACTGCTGATTATTTCGTAGATATCCTCGCATCGAATGATCGGGTCGATGCTATGATCGACCTAAAAGGAATTATAAACTACGTGGAAACCCTTAAGGAGAAGTGCAAAAAGATCATCGACCTCCTATATTTTAAAGGATTCACACAGAAAGAAGTTGCAGAAACGCTTGAGATTCCGATTGGAACCGTAAAAACAAGAAATCGTAGCTGTCTTTCAAAACTAAGGGAGAAATTACCTGCATCATATGGACATTAAAGAGTACATAGCATCAGGCGTTTTAGAGCTGTACGTAGCTGGTTCACTTTCTGAAAAAGAAAATCAGGAGGTGTACGAACTAATGATGCAGCATCCCGAGATCAAAGAAGAGGTCGAAAAGATAGAGCAGGCCATTTTACAGATCACGGCCGCAGCCTCGCCAAAGGCCACATCGGGTTTACAAGATACCATAAGAGAAGCTGCTTTGTCAACAGACGCGCCTAAAGAGTCACAAGCGCCTAAAGTGATCCCGATAGCTTCAAAAAAGAAAACGAATTGGACAAGTTATACCGGATGGGCCGCATCAGTGCTGCTGGCAGCTGGACTTTTCTATTTCTACCAAGAGAAAAGCAACTTAGAATCCGAATTACAGACCACCAAATTCGAAAATAATTTTCTCGAACAACAGATCGCCGAGGCTAACAACAGCCTAAAATCGGCACAGGAGCTTGTGGATATCCTCAGAGACCGCAATATCGTCGCTACCAAATTGGATGGGCAAAACGTTGCTCCAGATTCGTATGCAACCGCTTTTTGGAACAAGGAAACGCAGACGGTATATATCGACGCTTTAGGATTGCCAGAACCTCCTGCGGGCAAGGTATATCAGGTATGGTCTTTAAAACTAGACCCACTTACCCCTACGAGCCTTGGGCTACTAGAGGACTTTGTAGATGATGACAATAAAGTATTCACATTGGCCAACACCAATGAATCCCAAGCCTTCGGGATCACTTTAGAGCCTGCTGGCGGTAGCGAGTCACCTACACTGGAGCAGTTATATACATTAGGCGTGGTGAAAAGCTAGCAACGTTAGTTCTCCGATAATTGATCACTGACATTTATAAGTTCTTCCAAATATTCTTTTACGGAAGTAGACACCCCATCCATGGGTTCATCAAATATGAAAGTTTTGATAACGCCATCTCGATTGATATGTAAATAATAATCAAAATCCGCTATCGTCTGATTTCCGACAGGCTCATCTGTGGTAAGTAATGCCGCCGGTATCTCTAAAAGTGACTGTGCAAGGGTGAATGCATCAACTGAAAGCGGTGTTCGTTCAAAAGCAGTATCCTCCCAATTTCCATATTGGGTATTACCATCGGCATCCTTATAAATATTTTCATCATCCAACAGATATAATTCGATACAATCTCCAGCGCAAAAACCGTAAATCTCCCCAAATATGATGCCGTCAACAATGAACTGTTCTGATGACGATTCATCTGAACTACAGCCTAAAATGGTGACTGATATTAAAACAATGGTAGCGAGTTTTTTCATTTCTGTTAAGGTTAGTTGTTATCCAATGGATGTTTTATAGAGAAAAAGGTTGCGTCTGATGTTATATACCAATATTAGAAAGAAATACAGTAACCATAAGAAACGCCCACATCCAAAATCGAATGCAGGCGCTTCACAACCTAACTTAACCAAACAACCTAAAATCAAAAGATCATTGCTATCACTTTGGCTTATACCCTGTCTCTATAAATTATATCGGAACTGCAAGCTTGCATTGAACGGTGTTCCGGGCGTGAAATGTATTTCCTCCACCGAATTTGGTTCGTTTGCCAAACGAGATTCGGTTGCAAATTGGGTCTCGTTCCACTTTACATCGAAAAGATTGTTGAGCACCAATCCCATTTGGAAATTGTTCTTTTGATAACTGACATTAAGATCGGTGACAAGATATCCCTTTGCAATGATAGAGTTATCCTCATTAGCCGGACGGTCTTTGATATAGCGAGTTCGAAATCCACCTGAAAAGCCTTTATAATCATTTAGGCTGAGACCCGTGGTAAAGGTGAGATCTGGTGCAAGCGCTATGCGATCGTTACCTTTGTCGGCATCGATGCTTCTGGCGTATGCATAGTTGAGATCACCGTCAAAGAACAAGTGATCGTTGATCTGATAACGTGCTCCGACATCGATCCCGAGACGTCGGGTCCTTCCACTGGGTTCTACAATGCCTGCATCGCCTACATAAACAAATTCCTGCTCCAGAAAAAGGTACCACAGTGCAGTATTTAGGATCAATCTTTTTGTAGGTTTCAAGATAGTTCCGATATCTGCTCCAAAAGACTGAGGAATGGTATGGTCCACTGATCGATCAGTGATCACCCGGCTGTCATTGGTGTGAAATCCCATCCCAGATTTCAGGAATATCTGAGCGCTCTCATTCGGAGAAAACAATACATTGAATTTAGGGCTATAGACGGATTCTTCTTTAGAACGCTTGTCAAAGGCGGTTGCTAGCTTATTTTCGTAAGAAAATTTGAAATGATCCCATCGCAAGCCAGGCAGCAGTATCAGCTTTCCAAATTTTAATTCTAGACCGGTATATCCAAAATAATTTAGCTCTTCGACATCACCTAACTGTGTGTTTGAAAGCGTGGTATTCCTATTCCTAGTGCGAGAAAGTTCGTTGTCGCTGATCATATCATATCGAAACCCCAATCCAGAGGTTAAAGATACGTTCGGTCTAAGCTGCTTCTTCAATTTGGTATGGAGACCAAGTAATTCTCGTTCCTCCTTCTGTCGTATCTGATCTCCGTTGATAGAATCCTCTAAAAAGAATGTAAAATTGGAATATAGCTCAAAATCATATTGACTGTAGAAGATATTGGTTTTCAACGAGGTTTTATCATCAATATTATTATAGTATGACATATTAAGATTTGTTCGAGCGGTCTGTCCTCCCTCAGTATCGTCAATCGCTCCAAATCGAGATATTGTACCGTCGTCGACTGCCCTTTGCGGAATTTGGCCAGAGGCATCCCAGGTGCTGGTAAAGTGTGAAGCAGACAAGGTGAGTTTGGCTTTATCCGACAGCCAAGCATTGTATTTACCAAACACATTAAATCGACTAAAATTTTGTGAGGACTGGAAGTAGCCGTCACTCGATAGAAATTCTGAAGCAAGGTAGGCATTCTGTCCGTTGTTATTTTTCATTAAGTTAAAGAGACCGTAGAGACGCTTTGTGTTGAATTTACCTAAGTTTATGCCCAACGTACTTGAATCAAGATAGTCTTTTGTCTTGAAGCCTACCGCACCTGCCGTAGTGAAATTACCTTTACTCACATCATAAGCTCCCTTATTAAAATCGATGTCTGCTATCGTTTCTGGGATCACAAAGTGCAGATCGGCATAGCCTTGTCCATGCGCATGCGACACCATGTTTACTGGCATACCATCAACATCGATGCCTATATCCGTTCCGTGGTCGATATCAAAACCTCTTAGAAATATCTGCTCGGCCTTTCCGCCGCCAGCATGTTGCCCTATGAATAATCCTGGCACATGCTGCAACAGTTCTTGAGAAGATGCTACTGGAGTAAGCTTTAAATCTACGGCTGCTATGCGTTTGAGCGCGTTCAATTTTGGACTTATCACTATTTCATTTAGGCTTAGCGGTAATTCCTTTAAGATTATGGTATCTATAGTTGCTATATCCTTTGCCTTTACCACATGCTTATGTACTTCAAAACCCAGTCGTCCTATTCGCAATGTATCGCCAACTTCTGTAGGCATCATGCGAAAATATCCGTTCACATCTGAATGTGCATGTGCTGAGTTTTGAAGGTTATACACATAGGCATCTGCTATTGCAGCGTTGTTTTCATCTAAGATCTGAGCACTAAAATGCTGTCCCCATATTTGCCAGTTGATGAAAAATATGGATATCATAAGGATATATCTCATAATTATTCTTTAGGATTTGAAGATTGGTGAAAATCTGAATTGGATAAGTCCATTTATAAAGGAATTTTATAAATGATCTATCTTTTCGTGGTAGATAGGACCTAATTCGAATAATGATGCCTTTAGTTCGTCCTTAAGCGGAATAACTTCCATAGTCTTATTATTCGCTTTATAGATGGCAGCCATGTGGTACAATGTTTTCGGTTCGGACGTTTTGCCCGCGACATGCGCCTCGATGATTTGAAGTGCCACTTGTTTTGCGCCCGATTTAAAAAGTGCGTAGGCCAATAGACCATACGTCTCTGGTGTAGGCCGATTGTTCACTTCATTCTTTGCAAGTGAGATCGCCTTTTCTAGAGTTGTTGGGTTTTCTACTAGCAATTCTATCGAATACGAATCATACATGACGCCATAATTCGCATCCGTCACTTGAGTGAAATATGCCAGACGTTGCTGTTCCACTTCTTTTTCATTTTGCAAGGAGCGTGCGATCTTCTCCTTGAATAATTGTAGGTCTGGAGTGTTCTTCTTTAATGAAATGGCATCCAAAATTCTGCTGGCCTCGTTTGCATCGCCTTCCTTAGAGAAAAGGATCCATGCAATACCCTTTAGTGCATACGTATCGTCTTGATCCAATTGCAATGCCTTCAAATAGTATTCATAGGACTGTTGCAATCTTCCTGCATGCCCATAGAAATCTGCTAGGTTGGAATAACTCCAGAGCATCAGCGATTTGTTCTTGCTCTTTTTTGCCAATTTCATCGCGCTCTCCATATAGAAAATGGCAGCATCCAATTCGCCCAAACTATCTTGCCATTTCGCTATGCGTATCAACGCATCAAAACTGTAGTCATTCTTAAATATCCCTAGGTATTCTTCTGCGGCCATATCATTTCCCAGTTCCAGATGTATATCAAACAACTGCATGGCAAGTGGCTTACTCACAACACCCGTATCCTCGTTTACCTGTTGCAACAGCGCTAGCGCATCCTTAAAACGATGCTGTGTAACATAGTTTCTAGCCAATGCGAATCTGTAGGAATCTTTCCCGATGGCCGCCACATCGGCAGCTTTGGCAAGAACCTGTTCCGCATCCTTCAAAAATTGGATGTCCCCTGTTCTATCGAAAAGTTGGGTATAGAGGTCTCCAAGTTTTCCCAAGGATATTATCTGAATACTATCGCGATTCACCTTTTGGCTCCAGAATGCAACCTCCCTTTTGAGATTTGAAGTTTTTTCGCTGGAATCGACCATGAGGTAAGTGTCGTAATCGCTTCGGTCCGTAATTTTTTCTGACCCACCAGTACAGCCAACAAATATGGAGGCCAATAGAAAGGTCGCTATAAGTCTTGTTTTCATAATGAATGGTTTAAATAAGGGAGTACACGAATGCACTCCCTATGATGAATTTAATTGGGTCTGCCTGCGTAAGGAAAAACCGAAAGAATTGGCTCGTCTTGCGAACCAACATTATCGCTTACAAGCTCAGGAGTGCCATTTTCGCCATTGAAACGCTGGCCATCATTACCTCCGAATAACAGTACTAATGAAATATCGATCACATCATCGGTAAGATTTCTTCCTGTAAGGACATTGGTACCATCGAAATAGGTGGTGATCTCATCGGGTGCTACTTGAAGTACATCTGATGCTAACACCGTGGTCAGTGTGGTGGCATCCAATCCAAGGATATTGTTCTCATAATTCACACCAAAAGCCGCATGTAAACCATTCAATTTATCTTCGAAAATGGTTTGAAAATTAGCGCCCATCTGCGAAGGGATGGTCACATTGAAGCTATCTTCTTCTGTGGCAGTGGTTGGAAACACTGTCGCAATTCCAGGACGCCCCATTTGATCCTCTTGGGCAAAGGTTCCAGAAAAATCCAAGGCCGTGGCTCCATTGTCATCATCATTACTGCAACTAACGGCAGCTACCATAAAGGTGACCATTACTACAGAACTGGTCAACGTCTTAATTATATTGATTGTTTTCATCTTTTGTCTTATTAGCATGTTAATTATTGTTTTCTTTTTGATTCGGCCCAGACATTAAATACTTGTGTCCCTGTGCCTGCCGGGTGTGCGAATGTTCCACCTAAGAGGGCGTTTGGCACCTCTACGATCACAGATAGTACATTGGTGTCTAAAAAGTCGTTGTTACCAGGATCGTTAAATCCATTGGGCGCCACGGACGGTCCCTGCACTACCTGATTGAATTGTGTAAAATCAAAGAAGAACGGATCGTCTCTCAATCCTGCGAAATACTGAATGCCTCGATCATCGGTTGCTGTGAACTCATCGCCAGTACCGCTAATTCTTACGGCATTTCTTGCCGATGAATCCACTACGGAGCTGATCAACCCAGTGGTACTTGGTGCGGCAGGACCAAAAAAGTACATTCTATCGCCTCGCGGTACAGCTTGAAGCACCAGATCTTCGACAAGATCTCCATCGTTATCGATGTTGATCTCGATCATTACGTCTTCGTCAAAGCTTGCATTGTTTCCTGCTGCCAGCGAACTCTGCACACTAACAACAAAGACGGTGTTGTCTGCATTGCTTCCTTCAAAAGCATAAAGGTCTGTAATGTCTGAAGTGGCAGCCATACGTACTTTTGGCGCCTCTAGATGGTCCGCGGCTATAGCAATACCTGCTAGGATGGCCAATGCCCCGATCGTGTAAATGGTTTTGATTTTTTTCATAATTGAAATCTTAAAAAGTTATTATTTGCGGACACTTACGGAGTTTTGTCTAAAAGGGTTTCATTTGTCCAAAAAAAAATGCAATTATCAATTTCATAAAAGCGTTGGAGGCATTGTTTAAGATGAAGATTGTATATTCGTAGCGAGACAAAAACCTGCGTTATGAACCCATCTTCTGCTGGTTGGATCAAAAAGCTTTGGAAACTGCTGGATGAGGGCGATGCTTTCAACGGTATTTCGCTGAACTCTTATTACCATAGATTACGACACTCGGGGTTTATCTATGGAACCAATGTTTCACCTTGGCTATCACTAAAAACCGATCATTCCTTGACCGAAGAGGAAGTCACCAAGGTAAACTTGTTGCTAGCCTTATTATTTACCTACAAGCAGCATCATCCAAAGATCGATGCCAAAAGAGCCGTAAGTCATATCCTAGAATTCTACAAAGACCTAAAGGCAAAAAAGCTGACGATGATCGATAAGATCATCGCAGGCAATAAGCAGCTTGTTCAATTGGAGAAGGTGTTACATTACCGCGTACAGGCCAATCAGAATATCTTTACGAGAAACTTTAGCAACATCATCACCAATGCATTATTATTTGTAGATGTTTTGGCTTTTAAGGCATTTATCAATGGTAATAAAGAGGTTGAAAGCTATGCCGAAAATCTAGAGCAATCGATCACATCGGTTATTTTGAATGCCCTCAACGCCAAAGAAGAAAAGACCAATTACGATGAGCTATTAGTAAAGTTACTTCAGTCTTCGTTGCGATATCATCAAATTCCAGAACAGCATTCTGTTGCAGACCTATGCGCATTGGTCGCTCCTTATCGGAATACGCTAGAGCGTCTTTATATCATGGATATGGCTGCCATGGCCGTGTGGAATGATAAGGCGTTGGACAAACGAGAACATCATTTTATTTGGGCGCTAGGAAAGGATCTAGAAATAGAAGAAGAAGAAATCAGCTTTGCCATCAGCTTTGTTCATGGCTTCATTATGCAACACCAGGACAAGATCTCCTTCTTTAATCACAGCAATCCTGTAAAGCACTTCTATGATCAATCATCTAAGATGGTGAATATGCTGATCTTAAGAAACAGGAAACGCTTGACGAAAGAACTTACCGAAAGTAGAGAATTGTTGGTTTTGTTATCTAAAAGCACCTCAAAAGAACTGGACGAAACTGAAAAACAAAAAGTACGAGAACAACTCCTGGATATCTGCAAGACCATCCCCTCATTGGCCATTTTTGCCCTTCCTGGAGGCACCGTATTGCTTCCCATATTGATAAAATTCATTCCGAAGTTGCTACCCTCGGCCTTTGATGACAATCGGGTGGAGTAGCGCAATTATCCGATTAAGAATTTTTAAACGTTTGTAGTCGCTTGTAAACATTTGTAAGTGTTTGTAAGCGCTTACATCGCGCTTTCCCCTTGTCGTCATTGAAAATTCTTGATTTCTATAGGAATTTTATATGAGACTGCATTTAAGAGGTGTATCTCCCTGTTTATAGACTATTCAAATTACCTGTTTTTAACGGTTAGAAACGGCTCTGCCCGCAAAATTGTGCTATTTTAGTGGGTATG
>NZ_JBHTJH010000004.1:0-228973 GCF_042675645.1 Sungkyunkwania multivorans | reverse complement strand
GACACAGTGTGTCTGGCTTTTGTTGGTCGGGGTGGCAGGATTCGAACCTGCGACCTCCTGCTCCCAAAGCAGGCGCGATGACCGGGCTACGCTACACCCCGAATAGTGAAATAATCAATATTTCAAATGGCAAATTCCAAAAGAATGAAACCTGCAGCGCCAAGGCGCGATACCGAGCGGAGCCTGTCCCGCACTTGTTGCGGTACTACACCCCGAATGGTGTAAATAAAACAATATGTCAAATACCAAATACTAAGTTTCAATAACTACTCCAAAACCTAGTAGGCCCCATGTTGGGAGAAGCTTATAACTTAAGTGTAATGTATATTGCCCTCCCAAATTAAGGATTGCAAATATATAGTTTTTATTTAATTGTAATAAAGAATAATTTGTAATTTCAGATATTAATCTATTGGTCATGAAGAGAATCTTGTACACTTTAATTTGCCTAGCCTTTTTTGCTTGTGCAAAACAACAGCCAAGTAAGTTGAAAGCACAATCAAGCCCCATTCAAAACTATAAACTCATTACGGTTGTAGATGACATGTATATTCCGTGGGGCATGACCTTTTTGCCTGACGGCAGCATGCTGATCACAGAGAAATCTGGAAAGCTTATCCATTTCAAAAATGGCACAAAACAAGAAATACAAGATCTCCCAGAAATAGCACTTCTTGGTCAAGGAGGCCTTATGGATATCGAATTACATCCGGATTACGAAGAGAATGGTTGGTTGTATCTATCCTACGCATCGTCTGAAGGTCCAAAAAATGGGGCCAACACAGCAGTAATGAGAGCGAAAATTACAGAAGGTCGACTCAGCGATAAGGAAGTGCTTTATAAAGCTACTCCCAACAGCAATAGAGGGCAACATTTTGGATGTCGTCTAGAGTTCGATAATGATGGATATCTTTATTTTACGATCGGTGACCGTGGCAATAGGGATGAAAATCCACAAGATATCACAAGGGATTGTGGCAAAGTATATCGAATTCATGATGATGGGCGAATCCCGAAAGACAATCCGTTTGTAGATAGCCCCAATGCAAAAAAGGCCATTTTTACCTATGGGAATCGAAATCCTCAAGGCATGGTCAAACATCCCCTGACTGGTGAAATTTGGACGCACGAACACGGACCTCGTGGCGGCGACGAGCTCAACATCATGCGAAAAGGAAGAAATTACGGATGGCCGGTGATCACCTATGGTATTAATTATAGTGGTACTAGAATCACCGAGCTCACTGAAAAGGAAGGGATGGAGCAACCCATCCATTATTGGACCCCGTCGATCGCGCCGAGCGGAATGGTCTTTGTCACCTCTGACAAATATCCCGCCTGGAAAGGCAATTTGCTGGTTGGTTCATTAGCCTTCCAATATCTGGAACGACTTGAGTTAAAAGAGGATCAAGTGACCTATAGAGAAAAACTCTTCGACGGTGTCGGACGGGTAAGAAATGTACGGCAAGGACCCGATGGCTATATTTATGTGGCGGTAGAAAACAAGGGTATCCTCAAAATTGTTCCAGAGTAAGGTTTTTTAAAGGATCATGCAAAGATATGGGACCGAAAAAGTGGTCACCATAACTTCGATATAGCGACGTATCTTCAATACGAATAAGAAGCTCTAAACATCTAGAACATAACTTTTTAGTATCTTTAGTAGAGATAACCAAGACCAACCACCATGCTGGATCAAGCTGCTAAAGAAAAAGTGTATGACCCTGCTTATTCAGAATCCAGAAAATTTGAAAAGGTTCATACCAGAATTTATGAGGATTCTAACAAGGCTTCTTACTATCTTGCTAAAAGAATTGCCCTCCTAATTCAAGAGAAGACCAAGAAGGGTCAACCCGCAGTATTAGGCTTGCCTACTGGATCTAGTCCGATCAAAGTATACGAGAATCTTGTGCATTTCCATAAAGATCAAGGATTGAGTTTCAGGAATGTAGTCACATTCAATCTTGATGAGTATTATCCCATGGTTCCAGATTCTATTCATAGCTATGTTCGATTCATGAACGAACATCTGTTCGACCATATTGATATCGCCAGAGAGAGCATTCACATCCCTGATGGTACTTTAACCAAAGAACAGGTCCAAAAATACTGCAGAACGTACGAACAAAAAATTGAGAAAATAGGAGGTATTGATATTCAACTATTGGGCATCGGTCGAACTGGTCATGTGGGATTCAACGAGCCAGGATCTTCAATCAACAGCCGAACAAGATTAATTCGATTGGACAAAGTAACCATTTTAGATGCGGCAAGTGATTTTTTTGGAGAAGAAAACGTTCCAGCTAGGGCAATAACCATGGGCGTAGGAACAATACTCTCAGCTAAAAAGATCTATTTGATGGCTTGGGGTGAAGGCAAAGCAGCGATCATTAAACAGACGGTTGAAGGTCCAGTCACGGAATCTATCCCGGCCACCTTTCTTCAGCAACATTCAAATTGCGAAATCGTTCTGGATCAAGCAGCAGCATCACAGCTAACTAGAGTTGATACACCGTGGTTGGTATCTGAATGTAGTTGGAATGAAAAGTTGATCAAAAAAGCGACCATTTGGCTTTCAGGCAAAACAAATAAGGCCATCTTAAAACTCACAAATGAAGACTACAACGAGTATGGTATGGGCAACCTTATCGCTGAAATCGGTTCAGCCGAAGAAATTAATCTTAAGGTCTTTAACCAGTTGCAAAGCACCATTAGTGGATGGCCAGGAGGTAAACCTAAAGCCGATGATTCTCAAAGACCTGAAAGAGCTTCTCCCTATCCAAAGAGAGTACTCATCTTTAGTCCACACCCCGATGACGATGTGATCTCGATGGGAGGCACCTTGATGCGGTTGGTGGACCAAGGACATGATGTACATGTTGCCTATCAAACCTCAGGAAATATAGCCGTATTCGATGATGATGTGCTGCGTTTTTTAGACTTCGCCCACGAAGCGATTCAACATGATGAGGCAAAAAGTGAAGCTAAAAAGCTATTTGAGGAAACACAATTTTTCATAGGACAAAAGCATGCAGGTGACTTGGATCCTCCAAAAATTTTAGAGCTCAAAGGCCTAATACGAAAAGGAGAGGCACTCTCTGCAGGCCGCTATTGTGGGATTGATGAAAAAAATATGCACTTCCTTAATCTCCCCTTTTACGAAACAGGAACGGTTAAGAAAAAACCATTCTCTCAACTAGATATCGATATCACCTTAAAGCTTCTTAACGAGATAAAACCACATCAGATCTTCGCCGCTGGCGACCTTTCCGATCCTCACGGCACGCATCGTGTGTGCCTGCAAATTATAATCAATTCTGTTGAACAACTAATTAGTGAAAATATCGATTGGCTGAAAGACACTTATCTCTGGCTATACAGAGGTGCGTGGCAAGAATGGGATATTGCCGACATGGAAATGGCCGTCCCAATCGGTCCCAAAGACATGAAAAGAAAGCGGAACGCCATCTTTAGACATCAATCTCAAAAGGACAAAGCGATGTTCCCAGGTGCCGATGAACGAGAGTTTTGGCAAAGAGCTGAACAGCGTAACCGAGAGACTGCCAACAAATACGATCAGCTCGGCCTTGCCGAATATGAGGCTGTTGAAGGATTTGTTAGATATCATTTTTGATAAGGTATAATAATAATAGATCAACCCAATTAAAACATTATGACAGTATTTCTCAACGCAATTAGAAATGAGGAATGGAGACCGAGACATCTCTTCTTGGTGACCCTTACCTTGTTGATGTGTTTTTCTATAAAAGCACAGAACACTTATTCCATTTCAGGGACCGTTACAGACGAGGAGAGTGGGACACCCCTTCCCGGCGCTTCAATACTTATCGATGGTACCTCTTACGGTGGCATCTCTGACTTTGACGGCAACTATAAATTCACAGCTATATTGGACGCCGGCTCGTATCTCCTTATCGCCAGCTATGTGGGATATACTACTGCCAGAGCTACCTTTAATACAGCTGATAGCAATACGATCACAATAGACTTCACGCTTTCTGACGATCTTCTAAATTTAGATGAAGTAGTCGTCACCGGAAATGTCATCGGTGCAAACAAACGAGCTTTGGGCAACAATATCTCATCGGTAAATGCCGAAGCACTGACCAACAATTCTTCCACACAAGTAGACCAGGCACTACAGGGAAAAATCACGGGAGCCTTAGTGACCCAAAACTCTGGAGACCCAGCAGGCGGCATTTCCGTATTGTTGAGAGGCTCTAGCTCCTTAGGAGGCAATCAGCCTTTATATATTCTCGATGGTGTTATCATCAACAATGCCAGCAATGAATTGGTGGACATTGGCGGAAATACTCAAAACAGGTTAGCCGATATCAACCCGAATGATATTGCCAAGATAGAGGTGATCAAAGGAGCAGCAGCAGCGGCAATTTATGGGTCTAGGGCGAACAATGGGGTGATACAGATCTTCACTAAAAAGGGAATCATCGGCCAACCCAAATTCAACTTCACCACAAATGTTCGAAGCAATTCGTTACGCAAAAAGATCGACTATAACACTGTTGGTCTTGCCTGGGTCGATCCCTTTGATAGAAACAACCTAGCCACCATCCCGGTAACACGTTATGATTATCAAGAAGAATTTTTTGAAACGGGATATGGTTTTGAAAATGCCCTATCTGTGAGCGGCGGTTCGGAAAATGTAAACTATTACGTTTCTGCTTCGCACCTTGCCAATGAGGGCATCATAAAGAATACCAACTTCAAAAGAACCAGTTTTAAGACGAATGTAAGTCTCAAAACTTTTGACTGGTTGGATATCACAGGTGATTTTAACTTCACGCGAAGCGTTAGCAGTGACATCCCTAATGGTGGTATCAATTCGGCCTATGGCGCGATTACAGGCTTTGTCTTTAGTGACAACTCTATCAACCCTACACCCGATTCATCAGGTGTCTATCCAGTTACCTCCTTATTGGTTCCAAGGACCAATCCTGCAGAAGCAGTAAACCGTTTCGAGTTTGGAAATAAGACCAATCGTTTCATTACCAGCTTCAAATTAGACGCCCAAATTTTTAAGGGACTTACGGCCTCATACACTTTGGGAATAGATTATTACAATCAGTCGGGAACCGCTTTCATCCCAATAAACAACACCTCCCCAAATGGTGACGGCTTTGCAAGAAGGAGCGATGCGAACAATTTTCAATATAACAGCGACCTAAATATAACGTATAGAACCACTATCACTCCCGATATCGAAAGTACGACAACTATTGGAGGTACCTATCAGTTTCAAGAAACAGAACGTATAGGTATCCAAGCCCTCGGTTTGCCCCCAATTGTAGAAACTGCAACTTCGGGTAGTATTTTGGAGCAAGGCGAGACAAGAATTCCTTTCGCGCTATGGGGTGGTTTTATTCAGCAAAGCTTTGGGTACAAAAACAAACTATTTATCAATGGCGCCTTACGTACTGACGGATCCTCTGCATTTGGGCAAGATGAGCGAGATCAATTATATGCAAAAGCAGGCATCTCTTATGTTGTTTCGGAAGAAGGGTTTTGGGAAAACACCTTTGGAGATATTTTTGAAACAATGAAATTACGCGCAGCGTGGGGACAATCTGGCGGATTGGATGCTTTAGCCCAATTCTCTCGTTTTACTAACTTTTCCCCAAGTGCCATCAATGGATCCACAAGCCTTATACCGAGTACCTTGTTAGGTAATTCCGATGCCGCTCCTGAACGACAAGAGGAATTTGAATTGGGATTCGATGCTAGCTTCCTCAATGGACGGTTGGGTGTTGAATTTACCTATTACAAACAGGAGGTTTCAGACCTTCTCCTTCAGAGGGAGCTGTCACCATCGTCTGGGTTCGGTTCAAGATTTGAAAGCGTCGGCACCTTGGAAAATGAGGGAATAGAAGTTTTACTTAGGGCTTCCCCAATTAAAACGAACGATTTTTCGTGGAACATCACCGCGACGTATACAAGCAATGACAATGTGATCACCAATGTTGCCGGTCAGCAATTTGCGCTTGCAGGAAGTTTTTCTACCAACTTCGTCATAGAAGGGCAACCGCTGGGAGTATTCTATCGTCAATTTTACGCTAGAGAAGCCAATGGTGATATTGCACTGGATGCGGACGGATATCCCTTTAGAGGGGTTACCGCCGATGGCGAATCTTCAAAGGTCTTGGGAGATCCAAATCCCGACTGGTATGGCTCGCTGATCAACGAATTCAGTTACAAGAACTTTGATTTTCGCATACAGTTCGATGCTGTCCAAGGATTTGATGTGTTCAATTGGAACAGACGTTTGTTAGACAATGTTATATTTGGTGGTGGTTCTAATGTTGGTGAAGAATTATTGGGCAATCGCCCTAAAGGATTTGGCGGTGCCCAAGCAGGTATCTTCGAAGAGTTTGTAGAAGATGGTTCTTTTATTAAATTAAGAGAGGTTTCCCTCAGCTATAATATAAAAACCCCGTTTAAAGCAATTGATAATATCAAACTGAGCCTCGTCGGTAGAAACCTAGTGTCTTGGGATGACTATAGTGGCTGGGACCCAGAGGTCAACACTGGTGGCCAAGGTAATGTACGCGGTTTTGACTTTGCAGCCGTACCTATTCCTCGAACCTTTCAGTTTGGAATCAATGTATCCTTTTAACTTTTAAAATCTACAACGATGAAAAATATATTCAACTTTAAAAATCTCAGAGTCAAAGGACTTATCTTATTGGTTTTCTTGGTTTCATGTGAGACGGACTTTGATAATCCAAACGCCGCTACAGATGAACAGACCTATTCATCTAGAGAAGGTATTTTGGCAGCTACCGTTGGAATGCAACAGCTATACTCAACTACAGGAATCCGGTGGATTGTTGAAACACCTGCCATCACGACAAGAGAGGGCGGAATTACCACTACCTTTCAAAATATGATCGAACTAGAGGATGGAGGTGCAGACCTTCCAAATTTCAATTCCAACGTAAGGGGGCTATGGGCCACGATGCTGAGAATAATGAAGATAGCCGAGGATGTAGAGTCTAGCACACCCGGCATCAGTCTTGCTCCAGGCACAAAAAGCGGACTTACGGCCTATGCCAAATTGTATAGGGCTTTATGCATCGGTAGTTTAGCACAAAACTATGAGCAGGTCGTAATTGAGACGAATCAGGATAATAATGCTTCGTTCGTACCTCAACAAGCTGGTTTTGAAAGAGCAATAGAGCTTTTGAATGAGGCTAAGGCACTGATAGTGGCCACACCTGTCTCTCAAGAGTTTGAACAGGAAATCACCAAAGGAGACATCGACCTACAAAATATCATCGAGGCCTTTTTGGCCCGGTATTATCTCTTTGCAGGTAATTATGACGCCGCGATAACCGCCGCAAACAATGTTGATCAAAGCAGTACCTCGGTTTTTAAATACGACACTCAAAACTTAAATCCTATTTGGGCCAGAGTCTATCAAAACAGTGCGCCAAATTTTAAGCCTCGGGATAATTTTGGTTTACCTAGCACTTTTGTTTATGACACAATGGATGGTCGATCAGGGTTTTATTTGATTCCACTGAGCCAGACCAATCAAAACGGTTTGC
This sequence comes from Sungkyunkwania multivorans, assembly GCF_042675645.1. Taxonomy (NCBI): domain Bacteria; kingdom Pseudomonadati; phylum Bacteroidota; class Flavobacteriia; order Flavobacteriales; family Flavobacteriaceae; genus Sungkyunkwania; species Sungkyunkwania multivorans. The sequence continues at coordinate 221,387 of NZ_JBHTJH010000004.1, read as the reverse complement.
CTATAGAAGATCTAGCAGGTTTCTTTGATATAAATACCGAAGATATCCCTGTCTATATTCCCGATGAGATGAATCTGATCATCGCTGAAGCCAATTTGCGGAAAGCAACCCCAGATACGTCTGCAGCGATCAATGCGATTAATGATGTGCTTACGGATAATAGTGACCCCTTCGGAATTAATGCCAATGTGGGTGCGTACGCAGGGGCGACCACCGTGGATGCACTTCTTTTAGAAGTGTATCGAAATAGAAGAGCAGAGCTGTTCCTTACCGGGATGAGTCTAGAGGATAGCAGAAGATTTGGGCGTCCACAACCTAGTGGCGCCGCTATGCAATATAACGAAGAACGCAACCGTAATTATTATCCCTACCCGGATAATGAGAGAAATAGCAATCCAAATACGCCAAATGATCCAAGTATATAAGTAATCTATGAAAAATATTTTAGACTCATGGAATATAAATGCTTCAGAATGGATCAATACAATTGACAAACAATTGATTCCCTCAAGAGCGGTTACCAATAAAGTCATTGTAAATACTATTCTGAAGCATAATCCTAGTAAATTGCTCGACGTCGGTTGCGGTGAGGGTTGGTTGTCCAGAGAGCTTTCTTCCCGGGGTATTTTTACCGTAGGAATTGACGCAACAGATGAATTAGTGAAAAATGCTAAGACAAAAGGGAATCAAGATTACTACAAACTCCTTTACGAGGAAATCATTGGAGGAACGATGATTCCTTCCAGTCCTTTTGATGCAGTTGTATTTAATTTCAGCCTTTATGAACAGGAAAAGACCTTTCAACTATTAGCTGCGATCAAGAATACCCTAGCTCCGAAAGGAAAGATTTTCATACAAACCATTCACCCCTTTTTTTTGATCTCCCAACGGTTATCATATAAAAGCCAATGGATCCACGACTCCTGGAAGGGGTTAGCTGGTAATTTCGTGGATGGACATATTTTGTATGCTAGAACATTTTGCGATTGGATAGAGGGTGTTTCTAAAATCGGGCTTTCCACCATCGAAATTTTAGAACCGCTAGACCCGACTTTAGGTCAGCCCTTGTCCTTGGTCCTGGTCCTACAATGAAGGCCGTAATAAAATTGTCATTAACTAAGCATAAAAATATCCTTGACAAATATCACTTTTAAATAGAAGTCAAATCCCTAAATTTGTCAAAAAGTAATCGCGCATGCTGATCATAGGAATTGCCGGTGGTACTGGTTGTGGAAAAACCACTGTGGTAAACCAAATTATCAATGAACTTCCTCCGGACGAAGTTGGAGTCATATCGCAGGATTCTTATTATAAAGACACTTCAAACCTTTCTTACGAAGAACGGACAAAGATCAACTTTGACCATCCAAGAGCTATCGACTTCGACCTCTTGGCCTCGCATCTAGAAATGCTTAAAAACGGAGAGCCCATTCATCAACCCGTATATTCTTTCGTGCAGCACAATCGTACAAAAGATACCGTACTTACACATCCGAGAAAAGTGATGATCATCGAAGGCATTTTGATCCTCACCAATCAGGAGATCAGAGACATGTTCGACATAAAGATCTTTGTGCATGCGGATTCTGACGAACGTTTGATACGAAGGGTTCGTAGAGATATCAATGAGCGGGGACGTGATATAGATGAAGTTTTAAATCGCTACCAAACCACGCTGAAGCCAATGCATCAACAATTTATAGAACCCACAAAAGAATACGCCGATATTATCATCCCTAACAATAAATACAATACGGTAGCTGTTGATATTGTACGCACTATTATCAATGAACGGCTTTAACGCTATTTAGAATCGAGTTAGATGAAGTTTTATCAAAGGCTAAAAGAAAAGAAATGGTTCGCCATCATAAGTAATGTCTACGTACTCACTGTTACAGGATTTGTGATCTGGATGCTTTTTTTAGATACCAACTCGTGGCTCACCCACAAAGAGCTTAATGAGGAGATCGAAAAGTTGGAGCAACAAAAAAGGCATCTCAAGGAAGAGATCCTCAAGGATAAAGCAACACTGAATCGATTGAGAGACCCAAAGGAATTAGAAAAATATGCGCGCGAGCGCTATTATATGAAAAAGGAAGGTGAAGAAATTTATATCATAGAATACGAAGATAGCCTAAACACCAACCAATAATGACAAAAAAATTATTTAAGGAATTCAATGCCGTCTCTGCGAAGGAGTGGAAGCAGAAAATACAATTCGATCTGAAAGGTGCAGATTACAACGACACCCTCATTTGGAATTCCTTAGAAGGAATCGATGTGAAACCATTTTATCATGGTGATGATCAGAAAACCCCACAAGGCATAAAATCCAATGCAACCGCCTGGGAAGTTTGCCAAAAAATCTATGTGGCAGATGAAATGGGCGCCAATAGAAAGGCAACTGATATATTATCTCGCGGTGCCGAAAGCCTGTGGTTTGTCTTACCATCTGAGGGCATTGATCTCTTAAAGCTCTTTAAAGACATCGATCTCAACAAGGTTTCGATACATTTGGAACCGCAATATGTGTCTGCCGACTTCACAGAAAAAATAAAGTCCTTGGCATTAAAAGACACGTCATTTTATATCCATAACGACGTCATCGGTAATCTTGCAAGAAGCGGAAATTGGTTTCACGATGAGAAAAAAGATCTCGATGTTTTGACGACCGCATTCGGTCATCTACCCACACTCGCCATCGACGCTACCCTCTATCAAAATGCGGGAGCTAACCTGGTGCAGCAATTGGCGTATTCGATCGCCCATGCAACAGAATACATGAACGTGCTGGGTAATGCCAAAAACAAATTGAATAGTACGGTGGTTTTTAAAATGGCTGTAGGCACTAATTATTTCTTTGAAATTGCCAAATTGCGAGCGCTACGATTGCTTTGGCATTCGGTAGCGACGGAGTTTGGCTTCCATCCTGAATGCCATATTCTTGCAACTCCAACAAGACGAAACAAAACGCTCTACGACTACAATACGAACATGCTTCGCACCACGACAGAGAGTATGAGTGCTATTTTGGGAGGGGCCAACACCATTTGCAATCTTCCCTACGACGCCATATATCACAAAGACAATGAGTTTGGCGAACGGATCTCTCGCAACCAGTTGCTGATCCTAAAATCTGAAAGTTATTTTGATAAAGTGGACAACCCAGCTGATGGTGCCTATTATATTGAAGAATTAACTCAGCAATTAGCAGAAAAGGCATTGGCACTATTTAAAGATATTGAAGCTAACGGCGGATTTTTAAAGCAATTGAAAGAAGGGACCATCCAACGAAAGATCAAAGAGCATGCAGATAAGGAGCAAGATGCCTTTGACAAAAATGAAGAGGTGTTGATCGGATCTAACAAGTACCCCAACGAAGAAGATCGTATGAAGGATGACCTAGAACTCTATCCTTTTGTAAAAAAGCATCCGAGAAAGACGGCGATCGTCCCCATAATCGAAAAACGTCTGACGGAAAAATTAGAACAGGAACGATTAAAAAAAGAATAGATTAGACCTTGACCATGAGAAAGGACATCCAACACATCACTGCAAAGAAATCCGATAGCGACAAATCAATGGCCAAGAAAACCCTTAGTTTCTCCTCCGCCGAAGGTATTGAAATAAAATCCCAATACAGCAAGGAAGATGTCGATCAAGTAGAGCACTTGGACTTTGTAGCCGGGATAGCACCCAATCTTCGCGGCCCTTATTCCACCATGTATGTGCGTCGTCCGTGGACCATCAGGCAATACGCTGGTTTCTCCACTGCCGAAGAATCCAATGCCTTCTACCGTCGTAACCTAGCCGCTGGACAGAAGGGATTATCTGTTGCGTTCGACCTTCCCACCCATAGAGGTTATGATAGTGACCACGAACGTGTGGTCGGCGATGTCGGAAAGGCTGGGGTGGCCATCGACTCGGTTGAAGATATGAAGGTGCTCTTCGATCAAATTCCGTTAGATAAGATGTCGGTCTCTATGACCATGAATGGCGCTGTATTACCCATCATGGCCTTTTATATCGTTGCCGCCGAGGAACAAGGGGTAAGACCCGAGCAATTAGCAGGTACCATCCAGAACGACATTCTCAAAGAATTTATGGTCCGTAATACCTATATCTATCCTCCCACCCCTTCGATGAAGATCATTTCGGACATCTTTGAATATACAAGCAAGGAAATGCCGAAATTCAATAGTATCAGTATTTCGGGCTATCACATGCAAGAGGCTGGGGCCACCTGCGATATCGAACTGGCCTATACCCTAGCAGATGGTTTAGAATACATACGAAAGGGGCTAGAAGCAGGAATGGACATCGATACGTTTGCTCCTCGTCTCTCCTTTTTTTGGGCCATTGGGATGAATCACTTTATGGAAATAGCTAAAATGCGCGCAGCGCGGATGCTGTGGGCCAAGCTCGTAAAGCAATTCAACCCAAAGAATCCAAAGTCATTGGCCCTGAGAACCCATAGCCAGACCAGTGGTTGGAGTCTCACCGAGCAAGATCCCTTCAACAATGTGGCGCGAACCTGTATCGAAGCGGCGGCGGCGGCTTTCGGCGGAACACAATCGCTACATACAAATGCCCTAGACGAGGCAATAGCGCTTCCTACTGATTTTTCTGCAAGAATTGCAAGAAACACACAGTTATTCCTTCAGGAGGAAACCAAGATCACCAAAACAGTCGACCCATGGGCCGGCAGCTACTATGTAGAAAGTTTGACCAATGAGATCGCCCATAAAGCCTGGCAGCTGATCCAAGAGGTAGAGGAATTGGGTGGCATGACCAAGGCCATCGAAGCGGGAATCCCAAAGATGCGCATCGAAGAGGCCGCCGCACGAAAACAAGCTCGCATAGATAGTGGACAAGACATTATTGTAGGCGTTAACAAATATCGATTGAAAGAGGAAGATCCACTTCATATCTTAGAAGTTGATAATCAAACCGTGCGCAAGCAACAAATTCTACAGTTAGAAAAACTAAAGGCCGAAAGAAATTCGGAAAAGGTGGCCATGGCACTGAAGAAGTTGACCGAGGCTGCCGAATCGGGAAAGGAAAATTTACTAGCTTTAGCAGTAGAAGCAGCACGAGAACGAGCAACACTCGGAGAAATATCGGATGCTTTAGAAGCGGTATTCGGAAGATACAAAGCTAAAATACAATCATTTTCAGGCGTGTACAGCAAAGAGATACAAAACGATGAAAGCTTTGAGAAAGCAAAGCATTTGGCCGACAAGTTTGCGGAGATCGAAGGACGTCGTCCGAGAATTATGATCGCCAAAATGGGACAGGATGGTCATGATCGTGGTGCCAAGGTGGTGGCGACGGGTTATGCCGATGTTGGTTTTGATGTCGATATCGGTCCTCTGTTCCAAACGCCCGCCGAAGCAGCGAAACAGGCCGTAGAAAACGATGTACATATACTTGGAGTGTCCTCCTTGGCCGCAGGGCATAAAACACTGGTTCCACAGGTCATCGAAGAATTGAAAAAATACGATCGGGATGATATTATGGTCATCGTGGGTGGGGTCATACCCGCGCAAGACTATGAGTTTCTTTTCGATGCTGGTGCCGTCGCCGTTTTTGGTCCAGGCACCAGAATAAGCGATGCCGCTATTAAGATACTCGATATTCTTATCGATAGCAACGAATAACTTCTTATTATGCATGCATAATAGTTAGGATTTTCGTTACATTTACATTTCGAACAATTAACTGATCAATGACTATGGGATATACAGATAAAATGCTTCGCGATGATGCGTTGAAGGGTAAAAACATTGTGGTTACCGGAGGTGGTAGCGGTCTTGGGAAAGCAATGACCAAATATTTTTTGGAGTTGGGCGCCAAGGTGGCCATTACATCAAGAAACCTAGAAAAGTTGCAAGGAACTGCCAAAGAACTGGAAACAGAAACTGGTGGAACTTGCCTAGCTGTACAATGCGACGTTAGGCATATCGATCAAGTTGAGGCCATGCACAAGACCGTCATCGATGCTTTTGGAAAGGTAGATATCCTCTTGAACAATGCTGCGGGAAACTTTATATCGCCCACCGAAAGATTATCGGCAAATGCCTTTGACACCATTATCGATATTGTCTTAAAGGGAACCAAAAACTGCACCTTGACCTTCGGAAAACATTGGATTAACACCAAACAAGAAAACACCAATGTCTTAAATATTGTAACGACTTACGCTTGGACAGGATCGGGTTTCGTCGTGCCATCGGCCACAGCAAAAGCTGGCGTACTGGCCATGACCAGAAGTTTGGCCGTAGAGTGGGCAAAATACGGTATGCGCTTTAATGCGATCGCTCCGGGCCCCTTCCCCACCAAGGGTGCATGGGATCGTTTAGTACCTGGAGATCTCAAAGAAAAAATTGACCTGACTAAAAAAGTACCGCTCAAACGTGCTGGAGAGCATCAAGAACTTGCCAACCTTGCCGCCTATTTGGTATCTGACTTTTCGGCCTATGTCAACGGTGAAGTCGTTACGATTGATGGTGGAGAATGGTTGCAAGGCGCTGGAGAATTCAATATGCTAGAACAAGTACCCAAAGAAATGTGGGATATGCTAGAAGCGATGATCCGCTCTAAGAACAAAAAGTAAAAGTTTTTGACTAGTATTAGAAGAAATCATTTCGAAACCCCGTGCCATCTTCATGTTGAGGAGTCATCTTCGAGTGTAGTAAAAGGTTTACATAATGATCAATAACTATTGGTCGCATAACCCTTTCGCACCCTTCTGCGCTCGCGTCTTATGCGTCGTTGGCGTTGTCTTTTTGTTTCGTTCTTCTTTATTTCTTTCTCTTCACTCTTTAATTTATAGGCAATGTCGATACTCGTCTTCTTTTCCAAACGTCTAATATCCCCATCCCAAAAATACGATAGGATTTCAGTCGGATTATGAAAATCGTCATAAGTATACAAATGAAGAACGCGCTTGCGAATCGTTTCGTTCTCATTCTGAATCAACATATCACCATCAACTTTCATCAGCCGTGCTGTTCTAAAGACCTTAAATTTCTCAAAATTACCTTTGGTGTCCTCGAGCTGATAGCTCTCAAAATCTCCATTATCGTCGTAGTAGAAATAACCATCGACAAAGGTCTCCTCTCCTGCCACGACATCATAATCTGCAAACTCGTGCGCATCGATCGGTAGGCTATGGTCGATATTATCTGCCATGAAACGATTGTAGTGTCTGGAAAAACAATAAATATCACCATCGGGTTCGTAATTATATTCCGTCTTATACACATTAACGGTCTCAAACCAAAGCAAATGCCGCTCTTTGACCTTCATTCTTTGAAGCGAATCATAGGTAAATCTTAAAACTTCCGTATTTCTTCGATCCCCAAGGTACCTTGTGCTTTCATCTCCTTCCTTATCATACATGATATCTCGCTTGTAGGTCCTCACTTCTGAAAGCTGAAGATGTTCATTGTAGCTAAAGTCTTTTTCGAAATATTCCTCGCTATCCATCAACATACGCACCAAGGTGTCGCTTTTGAATAAGAATTGCACCACATCATCAACGCCTGCCTGTGTCAACGTAACTCGTCTCAAATTGTCCACGCTATCCACTTCCACATCGGGCCGTGGTTTTTCAAAAGGGGTATAATTTCCCTCTCCCACACTGACTTGTTTTCTGTGCGAATTGATCTTTCCGTCTTTGGAAAATGTCGTTCTCGTAACTTCGGAATAGGCGACACGTTCAAAGTCATTGAACCTAACGAAAGTCTTTACAACCTCTCTTGGATTTCCATCCAATTTACTGGGGTCATAGATCTTTGGGTCGTTCAAAAATTGATAGAATCGATTTTCAGGTAGCGGAAAAGTAGGTTCTTTTGGGACATTTTGAGCATAAAGCATCGAAAATGAGAACATGAAAAAAGGGGCAAAGTATTTCATAACTGCATTTTGCGTCTTCTAATATAAGACTTCTCTAGCATTTAACAGAAAAAAAGTTGCCGATTAAAAGAAAAATGTTCTGTTATTCAACCATGTAGGGATGATCAGAATTCTTTCTGTCATGTTGATCGATGAATGAAGTAAATGAATCGCAATCTGTAGGAAACCTATTATCTAAAAAGCGCGAAACAATTTTATTGTTTATTCATCATCTTGGACAGCATCAACACCTTTGATTCAAAATTGATGATCGGCTATGATCCGAACGGCGGCAACTATGGCGACGCGCCTATTTTTCGCAGAGTCGGTTGTTAACAAAATTCATTTTTAAAACCCACAAATAGTTGTATTTTTATCGCTTAAACTTACTTCATCCATGGGCAAAATCATTGCTATTGCAAACCAAAAAGGCGGTGTTGGAAAAACGACCACCTCCGTTAATTTAGCAGCTTCACTGGGCGTATTAGAAAAGAAAGTGCTGGTCATAGATGCCGATCCCCAAGCAAACGCCACCTCTGGTCTAGGAATAGATGTAGAAGGTGTTGAAGTTGGTACCTATCAGCTTTTGGAGCATACGATCGGAGCCAAGGATGCGATCATCGCCACCGAATCCCCAAATTTAGATATCATTCCGGCGCATATCGATCTTGTAGCGATAGAGATTGAGTTGGTGGATAAGGACCAGCGGGAATACATGATGAAAAAGGCGATCACCTCTCTAAAGGATACCTACGATTATATCCTGATCGATTGCGCACCTTCCCTAGGCCTGCTCACCTTGAATGCACTGACCGCCGCTGATTCGGTCATCATTCCTATCCAATGCGAATATTTTGCCCTCGAGGGACTCGGTAAGTTATTGAACACGATCAAAAGCGTTCAGAAGATCCACAATCCAGAATTGGATATCGAAGGACTGCTATTGACCATGTACGACTCGCGGCTTCGACTTTCTAACCAGGTCGTGGAAGAAGTGCAGAAGCATTTTAACGATATGGTTTTCAAGACCATCATACAACGGAACATCAGATTGAGTGAAGCTCCGAGTTTCGGAGAAACCATCATCAATTACGATGCGAGTAGCAAGGGTGCCACGAATTATCTAAATTTGGCGCACGAAATTATTAAGAAAAACAAGGCATAAGGCATGGCGAAGGCAACAAAGAAACAAGCACTAGGAAGAGGACTGTCTGCATTGCTGAAAGATCCAGACAATGACATAAAATCTGCAGCGGATAAAAATGCGGATAAGGTTGTCGGGAATATTGTAGAGTTAGATATTAAAAGTATCGAAGTAAATCCGTTCCAACCAAGGACCAACTTCAATGAGGAAACATTGAGAGAACTGGCTTCTTCCATTCGTGAACTAGGCGTGATCCAACCTATTACCGTTCGCAAGTTAGAATTCAACAAGTATCAACTGGTCTCGGGAGAACGACGCTTCAGAGCGTCAAAACTTGTGGGGCTAGATACGATTCCCGCATATATTAGGATCACCAACGACCAAGAGTCCTTAGAGATGGCTTTGGTAGAGAATATTCAACGTCAGGATCTGGACCCGATAGAGATCGCGCTCTCCTACCAAAGACTTATCGATGAGATAAAACTTACACAAGAGCAGATGAGCGAACGCGTTGGTAAGAAACGATCCACCATTGCCAATTATCTACGTCTACTTAAGTTAGACCCTATCATTCAGACCGGAATGCGGGATGGTTTTGTAAGTATGGGACATGGCCGGGCTTTGATCAATATCGAAGATGCCTCCGATCAATTAGATATCTATCAAAAGATCATTTCCAACTCACTCTCCGTAAGGGAGACCGAAAATTTGGTTCGCAAATATAAAGAGACCAGCAATGTTGAGATTCCTTCTAAAGAGGAGGAAACAACTCCGAAGTTCATTAAAAAAGGCATCAAAGAGCTTGGAGAATACTTTTCGGCAGACGTTGACGTTAAATTAGCAAAGAATGGCAAAGGAAAATTGATCATTCCGTTCAATTCTGAAAATGACTTTGCCCGATTGAAAAAACTCATGAAGCGTGAAAAGTAATTTTTCATTCTGCTTCTTGTTGCTTTTTGTGAGTTGTTCTTCTTTCCTATATGCTCAGGAAACGGTGATCATCGAGCAAGACACCATAAAGGCCAATAAGAAGAACAAAAAGATCCATCTAGACCCACTAGCGCCTTCCAAAGCAGCCTTCTATTCGGCCATATTGCCTGGTCTGGGTCAAGCATACAACAAGAGTTATTGGAAGATCCCCATTGTCTATGGCGCCATGGGAACTAGCATTTATTTCTATGTGGATAACAACAATGAGTATAATCGATACAGAGATGCGTACAAACGTCGACTGGCGGGCTTCAGAGACGATGAATTTTTTGACCAAGAGACACAAACAGAGATCATATCAAATCAGGGGCTGATCGATGCACAAGAATTTTTCAGAAGGAATAGGGACCTGTCCATGTTGATCACCGTAGGCCTCTATGTGTTGAACATCATCGACGCCAATGTGGATGCGCATTTAAAGCAATTTAACGTAGGAGAAGACCTTACCTTGACGATCGACCCTTATTTTAAACAGAATCCGAATAACAACAACACTAACGCTGGGCTTAGGCTTAGATTTAACTTTGATTAATGGATATAGCAATTTTAGGCTATGGACGCATGGGTAAAGAAATTGAGAAAGCAGCAATTTCCCGTGGGCACAATATAGTCTTGAAGGTTGACAAGGATACTATCGAATACGACATCACCGAAGCAGATGTCGCTATCGACTTTAGTGTGCCTGCTTCTGCAGTTGGCAACATCGCAAACTGTCTGAACAACGGAGTTCCGGTAGTATCTGGCACTACTGGATGGTTGGCAGATTACGAAAAAATTACGACTCTTTGCAAACAGCGCAAAGGTGCTTTTATCTACGCCTCCAATTTTAGCTTGGGAGTCAATATCTTTTTTGAGCTAAACAAAAAACTGGCCGAGATGATGGCCCCTCTAGAACAGTATAAGGTCTCGATGGAAGAAATCCATCATACCAATAAACTGGACGCGCCAAGTGGAACTGCAATAACACTGGCCGAGGGTATCATTGAAAATTCAGCGTATAAACAATGGGCGCTCGAAGTGGCCAAAGCTAATGAGATCCCTATCGTTGCGAAACGTATTCCAGAAGTACCAGGCACACACGCAGTGATGTATCATAGCGAAGTAGATACGCTAGAGATAAAACATACCGCGCATAACAGAAAAGGATTTGCGCTTGGTGCGGTCGTGGCATCGGAGTGGCTCGTAGGAAAGACAGGCGTCTTTAGCATGCGCGATGTGTTAAACCTAGGTTAATTGCCAGCACCTTTGTAACATTCAAAATATATTTGAAACAAACCAACAAGTAAAAATTTACAGGATATCATGACAATTACGCAGTGGTTCATTTTTTTTCTAGTATTACAAATCATACATTTTGCTGGAACATGGAAGTTATATATTAAAGCAGGACGTAAGGCTTGGGAAGCTGCAGTACCCATCTACAATGCAGTAGTCCTGATGAAAATCATCAACAGACCGGTTTGGTGGGTATTACTACTTTTTATTCCGATCATTAACCTCATCATGTTCACCGTCATTTGGGTAGAAACTGCACGGAGTTTTGGCAAGAATACCATAAAGGATACACTTTTGGCCGTTATCACTCTCGGCTTCTACAATTACTATCTTAATTATGTCGCAGATGTAAGCTATGTGGAAAATCGCTCTACCAAACCTAAGAGTTCCTCGGGAGAGTGGGTAAGTTCCATTCTATTTGCAGTAGTAGCTGCAACATTTGTACATACCTATTTTATTCAGCCTTATGTAATTCCAACTTCATCATTGGAAAAAACATTAATGACAGGGGATTTCTTATTTGTGAGTAAATTCCATTATGGCGCGCGTATTCCAATGACGACCATATCATTTCCTATGGTCCATGACAGCCTACCATTGGTGAAACAACGTTCCTATTTGAAGAAACCTCAACTCCCCTATTTGCGCTTGCCAGGATTTGAAGAAATAGAACGAAATGATATTGTCGTGTTCAGTTGGCCCACCGACACCCTTACCAATATCTTAGACCCGAAAAGTACGCCGGTACATAAACCTATCGACAAAAGAACTAATTATGTGAAGCGTTGCGTGGCACTTCCTGGTGATACAATGGAAATTAAAGATGGCTATATCTATATCAATGGGGAGCGAAGTATTCTTCCAGACAGAGCAAAGCCGCTATTCTATCATGTCATAAAAACCAAAGGGAGGATCACAACGGGTCTGATAAATAAGATTGGGCAAGATAACTTGATCAGTAGTCTTGCTTCGATGCCAAGGTCGATATACGATAGAACGGATGCGAAGAATTTGATACGGCAAGAGGTCGCAAAAGGAGCTGGTTATTTCAAACTCTTCAAAGAAGATTCCACAGCTGTATATTTCAATGGTGGGTTCACATCCAATGTAAATCAGGCATTGAAAATATCTCCAGTATCCGACACCTATATATTTAATATCACGGAAGAAGAAGCGGAAAAACTCAGAGTCGACCCATCGGTCGAAAGCATAGAGAAATTTGCGGAAAAGGGAACGGACCCAGCTTTCTTTCCAGTTGGTGCAAGTCTAGGGAACAATGATAACTTTGGCCCTATAACCATGCCTGCTGCTGGAGCTACACAACAAATCACTATAGAAAACCTACCGATCTACCATAGAATCATCACCGAATATGAAGGCAATACGCTTACCGTAGAGGGTAATCAGATCAAAATTAATGGAGTCACCACAGATCGTTATACCTTCTTACAGGATTATTACTGGATGATGGGTGATAATCGTCACCAATCACAAGATGCGCGCTTTTGGGGTTTCGTTCCTGAGGATCATATTGTGGGAAAACCCGTCTTCATCTGGATGAGTATAGATGGTATCGGATCCAATAGCGGCAAACCCATAGGTCAATGGAAGATACGTAAGGATCGCATCTTTACAACGGTCGGTGGTGATGGTGAACCAAGATCTTACCTCATTCATTTTCTTGTGGTCATTGGTCTTTGGATCGTTGGTAGCTACGTCTGGAAAAAACGAAGGAGTAAAAAAGCGGCCTAAATATGTCCGTATTGCTCCATCCAACCTATTTTCCTTCGATATCGCACTATGTGGCTATAGCGCAAATGAATGACGTTGTTTTTGAGATGGAGGACAATTATCAAAAGCAAACCTATCGCAACAGAATGTATGTCTATGGTGCCAATGGAAAACTGTCGCTGAACATACCTGTTAAACATACCAAAAAAGCCGGGCACCAAAAGTACAAGGAGGTGAAGATAGAGAACGATTTTCCTTGGCAAAAACAGCATTGGAAATCGTTGCAGACAGCTTACAGGACATCGCCCTTCTTTGAATTTTACGAAGATGACATCGCCCCTATTTTTAAAAAGCAACATAGGTATCTTCTGGACTTGAACATGGAGAGCATCGAGACGATCAACGATTTGCTACAATTGGATACCAATATTACAAAGACGAGCAGGTATGAACTAAATTCTAGCTCTGGCGTCGATGCGAGATATCTCGTCAATGCTAAGAAAGAGCATACGTCCTTAGAGCCCTACACCCAAGTATTTGGAACAAAGCATGGCTTTTTGAACGACCTAAGCATCTTGGACCTGCTTTTTAATGAGGGAACCAACGCGCTTACCTATCTACAAGCACAACATTTGCACCTCTGATGGGAAGAATGCTCGTTCATTATGGATTTCATTTCGTGATCCCATTGCTGATTGCCCTGCTATGCTATCGGACCCGATGGAAATCCGCCTATCTGTTATTTTTGGCTGCTATGCTAATAGACCTGGATCATCTGTTGGCGACCCCCATTTTTGATGCTAGTCGATGCAGTATCAATTTTCATCCGCTACATTCGTATTATGCCATAGCAGTATATATTATTCTTCTTATTCCGAAGTGGACAAGAATCATAGGCGTCGGATTGATGTTACATATCCTCGCCGACCAATTGGATTGTTGGATGATGAACTATTGATTTTATTGAATTAAATCTTCAGTGTCGCCATCACAGGATAGTGATCGGAATACTCCTCTTTAAAGGTCTCGAAACCCTTCACCTTCATATGCTTTTCTACAAAGATGAAATCTATGCGCAAAGGAAAGAATTTGAATTTGAAGGTTCGCCCAAAACCACTTCCAGCCTCATCAAAGGCATCCATCATATCGCCTTTGATCTCCTTATAAACATGGCTGTATTGGGTATTATTGAAATCACCGCAGACCACTCTTTGAAATCTGTGTCCCTTCTGGTGCAAGGCAAAAATATCGGACTGAAACTGCTGTTTCACAAAGGACCTGCTCATCCTTTTCAGCAATCGTCCGGAATTTTCTTGGGTTAGTTCTTCTTTATAGGGATCGATACGCAAAGACTCCAGGTGCAAGTTATAGACCCTTATGGTATCAGTACCTTTCACGATATCTGCATAGATACCATTGTTATAAGTATCTGGAAAATCTAAGGACCCAGAGTTTACGATCCGAAACTTAGAGAATATAGCGAGACCCGCTTTATTGTTTTGGCTTTTCAATTTTATATATCGATAGGGATACATCGAAGAAAAAGCGTCCTCCTTTCTTAAATGAAATTCCTGTAAGCAGAGTGCATCAGGGTTCTTCTTCTCGATAAAGCTTACAATATTATCCTCGGTTCGTTTATCATTGATCCATTCGTACAGATTAAAAAGCCGCACATTGTAGCTCATCACTGAAAAGTCTTCCCTATTCTTTTTGAATGACTTGTTCGAAAATCGATAAAGCGAATTGAGATGACCAAATCCCAATAAAAGTACTAGTGCCGAGAGCAGGAGTTGTCGCTTTAACCTAATGACCCAATAGACCACAAAGAATAGATTCACCAAGATCAGTACGGGAACTGTAAGACTAAGTACCGCCAGAACAGGAAAAGCATTTGGAAACACATAGGGCAAACCATAAGACAACAGCAACAGGGCTGCAAACAAGGAGTTGATCAAAAATATGATCTTATCTAAAAAACTAAGGTTCTTCAAAAGTGGTTCAAGGTTTTTTGATTAGTATGATAGCTCCCTATTCCAACTGTTCTATGATGAAAGCACCTTGCGAAAAGTCAGTCCTCTTTGCCAGCTTTGAACAAGAAATCTTTCTCCGCCTTGGTGAGGCTTTCATAGCCAGACTTACTGATCTTATCCAATATCGCATCTATCTTTTGCTGCTGCGCAGATTTGACAGTAGTACTCTTTTTAAAAGGTACATTTGTTTTCGTCTTTCTATGAACGGTCTTTAAGGGACTTTTAGTACGTGGCTTGAACATATTTGATATGGCATCCATCATTTTCCCGAAGCCAGCACCGATATCTTTCCCGTTTGCCAGCTGCCTTGCATACATAAATCCTAGCAGAGCACCGCCTAAATGCGCAAAGCTTCCGCCACCGTTATCCGATGATAGAAGCATGAGGTCCTTGATAACAAAGAAAGCAGCGATGTACCATAGCTTTACATTAAAGAAAATAAGTCGTACTTCCTTATCTGGAAGATAGGTACAAATAAAGATCAATGCCGCCATTACTCCTGCCGAAGCACCCACGATCGGGCCAAACTTATTTTCGAAGAATGGAAAGATATTGTAGCTGATCATAAAAGCTAGACCGCCGGCGATGATCCCGAGAAAGTAAATATTTAAAAATCGCTTCCCATTGAAAAGATTTAAGATCATTTTGGCTGCAAACCAAAGAATGAACATATTCCAGAAAATATGCCATATGTCAGCATGTAAAAATCCGTAGGTAATCAAGGTCCAAGGCCGAAAGAGCAATCGCTCAAAACTAGGATACAGCTCTAACCATTCTACGATATTTACAAATGGAATTTTGAACAGCCCAAACACAGATCGCAGAATAATGGGAACTATGAACATGACGATATTGGCCACTATCAACTTTCCAACGACATCTAGTCTATTTAAACGATATTTTATGTCATCTGACCAACCCATTTGATATTAAAGATTAGGTTTGAATTGACTTCGCCTCCAATACCACATGATCAAGAAACCAACAATGGCTCCCCCAATATGGGCAAAATAAGCAGTGTTGCTCGGGCTAAAAATAGACACCCCAGTGATTCCCGAAAATAATTCTAATGCCAGAATACCAGGAATAAAGTATTTGGCCTTGATAGGGATCGGTAAGAATATGAGCATTAGTTCTGCATTGGGAAACGCCATTCCAAATGCGACCAAAATTCCAAAGATCGCGCCAGACGCACCGACGGCAGGGATAATGAAAGATTGAACCATCGAACTAACGCTATCCGCCCCGATCACACTCTCCCAGCGTGTATCGTAGGACCCATTATTCAAAAGTGACAAGATGCGCTCTCTTTCGAATCCCGACGATATTAGATCATCCAAGGCACCATTAAATTGCAAATAATTGACAAACGTATGCAATGCTGCGGCTCCCAATCCGGCAGAAAAGTAAAAGAACAAGAACTTGTTTCGGCCCCACATCTGCTCTAAAGGTGACCCAAACATCCACAATCCCAACATATTGAAAAGTATGTGAAATATAACGATACTTCCTGTTTGCGAATAAGTGGCATGCATGAACATATGACTGAGGATCTGCCAAATGCCAAAATTCTCATTTTCTGGATAATATAACGCAAGAAGATCGCTCAGGTCAATTCCCCTATTGACTAATAATAGCGTAGCGATCCACAAGATCACGTTGATGATTATTATATGCTTTACTGTTTCTGTTACTTTGAACATCTATGAAAATTTTTTATCCAATTCTGCTACCGAAATCGTGATGAAGGTAGGCTTGTTAAATGGTGAGACCGAAGGTTCCTTGCAAGCAAATAGATCATTTACCAGTCGTTCTTGCGCCATGGTCTCTAACTGCATGCCCCCTTTAACAGCAATGCTCTTGGCCATGCTTTTGGCCAACATGTCGATTTGACTGAATCCCGTATCTGGGACTTCTTGCTGCAAATCTGATAGCAGCTCGTCCAATATGGCCGTGACCTCACTTTCAGTGACATTGATCGGTATTCCTGTTATTTCTACGTTGTTTTCTTCGACAGCTGTAAACACAAACCCTGCCCGTTCCAAATCATCCTTCAAAGGTTTTAGCAATGAAACTTCAGCGCTGGTATAATTAAGCTGTAATGGAAACAACAACTGCTGACTCACAGTATCCTTAATGGTCATATTGGCCAATAATTGCTCATAGAGCACACGCTGATGCGCCCGATATTGGTCGATGACCACCATTCCAGACTTGATGGTACTGACGATATATTTAGAATGCAGCTGATACGTAGTAATTGCCTGCTGCTCTTCCTTTTCTTTGTCGGTAAATAAATGACCAGTGACTTCCTCGGATTCAAAGGAGATCGTCGAAACTCCAAGTTCTTGTTTCCCTACCTTGGACTCCAATCCTACATAGAGGTTTTCCCAAGATCCGCTCTCTTTCTTGTATCCAGCACCAGAAAACGTCTTCTTTACTGGGCCATCCTCTTTGAAAGGATTAAAGGTAGGATCGACCTGAATTTTTGGAACCGCAGCTTCCCTGTTCTTGTAAGAATATGGAGTGTCCATATTGGAATCGTGTTGAAAGTCTAGCACCGGAGCCACGTTAAATTGCCCCAAACTATGTTTTACCGCAGAACGTAGGATCGCATAGAGCGAATGCTCATCCTCGAACTTGATCTCGGTCTTGGTGGGATGTATGTTGATATCGATCTTCTCTGGGTCGATATTGAAATACAAGAAATAAGTAGGATGACATTTTTGTGGTAATAACCCTTCAAAAGCAGCGGTGATCGCATGATGAAGATAGCTGCTTTTCACAAACCGGTCGTTGACGAAAAAAAACTGCTCCCCTCTACTTTTTCGTGCAAATGAAGGTTTCCCCACAAAACCAGTAATTCCTGCGATTTCGGTTTCTTCATTAACAGGTACCAACTTCTCGTTGGTCTTACCTCCAAAGACATTGACCACGCGCTGGCGTAAATTCGAAGCCGGAAGGTTAAAGAGCTCTCCGTTGTTATGATAGAGTGTGAATGCGATATCGGGATGCGCCAAAGCAACGCGATGAAACTCGTCGATCACATGACGCAATTCTACCGCATCCGATTTAAGGAAGTTACGTCGGGCGGGAATATTATAAAAAAGGTTCTTTACGGCAATCGACGTTCCAAATGGGGCAGTGATCACTTCTTGGGAAATAACTTTGCTACCCTCGATCTTTATTTGGGTGCCCAATTCGTCCATTTCACGTCTCGTGATCAATTCAACATGAGCGATAGCTGCGATCGAGGCCAAGGCCTCTCCTCTAAAACCTTTGGTATTTAAATGAAATAGGTCTTCGGCAACCCTGATCTTTGAAGTGGCATGACGCTCAAACGAGAGTCGAGCATCGGTATTGCTCATTCCAATGCCATTATCAATGACCTGCACCAAGGTCTTTCCAGCATCCTTGACCACCAGCGTAATGGTATCGGCCTTAGCGTCGATGGCATTCTCCAACAGCTCTTTCACAACTGAAGCTGGCCGTTGTACGACCTCCCCTGCCGCGATCTGGTTAGCAACATGATCGGGTAAAAGCTGAATGATGTCCGCCATTAGATAGTTAAGCTGAAAATAGATAAATCGAAATCAATGAACCATAGGAAGAGGAACAATAAAATGGCTATAATGATCACCAATCTTCTGGTCACATTGCGATCTGCCGGTTCTTTCATTTCGGAATAGGCACGACTAAATTTTTCCTTAAGTCCTCCACCGTTATCCAGTGTCTTTCGATATTTGGCAAATCTAGAGTCGATTGAAAATGGGCTTCCTTCACCGTCGTGCTCGTAATAGCGTGGTTGATAATTGAACCTTTTGTTCTTTCTTGATTTAAATAGTGCTCCCATAGTTATTGTGTTTCAAAGTTACTCAAAAACAAAAACAATGCCGAAGCCAGCCTCATAAAAATTGTTAACAGTGAGGAGACAACTTAATTTGTAAGATCTATTTAAAATTCTTCAAGAATTATAGAAGGGTGAAGGTGCTTTTCAAGAATATTCAATGATATCCAATATCACCCCCTTTATCTTTCCCTTTGAGGGCCGCCATCTTAATGGCCGCGATCGCAGCTTCGGTACCTTTATTACCATGTTTTCCGCCGGATCGATCGATGGCTTGTTGCATGTTGTTATCGGTAAGCACACAAAAGATCACAGGCACATTATGAAGTACATTCAGGTCCTTGATGCCTTGCGCAGTTGCACCGCATACAAAATCGAAATGTTTGGTCTCTCCTTGGATCACACTACCGATGGCAATGATCGCATCAACTTTTTGCGTTTGGATCATGCGCTTACAGCCGTAAGTGAGTTCGAAGCTTCCTGGAACGTCCCATCGGATGATGTTTTCAGCTAGGGTACCATTCTCCAAGAGCGCTTCTTCGGCTCCTTTGAAAAGTCCTTCGGTGATCGTTTCATTCCATTCTGAAACAACGATCCCAAACCGAAAGTCCTTCGCGTTTGGGATCGTCGCTTTATCGTACTCCGATAAATTCTTATTTGATGTGGCCATTCCTATAGATTTTCGACCTTTCCTATAAAGATATCTATAGTTCTCCCCTCTTCAGAATTGGGGTACTCATCTTTTATCTTGTTGAATAGTGCAAGGGCTTTATCTTTGTTGCCTAACTCCATGGCAACAACACCCGCCTTGAACAAATAACGCGGTGTGATAAGGTCGTTCTGGTCATGAGAAGCTGCACGCTCGTAATAGTCCAATGCCTCCGCATTTTGACCTAACTGAGAAAATGCATCTCCAATTCCACCTTTTGCCAATGCCCCGAGGATCGCATCATCACTTTCGAACTCGCTCAAATACTCAACAGCCTTCTCGTAATCATTCATGTTTAAATATGCAATGCCAGCCGAATAGTTGGCAACGTTGGCAGCATCAGTACCAGCATATTTCTCGATGATCTCTAAAAAACCATACTTGCCCTCTGCACCTTCTAAAGACAAGGTAAACAGTGAATCCTTATTTGCACCAGCGAGCGCTTGCTCAAAATATTTCTGCGCTTGGTACATCTCATTGGTAGCCTCGAGCTCCTTTGGCTTTTGCACAAACTGGTCATAGCCCAAATATCCCAACACCGCCAATGCAACCAGGCTGATAAAGCCTAAGATATAATTTTGGTTTTTGGCAACCCATTCTTCAGTCTTCGAAGCACTTTCGTCCAAAGTACTGAAAACCTCTGCGGTCGTACTCTCCATCTCCTCTAGCTGCGCCTCTTCTTTCTTATTCTTTGGTTTATACCCTCTTTTCTTATAAGTAGCCATAAATTCTATGTTAGTGGCGCAAAAATATAATTTTTATGTTAATGTGAAAGGGAATTTATTTGATATTTTTCAATATTTTGCGAATTCTTTTTAGGTCATAAAACACGCATGTTTTTAAAGAAAATTTCCTTGGTCAACTATAAGAATTTTGATTCGGTCTCTTTCGAGTTCGATGAGAAGATCAATTGTTTTGTAGGGGCCAATGGGGTTGGCAAAACCAATGTCTTGGACGCCATCTATCATCTCTCTTTTGGGAAAAGCTACTTCAATCCTGTTGCAACACAGAATATTAGACATGGGGAGTCCTTTTTTGTTTTGGATGGAGCATACGAAAAACAAGGTCGCGCTGAAAGGGTTATTTGTAGTTTGAAGAGAGGTCAAAAAAAGGTTATCAAACGCAACGGAAAAGCCTATGATAAATTTTCAGAACATATCGGGTTCATTCCCTTGGTGATCATCTCTCCGGCGGATAGGGACCTGATCATCGAGGGTAGCGAGACGAGGCGCAAGTTCATAGACAGCGTTATCTCTCAATCGAACAAGGAGTATCTTGCACAACTGATCCGTTACAACAGGGTCTTAACACAACGAAATTCCTTGTTGAAGTATTTTGCCCTGAATAATACCTTTGACCGTGACACACTTTTGATATACAACCAACAAATGTCCGAGCTAGGCGCCAACATCTTTAACACCAGAAAATCTTTTTTGACCGAATTTGTCCCTATCTTTAAAGAACGATACGCGAGCATTTCTGATAGTAAAGAGGCAGTAGGCCTCATTTATAGTAGCCAGCTTTTCGAGAAAGGTCTCGATGAGCTTTTTGAAGAATCCCTGAACAAGGACAAAGCATTGCAATATACCAGTGTGGGTGTCCATAAGGATGACCTCAACTTTGAGATCGAGGGTCATTCGGTAAAGAAATTTGGCAGTCAAGGGCAACAAAAGTCTTTTTTGATCGCTTTGAAAATGGCGCAGTTCGACTTTATAAAAGAACAGGCTGGTGTAAATCCGATCCTTTTGCTCGACGATATCTTTGACAAACTGGACGAGCACCGTGTAGCGCAGATCATTGCCCTGGTGAACGATGAGAACTTTGGGCAGATCTTTATAAGCGACACACATGCAGATCGCACAGAAGCGGTGGTGAAAGCCACGCACCAATCCTATCAGATATTCAAGTTATGAGAATTACTTTCTACTTATTTCTATGCTTGTCGCTATTTTTGGGCTGTGCTTCAGACCCCAATAGCACATTACCCCATGTAAATGGGTATTGGGAGATCGAACAAGTGGAACTGGCAAATGGGCAAGTCAAAGAATATACCTATAGTCAAAATATCGACTATTTTGAATTGAACAAGAATAGCAATGGCTTCAGGAAAAAGGTACGGCCAAAATTGGACGGGACCTTTGAAACTTCAAACGACCTTGCGAGGGTTGTTGCAAAGATCGAGAATGATAGCCTTCACCTATATTACACCAATGAATATGACAGCTGGAAGGAAACCGTTTTGGATGCTGATGCCGAAAGTCTTTCCATCATTAATGAAGATAGAAATATTTACACCTACAAACGCCATCAACCAACAAAGATCGATCGATAATGGCCAAAAGACACACTCAAAATCAATCGCTTGGAGAGGTACTAAAGCAATTTGTACAAGAGCACCATCTTGAAAAAGGACTGGACAAGATAGAGGTTCGCGATGCTTGGGTAAAATTGATGGGGACGGGCGTCAACAACTACACTTCCGATATCATTCTCAAAGACACTACCTTGCTCGTTAGGTTGAGTTCGTCAGTGCTACGCGAAGAGCTTAGTTATGGCAAACATAAGATCATCGACATGATGAATGAGGAGCTTGGCAAAGAACTGGTAAAAGAGTTGATACTTAGGTGATCGCATGAAGGCAGCCTCCGTGAAACAGCTCAAAGACGAATTGAAGCATCGCTCTCCCGAAGAACTGATGGAACTCTGCTTGCGATTGTCCAAATTCAAAAAGGAAAACAAAGAATTGCTTACCTATCTGCTCTTCGAATCTGAAAGTGAAGAAGGCTATATTGAAACGGTGAAGAACGAGATGGACGCCCAATTTGAACAGATAAACACGGCAACCTATTACTACATCAAAAAAAGTGTTCGTAAAATATTGCGCACCGTCAAGCGATACATTCGCTATTCTCAAAACAAGGAGACCGAGGTCGCTCTCCTCCTCTACTTTTGCCAAAAACTAAAATCGATGTATCCCCCGATCAATAGGAATAGGGTACTTCAAAATATCTTTGACCGGCAACTTCATAGCGTAAAAAAAACCATCATATCCTTACACGAGGATTTGCAGTACGATTTCAATAAGATATTGGATACAATTGAACAGTAAGAATCACCTTTCAAAGAAATAAATTGGTTTACCACAAGTTTCATCAGTAGAAACGTTCTTATGGCATAGTTGTTGATGACAAAATCGCAACCATAACATTAAAACCAATTATTATGAAAAGAGTTCTGTGTACCCTTTCAATGTTTGCCCTTTCCCTATCCTTAACCGCTCAAGATGCAAGTGTCGAAAAATCTGTTTTCGGAATCCAAACTGGACTCTTAGGAGTTTGGGCTCACAACGAGACGAAATTAGCCGATCAATTCTCGTTGCGAACTGAAATTGGCCTGGATACCGGCATCTTTGGAGGCTCTAATTTTGACGACACCTCCTTTGTGATGGCCCCTGTAATTACTTTAGAGCCAAGATGGTATTATAACCTGGACAAGCGACTCTCTAAATCAAAGAACATCTCGGGCAATAGCGGCAACTTCCTGTCCTTGAAAACAAGTTATCTTCCAGATTGGTTCTTGATCTCCAACACTGACAATTTCAACGTCGAGGATCAGATCTCCATCATTCCTACTTGGGGTATGAGAAGAACTATCGGCAAGCATTTTGTCTATGAAACCGGCATCGGCTTTGGCTATCGCCGAATCTTCGTAAAGAATGCTGGTGTTTCAAATGGTATAAGCGAAGGGGCGCTTAATGTCCATTTGAGAATTGGGTATCGATTCTAGCCGCAGTCCTTTACAAAAAAAAGCGCCTCCTAATTGGAGGCACTTTTTTTGCAAAATCAATGTCTATAAATCTTAGAAGATCTCTCTACCCGAAAAGTGAAATGCTCCCTCAATCGCAGCATTCTCATCGCTATCCGATCCGTGCACTGCATTTTCTCCGATAGAGGTCGCATATAACTTGCGAATGGTCCCTTCTGCCGCTTCCTCTGGATTGGTGGCGCCGATCAACGTACGAAAATCTTCTACGGCGTTGTCCTTTTCCAATATCGCTGCTACGATAGGTCCGCGAGTCATAAACGCTACCAATTCTCCAAAGAATGGACGCTCGCTATGGATCGCGTAGAATGCCTCGGCATCACGCTTACTCAACTGTGTGTATTTCATCGCTACGATCTTAAAACCAGCAGCGGTAATTTTTTCTAAAATCGCTCCGATGTGTCCATTCTCTACAGCATCGGGTTTGATCATGGTAAATGTTCTGTTTGTTGCCATGTAATAGTATCTCAAAATTTTGTGCAAAAGTACATTTTTATATACGAATGACAACTTTAAATTAGTGTTAATTTTGGGGGAACTCGCACGGGTAGTCTTGTAGCAGTGCATTGTGTTTCCCACGCATTTCCATCATCACGGTCTTCGATTCAAAATCAAATTTCAACAAACCGAAACTCACTTCAGATATAAGCTCGCCAATCCTATATCGATTGGGTTCCCCTTTAAAGTTTCGCAGCGTATGGGTCAATCCACTAGAGGTAAAATCGATCAAGGGATAGGCCATCCCTTCCAGTTGCTTCTTGCTGAATTCGGAGAAATGACGGTCTCCGGAAAGGATGAATATTCTTTTGGCCTTAGATGTTCGTATCAAATTGAACAATCTTTCTTGCTCATGTGGAAAATTGGCCCATGTCTCATTACCATGCTCTCCAGACAATACTTGAATGCTACTTACGATCACATTAAAATCCGCCTCAGAATTGCTTAATACTGTTTGCAACCATTGCCATTGTGCTTCCCCAAGAATTGAGCCTTCACCATAAGTATTGGGTTCGTAGCGTTTATCTTCATCATCACTTTTGTTGAGGTCAGTCCTAAAATAACGGGTGTCTAGAATAATGATCTTAACACTTCCCCCAGAGGTCTCAAACACTTTTGAAGTGTAGACCCCTTCGCGCTGACGCAACGGATGTGTCGGTGCTAACCCTAGAAAATCTAGAAACAACTGCTGACTGTCTTGCTTCATACCATAATCCCCTCCACCATCTTTTTTTCCGTAATCGCGGTCATCCCACGTTCCCATGATGGACATGGCGGATCTTACTTTGACATAATGACCATTCTCTGACTGTTGGAGGTAATCCATTCTTTTCTTCTTCAGATTATCGGTGGTCGAGTATATATTATCGCCACCCCAGATCCAAAGGTTTGGCTGTTGCTTCAATATCGGTGTCCATAATACATTTTCCCGATTCTCGTCATTACAAGAGCCAAAAGCAATGACAAAATCGAACATCACATCTTGAGCAAAGGTCCCGAAATGGAGTGAACCACAAATTAGAAAACATAGAATTTTGCAAGCTTTTTTCATATTTCCGATTCGAATATAGTTATTCCAAAATTAGTGAAATGTATGTATATGTCTATGCGATTTAATCGTATATTAGCCCCTTATGAATGCTAAGGACATCGCCCAAATCAAAGCGTTACTTTCTACTCCCAAGCACATCGTTATCATTCCACACAAGAATCCAGACGGTGATGCTATTGGATCCACCTCCGCATTGTTCTTATTTTTAAAAAAGAAAGGCCATCTACCAGTGGTCATTGCTCCTAATGACTATCCGCATTTTCTTAAGTGGATGGCTGCAGAAGAAGCCATTTTGAAATATGACCAACACAAGGACATCGCTGACCAAAAAGTAAAGGAGGCATCCATTATCTTCACACTCGATTTCAATGATCTAGGTAGAATAGGAGAATTACAAGCGGTTGTGCAGGATAGTGAGGCTACGTTTATCATGATCGATCATCACCAGCAACCCGAGGACTATGCCGATTATATGTACAGCGATACATCCATAGGCTCTACCTGCGAAATGGTCTATAATTTTTTCTCATGGTTAGGAGAGGTCGACGCCATCGATGCTGATATCGCCAATTGTCTTTATACGGGAATCATGACAGATACTGGATCTTTTAGATTTCCATCTACGACCAGTACCACACATCGTGTCGTTGCCGACCTTATAGATAAAGGTGCAAATAATGCATCGGTCCATCAAATGATATACGATACTAACTCCCTAAGTAAATTACAATTACTCGGTTGCGCCTTACGCAATCTGGTTACCTTAGATGAGTTCAGTACCGCATATATCACATTGTCCCAAAAAGAATTGGATCAACATAATTTTAAGAAAGGAGATACCGAAGGTTTTGTGAATTACGGCTTATCTTTGAAAGGAATTAATTTTGCAGTGATCTTTATAGAAAATAGACAAGAAAATATCATAAAGATCTCTTTGCGTTCTAAAGGTGATTTTTCTGTGAACCAATTTGCAAGAAAATATTTTGAAGGAGGAGGTCACGACAATGCTGCAGGCGGAAAAAGTGATCGTAATATGCAGCGTACCATAGAATACTTTGTGAACCTTCTTCCACAGTATAAAGAAGCCCTAAACAACTCATGAAAAAGTATATCACATACCTATCTTTTCTTCTGGTGCTCATCGCTTGTGGAGAACCAGATGCGAGAAGACCATTGACCAAATCGAGCGGTACGTTCTTTAAAGAATCTGTTGCGCGTAACCAAAAGATCTTGGAGAAAGAACAGCAAATGTTTATGCAGGTCTTTAAACGAGATTCCATCTCTAATTATATCGCTTCAGAAAGCGGTTTTTGGTATGTCTATCAGGTCAAGGATTCATTGAGTGAATTGTCTCCGATCACCGATGATGTCGTCACTTTACAATACGAGTTGAGAGACCTCAACAACCGTGTCATTTACAGTAAGGAGGAGGTTGGAACTGTGAAGTACAAAGTTGACAAAGAGAATATCCTTACTCAAGGACTACGTGAAGGTGTTAAGTTGATGAAAGCAGGCGAAACGGCCACCTTTTATCTTCCTTCAAGCCTCGCATATGGATATCATGGAGACGATCAGCGTGTCGGAGTCAATGTTCCATTGATCGCCACGGTCTCCTTAAAGGAAATCACAAAGCAAAAACCATAATCAAATTCAAATTATATCATACGTATGAAAAAGATACACCTATTAGTTCTTGTTAGCGCCTTGTGCCTATTTGGTTGTAAAAGCAAATACCCCAACTTAGATGATGGACTTTATGCCGATATACAAACAAACAAGGGAGACATCCTTATACAACTCGAGTATGAAAAAACACCTATAACCGTTGCCAATTTTGTTACATTGGCCGAAGGGACCAATACATTTGTAGCTAGTAAATATGCTGGAAAGAAGTTTTATGACGGCGTGATATTTCACCGAGTGATGAAAGATTTTATGATCCAAGGAGGTGACGGTGAAGGTACGGGCCGCGGTAATCCAGGTTATCGCTTCAAAGACGAGTTTCACCCAGAATTGAAACACGATACCATTGGTGTTTTATCCATGGCCAATTCTGGACCTGCGACCAATGGTAGTCAATTCTTCATCACCCATACCGCAACCCCGTGGCTCGATGGAAAGCATACCGTGTTTGGAAAGGTTGTTAAAGGATTGAATGTGGTAGATTCTATCGCAAAGGTCGAGACCAACAAGTCAAATAATAAACCGATAACTGACGTGGTGATCAACACTATAGAGATCATCGCCGAAGGAAAGGATGCTAAAAGCTTTGATGCCGTGGCAACATTTTCCGATTATTTCAAAGAACAAGAGGCCGAACAAGCAGCAAAAAATGCAGAAAGAGAACGCCTAGCTGCAGCGGCTCCTGGCAATATTAAAAAATCTAAGGAGACGATTGACGAGCAGCGTCCGACTGCCAAAAAATTACCTTCAGGATTGGAGTACCTGGTAATGAATGAAGGAGACGGAGAAAAGCCGGCAATAGGATCCAAGGTAAAAGTGAATTATGCTGGTTATTTTGCGAGCAATGGTGACCTTTTTGATAGCAATATTGAAGATGTCGCAAAAGCTTTCAACAAATTCAACGAAATGAGAAAACAGCAAAATGGCTATCAGCCCACTCCGATGCCCTACAGTCCTGAAGCTACCAATTTGATTCCAGGATTTAGAGAAGGGCTTCTGCTGATGAATGTAGGCGATAAATACCGTTTCTTCATCCCCTCCCATTTGGCCTTTGGAGAGGCAGGTGGCGGAAGAGGACTGATCCC
Organism: Sungkyunkwania multivorans; assembly: GCF_042675645.1. Lineage (NCBI taxonomy): Bacteria > Pseudomonadati > Bacteroidota > Flavobacteriia > Flavobacteriales > Flavobacteriaceae > Sungkyunkwania > Sungkyunkwania multivorans. The sequence goes on along the minus strand of NZ_JBHTJH010000004.1, from coordinate 193,623 downwards.
GCCAAATGCAGACCTCGTATTTGACGTAGAGATCGTCGCTGCCATGTAAATAAAGGTCGATACGATCATAAAAAAGCCGAGGATTTGAATCCTCGGCTTTTTTATGCACCCTATTTTGGGATATCTTTCAAAATTTCCAAGACGAACTTCCAATACTTCTGCACCGAAGATATACTAGCGCGCTCATCTGGTGAATGTGCTCCTTTGATGGTCGGTCCAAAACTGATCATGTCCATTTTGGGATAGTTCTGTCCTAAGATGCCACATTCCAAACCAGCATGGCACGCGGCCACGTTCGGTTTTTCATCGAACAACGCCTCATATTTTTTGGTCAAGACCTTTAAGATAGCTGAATCCACATTTGGAGTCCAGCCGGGATAATCGCCCGAAAATTCCACATCGCATCCCGCCAATTCAAATGCAGCTCGCAAGGCATTAGCAAGGTCCATCTTGCCAGACTCTACAGAAGAACGTGTAAGGCAGCCTACCTTAATATTCCCCTTCTTCACCACTACTCTGGCGATGTTATTAGAAGTTTCTACAAGATCTGGGATATCAGCACTCATACGATATACGCCATTGTGCGCAGCGTACAATGCCTTTAGAATCTGCTCCTGTGCATGGATTTCCATCACCTTGGATGGGATCGCAGTTGTTTCGCATCTGATATCCAGATCTGGTTCCGTAGTAGCAAATTCTTTATATATTGCTTTCACCTTCGCATTGATTTCGGCAATAAAGTCATCGCTTTTCTCTAAATCAACGGTCACCTTCGAAAAACTTTCTCTAGGAATGGCATTTCGCAGACTCCCGCCGTCAATCTCGGCAACTCTCAGACCAAACTTTTCGTTAGAAGCATATAACAATCGGTTCATGATCTTGTTGGCGTTGCCATAGCCTTTATGAATGTCCATGCCAGAGTGTCCACCTTGCAGTCCTTTTACGCCGATCTCAAAGGCCATGACATTGGACGGAGTATCTTCCTCGCTATACGTTCGAGTTGCAGTGATGTCCATACCACCCGCACAACCTATACCGATCTCGTCGTCTTCTTCGGTATCAAGATTCAATAAGATCTCACCTTTGAGAATACCTCCTTTCAAGCCCATGGCACCGGTCATTCCTGTTTCCTCATCAATGGTAAAAAGAGCTTCAATGGCTGGATGTACGATATCTTTCGAAGCTAGGATCGCCATAATGGTCGCAACACCTAGTCCGTTGTCGGCACCAAGTGTCGTCCCTCGTGCCTTTACCCAATCTCCCTCGACGTACATGTCTATACCCTGGGTTTCAAAATCAAAGCTAGTATCGGCATTCTTCTGGTGCACCATATCCAAATGACTTTGCATTACCACCATCTTTCGATCTTCCATTCCTGAAGTTGCGGGTTTTCTTATGATCACATTTCCCACATCATCTTTAAAGGTCTCCAGTCCAAGGTCCTGTCCAAATTGTATCATAAAGTCGATAACGCGTTCTTCCTTCTTCGACGGGCGCGGCACGGCGTTTAAAGCGGCGAAATGAGTCCAAACTTCCTTTGGTTCTAGTTGAGTGATGTCCTTATCCATTGTTTAAATTTTTGTCGCAACAAAAGTACTACGAGATTTAGAAATGAACATATTAGTTGCAAACGAATCCTTTTTCTATTTTTGGAACAATGAAAATGACTTTGAAACAGGGCATTGCGCTGTCTATTATACCACAATTACTCGTTGTCAACTTGCTTAAGACGCGTCCCGACTGGGTCGAATCACTCTATAGCAATGGCCTCTATCTTTGGTTGTCAAAGATCTCACGAATCATTCTTGGCTGGATTCCCTTTTCGCTTGGCGACCTTCTTTATGTGGCCGCTATTTTATTGGTGATACGCTTTTTTATTTTAAAAGGTCATCTTTTCTTTAACGCCACTCGGAAGTTCTTTACAGAAGTGTTTGCAATGTTCTCTATTGCCTATTTGATATTTCACTTGGCCTGGGGAATGAATTACCATCGGAAACAGCTTCATGAGTTTTTTGATATCGATGACGAATACACTACCCAAGAGCTTATAGCCTTTACTGAAAGGATCATTGATAGATCAAATGCCATCCACTTAGAATTAGTAGCAAACGAAAGCGTAAAGGTAGAAATGCCATTTACCAAGTGGGAAGTTCTAAATGGCACCCAAAATGGATATAAAAACCTTGCGCGGGCATATCCTCTGTTGACTTATGATCATTCCAGCATCAAGATGTCTACCTTGAGTCTCCCGCTCACATTTATGGGATATAGCGGTTATCTGAATCCATTTACCAACGAGGCCCAGGTCAACTATAAGATGCCCATCTATAAATTTCCCACGACCGTTGCCCATGAGCAGGCACATCAATTGGGATTTGCCGCTGAGAATGAAGCAAATTTTATAGGGTATCTAGCCACCATTAATAACGACGACCCCTATTACAAATATTCAGGATACACCTTCGCACTACGATACTGCTTGGGCGAAATGTATCGTAGAGATCTTGAAGAATATCAGCGCCTCTCCGAACGTATCAATGAGGGCATTAAAAAGAATTATCGAGAAGTGACGGCCTTTTGGCGCAGTTATGAAAATCCAGCGGAGCCGATCTTCAAAAAATCATTCGATACCTATCTAAAAGCGAATAGCCAAGAAAAAGGCATAGAAAGCTATAGCTATATCGTCGCCTTATTGGTGAACTATTATGAAGATCACAACTTGTAAGAAACGTTAAAAAACTCTTAACGCCCTCCCCTTTTGTGTTACTTGCTGTAACTTTAACAGAGCATAACTAACTAAATTAACCAACATCACATGAGAAGAATATTCTTGGCACTCAGCTTGCTGATGTGCAGTTTTGGGCTTTTGGCCCAAGACTACTTTCCCAAAAATGATGGCGTTAAAACAGAAAATGACAATTACACCGCTTTCGTCAACGCCAGGATCTTTGCAACTCCAACACAGATCATAGACAATGGGTCGCTTCTGATACAAAATGGTAAAATTATCGCTGTTGGTACCTCGGTGACCATTCCAGCCAATGCCATCCTCATCGATCTAGAGGGAAAGTACATCTATCCATCATTTATCGATATCTATTCAGATTTTGGTATTACCAAACCTAAAAGAAACAACAATTTTAACCAACGTGTTCAATACGGCCCTAGTCGTAAAGGGTACTATTGGAATGACCATATAACACCGGAGATCAATGCTGTTGAAAAGCTAAAGTTTGATGACAATAAGGCGAAAGAATTAGTCAAAGCCGGTTTTGGAACAGTGAATACCCATCATCAAGATGGGATCATCAGAGGAACGAGCACTTTGATCGCTTTAAATGTTCACGAAGGAAATGAGAAGCGAATCCTCGGTGATAAAGTAGCGCAGCATTTTTCATTTAGGAAAGGGAACAGTTCTCGTCAAAGCTACCCTACCTCACTGATGGGTGCAATGGCGCTGATCAGACAGGTCTATCATGATGCAAAATGGTATGGGAACGGTGGTTCGGAAACCGACGACCGCTCCTTAGAAGCCTTCAACCGCAATAAAGGCTTACCACAGATCTTTGATGCGGGCAGTATGGCCAACAGCCTTCGAGCTGATAAGATCGCTAACGAATTTGGTGTGAACTACATCTTAAAAGGCGGTGGTGACGAATATGCGCGCATCAACGAGGTCAAAGCAACGAATGCGAGCTATGTCCTTCCTTTAGACTTTCCAAAGCCGTACGATGTAAGTGACCCTATAAGCGCTGCGGTGGTAGAATTAAAGGACATGCGTCATTGGAATCAGGCTCCAACCAATGCAAAAGTACTTGCTGAGAATGGTATTCCCTTTGCCTTTACAACAGCCGAGTTGAAAAAGGTTGAAGACTTCAAGACCAACCTTATGAAAGCCATCGACTATGGTTTGAGTAAGACAACGGCACTTGAAGCGCTCACCACTGTACCAGCAAGATTATTGGGTAAATCCGATCAGCTAGGGAATTTGAAAAAAGGAGCCGTAGCCAACTTTTTAATCACCTCAGGTGACCTTTTTGAAAAGAAGACCATTCTTTACGAGAACTGGGTACAAGGAAATAAAAATGTGATCAATGATATCGACCTAAAGGATATCAGAGGAAATTATGACCTTAATGTAGCCGGTGAGAAATACAGCATGGCGATCACTGGTGAACCTTCGAAACCGAAGATCGAGCTAAAACAAGATTCCATCAAAATAGCCAGCAAGATCAACTATAAGAACGGCTGGATCAACATCTTCTTTACACCACAAAATGAAAAAGCGACCGAGTTCATTCGGCTCAATGCCGTAACAACGGCTTCAAAAAATTTAAGCGGTCGCGGAACATTGACCAATGGGAACGATATCAATTGGACTGCCATCTGGAAAACTAAAGAAGACCAAAAAGAGGAAGAAAACGAAAAAGGGGGAAAGGATAAGAATGACCTCCACGAAATATTGCCTGTAACCTTTCCAAATACCGCCTACGGATTAAAGCAAAAAGCGAGACAGGAAAATATCCTATTTAAAAATGCAACTGTGTGGACCAATGAACGTGATGGTATCCTTCAAAATTCGGATGTGTTGATAAAAAATGGAAAGATCGCTGAAATTGGAAAGAATTTATCGGCCAGCGGCGCAAGGATCATTGATGCTTCGGGCAAACATTTAACCACAGGGATCGTCGATGAACACTCGCATATCGCCGCTGCCGCCATCAATGAAGGTGGTCATAACTCTTCTGCAGAGGTCACCATTGAGGATGTCGTAAGCGATGATGATATCGATATATTTAGAAACCTAGCGGGTGGCGTCACTTCTATTCAAATCTTACACGGTTCTGCAAATCCAATCGGGGGACGCTCGGCCATCATAAAATTGAAATGGGGCGAAGCCGCAGAGAATTTGCTAAACCCAAATGCAGACCCTTTTATAAAATTTGCCTTAGGTGAAAATGTGAAGCAAAGCAATTGGGGTGACAACAACACCTCGCGTTTCCCCCAGACGCGAATGGGTGTCGAACAGGTATACGTAGACTACTTCCAAAGAGCAAAAGCATATGACCAAAAGTGGAAGGCCTATAACGATCTTTCCAGCAAAGCTAAAAGCAGGACCAACGCTCCACGCTATGATATTGAGCTCGCGGTTTTGGCACAGATCCTCAATAAAGAACGTTTTATATCGTGCCATTCCTATGTGCAAAGTGAGATCAATATGCTGATGAAAGTGGTAGAACGATTCAACTTTAATGTCAACACCTTCACGCATATTTTGGAAGGTTATAAAGTTGCCGATAAGATGGCCAAGCATGGAGTTGCAGGCTCTACCTTCTCGGACTGGTGGGCATATAAATATGAAGTCAATGACGCTATTCCTTACAACGCGGCGATCATGCATAGTCAGGGCGTGCTCACCGCCATAAACTCGGATAGCGGAGAGATGTCGAGAAGACTCAACCAAGAAGCGGCCAAATCGGTAAAATATGGTGGCGTTTCTGAAGAGGACGCCTGGAAGTTTGTAACCCTAAATCCTGCCAAAATGCTTCACCTAGACGATAAGATCGGAAGTATCAAAGTGGGGAAGGATGCCGACCTTGTCCTTTGGACAGACCATCCCATGTCTATCTATGCAAAAGCGGAAAAGACAATGATCGAAGGTGCCATCTATTATGACCTGGAAAAACTTCCAGCAATGACAAATGCCATCAAAAAAGAACGCAATAAGCTTATAAATATGATGTTGAAGGCTAAAAATAATGGCATGAAGACACAGCCAGCCAAGAAGAAGAAAAAAGAGCAATTGCATTGCGATTCACTTATCTATCAACAATAATTTTGAGAAAGATGAAAACAATTTACAGATCATTCGGAATTTTGATCTTGTTGGTAGGAATGATCACCTACGGACAACAAATACCCGCAAAAAAGCAAAGCGAGTCTATCCTGATCGTAGGTGCCACAGCACATATTGGGAATGGAGAGATCATCCAAGACAGTGCCATCGGTTTTGTTAATGGAAAAATCACCCTTGTAGGAAGAGCAAATGATGTGAATCGAAACGATTTTTCGAAGATCATAGAAGCATCAGGAAAGCATGTGTATCCCGGCTTTATTGCCACCAATGCCTCTTTGGGATTGGCAGAGATCGATGCGGTGCGTGCCACTCGAGACTTCGACGAGGTCGGTAGCCTTCTTCCTCACATCAGAAGTCTTATCGCCTATAATGCAGAATCGAAAGTGGTAGAGTCCATGCGTCCCAATGGGGTATTGATCGCTCAGATCGCTCCTCGCGGCGGCACCATTTCTGGAACATCTTCAATCGTACAATTAGATGCGTGGAACTGGGAAGATGCAGCCATAAAGGTGGACGATGGCATACATATGAATTGGCCAAATGTGTACCAAAGAGGTCGTTGGTGGCTTGGAGAGGACCCTGCCTTTAAGCCGAGCAAGGATTATGAAAAACAGGTCGAGGAGATTGCCACTTTCTTTAAAAATGCGAAAGCTTATCTAAAAGGTGGACAAGAAGAAACAAATGTGCAATTCCAGGCGGTAAAGGGTTTGTTTGATGGTAGCCAAAAATTATATATTCATGCCGACAGGGAAAAGGGCATTGTGGATGCTGTGAACTGGGCGAAAGGAGAGGGTTTAGAAGACATCGTCTTGGTACAAGGCAATGAAGCGGATAAAGTTTCAAATTTGTTAAAGCAACATAACATCCCCGTACTGATCCCGAGGGCGCACCGTTTGCCATGGGGCGAGGATGATGATGTTCTTGGACCTTATAAGTTAGCAAAAACATTGACCGATAATGGATTGATGGTCGCCATTGAAATGGAAGGTCAAATGGAACGAATGAATACAAGAAACCTCCCTTTCTATGCCGGCACCTATGCAGCTTATGGCCTTGACAAAGAAAAGGCGGTTCAAATGATCACCCTGAACGCCGCCAAAATACTAGGTATTGATGATAGGGTAGGAAGTCTGGAGGCTGGAAAAGATGCCACTTTGTTTATTTCGGAAGGTGATGCGTTGGATATGCGAACCAATATCATCAAAAATGCCTTTATCCAAGGTCGCGAGATCAGCTTAGCGACCCATCAAACCAAACTCTGGAAACGATATATGAATAAATATAGTAACGCTGAATAATGGAACCAACCAAAACTTCAGATGAAAAAACCTCGAGCTGTTGGCTCGAGGTTTTTTGTTTCTCAACATGTAGATAAGCTATTTTTCTATAACAGTAGCACCTTCGGGCTTGTCAAAGACATTATCTCCATAAGCAACTTCAGAAAGTTCGGCTTCTTTAAATTCTATCGTACTTTTTGGTTCTTTAATGGTATCATCTTCATAATCGTACCATGTAATGGAATTAGGAAGCAACAATCCTTTAAGATCTGTCCAGTCGTTATATCGTATCCAATGTACATCATCACTCTTTTCGCCTGTAGCATAGGTCACGGTATATCCGAGCCACTCCATTTGATAGGTGTCTGGATTATAGTATAGGTAGTATTCATCTTCCGGGCTATCTCCTACTCCATTATCATAAGAAATACGAATTCCAGGATATTCTGTGCCCTCAAACGTCAATGGAGTTGCTTCCGAATAGTTGACACCCTCATCGGCTAGTACGAACGGCATAGCGTAGAAGTAGAAAAACAGGTTGTGATAAAAGCGCGCATTGCCCTTGTATGCACCTTCATCGGCATGCAACCAAACGTCTTTTCCGTCGAAACCGATCTTGAAATTTTCACCGTCCACACGATCTTTGCGATCTTTTAGATTGATATAGTGAATCTCATTTCCTTTGATCTTATAGGTAAGCGATTGTTGTTCTTGCCAATTATCCAGTCCACCGTGCCTGGCAAAAACTTTTTGAAGGTTTTCAGGGTATCGAGAAAGATCGACGGTGGTCGCTTTCTCTTCGGGCAATACAATAATTTCTTTGTCTGATTTCTTGTCTTGTTTGCAAGATATTACAAAGGCCGCGATAAAAACAGCCCATAGTACTTTCTTCATTATAAAGTTGATTTTAATTTGTATGTATGTCGAGTTTGTAAATACTAAATTACAGCAAATAGTGGTACTTTTGCCATTGTTCAATGATATTCGATGCACAAACAGATCAGCAGCACACAAAATCCTTTTATAAAGCAACTTTTCACTTTAAAGGAAAAGTCGAGAAACCGAAAGAAGGACGGTAAATTTCTCATCGAAGGTGCTCGCGAGATCGCGCTGGCCATCCAAGGGAATTATGAGATAGATAGCCTGTTGTTTCAGCCCGAACTGTTTCCAGAGCATCAGCTTGAAGGTCTTAACACCTCGTGCTCAAAACTCTTTGAGGTCTCAAAGGAGGTCTACCAAAAATTGGCACATCGTGAAACCACCGAAGGTGTTATCGCATTGGTAAATAGCAAAGGCCACACGCTGGAGGCACTGCGTTTTAAAAATGAGAATCCTTTGATATTGGTCGCCGAAGCGCCCGAAAAGCCAGGAAACATTGGTGCCTTGTTAAGAACTGCAGATGCGGCAAACCTTGACGCAGTGATCATTGCAAATCCTAAGACCGATCTTTACAATCCCAATATCATTCGCAGCAGTGTGGGTTGCGTGTTTACCAATCAGATCGCTATTGGAGAAACCAGTGATATCATACGGTTTTTGCATCAAAAGGGAATCAACATCTACTGTGCAGCTTTGACCGCTGCCAGTAACTATCATACTCAAGATTATAAACAAGCTACGGCTATAGTGGTCGGTACTGAAGCAACGGGACTGAATGACGAATGGCTCGAAAATTCAACTCAAAATATAATCATCCCAATGCAAGGGGAAATCGACTCGATGAATGTCTCTGTCGCTGCTGCGATCATCATCTTTGAAGCAAAGAGACAACGCGACTTTAATCAGTTTAATTAGCCACACCAATGAATCCGAATACGTTATTTTATATCATAATTGCAATTCTTATAGTCAATTTTCTGGTCGACAGGATCCTGAGCTTTCTGAATGCGCAGCATTTCAATGATCCCATTCCCAAAGAACTGGCAGACGTCTATGATGCCGAAGAATACAGCAAGTCGCAGGCATACAAAAGGACCAATTATCGCTTCGGTAATTTCACCTCATTATTTTCATTGATGTTGACCCTGGGTTTCTTCTTATTTGATGGTTTTGAATGGGTGGACAATATTGCTCGGTCATATACTGAAAAACCAATATTCATAGCTTTGATATTCTTTGGAATCATCATGTTGGGAAGTGATATCCTATCCACGCCCTTTGCGTACTATCGGACCTTTGTTATCGAAGAGCGATTTGGATTTAACAAAACAACGAAGAAGACCTTTTTTTTGGACAAGGTCAAAGGTTGGATCATGACGGTCATTCTCGGCGGCGGAATATTGGCCCTGATCATCTGGTTTTACCAAGTTACGGGAAGTAATTTTTGGGTATACGCATGGGGCGCGGTGGCACTATTCTCCATCTTTATGAACATGTTCTACGCACGATTGATCGTACCGCTATTCAACAAACAGACCCCTTTGCCAGCTGGCGAACTGAAGTCTGCAATAGAAGCCTATGCACAACATGTTGGTTTTAAATTAAAAAATATTTTTGTCATCGATGGGTCCAAACGTTCGACCAAAGCCAATGCTTATTTTTCTGGTTTTGGAAGAGAAAAACGTATCACACTCTTTGATACCCTCATCAATGACTTGGAGACGGAAGAGATCGTTGCCGTGCTTGCGCACGAAGTTGGGCATTACAAGAGAAATCATATCATTTTTAATCTGATTAGCTCAGTTTTATTGGCTGGGCTCACACTCTTTCTATTATCGCTGTTTATCAACACCCCATTATTGTCGCAAGCAATCGGAGTTGAAAATCACAGTTTCCATGTGGGACTTATTGCCTTTGGCATTCTCTATAGTCCAATTTCGACGATCACGGGACTCGTGATGAATTATTTTTCACGTAAGTTCGAATATGAGGCGGACGACTATGCAAAAATGACATACGCAGACAGTCCGCTCATCACCTCCTTAAAAAAATTGTCTAAGAATAGTTTGAGCAATCTCACGCCCCATCCAGCCTACGTCTTCGCCCATTACTCCCACCCTACATTATTACGACGAATAAATAAACTTAAGGCATAGATTTTGTTGCATAGCTATAAAGTTTAACCTATTTTTAGTTTATGGCAGTGGTTGACGTTGAAAAGGAAAATAAAGAAATTGCTAAGCAGTACAAAGAGCTTTTAAGAATAAGCTATCAGACACTGAGCGATGAGGATAAAAAACTTATTCGCCAGGCGTTCGATATTGCTGTGGATGCCCATAAAGACCAACGCCGTAAGTCTGGCGAAGCCTATATTTTTCATCCCATTGCCGTTGCAAAGATCGTAGCTTCAGAAATTGGACTGGATGCGACTTCGATTGCCGCAGCCCTGCTCCATGATGTAGTTGAAGATACCGAATATACGCTTACCGATATCGAACAGATGTTTGGAGAGACCGTTGCTAGGATCGTTGACGGACTTACCAAGATATCGCATTTAAAGAAAGACAAGGACGTTTCTTTACAAGCCGAGAACTTTCGCAAGATGCTCCTTACCCTGAATGACGATGTTCGGGTCATCATCATTAAGATCGCCGATCGCTTGCACAATATGCAAACGATGGAGTCCATGCCCGAGCACAAGCAAGTGAAGATCGCCTCGGAAACCCTGTATATTTATGCTCCGCTTGCGCATAGGATCGGACTGTACAACATCAAGACCGAACTCGAGGATTACGGATTAAAATACACCGAGCCTGATGTCTACAACGATATTCAGAGCAAGATGGAGGAAAGCAAGGAGGAACAAACGGCCTATATCGAGGCATTCTCGGATGTTATAAGAGATTCGTTAGACAGAGAACGTCTTAACTATGAGATCAAAGGGCGCTCTAAATCCATTTTTTCTATCCGGAAAAAAATGGTCAAGCAAAACGTCTCCTTCGATGAAGTGTATGACAAATTTGCCATACGAATCATCTACAAGTCGGACGCTGCCAATGAAAAATTCCTTGCGTGGAAGATATATTCGATCGTTACTGATCACTTTAGACCCAATCCCGTGAGACTACGCGATTGGATCTCGTCGCCCAAGTCTACTGGCTATGAAGCGCTTCACATCACCGTGATGGGGCCCAAAGGAAGATGGGTAGAGGTACAGATTCGCAGTGAGCGTATGCACGAGATCGCAGAAAAGGGATATGCGGCTCATTTTAAGTACAAGCACGGTGAGCAACAAGAGCAAGGCTTGGAGGTTTGGCTCAACAGGCTTCAAGAGGCCCTAGAAAATTCAGACTCCAATGCGGTCGATTTTGTAGAAGAGTTCAAGTTAAACCTCTATGCCAAGGAGATCTTTGTGTTTACGCCTAATGGCGAACTAAAATCCCTTCCCAAAGGAGCCACGCCCTTGGATTTTGCCTTTAGCATACATACCGAAGTAGGCATGCATACCCGTGGTGCCAAAGTGAACAACAAGCTGGTACCACTTAGTCATGAGTTGAACAGTGGCGACCAGGTAGAGATCATTACTTCGGATAAGGCCAAGCCCAATGCCAACTGGTTGGATTATGCCACTACTGCAAGGGCGCGTTCAAAAATAAAATCGTCGCTTAAAGAAGAGAAAAAACTCATCGCCGAGGAAGGAAAAGAGATCCTGCGCCGAAAGCTTCGACAGCTGAAAATTACACTGAACGAAAAGACGGTGAATGATCTGGTAGTTTACTTTAAACTTAAAACCAGCTTGGACCTATTTTATCGCGTTGGTATCGGCACCATCGACAATCAAAAGTTGAAGGACTTTGCCGCTTCGAGAAGTAATACGTTCGTGAATTTTTTCAAGAACAGGATCAAGAGACCCGGCACACCTGTAGATATCGATAAAGACGAGATCACCTCCAAATATGATCTTCTAGTGTTTGGAAAGGAAGAAGAAAAGTTGGATTACAAGTTATCACAATGCTGCAATCCGATACCCGGGGATGATGTTTTCGGTTTTGTGACCATCAATGATGGCATTAAGGTACATAAAAAAAATTGTCCCAATGCGATCAGCCTACAATCCAATTATGCCTATCGGATCATGTCGGCGAAATGGGTCGATTCTTCGCAACAAGGTTTTACGTCCGTGATACAACTCTCTGGAATTGACAATTTGGGCCTCGTAAACGATGTTACCAAGGTCATCTCTAACAATATGCACGTGAATATCAGAAATATCAGCTTTGATACAAATGGAGGTATATTCAATGGTAAAATAACCGTTATCGTAAAGAACAATACCATCCTGAAGCGATTGATTGAAAACCTAAAGAAAATTCAGGGAATCGAAAAAGTGATGCGACAGTGATAGGCCGTCGGCAGAATCAAAAATAAACTTACCTTTGTACAACAACCGTTATCAAACCCTGATGGCCGAAAACAAGAACCAAGAGATCGTGAAGAATGTCTTCACTACCTTTTTAGAGGAAAATGGACATCGCAAGACGCCCGAACGTTTTGCGATCCTCCAAGAGATCTATGATAGCGAAGAGCACTTTGATATAGAATCATTGTATATCAAAATGAAAAACAAAAATTATCGTGTAAGTCGTGCCACGCTTTATAATACGATAGAATTGCTTTTGGATTGCAATCTTGTTCGAAAGCATCAGTTTGGTCAAAATCAAGCGCACTACGAAAAATCTTATTTCGACAAACAGCACGATCATGTGATCCTGACCGATACTGGTGAGGTCATGGAGTTTTGCGACCCCCGCATCCAATCTATCAAAAAGACCATCGAGGAGATATTCGACATTGACATTCATAACCATTCATTATACTTCTACGGAACCAAAAAGAAGGAAGTTAACAGCTAATTGTTAATTCTTAGCGATTGTTTTATTGAATCTTTTCGATAGAAGCGTGTATTTTTGACGTCGGTTTTAACCATAGGACAAACACACTAACAACACAACACAACACCATGGCAGTAGATTTACTACTAGGATTGCAGTGGGGAGACGAAGGAAAAGGAAAGATCGTCGATGTACTCACCGCCAACTATGATATTATCGCCCGTTTTCAAGGCGGGCCCAATGCTGGACATACCTTAGAATTTGATGAGATCAAGCATGTATTGCATACGATTCCCTCTGGGATCTTTCATGAAAACGCAGAAAATATCATCGGCAATGGAGTTGTCATAGATCCAGTGATCTTCAAAAATGAGCTGGATAGCCTGGAAAAGTATAATATCAATGTACGTTCCAAGCTGCTGATATCGCGCAAGGCACATCTCATTCTACCAACGCATAGACTGCTAGATGCGGCCTCGGAAGCCGCCAAAGGAAAGGCCAAGATAGGATCCACACTCAAAGGAATTGGCCCAACTTATATGGATAAAACAGGTAGGAACGGAATTAGAGTTGGTGACATCGAACTAGATGACTGGAAAGAGAAATACAGAGCCTTGGCGAACAAACACGAGGCGATGATCGCCTTTTACAATGTAGAGATACAGTATGACCTGAAAGAACTTGAAGAAACCTTCTTTGAGGCCATCGAAACCTTAAAGTCTCTCCAATTCATAGACAGCGAAGAATATTTGCATCAAGCGATGAAGTCTGGTAAGACTATCTTGGCCGAGGGCGCACAAGGATCATTGTTGGATATTGATTTTGGGACCTATCCTTATGTGACCTCTTCCAATACGACAGCGGCCGGCGCCTGTACCGGTCTTGGAGTGGCACCAACAAAGATCGGCGAAGTATTGGGTATCTTCAAAGCGTATACCACCAGAGTAGGAAGTGGCCCCTTCCCTACCGAACTCTTTGATGAAGTTGGAGAAACCATGGGGCGTGTGGGTAGAGAGTTTGGAGCTACCACGGGCCGAAAACGCCGTTGCGGCTGGTTGGATCTGGTAGCACTTAAATATGCGGTGCAAGTAAATGGTGTGACCCAACTGATGATGATGAAAGGCGATGTGCTATCTGGAATAGAGACCCTGAAAATTTGTACAGCCTATAAATACAAAGGTGAAACTATAGAACATCTTCCCTTTAATATAGAAGCCGAGAATGTAACGCCTGTTTACAAGGAATTCGCTGGATGGCATAAGGACCTCACCAAGATGACGAAGGCCGAAGAATTGCCTTCGAATCTAATGGCCTATATCAGTTTTTTGGAAAAGGAATTGGAAGTGCCGATAAAAATCGTTTCTGTCGGGCCCGATAGAAAGCAGACCATCCATCGATAGACAGGAAGCACGATTTGAGATTTAAGATTTAAGATTTAAGAAATTTCAATAGATAGAAACCCTGAGGAAACTCGGGGTGTCTTTTTAGTGAGGATACGCTAATAATCTTTGCCATCTACCCTCAACCTTAAACCTATAAACTTTCAACTCCCAACACCCAATACCAAAACCCAACACCTAACCCCCATTACCCAAAACCTATCACCCGTCACCCGTCACCACGAGATCAAACAATAAACCCTAAACACATAAAACTGTTCTCGATACGATCCCGATAGCCACGGGATCACTCGAACTGACAAAGAGAACCAACACCCGTCACCCAATACCCTATACCTAACACCCAACACCCAACACCTAACACCTAACACTTCAGAACCTTAAAATCCTCCCAAAACGCAATTCACAACTCTAAAAAGCGTTATTTTTGAACCAAATTTCAAAGAATTGCTCACATTGAAACCTTTTTATATATTTTTTTTCTTGCTCATAAGTATTACTTGCTTTGCGCAAGAGCAAAAGGCGATACAGATAAAAAGCGCTGGCGGTTACGACCGAAATGAAGAACGCTTTCCAGATTCGGACATTTTAAGTTCGAAAGGCGGCACGCGGGTGCATCTTTTTCACGAAGGTGTTGATGTTTGGAGTGACCGTGCCATCTTTAAAAGAAAGGACAACTTCTTTAGAGCTTACGGAAATGTAATTCTCAAACAAGGTGACACGGTCACCATGAATAGCGCCTATGTAGAATATGATGGCGATACCAAAATGGCCATTTCCCGGGAGAACGTACGTCTTCAGACCCCAGAACAGACCCTGACAACGGATACGCTCTATTTTGACAGAAACATTCAACAAGCGTATTACAACAACAAAGGGGTTGTTCGGGACAGTGCTACCACCCTAACCAGTGACAAGGGACGTTATTTTATGGAAAGTAAAAAATACCAATTCGTCTCTGATGTGGAGGTGGTGAATCCAGAGTACACCTTGAACTCTGCTCAATTGGACTACTACACAACCAGCAAGCACGCCTATATGTATGGCCCATCTACCATTGTCGGCGCGGAATATGACATCTATTGTGAGCGCGGCTTCTATAACACGGTGTCCGAGAATGGATTTTTTGTCAAGAATTCTACCATCAACTACAATAACCGAGAGATCAAGGGTGATAGTCTTTATTTTGACAACCCAACCAATTTTGCTTCGGCCACCAACAACATAAAGATCACCGACACGATCAACAATTCGATCATCCGAGGACATTATGCCGAAATCTACAAAGCGAAGGACTCAGCATTTATCACAAAACGTGCAGTAGCGATCAACTTGATCGAAAAGGACTCGATGTACATTCATGGCGATATTTTAATGGTCACCGGCCCTGAAGATGATCGCATCATAAGAGGTTTTAAGAATGTGAAGTTCTACAAACAAGATATGAGCGGCAAATGCGATTCGATCCATGTGAATCAAAAGACGGGACTTACACAACTGATCAGACGTCCCATCCTATGGTCTGGAGAGAATCAAATGACTGGAGACACCATTCATCTCATCTCTGATGTAAAGACCGAAAAGCTTGATTCGCTCAAGGTGATCAACAATTCATTTGTCATTCAGAAAGACAGTCTTAGCGAAAATGGATACAATCAGATCAAAGGCCTTAATCTGTATGGGAAATTTGAAGATAATGAATTGCGTACCGTGGATGTGATCAAAAATACGGAGGTGATCTACTATATGTATTCGGACGACGATGAGTTTATCGGTATTGACAAGACCGTATGCAGTAAGATCAATTTTGTCATCGGAGATGAAGGAATTGAAGACATGACGTTTTTCACGCAGCCGGACGGAGATATCTATCCAGACTCGGAATTACCGAAAAATGCCAGAAGATTACGCGGGTTCGTTTGGTATGGAGATGAACGCATCAGAACAAAAGATGACATCTTCGATGAAGATGATAACAACATTAAACTTCCAACGATCTACGGTGTTGATCAGCCTTTTGATTTCGAATCCACAAATGATGAAACCGACCCCGATAAAGCGCCCGCACTACCGATAAAAAAGGATGAAAAGGGATTCTTAGAGAAGCAGAAACGACTCAAATCTAGGAGCGACCTTAAACGGAAGAAGGAACAATAGCTCAAGCTTAGGTGAAAGAAGATTTCCTAAAATATCAAGCTCAGACCACGCCGCATCCTTTAGCGATGGAGATCTCTCATGCGAAGGGATGTCATATTTATGATACTAATAAGAAGGAGTTTTTAGATTTTGTTGCCGGCGTCTCTGCATGCAGCTTAGGTCATGGACATCCAAAAGTGGTAAAAGCCATCAAAGACCAGCTAGATAAGTATTTGCATGTGATGGTCTATGGCGAATACATTCAAGAGCCAGCCGTTGAGCTGGCCAAATCATTGGCGCAGTACCTACCCGCCCCCTTAGAGAAGACCTACCTCACCAATTCGGGCACCGAGGCCATCGAAGGGGCTCTAAAACTGGCCAAAAAGGCCACCGGCCGAACAGAATTGGTCGCCGCGCACTATGCCTATCATGGAAACACCCAAGGCGCCATGAGCGTCATGGGCTATGAGGAACGCAAAAGGGCCTTTCGCCCCTTGATACCAGACACTCGCTTCATTACTTTTAACAACGAAGAAGATCTAAAGCAGATCACAGAGAAGACCGCTGGAGTAATCCTTGAGACCATTCAAGGAGGTGCTGGATTCATCCTTCCAGAAAATGACTACCTAAAAAAGGTGCGTCAGCGTTGCGATGAGGTCGGTGCATTACTGATATTGGATGAAATTCAACCTGGTTTCGGGCGCACGGGTACATTGTTCGGTTTTGAGAACTATGACATCGTGCCAGACATTGTGGTCATGGGGAAAGGCATGGGCGGCGGTATGCCAGTGGGTGCCTTTTCGGCATCGAACGCCCATATGCGATTGCTGGAAGACCGGCCTAAATTGGGCCATATTACCACTTTTGGTGGACACCCTGTGATCGCGGCGGCCTGTTTGGCCACCTTAAAAGAGATCACAGAAAGCGACCTTATGGCTGAAACACTTGAAAAAGAACGGCTATTTAGAGAATTGCTGGTTCATCCTAAAATATGCGAAATACGCGGAAAAGGGTTGATGCTGGCAATCATTCTAGAGGATGCAGCAACCGTTAACAAGGTCATATTTAAATGTTTGGATAAAGGACTCATCCTATTTTGGTTGTTATTTGAGCCTAGGGCGGTTCGAATTACACCACCGCTTACCATACCTTTGGAATACATAAAACAGGGCTGTCACATCATTCTTGAGGTACTTGACGAAATTTAGCTTATTTTAAATTAACTGACTTTCTGACCCCTTGTACATAGTTTGGACCAAAGATTGCAATAAGGTTGTTAATTAATTTGTTGAAAACAATAGTGCAAATTTTCTAAAACCGACTGGATCAAACACTATTTTTAGATAACATCAAATCAGAAATCGACTTGCCTATGCAGTTTAATTCGCATGATGAAAACAACTTCCCTTTAGAAAGATTCGAATCTATGTTGAAGACCGATGATGTTTTCTTTTTTGATTCCGAGGAATTCGAAGAAATTATTCACCATTATTTAGAGATCGGTAAAGTGGCCCTTGCGCGCAAGGCCATTAAAATAGGTTTGGAACAACATCCCTCGAATAGTTCGCTTAAGTTATTGGAAATCGAGTTGCTTATTTTTGAGAATAAGTTAGAAGCGGCCGAATCGCTATTGGACGAATTATATGTGTTGGAATCTGGTAATGACGAGATCTATATTCAAAAGGCAAACATCCTTTCTAAGAGAGACGAACATAAAAAGGCCATCGAATTGCTTAGAACTGCTTTGGCCTACACCGATGACCCCCTTGATGTATATTCATTGATGGGCATGGAATACCTCTTCTTAGATGATTATCAACAGGCCAAGGAGTGTTTTATAAAATGTTTGGAAGAAGATGATGAAGATTATTCTGCGCTGTACAATGTAATTTATTGTTTTGATTTTTTGGAAGATCATGATGGGGCCATTTCATTTTTGAATGATTTTCTGGATAAAGATCCTTACAGCGAGGTCGCTTGGCACCAACTCGGAAAGCAATTTGTCTCCAAGAAGATGTTCAAGGAAGCATTGGCCGCCTTTGATTTTGCCGTCATCTGTGACGATGCCTTCATCGGCGCATATTTAGAGAAAGGAAAATCTTTGGAGAAGCTAGGACGCTATAACGAGGCCATCGAGAATTATGAGATCACGCTCAAATTGGACGACCCAACCTCGTTCGCATATCTGAGACTAGGTAAGTGTCATGAAAGATTGGGCAACTATTCGTTGGCAAAGAATTTCTATTATAAGACCGTCCATGAGGATCCTTTATTAGATAAAGGCTGGATCGCGATCACCGATTTCTATATTCAACAAGAGAATTTTCAAAAAGCCTTGTATTATATCAATAAGGCCATCAATATCGATGGGGAGAACGTGCTCTATTGGAAACGCAATGCGGAGATCAACAAGGTGTTGAATTTCTACGAAGAGGCCGATATCGCCTATCAGAAAACAGTAGAACTGGGCAATTATGAACTAGATACCTGGGTTTCTTGGGCTATTGTTTTACGCAAGATCGGGGAGATCGAAAGTGCCGTTCAAACATTGCTGCAAGCACTCGAATTCTATCCCGAGAATTCTGACATCCACTATCATTTGGCTGGACTATACTACACCTTATCAGATACGATAAAAGGACACTTTCATCTCAAGAATGCGCTTAGAGAGAACTATCAATCGCATACCCTGATCAAAGAACTATTCCCAAAGGTCTACAATCGTAATTCTGTAAAGAATATTATCACTTCTTTTCAGAAACCTTCCATATAAAATTACCTACTTTTACGATTCGTTTTTTTTAATCTAGTCGTATGCAAAGATCATTTTTCGATTATTTAGTCATTACGCTCAAAGGAATGGCGATGGGAGCCGCAGATGTGGTGCCAGGCGTATCTGGAGGGACGATCGCGTTTATCTCGGGAATCTATGAAGAACTGATCGATTCGATAAATAACATCAACCTACAAACCGTAAAGGTATTAAAAGACGAAGGTCTTGCTGCGGCTTGGAAAAAACTCAATGGCAACTTCTTGTTGGCCCTTTTTATCGGAATAGGAATCAGCGTCCTTTCTTTGGTGCGTAGCATTCGTTGGCTCTTGGAGAACGAACCCGTTCTTCTTTGGGCCTTCTTCTTTGGTCTTGTATTGGCGAGCATTATTTACGTGGGGAAAGAAATCACGAGGTTTACTCCTGGGGTGGTCGCACTGCTGATCATCGGAGCGGTGACCGCCTATTATATTACCACCTTACCACCTTTGAGCAATGACACCTCCGCATGGTGGTTTTTGTTCATCGCTGGGGCATTGGCCATTTGCGCTATGATCCTACCCGGAATCTCTGGAGCATTCATTCTTGTTTTATTGGGAGCATACCAGCCTATTGTGGAAGCCGTGGACAACAAAGACCTAAAAACGATCGCCATTGTCGGGGCTGGAGCCATTATAGGATTGCTCAGCTTCTCAAAATTGCTTAAATGGACCTTTACCAATTATAAGAACCTGACCTTGGCCGCTTTGACCGGCTTCATCATTGGATCCTTGAATAAGATATGGCCATGGAAGGAGACCCTTACTTGGCGCGTGGATTCTCACGGCACACAGGTGCCGGTACTGCAAGAAAGTATCTCCCCTTGGTCATTTGAAGGAGACCCTAAACTACTGTTTGCCGCGCTACTTGCGATTGCAGGATTTCTGACTATCTTTATCTTGGAACGACTCGCCACCAAAAAGCACTGATGAATGTATAATGTTGCCAGAACACTACAGGACAAGATATTTCTTGTCATCAAAGGCCTTGCCATGGGAGCGGCAAACAAGGTGCCTGGTGTCTCTGGAGGCATCGTAGCGTTCGTTGCAGGTTTTTATGAGGAGTTTATCTATGCGCTGCAGAAGATCAATACAAAGGCCTTTAAATTGCTCATCAATGGCAGATTCAAGAGTTTTTATATGTACATCCACGGGCGATTCCTTTCCTTGCTCATCTTTGGCATGCTCATCAGCTACTTTAGCGTCTCTAAAGTACTTGACTATTTTATAGAACAAAAGGAGCTCTATGTCTGGGCGGTTTTCTTCGGGATGATCATCGGTTCCATCTATTACATCTCAAAGGATTTTAAACACTGGAATGCTAAGACCATCCTTGCACTTATTTTTGGCACTGCCTTTGGTGTGGGCATCAGCCTGCTCGAGCCTGCTCGTCAAAACGATCATTTGCTCTTTGTTTTCTTCTGCGGAATTATCAGCGTATCTGGAATGACATTACCTGGGCTATCGGGATCATTCATACTTATTTTGTTGGGCAATTATGTATTGCTGCTTGTTGATTCGGTAAATGCCCTCTACGACACCTTCGCAGAACTCTTAAGAGGCGATCTTAGCTTTACAAAAAACACCAAACGCATAGAACTGCTCAAGGTGCTTTCTTTCTTTACACTGGGATCAGCGGTCGGGCTTGTCACACTTTCACATTTGCTGAATTATGTATTAAAACATTTCAAACATATAACCTCTGCCGTTATTATGGGGTTTATCGCTGGCTCTTTGGGTGTGGTATGGCCATGGAAGGAGACGGTGTATAAAAAGAATGCCACTGGTGATTTTTTGATCAATTCTTCTGGAGAGCGGGTCATCGAGAATTATCACCGCTATATTCCAGAACTGCAGAATAACGAAACTTGGATCGCCGTTGGTTTTATTATATTTGGCATCTTCATCGTTTTAGCACTCGATTGGTATGGGAAACGCACAAGAAAGGTCAAGTAAGCGCTTTGGGCTCATAGGAAAGGATATCTCCTATTCTTTCTCTCAGGATTATTTCAGCAAGAAATTTGAAAAGCTTGGACTAGAGGATCATATCTACCAGAACTTTGACCTTAAAGATGTGAAAGACTTCACGCAAGTACTGGAGCAATTCCTAGATATCAAAGGACTCAATGTGACCATTCCGTATAAAGAACAGATCATCCCCTATTTAAACGAATTGAGTGCATTGGCGTCAGAAATTGGGGCAGTTAACACCATACAATTCAAAGGTGACCAGATGATCGGGCACAATACCGATCATTACGGCTTTACCGAATCGATCAGACCATTACTCCAATCGCACCATCTCAAAGCTCTGATCCTTGGAACTGGTGGCGCTTCAAAGGCTGTTTTTCATGCTTTACGATCTTTGGGCATACGTCCGACCTTTGTTTCAAGACGACCAAAAGCGGCAGAGCTTTCCTATCATCAACTTTGCAATCGCATCATGGCTGATCATCTTGTCATCGTTAATTGTACCCCTTTAGGTACGCATCCTAATATCCAAGAGCATCCAAATGTTCCGTATGATCGGCTAACCGAGCGCCACCTGTTGTTCGACCTTATTTACAATCCGGCAGAGACCACTTTTCTGCGAAGGGGACGGGAGCAGGGCGCTACGACCATCAATGGGCTAAAGATGCTAGAATTACAAGCCGAAAAGGCTTGGGAAATCTGGAACGACCAATGAGCACCCTTTCATCTTCCATGGTTTGTGGATATAGCAAAAAACTTTGCTATTTCTGCTGTTGTTAGTATCTTAGAGGGGCGTAAGCAATGATGAACCACAAACATTTTAATGATGTTAGAAGAAAAAAATGATAACCTGCCTTTGGCAGATGGAAGTGAAGAAGTGCCTGTAGATGAGTCGAAAGCTGATAAGGCCTCTGAGGATACTACCGAAACCCCAGCCAAAGAACTTTCTGAAACAGCTTCAGACCAAAGTGTCAAAGCCACGACCCCTTCGGATGAAGTTGAAGATGCCGAAGAAAAAGAGCCCGTCACCACTGGTGAAAAAACAAAGGAGGAGCATGAAGATGCTCTTAATGAAATAGATGATTCCGTAGCGGAGGATGCTGAAGATGAAGAAAAGTCCAGACGCCACGAAATACCAATGCTTGATTACCATTCCATGACCATGGAAGCCTTGGTCGATGAGTTTGCCAAGCTGGTAAGGAATGAGAAGATCCAAGCGATAAAGCAGCATGTGGATGGAATTCGTAACGAATTCAACCAAAAGTATTCCGAACTTATCGAGCAAAAGAAAGAGGAATTTTTATCTGAAGGTGGACAGGACATCGACTTTAGGTATAATGCGCCGGTGAAATCGCGTTTCAATGCCGTCTACAGCGAGTATAAAGAAAAACGAAACGCTCACTACCAGCAATTAGAGAAAGACCTTAAAACCAATCTTCAAAGACGGATCGAGATCATTGAAGAACTCAAAGGTCTTATCAATGTAGAAGAGAACATAAACACTACCTACAAGCATTTCAAAGAACTTCAGGAGGCTTGGCGAAATGCAGGACCCATCCCTAAAATGCAGTACAACAACATCTGGCGCACCTATCACCACCATGTAGAGCGTTTTTACGATTTCTTGCATTTGAACAGGGACCTTAGAGATCTAGACTTCAAGCACAATCTCGAAGAAAAGATGAAGATCATCACAAGGGCCGAAGAGTTAACGCAACTGGACGATGTAGGTCTTGCCTTTAGAGAACTTCAAAACTTGCACAAACTTTGGAAAGAAGAAGTGGGACCTGTTGCCAAAGAACATAGAGAAGAGATATGGAATCGATTTAGTGCTGCGACCAAAGCCATCCACGACAAACGTCAAGATTATTACAAAGACCTGGAGAAGACCTTTGAGGATAATCTTATCAAAAAACAAGAGATCATCGGCAAGATCATCGAGGTAGGTTCAGAAAAGGTGAATTCACATAGTGCATGGCAGAAAAAGATCAAGGAGATCGAAGCATTGCGAGAATCCTTTTTTAACGCTGGAAGAGTACCACAAAAGAAAAACGAGGAAACCTGGTCTGCCTTTAAAGAAGCGGTACGCAGCTTTAATCGAAATAAGAACGATTTTTACAAGGGTCTTAAAAAGGAGCAGCAGAACAATCTGAACAAAAAAATGGAATTGGTGAAGCTTGCAGAGTCCCTCAAAGACAGCGAGGATTGGGAAAGCACCACCCCGATCATGAAGAAGATCCAGAGCGATTGGAAAAGTATCGGTCATGTGCCACGGAAATATTCGGATAAAATATGGAATGAGTTCAAAAGTGCCTGTAATCATTATTTCGACAGATTTCATGCCACACGAAATGAGGCCAATAAAGAAGAGAACGAAGCCTTCGAGAAAAAGAAGGAGTTTCTAGACAACCTGAAATCATTTGAACTTACCGGTGATCGCGATACAGATCTTGCAGCCATTAAGCAAAAAATAGCAGAATGGAAGGCTATTGGGCGAGTCCCTTTTAACAAACGCAATGTAGAAGGCAAGTTCAATAAGGTCTTAGATGCCTTATTTGGAAAATTGAATATGAGCAAGAAAGAGGCCGAATTGATGAAGTATGGCAACCGTTTGGACGGATTAGAGGGCGATGATATAGGCATTCAGAAAGAGCGTACCTTTATACTTCGAAAGATCGACGAGATAAAATCGGAGATCAATCAACTCGAGAACAATCTACAATTCTTTAAACACGCCGACGATAGCAATCCTATCGTCAAAGATGTTCATAAGAATATTAAAAGACACAAGGACGCCTTGGATGTGTGGAAGGCGAAGTTAAAAAGACTGAAATCCTTATAATAAGAAACTTTCTGATCTTAATTTAGAATTCTTGTTCATACCCTTTTGCCATTATAGAGTGCTAACTTATCGATTCGTATTCGCACCTCAACATCTTTTAGAGCCAGTTTCTTTAAGATGTTTTGTACTGAAATGGTTAGGGAATTTTTCGATATTTGTTTTACTGAGGCAACTTCGTTTGGCTTCTTGCTAAATTCCTTATTGATCAAATCCTTTGTGTGACCTTCGATGTTCTGCCAAAATTTTGCGACCGGATCCCCTTGATTCAACCAAGCGAACTCGCTCGTCTTTTTGGCCTTTTTGTTATGTATCTGAAAAGGAAATAACCTCAAGGTCTTTATCTCGACATTCAATACCTTGTTATCCTTATCATAATCGAGCTTTAAATCTTTACTAGAAAAGCCAAAGGGTACGTTGGCTTCCCAAGTATATAGGTAATTTACGTGCGCAAGAAACTTCTTATTGTTCTGAATTTCCGAGAACTTCATGTTGTCCCTCGAAAAAACGAACTCTTCAGTCATAGAAAGTTCATGCTGTACATCTTCTAGGATATGAATAGCCTTATCGGCGATGAAGTTTTCATAGGCATAATAGCCGCCAATAGCCACAAGCGCCAGCAGCAAAATTCTGAATACGTATTTCATGGTTGATATTTTATTTGAATGTACAAAATATTACATAACATTTTTCATACAAGATAGATACGAGTACCCTGAGCAATATTATAATTTCTTCGCCTCTTCCCAGAAAACATCCATCTCGGCAAGTGTCATATCCTTCAATTCTTTGCCATACTGCTGTGACTTTGTTTCTAAATATTGAAATCGTTTTATGAATTTTTTGTTGGTCCGCTCTAAGGCATTCTCCGGATTGATGTCTAAAAAGCGAGCGTAGTTGATCATCGAAAAAAGTACATCGCCAAACTCGGCCTCTATTTTCTCCTTATCACCTGCGATGACCTCCTCTTGAAATTCTGCCAACTCTTCCTGAAGTTTTTCAAAGACCTGTTCTGGCTGTTCCCAATCAAATCCAACACCAGCCACTTTATCCTGAATACGGTTGGCCTTCACCATCGCGGGTAAACTTTTTGGCACTCCTTCCAACACCGAGGTCTTTCCTTCCTTTAACTTCAATCGCTCCCAATTCTGTTTTACCTCTTCTTCGTTCTTCACTTCAACATCGCCGTATATATGAGGATGTCGATCGATGAGTTTGTCACAAATACTGTTGGATACATCAGCGATATCAAAATCTCCGGTTTCGCTGCCTATCTTTGCATAAAAGACGATATGAAGTAAAAGATCTCCCAATTCCTTCTTTACTTCTTGCAAGTCATTGTCTAAAATAGCATCCCCTAACTCGTAGGTCTCCTCTATGGTAAGATGCCTCAAAGATTGAAGCGTTTGTTTCTTATCCCAAGGACATTGCGCTCTCAACTCATCCATGATGGTCAGCAATCGATCAAAGGCCTTTAGTTGCTGCTCTCTTTTATTCATAACAAAGAATTTTCGTAAATGTACGCAAAGCCGTTTATAGGCCATAACGTAGTTTTCAGCAATTATTAACGCTTTTTAACGACAAAAACAGTCCTAACTTAATAGAATTGGCTAATTTTAGGCGCCCTAAAATCTTATAAGCAGATGGTTTTCAATATAAAAGAAACATATCTGACACTCGTATTCCTCAGCTTACTTTCATGTTCAAGCAGCAAGACTCCTATTGAAAGAACCGAAATAGAAAAGAGTACAACGACCGTTGATCAGTTGGCTTTCCTAACATTTAGAGCCATTCAGAATACTGGCAACAATGAAGTTACCATTAAACTGCTAGCGAAGAAATTCTCTGAAGGTTCTGCCAAAGAAAGAAAAGGTCCTTTATCTAGTCCTAGCGCTGACCGATTCATATTTAGTTTATTTGACGAAGACAACCATCCCACCTCCCAATATATTACGCAGAACCCATTGTTAAAGGATGTAGAGTACTTAAACGACAACAAAGAATTCGAAAAAAGACGTGTGCTACTCGACAGCACCGATCTTACCATACGTCTATTTGCAAAAAAAGGCACTAAATTTGTAACCGTTAAGCGTGTCCTAGCAAATTCAAAAGATACCATATCATTGTATAGAGCAGCATTGTAGACATGAAGAGGAGCATGATAGTATTCGTTATAAGCCTGATGGCCTTTGTTTCAAAGGCACAGGTCTTTGACGTCGATACGCTTCAATTCAATGGTGCCGATGATAAGTTCATCAATCTGGTGATCATGGGAGATGGCTATCAAGCTTCGGAATTTAACAAGCTCATCGCAGATGCCAACGACTTTACCTCTGCTCTCTTCAACAAAGCACCTTTTACGCAATACCAGTCATATTTCAATGTCTTCTTGATCAAAACTCCTTCTAACGAAAGTGGCGCTGACCATGCAGGAACGGCTACGGACGTGCCTGAGCCACAGCATGCCACCGGATTTTTCGACACCTATTTTGATGCTCAGTTCGATAGTTTTGGCTTTCATCGTTCGTTGACAGTTAACAATGTTACTGCAATGGATGTCTTGGCAGACAATGTTCCTGCCTACGACCAAGCCATCATGTTGGTTAACACTCCTTTCTACGGAGGAAGTGGCGGAGAGATCCCCGTGGCCTCGACCGAACAGTTTGGAAAAGAGATCGCCATTCACGAGATAGGACATTCGTTTGTTGGGTTAAAGGATGAATACTGGGCGGGCGATATCTTTGCTGGCGAAGCCATTAATATGACACAGGACAATGATCCATTGACCGTAAAATGGAAAAATTGGGATGGCGATAATGGCGTAGGTATTTTTCAGCATTGCTGTGGCGGCAACGCTTCGCAGTGGTACAAGCCGCATCAATTCTGTATCATGCAAACATTGACCTATCCTTTTTGTTCGGTCTGCGCAGAAGGTATCGTTGAAACCATCCATACCATGGTAGATCCTGTCGAATCCTTTGTCCCGGACAACGGTATGACGATAATGCCTGGAAGCTTTCCGGTGGATTTTGCTCTCGATCTCATCTTGCCCAACCCAAATACGCTCAAAACCAATTGGACCTTAAATGGCAATGCCTATGCGGCGGATGTTGATATGGTTTCAGTGGCGGAAAATGAGCTCGATATCGGTACAAACGTACTCCATGTGAATGTGCGTGATGAAACCAGCCTGTTACGTGTAGACAACCATGCCACCTTACATTTTACAACCGTAAACTGGACCATTGAGTACGGTACTTTGGGCATTGAGGACATTACTGCTAGTGAGCATACCTATGAGCTGCAATTATATCCGAATCCTGCCAACGACCTATTGAATATCCTTGTTGAGAGTGAGTTTCAAGAAGATCTGAATGTCGCGTTATATTCTTTGGACGGTAAACAGCTGAAGACCGCGATCGGCGCTATGAAGAAACTTTTGACCATCGA
Source organism: Sungkyunkwania multivorans (assembly GCF_042675645.1). Lineage (NCBI taxonomy): Bacteria > Pseudomonadati > Bacteroidota > Flavobacteriia > Flavobacteriales > Flavobacteriaceae > Sungkyunkwania > Sungkyunkwania multivorans. Next base: position 166,114 of record NZ_JBHTJH010000004.1, on the reverse strand, counting down.
TATAAGCGATCTCGCTCCGGGAACGTATGTCTTGAATATTCGCAGCGCGCATGGAAATGTCTTCAGCAGAAAGATCATGAAAAAAGGCTAGCATCATAGCCAGCCTCTTTTATTTTTATAGATCAACAGATAGATACGTCATCAACTATTCTTTTTCTTTCGTTGTCGCCGCTTTCTTCTCCCCTTTGCCCTTAGCTTTCTCCTTCTTCTCTTTCTTTTGCTTCTCTTCCTCTTCGAATTTCAGCAACTTCTTGTCGATAAGCAAATTGTACCATTGTACAATTTTTTTGATATCGCTTGCGTAGACACGATCCTCATCGTAATCAGGTAAGACCTCAAAAAAATATTCCTCTAACTTTATTTTTTCGTCTTTTGGGTTCACCGATGCCTTTTCTCCATTTTCTTTTTGATGCATCTTTTCAAAAACATCGTTCAATGGCAATTCCTCTGAAAGGGTATAAACTGCAATTTCTGAAAGCAAGCTTACGTTGTGTCGCAAACTCACTGCCATTTTCTTACCATCCAAAAGCGACTCCACCACAAAACCAGAGCGTGTTTGGGTCTTCAATTCGTATAATCCTGGCTTGCCAGTGATCGATAATATTTTTTCTAAACTCATATTGTAAAGTTTGAATGATTTCCTGTAAAGATTATTTCCACAAATTTCACAGGTAGTTTTTATTTTTCCAAAAGGTTACCGTGCTTTTTTCGCCAAAGGGAATTTCATTCTGTAATCGACATGGACCAAGCCCTTGGAGATCTTGTTCAGCTTCCCTTTTATCAAACGTTTCTTTAAGCCCGAAAGTTTATCGGTAAACAATATTCCCTCGATATGGTCGTATTCGTGTTGGATGATGCGAGCAGCGATCCCGTCGAACTCATCAACATGCTCTTCAAAATTTTCATCCAAATACTTGATCCGAATGGTTTCTTGACGAAAGACATCCTCTCTGATATCGGGAATGCTCAGACAGCCTTCATTGAAAGCCCACTCGTCCCCAGTTTCATCTAGCATTTGCGCATTGATAAAGACCTTTTTAAACTCTTTAAGGGTCATTCGCTCTTCTTCGGTAAGTTCCTCGTCCTCTCCAAAAGGTGTTGCATCGACCAAAAACAATCGTATGGGCACTCCGACTTGCGGAGCAGCCAAGCCGATTCCACTAGCCTGATACATGGTTTCCCACATATTCTCGATCAAGGTAGACAGATCAGGGTGATCTTTGCTAATTTCTTTGGCCTTCTTTCGCAATACAGGATCGCCATAAGCCACAATAGGTAAAATCATATTCGTTTCATTAACACCAAACGGTCAACATTCATGTTATTTATTATATAAATAAGATTGAAGAATGATAGTTGCACTTATCTCATCTACCAAAGCTTTGTTTCGTCGCTGCTTTTTCTTCAATCCGCTATCGATCATCGTTTGAAACGCCATTTTGGACGTAAATCGTTCATCCACGCGTTCCACAGGAATATCCTTAAAGGTCGCCTTCAACTTTTCTACAAACGGACGGATGAGCACTTCACTTTCCGAAGCCTCATTGTTCATTTGTTTGGGTTCTCCGACCACAAAAAGCGCTACCTGCTCTTCTTTCAAATAATCTTTCAAAAAATCAAATAACTCATCCGTGGCGACAGTAGTAAGTCCCGAAGCGATGATCTGCAGCTCATCCGTGACCGCAATCCCCGTTCGTTTCTTCCCATAATCTATCGCCAAAATTCGTGCCATTTGAAGATTTTTGGCAAAAATACGGTTTATATTGTTACAAGTATAAAATCGCTCGCTTTATTGAAAACCACCGCTTATCTTTGCCTAAAAAGCAACAATAAATGACCGAATTACAATCAATCATAGAGAAGGCTTGGGACAACCGAGAATTATTGAAATCAACAGACACTCAACAGGCGATCAGAAAGGTGATCTCTTTACTTGACGAAGGGACACTTCGCGTCGCCGAACCTACTCAAAGTGGCTGGCAGGTAAATGAGTGGGTGAAGAAAGGCGTGGTCCTCTACTTCCCTATTCAAAAGATGGAAACCATCGAAGCAGGACCGCTTGAATTTCACGATAAAATACCTTTAAAGACAGGCTATAAGGAAAAAGGGATCAGAGTGGTGCCACATGCCGTGGCGAGACATGGCGCGTATATTTCTTCGGGAGTCATTATGATGCCAAGCTATGTGAATATTGGCGCCTACGTGGATGAAGGAACGATGGTAGATACTTGGGCCACCGTTGGTAGTTGTGCACAGATCGGAAGGAATGTTCACCTTTCTGGAGGTGTTGGCATTGGTGGGGTCTTGGAGCCCTTGCAGGCAGCACCAGTGATCATCGAAGATGATGCCTTTATCGGATCGAGATGCATCGTCGTAGAAGGCGTTCGTGTTGGTACGGAGGCCGTTTTAGGAGCCAATGTAGTACTCACTGCCTCTACCAAGATCATCGACGTTACGGGAGACCAACCTTTAGAAATGAAGGGAGAAGTACCTCCAAGATCGGTGGTGATCCCAGGTAGCTACACCAAAAAATTCCCTGCGGGCGAATACAATGTGCCTTGTGCACTGATCATTGGCAAGCGCAAGGAAAGCACCAATAAAAAGACGTCGCTAAATGACGCGTTGCGAGAACATGATGTAGCGGTCTAAGAAGCAATAGCCTATGTTTTAAAACATGGGCTTTTTTATGTTACTGATCCAAACTGCTTTATATTTGCGATGCTAAAGACACGCTACCTTGCAAAAACTCTCAGCCTTAGTCATTACCTATAACGAGGAGGAAAACATCAGACGGTGCTTGGACTCGATCGCTTTTGCCGATGAGATCATCATCGTGGATTCGTATAGTACAGATACCACCTTGAACATCTTAAAAGATGAGTACCCGCAGGTAAAGGTCTTTCAACATAAATTCGAGGATTTCACCAAACAAAAGACATACACGTTAAGCCTAGCGAACAACGACTGGGTGTTGTTCCTCGATGCCGATGAAGAAGTTACCGTAGCACTCAGAGAAGAGATCTATGCAACTTTGAAGGACGACCAAAAGCCGCATGTTGCCTATTGGTTTTACCGACAATTTATGTTCAATGATAAAAAGCTTCGGTTCAGTGGTTGGCAAACGGACAAGAATGTGCGCCTATTCAGAAAAAGCAAGTGTCAGTTTGAAGGCGATCGCATCGTGCATGAGCAGCTTCAAATTGATGGCAGCCTTGGGAAATTCAAAAACAAGCTGATTCATTATTCGTATAGCGATTATGAAGACTACAAAAGGAAAATGATCAAATACGGCCAACTGCGGGCGCAAGAGGAATTCAGAAAGGGGAAGAAAAGCAACCTTTTCTTAAAGATCTTTAGACCTACATGGAAATTCTTTAACCATTACATTATTCGGTTGGGCATTTTAGATGGCAAGAAGGGAATCATTATTTCGCATTTGAATGCATTGGGTGTGCATTCGCGATATGTAACGCTTGCCAAACTCTGGAAGGAAAATAAAGCTACTTGACGAAGTTTGCTCTGTACCACGCCACTTGTTGTTTTAAGCCTTCTTCGAATTCGGTAGTGGGGTCGTAATTCAATAGTTTTCTCGCTTTATCAATGATCGCCGTGGTGCGCAGTTGATCTCCCGGACGCGGAGCCGTATGTTGGATCATCGCTTTTTTTCCGATGATCTTTTCGATCAATGCGATTCCTTCGCCAGTGGTAAATTCTTGATCCGAACCGATATTGAAGATCTCTCCATTGCAGATGGTTTCTTTTCCAATGACCGCAGCGAGTCCTTTTACGATATCACCCACGTAAGTAAAGCTACGCGAATGTTTTTCACTTCCTTGATGCAACGGAAACCTTGTTCCTTCAAAGATCGCCTTGATAAGCTTGGTATACAGCTTTTCTGGCCTTTCTCTTGGGCCATATACTGAAAAACATCGAATAGAGCACGTATTCATCTGTTTGGTCCTTGCCAAGCCGAGTACCAATTGTTCGGCGGCGAGCTTCGTACTTCCATAAAAGGATATTGGCTTTACTTCGGCCGTCTCCGGCAGCGTGGCTTCCAGTCCGTAGATCGAAGAGGTGGCGATGTTCACAAAAAGCTTGACCTCCGGATTGTATTTCAACGTCCAAGCTAACAGCTTTTGTGTGGCGAAAATATTGTTGTTCACATATTCTTCTAAGGATATATGAGCCGCGATACCAGGCTGTGCAGCCAGATGATAGACATAGTCAAATCCCGAAGGCAAAACAGCTTCGAGATCGTCATTTAGATTCGCTTCGATGATGGTCACCCCTTTTTCTCTTACTTGCGATGCATTCAATCGTTTCAAGCTAACATCGTAATAATCGTTGAAGTTATCCACGCCAACCACTTCATGACCTTCTGAAGCGAGATGCTCTGCCAAGTGCGACCCGATAAAACCTGCTACCCCTGTGATCAATATCTTCATGACCTGTCTTTCTTTTTTTGAAGTTTCAACAACTTGGCGTATTTCATATAAGAGAAAAATGCCTGTATCAATGCAAAGGTAAATCCATCTACCCCATTTAACACGCCCTTTTTGAAGAAATAGCATCGAAACCATGCCGCAAACCCATGGGTGAAAGGATCGAACCACTTGGCCTTCTTCCCTCTCGCTACCAATTCTTCGGCTTGCCAATCGGTATATTGGTTTTTCTTCGAAATGATCTGAAAGAAGCTATCCCATCCGTAATGATAGAGGTGTAATTTGGTGTCTTTGATATTGTTGGCCTGAATACGTTGATGTACTTTGGAGGTAGAGGGCGTTGCCGTTTGTTTGTTAAAGAAACGACAGGTGTAGTCTGGATACCAACCTGAGTAATTGACCTCCTCATCTCCCAAAAAGTTGCGCATCCGCAAATTGTAGGCATCGTGTGGAAGATCTAAATAAGCTTCACTCATGATGAATTGATAAGTGTCTTCGTCCAAACGTTCATCGGCGTCAAGATTGAGGATCCAATCGTTCTTACAGAATTGTAATCCATGAATTCGTTGCTTCCCATCCCCTAAAAATTCCTGGGAGATGACCTTGGCCCCTTTGGAAGTTGCTATCTTTACGGTATCATCCTTGCTGAATGAATCTACCACGATGACCTCATCACAGACTCGAAATAACGAATCGATGCAATCGCCAATATGTCGTTCTTCATTAAAACTGATCACCAATCCGCTGATAGCCATACGGTTCTGAATTTCGTTTAAAACATCACAAAGTCAACATAATTGGTTGAAATTGGTATATTTGCGCCAAATTGTGGCAAAGGGGTTACAAATAAACAAATTCCCCTTCAAAAAACATTTTGATGATTCCAAAAAAAATACATTTTTGCTGGTATGGTAATGGCAGCTACAATGACACCATAAAAAAATGCATCGCCTCATGGGAAGAGAAACTTCCAGATTATGAGATAAAGAAGTGGGACGAGAGCAACACCCCATTTGACAGGCTTCCGTTTTTGAAGTTACTGTACAAGCAAAAGAAATGGTCCTTTATCACAGACTATATGCGACTCTACTCTATCTATACTGAAGGTGGCATCTATCTTGATACGGACATTGAAATATTGAAAGACTTTGGAGCATTGCTAGAAGAAGAGGCGTTTGTGGGCTTTCAGACTGATCTTGAAGATTCGATATATCCGTTGAATTCGGCAGTGATCGGTGCCAATAAGGGCAATGAGTTTGTTTTGGATTGTATCAAGGAGACCGAACGTAAGCAACGACTCCATTTCAATGCGATGGGCGGACCACCCATTGTAAGCAACGTTATCTTAAAAAAATATGGCGTTGACGAATACAAGACGCAAACCGTAAATGATGTAAAGATCCTTACTACCGATTATTTCTTTCCATTTTCCTGGTTAGAAGAATATTCACCAGCGTGTATTACAGAAAACACGGTCTGTATCCATTGGTGGGAAGACTCATGGCGAAACAAGAAGAAAGGAGCATCCTATTACCTGGATAGTATAAAAAGAAAGTTGCAAAAGTTACCATTGCTTATTTCTGATCGTATAAAATATAAGATGCAAAAAGAGCGTTTTTATCATATCATTAACTTGACCTAAGTATGAACACCCCAAACACTTTTGTCGGCTCAACGATCTATAACATCTACATGTCTATTTTCAAGATAATTGTACAGAATGACTATGAAATAGACAAAAAGCAAGATAATTTGCTGATTCTTGTAGAGAATACACCCGAAATTGAAAAGCTCATCCCTAGTTTGGAAAAGTCGATCTTCTTCAGAAAAGTGATCATGATGCCTTGCCGAAAGACACAAGTTGCTCATATCGGAAAGTTCAATTATACCTTTAGAAAGAAACAGAAAATCACAGAATATATAGAAGAGACCTGTCCAGAGCTTAAAGAGGAGCAGGCATTTATCGAACAATCAGATATTTACTTTTGTGATACGGATTCTTCCAAGAATTATTTTTTCTTAAAATACCCCAACAATCGATTGCACATGATCGAAGACGGGTTTAAGACCTATCAGTTCGTCCCAAAATTGTCTGAAATGATCAAGAAAAAATACCTCACAAAATGTTTGGTAGAGAATGGTCATGGAGATGAAATCATTGCCGTACATGCACAAAACCCGGATCAACTTCCTTCTAAATTAAAAAATAAAGCTGTGGAGCTTAACACCAAGAAGATCGAGAAGTTGCTTTCCGATGAATTAAAACAAGAGATCTATCAACTGTTTATGTACGATACAGGCACCAAAGATTTAAACGGAAAATGCTCGTTGATCCTTACTCAGCCGTTATCGGAAGATGGTCTGGTAGCAGATGAACAAACCAAGATCGATATTTACAAGGATATTATCGAAAACATCTCGGCTTCCACCAAAGTGGTCATTAAAACACATCCGAGAGAAATCACTGCGTATCAAGTACATTTTCCTGATGCTATAGTTCTTCCTGCCTTATTTCCAATCGAGGTGTTATCTTTAAATGAGAAGGTTCATTTTCAGGATTGTTACACGCTATTTTCCACCGCCTTGGAAAATATGGACAACACTGACAAAAAGCACTACCTTGGAAATGATTATATCGAACACCTCACCAATGAGGACATAAAGAATCAAGTATTGGATTTCTGCCATGAAAGAAGCGATAGAGACTGCGTTAAGGCATCTTAAACAGGGAGACACCATACTCTACCCCACCGACACGGTATGGGGACTTGGTTGCGATGCCACCGATGCGGCCGCTGTAAGTAGCATATATAAGATCAAGAGAAGAGATGATAGCAAGGCGCTTATCTGTCTCGTTTCAGATGTAAGGATGTTACAACGATATGTCCAAGAAGTTCCGGCCATCGCTTTCGATATTCTTAAAAGTACAACCAAGCCCACCACCATTATCTACGACAACCCACGTGGCATTGCAAAGAATTTGGTCGCAGCCGATAACACTTTGGCCATTAGAATAGTCAAAGATGAGTTTTGTAGACACTTGATCGACAAGCTACAACGCCCTTTGGTTTCCACATCGGCCAATATAAGTGGAGATCCCGCACCTCAAAACTTCAAAGAGATCGACCCAGACATTATCAACAGTGTGGACCATGTAGTAGATTTGCATCGCGATAAAGTTGGTGGCAATCCATCTACCATCATTAAGTTAACCAATGATGGTGAAGTAAAGATCCTACGCAAATAGTTTTATTCGACACAAATGCACGATAAAAGTTAGTCTGAACTTTGAGCTTAGAATCTCACGAATAAATTCATGACAAACATAGTGCCCAATGTCTAAATGATCTAAAAGTTTCTTCTAACAGACTTGCAATTTTAGCAAACTTCCATAAAGACCTTTTAGATCATCAAAGAGTTATTCTATGATTAAAATAGGTTGTAAATTTGTGAAATCTTTCAAAATTCAAGAAAGAAATAGAGGATTTATGCATCCGTGGCAAAAATTAAAATGAATTATAAAGAAGCACTTCAAAAGAATATCTTTAACATCATAGCAAACGCGGCCGAAGATCTGGAACTAGAGGCGTATGTCATCGGTGGATTTGTGCGTGATTTTCTTTTAAAAAGAGGCAACGCTAAAGACATCGACATTGTAGCCGTTGGTAGCGGTATTCTTCTTGCCAAAAAAGTGGCCGACCTGCTCCCAGGAAAGCCCAAAGTGCAAGTTTTTAAGAACTATGGAACTGCCATGATCAAAACCGATGATGTAGAGATCGAGTTTGTCGGTGCCCGCAAAGAAAGCTACCGTAGCGATAGCAGAAAACCTATCGTTGAAGACGGAACCTTGCAAGACGATCAAAAGCGAAGGGATTTTACCATCAATGCGCTTGCGTTAAGCTTGAAGAAGGAAAACTTTGGAGATCTACTGGACCCTTTTGACGGCGTAGGCCACTTAGAGAGGAAGCTTATCAAAACTCCCTTGGATCCCGATATTACCTATAGCGATGATCCCTTACGAATGATGCGTGCCATCCGGTTTGCCACACAGTTGAATTTCACCATAGTGCCAGCCTCATTGGACGCTATAAAGCGTAACAAAGAGCGCATAAAGATCATTTCAAAGGAACGGATCGTCGATGAGTTGAACAAGATCCTAAGCACCCCGAAGCCATCAATTGGATTAGCATTGATGCATAAAACACAGCTCCTTCCCTATATATTACCTGAATTGAGTGCGCTTCAGGGCATCGATGAGGTAGAAGGGCAGCGCCACAAAGACAACTTCTGGCATACATTGGAGGTCGTGGACAATATTGCTGAAAATACCGATAATTTATGGTTGCGCTGGGCGGCATTGCTTCATGATATTGGAAAGGCACCAACAAAAAAGTTCAGTAAAAAAGTGGGGTGGACCTTTCACGGACACGAATTTGTAGGAAGCAAAATGGTCTATAAGCTTTTTAAGCGATTGCGAATGCCTCTTAACGAAAAGATGAAATTCGTGCAAAAAATGGTGTTGATGAGCAGTCGTCCGATCGTCTTGGCCCAAGACATTGTCACCGATTCTGCCGTTAGAAGATTGGTATTTGACGCTGGCGACCATGTCGATGACCTTATGACGCTTTGTGAAGCAGACATCACTACAAAGAATCCAAAGCGCTTCAAGAAATACCATAACAACTTTAAGATCGTACGAGACAAGATCGTTGAAGTAGAAGAACGTGATCATGTAAGGAACTTTCAGCCTCCGGTATCAGGCGAAGAGATCATGCAAACGTTCAATTTGAAACCTTCCCGAGAAATTGGAATGATAAAAGATGCGATCAAAGAGGCCATATTGGAAGGAGAGATCCCGAACGAATACGAGGCAGCGAGAGCATTTATGATAAGGAAAGCGGAAAAAATGGGGCTTAAGGCATGAGAAAATACTTCAGAAAAGCTGCAAAGACAGCATTGATACTCATATATCTGGTTATTGTTGCTGGGGCGGTAGTACGTATGACGGGCTCTGGGATGGGATGTCCGGATTGGCCAAAATGTTTTGGTTACTATATCCCTCCAACCGAAGAAACTGAGTTGCAATGGCGACCCAACCATTTTTATAAGGAAGGAAGAATTATCATCGTTGATGAGGAATTGAGGATCACACCAAAGGATTTCACCTCTGGAAATGTTTACAATGATAGCAATTGGGACAGCTATACCAAGCACGACTATGCCATTTTCAATCCACTGCATACTTGGATAGAATATGTAAACAGGCTCTTAGGAGCGCTCTCGGGAATTCCCATCCTCGTGATGGCTGTGCTATCCTTTTGGTTTTTCAGAAAGCAAAGGTGGTTGACGGTCGTTTCGTGGTTGACCGTCTTCGGAATGGGGTTTCAGGCGTGGCTTGGAAAAACCGTCGTGGATTCTAATCTAGCACCTTATAAGATCACTGTACACATGGTGATGGCATTGGTCATAGTGGCCATGCTTCTCTATCTCATCTACGTTACAAGGAGCAGCACTGCATCGATCAAATATGACGGGGTTTTTAGGAACGTACTCATCATAACCATTTTATTTACCCTTGGACAGATCATTCTTGGAACACAGGTAAGGCAGTATGTCGACGAACAGGTAAAATTCTACGGATACGATGCGCCTGAGGCGTGGCTGTCATACCCCACCTTCAAATTCTATTTTCATCGCTCTTTCTCTATCTTGGTGTTTGCCATGAATGCCTTCCTTTATTATAGGAACAGCAAACTTCAACTGGGATATCGCAAGATGAATTGGGTGATGCTTTTGCTTTTTATTGAGATCCTTAGCGGAATGGCCATGTATTATATCGATTTCCCATTTGGGTCCCAGCCGTTGCACCTTGTCATCGCTACCCTATTGTTTGGTGTGCAGTTTTATTTATTCTTAGAGTCGAGAAAAGCTGTTACATCTGTGGAAACTTTGTAAATTTGCGCATTTAAGTTTTTTAACATGATCTACCGCTTTAGAGTTATATTAGATACCGAAGAGGACATCTTTAGAGATATAGAAATTGAGGCTAACGCCTCTTTTGAAGACTTTCACAATAGCATTGTACAAGCTTTTGGGTTCGATGGTGGGGAAATGGCCTCTTTCTATACCAGTGACAACGATTGGAATCAGGGAGAGGAGATCTCTATGTTTGATACTGGTGAAGGCATGATCATGGAAGAAACTTCGTTGGATGCCATTGCCAACCGCGATAATACAAAGCTCATCTATATCTACGATTTCCTCAACATGTGGACCTTCTTCGTTGAACTCGCAGACATCGGTGAAAAACAGGCCGGACGGACCTACCCCAACCTAATGTTTGCGCATGGCGAATTACCCGATGCTGCACCAGAGAAACAATTTGAGACGGAGGAAGGTGATGTGAACAGTGAATTTGATGATCTAGGTCTAGATATCGATGATTATGAAAATCTAGATTTTGACGAGAATTGGAATTGACGGCGATAGACGAGATAAGGTATTCTTAAGCTGTCTTGGGCAGCTAGGTTCCTCTCAGAGTTTCTTACTCTAACTCAAGCTTTAATAATTAAATTAGATTCCTGCCCTTGCAGGAATGACAAAAATCAATACTGATGCTAAACTTATATCCATTAAATATAGAATCGCTTTCGATTCATAGAGTAGGCAACAGAAGTAGAAACGAGAACATCTTCTTATCTGCATCTCCATATCAACTCACCGATGAACTTACTCCCTTGATCAAGGATTATTTTTTTGGACCCTTCCGTACCAAAGAGGAAAACTATTTTCGCTTTAGCAATGAGGTGGACGTTGAGTTCAACCACCTGTACAATATTGTATCGACGGTTTTCGATGATCCCGATTCGATCCATGATAGCTCGAAAAAGATCGCTTCGCATTTATTTGAACAGTCGCAGCATCCGCATATTAAAGCTGGTGAGGTCTATGTTACCTATCTCACCAATGTGATGCTGGATAACGAAAAAGTAGATGCGATTGGGATATTCAAATCAGAATTGAAACACGATTTCCTTCAATTTGAGGAAAAAGAGAGCAATTTGGAAATGGTGTTGCAGCAAGGTATCAATTTGAACAAGCTAGACAAAGGGGCCCTTATCTTCAACACCAAAAAAGAAGAGGGCTATAAGATACTTTCGATAGACAGCAACCGCTATGATACCAAATATTGGTTAGAGCACTTTTTAGGAGTGGATGCCTTTGAGGACGAAAACTTTTTCACCAAAAAATATCTGAAATTTTGTCAAGATTTTGCCAAAGACGTAGTTCTGCCAGCCGAGGATAAAAAAGAAGAGGTGTTATTCATGAACCGGGCGGTGAACCATTTTGCCAAGAATGATGAGTTTGAGGAGACCAACTTCTTAAATGAAGTGATCGACAATCCCGACCTGATACCCGAATTCAAGCACTACAAGGTAGAGCGCGGCCCAAAGTATAGCATCGAGGATGTCTCTAACTTTCCCATTGCGAATAAGGCCGTATCTGCCGCCAGAAAGAGCATCAAAAACGTCATCGAATTAGACACGAATATTCAGATAAAGATGGATTTCATCAATCCTGAATCTGCCGAGAAGTTTGTGGAGAAAGGCTGGGATGAGGAAAAGCAAATGTATTATTATCTGGTGTACTTCAACAAGGAGCAGAAGTCGTAGTGTATATTTCTAAGTTTTAACGTACCGCATGTGAAATATCGACTGCTAGCTGCGACTGCCAACTGCTGACTTAAATTACCCTTGCAACAGGCGTTTCATATTGACGTCCTCATAATTTCGCTTTACAAACTCGAGGGCCGTACGCAGTAATTGCCCCATCGTTCTGCAGCGTTTGAATTTCATATCTAAAGTGTATTCATACAATTCGGCACGTAGTATCTTCACGTTTTCAAAGGGTGATATCTTATCCTTCACCATACACTTCAAAAGCTTCTTGATACGCTTGTCCGCCCCTTTCATCCTTTTGGCAATGACCGAACGCTCTTCTTTCTTGTACTGTTCGATCGAGTTGGCCAAAAGTTTATCCTGCACCATCATCACCAAAGTTGAATTCTCCTTGAAGAACTGCGGTCTATAGACCTTAAACTTCGATTCGTAGCATTGCTGATCAAAATCGATCGCCCGGATCCGATATACCACGTGGTCGAAATCGTGAACAGGCACTACCACATAATTATAGGAACGCATGTCGCCCAGCAGTCTGATCATACAGCGTTCGTTGAATTTAACGAACTCTTTGGCTATCTGTGATTTTTCGGTTTCCGTACACGCTGGCAAATAATCCTGAATGAAAACATCACCAGGGATGCCTGCAATATGCTCTTCGATCAAGGTATCGTTGAACACCAAAAAATTGAGATTGTAAGGTGAGAGCATATGTTCTAACTCTAAGCCGTATATTCGCGAAGCATCTGCTTTCTTGATATAGAAATATGTAAAATTGTCGTTGAGAATATTCCGTACTTTGACCCTAAAGGGTTTTGAATTGCCAAAAGTGCAATAATCAATAGCATCGATGTTGAGAAATGATATGATATCCTCGTTACCATCCGAATGGAAGATACTGTAAACCTGTTTTAACTCTCGGTCGATCTCCTCTCGTTCAAACTCATTGTAATACACACGTACCCAGAGCGTATCCTCATCATTTTTGTCTAGAACGGCCACAGAACCCGAGAATCGCAAAAGATCATCGTAGGAGATCGGTATATGGGTCGTCCTGTTATACTCTGACAAGTACTCGAAGAACTTTTCGCCCACCTTATAAGAGGGCTTTTTCTTGGACATCAACTTTTCATCACTCATTGGGTAAAGTTACTATCTTTATGTAACATTTTTCCATGCCCGTCGTCAACTTAGTATAACAATCTAAAAAAAACTTCATTGGAAACCATACTAACCATTGAAAATCTCACCAAGAAATATGGCTATGTGACTGCCGTAAAAGACCTTTCATTTTCGATTGAAAAAGGGAATGTCTACGGAATCCTAGGCCCGAATGGAAGTGGTAAATCGACCACCCTAGGAATTGTACTAAATGTTGTAAATCGTACGGCAGGAAACTTCAAATGGTTTGACGGCAACGTTTCTACCCATGATGCCTTAAAGAAGGTAGGAGCCATCATCGAACGGCCGAATTTTTATCCTTATATGACGGCTGTTCAGAATTTGAAACTGGTCTGTAAGATCAAAGATGTGCCGAATGACAAAGTAGAAGAAAAGCTCGAGATCGTTGGGCTCCTCGATAGAAAGGATAGCAAGTTCCGCACCTATTCCTTGGGAATGAAACAACGACTGGCCATTGCCTCTGCCCTTCTCAACGACCCAGAGATCCTAATACTGGATGAGCCTACGAATGGCTTGGACCCTCAGGGAATTCATCAGATCAGAGAGATCATTAAAAAGATCGCCGCCAATGGTACGACGATCTTGTTAGCGTCTCATTTGTTGGATGAGGTCGAAAAGGTATGCAGCCATGTGGTGATCCTCAGAAAAGGTGAAAAGCTATATTCTGGGCCTGTGGATGAGATGGTGGCCAGCCATGGGTTCTTCGAATTGAAGGCCGAAAATAATGATGTGCTGGCGCAGCTCTTAGAAAAAGACACTGCCTTTGGTTCGATCAAAACAGAAAACGGTACCATCACTGTTTTTTTGAATGAGCCTATGGAGGCCGCTGAATTCAACAAGAAAATGTTTGAGCAAGGTATTACGCTCTCACATTTGGTAAAGCGAAAAGAGAGCTTGGAAGAGCAATTCTTGACCCTTACCAAAAATCAGCAAAACTAAAAGTAAATCTGCGCGGGGAACATACAAACGGCCTTCGGCAATCATCAACTAATCGATAAAAATGGTACGACTACTCAATATAGAATTCATAAAACTTTGGAACAACAAAGCCAGCAAGGTGTTGATCATCTCTTACTTTGTATTGCTCACTTTAATTTCGCTGATCGCGGCCATCAAATTTGACATTGGCCCGATAAAATTCCATCTGGCCGAATTGGGCATCTTCAACTTTCCATATATCTGGCATTTTAACTCGTTTATAGCTGCGCTCTTCAAATTGTTCTTAGCGGTGGTCATCGTTTCTATGATGGCGAACGAGTATAGCAATAAAACGCTAAAGCAAAATCTTATTGATGGCCTAAGCAAAAAAGAGTTCGTGCTCTCCAAATTTATAACCGTATTGGTATTTGCTGGGGTTTCGACCATATTTCTCTTTGTTGTTTCCATGATATTGGGGCTGGCATATTCCGACTTCGATGAACTACAGATCATCTTCTCTGAATTGGAATATCTATTGGCATTTTTTATCAAATTGATAGGTTTCTTTTCATTCTGTCTCTTCTTAGGCATTTTAGTAAAACGTTCGGCCTTTGCCCTTGGTTTCTTAATTCTGTGGTATATCGTTGAACAAATTTCTTTTGGCCTCCTCGGTTGGCAGCTGGAGGATTGGAAACTTGCTCAGAACATCAAAAATTTTCTCCCTCTAGAATCGATGTCAAATCTCGTTAAAGAACCTTTTACCAGACTTTCGGCCGTAAAGAATCTAGGCAATCAGATCGGGGAGAATTTCAATTTTGACCATGACGTTCACTGGTATCAAATATTGATCGTTCTCGTTTGGACGACATTATTTATCTATTGGTCGTATGCCTTACTGAAGAGACGAGATTTATAGTTATATTTATGGCTCTTATGATCTAAGATAAGACCAATGACCACTAAAAATCTTCTAGCCACACTATGTGCGCTGTGTTTTCATACGTTAATATTTTCTCAGGGCGAGGCCAACAATTGGTATTTTGGCGATGGAGCCGGACTTAGGTTCAACGCTGATGGTACCGTTACCGCTACCGATGATGGCCAATTATTCACGGATGAAGGTTGTGCCACCATCTCGGATGCCAACGGCGACCTTCTGTTCTATACCGATGGAATCACCGTCTATACAAGAAACCATCAAGTAATGGCTAACGGGAATGGTCTTTTCGGGGATCCTTCAAGTGCCCAATCGGGTATTATTGTGCCCGTGCCCAATAGCGATTTTCTTTATTACATTTTTACAGTAGATACCGTTTTTGGGGATGGAGATCCCGATACCGGTTTTAATTATTCTATCGTTGACATGAGTCTGGATGGTGGCAATGGTGCGGTAACTACCAAGAATGTGAATCTTTTACCAGATTCGTCTGAAAAATTATCGGCAGTGGTGAAAAATTGCTTCCAGAATTCTATCTGGGTGATTACGCAGGGGCCAGCAAGTATTGGCAGTCCTAACCTCAACACCTTTTATAGCTATGAGGTAAACGACCTTGGAATTAACCCAGTACCTGTTAGAAGCACTATTTCATCCTTACAAATTGAGGATGATCGCGGTTATTTAAAACTTTCACCTGATGGCACCAAACTGGCCAGTGCCAACGTCGAGTCTGGAATGTATCTGTTCGATTTTGATATCAACACGGGTATTGTAAGTAATCCTATAGAACTAACAATAAGTGGGACGAGCTCTTTTCCGTATGGGGTAGAGTTTTCGCCGAACAACCGCTTTTTATATGTCCACAGCTATAACAATGCTGGCTTCAACGGACCTCATGAGTCTGCATTGGTGCAGTTCGATCTTGCAGCTACAGATATCGAAGCCTCTCAAGTATTCATCGATCAGCGCCAAAATTCATACAGGGGCGCGCTTCAGCTAGGAAGCAACGGGAAGATTTATCGTACCCTTTCTTTTTCTTATCTCAATGGAAGCCAGTTTCTTGGTGTAATCGAGAGTCCCAATGAATTGGGATTTGCCAGTAACTACAGTCACAATGCCATAAACCTAAGCCCGAATGTTTCTAGACAGGGACTACCTCCTTTTATTCAATCGCTATTTAATACAGTAGATATTATTGCGGATGGTGATCCAGAAAACGATGGTACCACCGTGCTACAATTGTGCGAGGGAGAAACATATACCCTCAGTGCACCGGAAGTGATTTTTGGAGCATCGTACGATTGGACGGTCGATGGCGTCCCTGTTATTCCTACGGGAAACCCCTATGAACTTGAGGTGAGTAGTTCAGGTACCTATCGGGTAGAGATCAACCCAAACAACGGAGATTGTCCAACGATAGGTTTGGCCACCGTATCTGTAAACCCATTGCCTGAAGCGTTTGACTATACGTTGGTACAATGTGATGTTGACCCAGCTAATTCGATGGATGGCATTACCACCTTCAACTTTAACCAGGCACTTAATGACCTCACAGGAGGCGCCACAGACGTTACCGTAACTTTTTATGAGAGCGCGGCCGACTTGAGCAGTGACACGCCAATAACCAATACCACAGCGTATCGAAACACGGTGACCAGTACGATCATCGTAAAAATCGAATCAGGACCAGGTTGTGAGGATTTTGCAACTCTTACATTGAGTGTGCAACCCACTTTGGCGAGCCTTCCCAACACCGGACCCTTCGCTGCCTGCGACGACGATAGAGATGACGGAGTGTTATTGGCCACCTTTGATCTTGATGCCATTAGGACCACTTTTTTCTCGGGTTTTGAAAGTGTCTTTTTCTATGACTCTCTTGATAAAGCTTATTCAGAGGAAGACGCCTTACCGAATACCTTTGTCACTGAAGACGTAACGATATTCGTAAGGGTAGAAAACAGCAATGAGTGCCAAAATATTGAAACAATTCAGCTTATTGTGGATCCAAAACCTGAAGTGTTGATCGAAAACGGCATCATTTGCCTAAATGACCCTTTGGAGATAGCGATCGCAGAACCTGGATTTGATTTTTATGCCTGGTATAAGATAAATGATGATGGAACATTGACCACCATCTCGTCGGAACAGACTGCGAACATTGTAGAACCAGGCACCTATAGGTTAGAGATAGGAGTGGAATATAGCTCGTTCAGTACTCAGATGTTATGCACGAACGCTAAAGACTTTGAGATGGTCCCTTCCAATATCGCCACTTTTATGAGTTTCGATATCGGTGATCTTAGAGATAACAATACCGTTACCATCCTGGTCGATGGGGAAGGTGATTATGAATATTCCATATATAGTGGTCTTGGACCCTTTCAAGATAGCAATGTGTTTGAAAACGTTCCTTCGGGTTTCGTCGATTTCTTTGTTCGTGACAAGAATGGTTGTGGAACAGTAGGTGAATTTACGGCCGCGGTCATTGGGCACCCGAAGTTCTTCACCCCAAACAATGATTCTCATAACGATTATTGGCAGCTCAAAGGGCTAGAACAGCCGCTCCAGTCGGTCGCCCAAATCTATATTTTTAATCAGTTTGGCAAATTGGTGAAACAATTGAGTCCTCTTGGAAAAGGTTGGGATGGTACCTTTAATGGGCAACCCTTACCTGCATCGGATTACTGGTTCAAAGCTATTCTACAAGATGGTAGAGAATTCAAAGGACATTTTACATTGAAACGCTAATTTTTTTACTTCATATAACACAAAACCCCCTGATAAACAACAAAATATTGGCATTCACAACCTATTCCTGTTTTGTATTCATTGTATTTCTATTTTTGTGACTGTTATTGGGACGAATGAAAAACCTTTGGCCATTTATTATACTTTTCTTAGGCATTGTAGCTATTGACCTCGCCTGCCTTAATATTGATGGTCTTTATTCCGTGAGATATTTCACAAAACCCGCGGTGATCATCTCCCTTGGTATTTTTTTCTTTCTCAATGGAAAGCATCTAGATCGTACCCAGCAAATTTTCATGTTGGTGGCTTTAGCATGCTATGCGATAGGCGACATTATATTTTTGAATTATCAGAACGATCTTAACTTCATGATCGGCTTCATTTTTTTCCTGATTGCCAACGTACTTTACGTATTGGTATTTCAGTTCAAGGTTGAATATAATATCCCACGCCTTTTCATACTTTCTATTATTGTACTTGCCTATTGTTTCTTTCTATTAAGACTCTTAATACCTTTTCTTGGAGATTTTTTTATTCCGATCATCATTTTCATGGTGGTGATGTTCAGTTCACTACAAAGTGCCTATTTCAGAATTAAGCAAGTACAGGCAAATAGCTTTTATCTGGTACTCTTCGGAACCATGCTCTATGTGATCACACAAAGTATGGTCGCTTACAGTAGGTTTGTAGGGCCGCTGCCCTATGAAGACTATTTGACAATGCTCTTCTATGGCCTTTCCCATCTTGCTATCGTTATCGGTATCCTTTTAGAAGATCGCAATAAAACTGCCCATTAGTGTGAAAAACTTTGACCACTAAATCGGAAGGCTTTGAGTTACAAAGGCGAGCTATTTTCGTATTTTTACTACTTCGAAGCAAGGAAGCAAAAATGAAATTTAAAATCGAATCTGAGTTTAGTCCTACTGGAGATCAGCCAGAAGCAATTCAGCAACTCTCGGAGGGAATCGTCTCTGGTGAAAAATATCAGACTCTTTTGGGAGTTACAGGGTCGGGAAAGACCTTTACGATCGCCAATGTCGTTGAGGAAGTACAACGGCCTACGCTTGTATTAGCTCACAACAAGACCCTGGCCGCACAATTATATTCAGAATTTAAACAATTCTTTCCGAATAATGCCATAGAATACTTTGTTTCCTATTATGACTATTATCAACCAGAGGCCTATATTCCTGTTACCGGAACCTACATAGAGAAAGATCTTTCGATCAATGAAGAAATAGAAAAACTGCGGTTGAGCACTACTTCCTCCCTCCTATCGGGACGAAGAGATGTGTTGGTCGTCGCATCGGTATCCTGCCTCTATGGAATTGGAAATCCAGTGGAATTTAAAAAGAATGTCATAGAGATCAAGCGCGATCAGGTGATATCGCGTACTAAGTTCCTTCATCAGCTGGTTCAAAGTCTATACTCTAGAACAACGGCGGAATTTTTACATGGCAGTTTCAGGGTGAAAGGTGATGTTGTAGACGTCTTTCCGGGATATGCAGACCATGCCTATCGCATTCACTTTTTTGGTGATGAGATCGAGGAAATAGAGTCCTTTGACCCAAAGAACAATCATGTTATCGAAAAATATGAGCGCCTACTCATCTATCCTGCAAATATCTTCGTCACTTCACCAGACAGACTACAGGAAGCTATCAGGCAAATTCAAGATGACCTGGTAAAGCAGGTCGACTATTTTAAGGAAATCGGCAAGCCACTGGAGGCAAAACGACTGGATGAACGCACCAACTTTGATCTCGAAATGATCAGAGAGCTAGGATATTGCTCTGGTATAGAGAACTATTCACGCTATCTCGATGGAAGAGATGCTGGTACGCGCCCTTTCTGTCTCTTGGATTACTTTCCTAGTGACTATCTCATGGTCATAGACGAAAGCCACGTGACCATCTCGCAGGTGCATGCCATGTATGGTGGGGATAGAAGCAGGAAGGAGAACCTAGTAGACTACGGATTTCGGTTGCCAGCGGCAATGGACAATCGTCCACTTAAATTTGAGGAATTTGAAGCGCTACAAAATCAGGTGATCTACGTGAGTGCGACGCCGGCCGACTACGAATTGCAAAAGAGCGATGGCGTCTATATAGAGCAAGTGATAAGACCCACAGGGCTTTTGGATCCAGAAATCGAAGTAAGACCGAGCCTCAATCAAATAGACGATCTGGTTGAAGAAATACAGCTACGGGTGGAAAAGGACGAGCGTACCTTGGTCACTACCTTGACCAAAAGAATGGCTGAGGAGTTGACCAAATATTTGACCAGAATCCAGGTGCGTTGTAGATACATACACAGCGATGTAGATACCTTAGAACGTGTAGAGATCATGCAAGACTTACGCAAAGGAATCTTCGATGTTCTAGTCGGAGTGAATTTGCTGCGTGAAGGGCTCGATCTGCCCGAAGTTTCTTTGGTCGCCATTCTCGATGCTGACAAGGAAGGCTTCCTAAGAAGCAATCGGTCCTTGACTCAAACTGTGGGTCGTGCCGCTCGTAATCTGAATGGAAAAGCTATCATGTATGCTGACAAGATCACTAATAGCATGCAAAAGACGATCGATGAGACCAATTATCGCAGAGAAAAACAACTTGCTTATAACGCCGCAAACAACATCACCCCAAAAGCATTATCCAAGGCGATCGACAATGTACTAAGCAACAAGACCACTATCGGCGATTATCATTATGAGGTCTCTCAAAGTATTGCCGCGGAACCAGCCCCTGAATATATGACCAAAGATCAGATAGAAAAGAAGATCAGGGAAAAGCGCAAAGCCATGGAAAAGGCTGCCAAGGAATTGGATTTTATGCAGGCCGCTAAATTAAGGGATGAGATAAAGACGTTACAAGACTACAGTTAGAACAAGAATGGATTATTTTGATATGATCAAACAAAACTTCATATGAATAACGAAGCGGTTAAGGAATGGTATAACAACTTTTCGAACAAACAATCTACCATCGGTGTCAATGTTAGACATTATACCATTATGAATTATCTCATAGATGCTGGATTGAAAAAAGATCATAACATTCTCGAGATCGGGTGTGGAATTGGCACCTTGACCAGTTTAATTGCCAAATATGTGAAGGGAGAGATCGTCGCCACGGATATCAGTGACAAGTCCATCCAGTTGGCTCGCGAAAACCTAGGAAAGCGAAAAAACATAGACTTTGTCGTCACTGACATGAATTCGTTCGAGTATCCAGAAATGTTTGACTTTGTTGTGCTGCCAGACGTATTAGAGCATATTCCAAGCCAAGATCATGCTCAGCTGTTCGAATGTATTTCAAAATTGATGCACGACGAATCGATCATTGTCATTCATATTCCCCACCCCACCGCTCTGGACTATATACGACAGCACACACCCGAAAAACTTCAAATCATCGATCAGTCGTTACAAGCGGACATGATCATGGAAACGGTATACGCGAAAGATTTGATCTTGGTGCATTATGAAGCTTACTCGTTGACCAACGAACAGCCAGACTATGTACTGATCAAACTTAAAAAAAAACTTCCCTATAAGATATTCGACCCCTTGAAAAAGAAAAGAATAATTTACAAAAAGATGTTGGCAAGAATAAAATTTGCAATAGCGAGATTCTAAGCATCATGGAAGACAGCCGTCATTCGATCATTTACATCTATCCAGCACCTTCTACCTTTATAAAGAAGGATATTGATTTCTTATCGAAAAACTATGCTGTCAAGGTGCCGAAGCATCACTGGTCCAACAAGTGGTCCACCCCGATAAATTTCTTCAAACAATTTCTCTTCTTATGTCGGCATCTATTTCATTCTAAAGCGGTGATCGTGATGTTTGGGGGGTATTGGTCTTTTCTACCTTCGTTATTTGGAAGGCTATTTAAGACACCCGTCTTTATCATCCTTGGAGGAACCGATTGTGTATCATTTCCTTCTTTGGGATACGGAAGTCTGAGAAAGCCTGTATTGAGAACTTTCATCAAATGGTCTTATCAATTATGCACAAAACTGATTCCAGTTCATGAATCCCTAGTGCTCTCAGAGAACAAATACTTTCTAAAAGTTGCCGAACAGCACCAAGGCTATAAGCATCACTTTCCTGGTGTGCGCACGGATCATGAGGTAATACACAATGGTTTTGACCCGCTCTTCTCTCTGGAAGGACCACACAAGAAAGAACGAAATTCATTTATTACCGTAGCTTCCATCAACGATATGACCAGGTTCAAACTCAAAGGCATAGACATCATCTTTGAGCTTGCCAAGGTCTTTAAGGAGTGTTCTTTCACCATCATTGGAATGTCAAAGGATGTAGAAAGGCAACTCCCTAGAATTCCCAAGAATGTAAGCATGCACCCCTTTTTATCTCAAAAAGTATTTAAAACATACCTGTATCGTAGTGAATTCTATCTACAATTGTCAATCTCAGAAGGATTCCCAAATGCTTTGGGCGAAGCGATGCTTTGCGAATGTATACCTATAGGAACGAGTGTAGGGGCAATTCCTGATATCATTGATGATACCGGATTCGTCATCACAGAACGAGATAAAGACCTGACCCTGGCTTTATTTGAGAAGATACTTGAGATGGATGATGCTACACGCAGTCATTTGAGAAAAAAATCCCGTCAACGGATCATTGAAGAATTCAACATCTCCGAAAGAGCGCGTCGTTTTGAGCAATTGATTGATTCCCATTGAGCGTTGATAGTGCTTCGTATATGGAAAACTGCGGGGACTTGACAATAAAATAAACGCCCTCCTCCGAGGGCGTTTATTCAACTAACTAACCAAACATTATGAAAAATCTAGAGATTTTTAGGGGAGAATCTCCAAAACTCCAAGGTCTTATTGAATTTCTATCAATCGTTTTGGTTCCGGTTTCGCCTCTTCGCGCTTAGGCAAAGCGATAGCGAGTACACCATCCTCATAACTGGCGTTGATAGCCTCTGTGTTAACAGTTTCGGGCAAGTTGAAGCTACGCTCGAAACTTGAGTAACTGAACTCTCTACGCGTATACTGCCCTTCTACCTCTTCGCTCTTCGTTTCTTTCTCTGTCGAGATGGTCAGCACATCGTTATCCAACGAGATATTGAAATCCTCTTTCTTAAGTCCAGGAGCTGCCAACTCGATAGAAAAGCCTTCTTCATCCTCTTTGATATTCACGGCAGGAACACTTCTCGACAATACGTTTTTATTGGTACTGCCCCCAAACCAATCAGGTGTCAAAAACTCATCGAAAATCGATGGAAGCCATAGGTCGCTGTTTCGTCTTTTTACAAGTGTCATAATTCTATACTTTTAATTTGTTTTTGTTAATTTTCAACTTCAATACACTAGTGGCAAATACAGTTCCAATGTTAAATATGTGACATTATGTCTTTATTCTTGATTAAATTAATGACATTTTGTCAAGCATCTACATTCACCATGATCATTTTCTTAAATAAGGGAGCGGATTTTTTTCAATTTCCTCGTTTGGTTACTGCTCTAATACAAAAAGCTCCCGAGAACGAATTCTTCGGGAGCTGATTAACTAACTAACCACTAACTACCATACAGAAATGAAGTCTGTACATCTTTAAGACTCATTTGCCGTAGATTAGTTACAATATCCTGTTTATTTTAACGATAGATTAACAGGCAAGTTCATGAAAATCTTAAATACACCTGATCGTTGTGATCAGTTCATATAGTTAGATTCGGTGATCACTTTATCGTAAGCCTTATATATAGACTCATGACTTCCTTGACCAATAATGGTATTCCCTCCCTGCCGACGAACGCTTTGCATCAAGGCATTATATTTATTCTCATCTGTGGCCGTATCCCTAAAGTCTCTAGCGGTCTTTATGTAATTGTCTACAGCCCTTTGAAACATGGATAGCAAGTGTGCACCTTTGAATTCCTTTCTCAAATCTTCATTTTTAGAAGCTCGCTTCTTAAAAACACCATAATTTTCAACTACCTGCTTCAGTGCTTCGTCGTAGCGCTTCAAATCGACCTCACCATAATTTTCATATCCGATGCCTGAAAGTGTCTCCAAATGCTTTTTCATCGAATCGAGTAATAGCGCATGTGCATATCGAATATGCAACCCTTTCTCTTTAAGATCGTTCAATTCCTTTTGGCGAAAAGCCTCATCCATTTCTCTGATATGTGGAATCATCCCATTGCTCAATTCAATGAAAGAATTTAGATTTTTCAGAACTAGAGGATGCAATTGCTTCGCTTTCGCAAAATCATCATCTAAATATGCTTTTAGCTTATAGTAGTCGGTTAATTCCTTTAAGGGGCCGTTTAGCTCTTCATAACTTTCAACCAAACTGCCCCCTATCTTATCGAGCATTGGCATTTCAGGCTTTTGAGCGAGCATATTTTTCAAATCTAGTATGACATTCGTTCGGTCATATACAGGAATATAATAAACTTCCTGCTTCTTTTTTGGCAAACCTGTTTCAAGGTCGAACATGTTCACATAAAAACTATGTGTGCGTTCGATTTCAGGAGTCACCTTATTCCAAACGGCAACATAGGCGTTGTACTTATTGATGAGCGCCTGGTCCGCATCAACTTCCTTCTCGGAGTTATCTGCCGCGGCCTCCGTATTTTTTGCGTCAGTCTTGCAAGATTGCAAGCTCATAAGAATACATCCCAATATCAAGCCCATTTTAAAAGATCTACTGCTTATTTTAACTTCCATGATTGATTTTTGAATTAAAAATATTGCTGTCAAAGTTACAGATCGCGCCACACTTAAACACCCCTGAAAACCATGGTATTTGGCGCTTCTATCTTGGCCTCTTCACTGAACTAAGGCCATAAAAAAAGGGCTTCCTAGTGAAGCCCTTTTGGTGTATATCCATAAATTGTTCTATGCAAGCACTTCTTGTACCTTGTCTGCGGCTTCCTGGAATTCCACGGCACTGTGCACCGCTAATCCAGAGTTATCGATGAGTTCCTTCGCTATTTCAGCATTGGTTCCCTGCAAACGCACAATGATAGGCACATTGATTGCATCCCCCATATTCTTGTAGGCATCGACGATACCTTGTGCAACGCGGTCACAACGTACAATTCCTCCGAAGATGTTTACCAAAATTGCCTTCACGTTCGGGTCTTTTAGAATAATTCGGAAGGCCGCCTCAACGCGCTTGGCATCTGCCGTACCCCCAACATCTAAAAAGTTAGCAGGCTCTCCGCCAGCCATCTTAATGAGGTCCATGGTGGCCATTGCCAAACCAGCGCCATTGACCATACAACCTACATTACCATCGAGATCCACGTAGTTAAGTCCCACTTCTCTCGCTTCTACTTCGATAGGATTCTCTTCACGTAGGTCGCGCATATCCATATAATCTCGGTGGCGATATAATGCATTATCATCAATGGTCACTTTGGCATCCACTGCCATGATCTTATTATCAGAGGTCTTCAACACAGGGTTGATCTCAAACATGCTGGAGTCAGATTTGATATAAGCGGTATACAAGGCGGTTACGAATTTGGTCATATCCTTGAATGCGGCACCACTCAGACCAAGATTAAAGGCGATTCTTCTCGCTTGGAAAGGCATCAACCCGACAGATGGGTCTATTTCTTCAGTAAATATCAGGTGAGGAGTTTCTTCAGCAACCGTCTCGATGTCCATTCCGCCTTCGGTAGAGTACATGATCATATTGCGACCGGTGGCACGGTTGAGTAAAACCGACATGTAAAATTCGCTAGGCTCGCTATCCCCTGGATAATAGACGTCCTCAGCGACAAGCACTTGATGTACTTTTTTTCCCTGTGGTGGGGTCTGAGGGGTTTTTAGCATCATACCGATGATATCCTCTGCGCGTTGCTCTACCTCTTTCAAGTTTTTGGCAAGCTTTACACCTCCTCCTTTACCTCTACCACCTGCGTGGATCTGCGCCTTGATCACATGCCAACCAGTTCCGGTCTCTTCGGTAAGTTGTTTCGCTGCAGCTACTGCCTCGGCAGCATTCTGCGCTACAATACCACGTTGAACGCGTACGCCAAAACTAGCTAGGATCTCTTTTCCTTGATATTCGTGTAAATTCATCTTATACGTTGTTGTTTACAGCCAACAAAAGTAGCAAACTGCCGACTGTTAACCAACAATTTTTAAACTGAAAAAAATACACTGAAAAGAATATTCCCGTCTATTCGACAATTCTTAACAAATATGCCTTACCGACTTGCTCCGGCCTTGTTTCCGGATTTAAAAAGGAAAGTTTCAACCGTGTGATCCTATAGTGGTCCATCGCATGCTCTCGATCCCAATTAAGTCCTTTTTGTTCTAACAGTTCGAGTTCTTCGTCATAGGCCAATAACCAATCTCCACTCTTCAGCGTTTTGGTAACCTCTTCGATCTTTACTTTGGCTATTTCCTGTTTTAAATAGAAGTCCAATGACCAACTAGCCCGCCATCGATCGATCTTAAAAACACGGTCTTTATCGATTTTGGCTTCTTTGATGATCATCGCCGCATTGTTACCGGCTTGGAAATGAAGCAAGTTTGGATAGAATTGAGTGTTTAAGCAAAAATTGATGAGTACCATAAAATATACCGATATCATGATCATCCTCCTGGTCATCGACATGGGGACTTTTTGCAAATAAATGAATCCGATCAGTAAAAATACTATACTGACGATCGCCATCGCAGATGGAACACCGAACGCCCAAAAAGTCAAGAACAATACGAATACAGTTCCTAAGCTTAAAGTTGCATATTGAATGATCAATAAGGTTCTGATAAATTTTGTTTTCCCGTTTTCATGCAAGAACACCAAAAATCCAGCTACTAAAATTGCGAATATAGGTAATAGGCTATTTAAATAATGTGGGAGCTTGAACTTTGAAAAGCTTATGACCACCATGACCAAAATGATCCCTCCTACGGTTAAGAACTCCATCCCCTTTTGATAAGCGAATCTGATCTTGAACAGTTGTTTCAACCGAACAAAAAGAGCAGAATAGGCGATTATTGACCATGGTAGGAAGGCCCAAAGTAGGGTGTGGAAAAAGAAGAAATAGTCTGGGCTGTTCTGCTGAAAACCAGAAGCCGTCAATCGATTAAAGCTTTGATCCCAAAGAATGAAACGAACACCAGATATATTTTTCTGTCCTTCTATGATTTTCTCGGGATGAAGATCGAACTGCACATAAAAGGCATAAACGACCGGTGTGATGGTCAATAAAAAAAAGAATGACCCTATCAACACCTTCCAACTAAAGACGGATTTCCACTTGCGGCCGTAAAGCAAATAGCACAGCACGCAGGCACCCGGGATAAAGACGCCCAGTTGACCTTTCGTTGAAAAAGCCAGTCCAACACCGACGGCACCAAAAATGGCTGGAAGTAATTTTTGAGTATCGATATATCTCACCAATTGCCACACCCCAAAAGCCACGGCGCCTGTTAGTACCGCGTCAGTCCGTACATCGTGATTGGCCAAGATGATCGCCTGTGCCGAAAGAAAGACCAGGGAAGTGATATGGCCAGCTTTCTTTCCATATAAATGATGTGCCAGTCTAAAGGAGGAATAAGCAGCCAATATGGTAAATAGCAAGGCTGGCAGTCGATACGACCATTGACCAATACCAAATAGCTTGAACGAGAATGCCGCAAGCCAGAAGTGCAAATGAGGCTTGTCTAGATAATCTTTGCCGCCTTTATAGATATTCAGGAAGTCGTCTTCGAGATACATGCGCATCGCCATGGTGGCATGCTGCGCAGAATCATTCTCCATCAAGGGTATTTGCAACCCTAACAGGTAAATGACAGCAAGTAAAATATACAAGGTGAGATAATCTCTTCTTTGAAGAATCACTTCCATCTATTAATTATGGTTTAGCCACTTTTAGAACTTGGCCAAAGCTACGAAGTTTATCGAAGTATATTAGAATGAAGTTTCTTTATTTAAAAGTTATTCTATCTTGAATTCCTTAAAATCCAAAGGGTCATAGTTTCTGAAATGTCCATTCTTCATGATAAGTTCTTGGGTACGATGCATTTCTTTGATGATCGGGATGGTCGTGCCCAGATGGTCGATGATGAACTTTAGCCGCTCGCTCTCGTAGGTGAACTTTAGCAATTCATATTCATTTTCGATCGAAAGCCCAAGCGTGTGCGCAAAGGTGAAACTGTTAAAGCTATCCTCATAGGTGGTAGATTTCGCACCGATAAGCTTAAAGAGCTTTTGTATCATCTCGAAGGCCTTCATCTTTATGGAGGTGACCGAATCGTCGATCCGCTCGGGAAAAGTAACCTCTGCTCCTGCGTAGAGCTTCCCGGGAAAATTCTCATAGAACTTTTCGATCTTAAAGATGCGAGAACCAACGCAGACCACGTCCGATGCCCCATTTGGATACTTCTTCACCACCCGCTCCAGCGATATCTCCGTGCCAAACTGCATCTTATTGTTGATATAAGGAGGAATTCCAAAAGTGATCGCTTCGGTTTCGCAATCGCGAATCAACTCCTGATAGCGTTCTTCAAATATATGAAGCGGAACACGCTCTCCAGGAAAGACAACGACCTGTAAAGGAAACATTGGCAGCAAATAGCTCATAGATAGAATTTTACATAAATTTACGAAAAGTAGGAGCCTGAGCGAAAATATATCCGTCATAATTTAATTGTTATATTTACAACATTTTGTTTTATTTTTATAAATTATTGAATAATATTTTTTCTCTTTTCTCGCTTCATGTAGATTTGTCTAAGAAATAGTTTCGAAATGAATAACAAGGACCTTTTGAACATCGCTCGGGAATATGGCAGTCCGATCTATGTGTATGATGCAGAAACCATCATCAACCAATATAACCGCTTATCCACAGCATTCCATCAAGTGGCATCGCTCCGCCTCAATTATGCGGTGAAAGCGTTGAGCAATGTCAACATTCTTAAATTGATGAATCAACTCGGCGCCGGACTCGATACCGTTTCAATCCAAGAAGTTAAGCTGGGATTACTCGCCGGATTTACTGCCGAGCGCATCATTTACACGCCCAATGGGGTCTCTCTGAAAGAAATTGAAGAAGTTGCCGCGCTAGGTGCACAGATCAATATCGACAATCTATCTATATTGGAGCAGTTTGGAAGTAAATATCCAGACATCCCAGTTTGTATTCGCATCAACCCACATGTGATGGCCGGTGGAAACACCAACATCTCGGTTGGACATATCGACTCTAAATTTGGCATTAGTATACATCAGATACCGCACATTCTTCGCATTGTGGAAAACACAGGAATGAACATCAACGGGATCCACATGCATACGGGCAGCGACATCCTAGATATCGATGTTTTCCTATATGCCTCTGAAATTCTTTTTGAGACGGCAAAGAACTTTAAGAATTTGGAATTCATCGATTTTGGAAGTGGTTTCAAGGTGCCTTACAAACCGGGAGACATCGAGACCAATATCGAAGAATTAGGCGAAAAACTGTCAGTTCGCTTCAACGAATTCTGCAAAGAATATGGTAGGGACCTTACCTTAGCGTTCGAGCCTGGAAAGTTTTTGGTAAGTGAGGCCGGTCATTTTTTGGCGAATGTAAACGTCGTAAAGCAAACGACCTCAACCGTATTTGCGCAAGTCGACAGTGGTTTTAACCACCTCATCAGACCGATGCTCTATGGTTCCCAGCATCAAATCGAGAACATCTCCAATCCCGATGGAAAAGAACGATTCTATAGCGTCGTAGGATACATCTGCGAGACGGACACCTTCGCCAATAACAGAAGGATCAATGAGATACGAGAAGGTGATATCCTATGTTTTCGAAATGCGGGCGCCTATTGTTTTACGATGGCCAGCAACTACAATTCGCGCTATCGTCCAGCAGAGATATTATGGCTCGATCAGCAAGCCCATTTGATCCGTAAAAGAGAGACCATTGACGACATATTAAGAAATCAAACAGATATCAATATTGCTATTGAAAAGGAAAAGGTCACATAAAGCATTGATCTTTATTTTAGTTAGGGTAAAAAGCGTTGCACATGGTGTGGCGCTTTTTTTATTAACTTTAAGAAAACTATCAAGCCAAATAATGAAATATCCTGCGCTGTTATTGCTGCTTATCCTTATCTCTTGCAGCGAAGACCGACCTTTTGACCTCAATGTCATACTTGGTTCGGACCATCCAAAGATCAAAAAAGTGATGGCGGATCCTGAAGCCCACGAAGTGCAAGTGATCGTTTCGGAGATTCTCAAAGAGGATGAGGATGTCATCTTTATCGATC
This sequence comes from Sungkyunkwania multivorans, assembly GCF_042675645.1. Lineage (NCBI taxonomy): Bacteria > Pseudomonadati > Bacteroidota > Flavobacteriia > Flavobacteriales > Flavobacteriaceae > Sungkyunkwania > Sungkyunkwania multivorans. The sequence continues at coordinate 135,931 of NZ_JBHTJH010000004.1, read as the reverse complement.
ATCACTTTCAAGTGAATGACAGCAATTATTTTTATCCAGCCAGCACTGTCAAGTTTCCTGTGGCGGTACTCGCCATGGAAAAACTCTGCAAAGATCGGATCTATGATAGCCACACCTCTTTTTTTGTTGAAGGTGACACTACCCTTACGACTATGGCCAAAGAAGTGTCAAAGATCTTTGCCGTAAGCGACAATTTGGCCTACAATCGTCTTTTTGAATATTTGGGCACTGACCATATCAATAGCAACTTAAAGGCAAAGGGCCTTCATCCTGTTCGTATTTCACATCGATTGTCGACCAAAGATGCAGATGATGTGACGACCAAAGTCTTGATATTCGAAGAAAACGATTCGGTATTGACGCACACCCATAGTACCATCAACAAGGAACCCGAAAGACTTCAGTTGAATGGAATGTTAAAAGGAAAAGGTTATTATGAAGATGGGGATCTGGTACAAGAACCCTTTGATTTTTCAGAAAAGAACTACCTGCCATTGACAACCCTTCACAATTGCATGAAGCGACTCATTTTCCCTCAAGCGTTCGAAGCAGAAGAACAATTTGAGCTTAAGGAAGAAGATCGCCTTCTCTTGCTGGCGTCCATGAAAACAGTGCCCAGAACACTCGGATATGATGCAAGTGAATATTATGATGGCTATGGAAAATTTCTTATTATCGGTGACTCTACAGCGCCTCTTCCATCTCATTTGGAAATATACAATAAAGTTGGGTACGCCTATGGTTATCTCACCGATTGTGCCTATATCGTCGATACCAAAACGAATACCGAGTTCATCATCACCGCTACGGTTCATGTAAACGAAAATGAAATCTTTAATGACGATCATTATGAATATGATACTGTTGGCATTCCGTTCTTAGCAGAATTGGGCAGACAAGTACATCAACAACTTTCATCAGAAGACTAACCGATAAACACTGATCATCATGAAAAAACTAAGTTTTGAAAGTTTCACAAAGCGAATCCACATCAAAACCTCCATGGAAAAACTTTATTGGTGTTGGGGAACGGCAGAGGGAATCACCTCCTGGTTTTTAAGGAAAGCCGAATACACCTCTCCAGACGGGAAAAACAGAAGTGCATCGGAACACATCAAAAAAGGAGATAGCTATGTCTGGGCATGGCATAACTGGGATAGCGAAGAAAAAGGAAGCGTATTGGACGCCAATGGTATCGACCTTGTCGCATGGAGTTTTGCCGGTGACTGTATAGTAACGGTCACCTTAGAGCAAAAAGAGAAGGCCATATTATTGAGTTTGGTGCAATCGAACATTCCTGTAGACGAGAAAAGCAAGCTTGAAATTCATCATGGTTGCAGCAATGGCTGGACCTTCTGGATGGCCAACATCAAGGCCTATTTAGAGCATGGTATCCTATTGAACGAAACAGAGATCGACCTTCGGGCCTATGAGCTTTCTGGATATGAGTTTGTGAATATGTGATTACAGATCACAATAAAAGGTAAGTCCGTTCATATACGGATCATAGAAAGCAAACTCTCGCGTCCCCCAAGCGGTTTCTCTAAGCGCAGTTCTTTCGTGAAAGACCCCTTTGTCCTTATATTCGTCATAAAGCGCCTCAATATTCTGAATGACGAAGCGTAACATGGGGCGGTCCACTCCTTTCACCCATTCTGAGGCGTCGTGCCATTGCAGATGAATCTCGATGTTGTCTCGTTTCACTCCAGCGTACTTAGGATCTTCATAGTTATCCGCAAAGGCGATCTCGAACCCCAAGGCCTCTATATAAAATCCTAAGGCTGTTGTTACATCTTGTACTGGAAGCACCGGATGTATCGCCTCAAAATACCCGCCTTTACTCATGTTCTAAAGTCCACTTATATAGCTTCCATAAAGGTCTTTGAATTGATAGCCTTTGACAAAACGATGCTTGCTCAACTTCTTATAGGCTACCAATCCCCAGAGAACGAATTCCTTCAGAAAATAACGGTCTTCCATTGGAAAATCTGGCTGGTGCTTTTCTATGAGGTCATTCAATGGCGAGATGCTGTCGAGTAACTTCTTGTATTCAGCGTCGCTGATGTCGTCCAACAGTTCGAACCCATTACTTTCAAAGAACCATTCTACAATACCATCATAAGGACTCTTGGCATCCTGCCGCTCTAATTTTTCAATTTTAGGAAAGTACTCAGGGAACAAGGTTTTGATCGCTTCATTCAAGAGGTGCTGCGCAACAGCGGCAGCTCCTTCCTGTTCTCCTTCATAGACCAATTCTACCTTTCCAGTGATCGCAGGAACGACTCCCATAAAATCACTTAAGCGAATGTTTGTCTCTATCTCACCTGTTTTCAACATTCGATATTCTGCAGCACTCAAAAGATTTTCAAAGGCTGTGATACTCATACGAGCACTTACACCGCTCTTTGCATCTACATATTCGCTATCTCTCGCCTCAAAACTGATCTGTTCTAAAAGATCTTTGGCAATTTCAGGGACGTGAACTCTGTTGGTCTGTCGGTCATCTAACTTTGCTTCTTGTGAGGTAATGACCTTGGCCGTTGCAACAGTTTCGGGATAGTGGGTAAGTATCTGAGAACCGATTCGGTCTTTTAGTGGCGTCACAATACTACCACGGTTGGTATAATCCTCTGGATTTGCGGTGAACACAAATTGCATATCCAATGGCAGACGCAGTTTGAACCCTCTGATCTGAATATCGCCTTCCTGTAAAATATTAAAAAGTGCCACTTGGATCCGCGCCTGTAGATCGGGCAATTCATTGATCACAAAAATACTACGATTGGCGCGCGGGATCATTCCAAAATGAATGACCCGGTCATCGGCATAGCTCAACTTTAGATTGGCAGCTTTGATAGGGTCGACATCACCGATAAGGTCGGCAACCGTCACATCTGGAGTCGCCAATTTTTCAAAAAAGCGCTCCTCGCGGTGAATCCATCCTATTGGGGTATCGTCTCCTTTTTCTACAATTAAATTCTGCGCATAGCGCGAAAGTGGGTTTAGCGGATCATCGTTGATCTCTGAGCCTTCCACAACGGGGATCCATTCATCCAACAGATTTACCATCAATCTGGCTAAGCGTGTCTTTGCCTGTCCGCGAAGCCCTAATAGATTGATGTTATGTCGTGATAGGATCGCGCGCTCCAATTCTGGTATCACCGAATGTTCGTAACCATGGATTCCTGCAAAGGTGGTCTCTCCATCTTTGATCTTCTCTATCAAATTGCTTCTTAGCTCATCCTTGATACCTTTAGAACGATAGCCTGCCTCTTTAAGGTCTCCCAATGTTTTAATATTATCCTTATTCATAGTTTTCAGTTATCGGAAATTGATTGAGATTCGCAACAGCGTATATCCCCAGTTTGATCATTATCCTCGTATTCTTTTTTTTCTGTTTTGTTCGTAGTCTTCAAAGATCATTTCCCCAAGACCTTTGAGTCCGGTATAAAATGCCTTCCCCTGGTTAGCATAGGTAAACTCTCTCACAAATTGCATCAAATAGGGGTCTTGTGCAATCATAAAGGTAGTGATAGGTATTCTTAGTTTTCGTGCTTGCCGGGCAGTATTATAACAAGCTTCGAAAATGTTGTGATCCAAGCCCACACTGTTCTTATAATAGGTTCCATCTCGCATTCGCATGCAACTCGGTTTTCCATCGGTGATCATAAAGATCTGCTTATTGGTATTCCGCTTCCGACGTAAAATATCCATTGCCAACTGTAGCCCAGCAACCGTGTTCGTATGGTAGGGTCCTACTTGTAAATATGGTAACTCCTTTATGGAAATAGGCCATGCATCATTTCCGAATACAATAATGTCTATCGTATCCTTTGGATAACGCGTGGTGATCAATTCTGCCAAGGCCATGGCTACTTTTTTCGCTGGTGTTATACGGTCTTCACCGTATAAGATCATACTATGGCTGATGTCGATCATCAGAACCGTACTCATCTGAGCTTTATAATGTGTCTCCTCTACGACAAGGTCATCTTCGGTCATTTTAAAGCTTCCAAGACCGTTATTCACCTGAGCATTCTTCAAACTTTCGGTCATAGAGATCTGATCTAGCGAATCGCCAAAACGGTAACCCCTAAAGTCACCTGTATGCTCATCGCCAAGTCCAGCGTATTTCGTTTTATGATTGCCAGCGCCACTGCGTTTTAACTTACCAAACATCAGCTCTAGGGCATGTTGTCTTATCGCACGCTCGGTCTTCGCAGTGATTGCCATTCCCCCACCCCCATCAGGTTTTATTTCTTCCCGCAAGTAGCCTTTTTTCTTAAGGTCTTCTATAAAATCCTCAATGGTGTAGTCTTCCGTTGTAAGCTTGTACTCGGTATCCAATTCGCGAAGCCAATCCAATGCCTCGTCCACATCTCCCGAAGTATGGGTAATGAGTTCCTTGAAAATATCGAAAAGCTTGTCAAACGGAGATTGCTCTGGTGCCTTGTATTGTTCAAAGCGGAATCCTTTTCGTTTTAAGTCTTTGTTCATAGCACCTTAAAAATACTATTTTTTTGTCTATCTATCGCAGGATGAACCATCCTTAGAGTTTGTTTAACATTTCTATTTTACAAAAGAAAAGCTACATTTGCGCGAAGCTATCAGAACGCGCTATCAATGTTTGAATTTCACGGAGACAAAGCCCGCTATTTCAACTATCAATATCTTACCTCCAAAGAGCACATCATACCTTTTGTGGAGAGTGAGCTGGCCTTTGATAAGCAGCTGAATGTTCTAGAGATCGGCTGCGCCGAGGCGGGTGTGCTAAAGGCATTTACCGAACTTGGCCATCGATGTACGGGTATTGAGCTCAGCGAATCGAGGGTTCAGCTGGCCAAGGAATTCTTTGCGGAAGAACTAGCGGCAAAGCAAATAAAATTCATCATCAAAGACATCTATGACATTCGATTCCCAGAAGACCTCCAAGAGAAATTCGATCTGGTCATTCTAAAAGATGTGATCGAGCACATACATGATCAGGAGCGCTTTATCAAAAGACTTGAAGGGTTTCTATCTCCAAACGGAAAGGTGTTTTTCGGATTTCCGCCATGGCAAATGCCTTTTGGGGGTCACCAACAGCTTTGCAGAAGCAATTTTTTGGGAAAACTCCCTTATTTTCATTTGCTTCCGAAGATCCTCTACAAAGGGATGCTCAAACTTTTTGGTGAGAAAGAAGCGACCATTGCCATCCTACTAGAGATCAAAGAAACGGGCATCTCGCTAGAACGCTTTGAGCGCATCTTAGAAAAGGAATCCTTTGCAGTAAAGAAAAAACGACTATTTCTAACAAATCCTATCTATCGATACAAGTTTGGCCTAAAAACACGCCGGCAATTCAACCTGATCGCTCGATTGCCTTACCTAAGAAACTTTTTCACCTCTTGTGGCTATTACGTCGTGGGAAAGAAATAACCCTTTCTTATCAGGGTATTTCCGCCATCACAATCGGGATTGCTACCCTTTTGCAGAGCATAGCTATTTTGCATATTTGTTATAGAAATTGAATGTCGCAATCATTAAAGTCAGTGGCAAGTCGGTAGGCAGAAAATGCTAAGGATGGGCTCGCCACTGGTTTTTATATTCGTTGCAAGGCTAATCTGTTTTTCCCATCATCTTGAAGGTGAACCACCCCAAGATCACAATAATGATCCCCATAACGGTCCATAGCCATATTTTGTTCTGAAACAGCGGTTTCTGAGAAGCTATTTGAGCATTACCGATCAATACTTCCTCACCTAATGATAAAGAGTTGACGACTTCGGGAATGTTTTCTTTGAAACGCAGGATATCGTAGTTCGGCATCCTTGCGCTTTGACTGCCATAGGTCAGGAAATAGTTGGCAGGTTCTGTAAGGCGCGCAATCAGTTCGTATTGATATCCTTTCACCTCGACCTCTTTGATATTGAGTGGACTATTGTCGTAATTATCGATGATCAGCTGCAACTTCTTTGTGATCGTAGCATCTAAGACAAACTCGTTTTTCTCGATTGAAGTCAAGGTACTTCGCATCATGGTCTCATATTGATATTTCCATCCTTTTTCGGTTTTAAGGCTGTCTTTTAGAAAGCGTATGGTGAGGGGACGATAGTAGTCGTAATCGTTATCCACCTGTACTGTAAGATGACTAACAGGAACCGCTTGAGACAACTCGACATCCACGATCGTGGCTCTATCCTTGGAACGGCTACGCTTCTCTATCGACTTAACATCGTACTTGTTGTAGCTTCCATTTACGGTATTTAGAAGGGATACTGCGGCAGTATTCAATGCGGGTTTTATGGCGTTATTGATGGCAATGCGATAATAGCGATATTTTGAATCGGCAAAGATGGCTTTTGAGAATTGATAGTCGGTCGCTTCATTCTTTATTGAAAGTATCCTATAATCCTCGAGTATGGTAAACCATTGGCGCTGATCCATACTCCCCTCTAAACGCAATCGCCAATCAAAATTTTCTTCTTTGAAATCGAGCGTCAACCGATTGATTGCATTTTTTGTGGGCACCTCAAGCGTAAAGTAGTGCGTATCTCCTTGTTGTGAAGTATTGAGCACTTCACACGGAACTGCCTGCCTTTTGACCTTCCCAGCACTTTTTTTCAAAATGTACGGTGCCTCGATCGTATCGCCTTGCGTTGTTATTCCATAGATGCGTAGGTCAGAAAAGTTATTTTCTATCCTTTCAAACATGACCTCTGGCAATACCACCTTGTGCCATGTATCGGTGGTTTTACCAAGCGCTCTCTTATATTTAAAACCAGCCATTTGCGAAAAAGCCAAGCTGCTAAAAAGGAAGAAAAGGACAACAATGCTATTGCTATTTTTTGGGTTCATCAGAAATTTGATTTTTATATTTATTATACAAAAATGAGATCACCAATAACAAAATACCCAAGGACATAAAAACAATGGTCTTTGAAAGTGTATTTAGATGTGCAATATCATAAAAGAAAAGCTTGATCAAGGTGATCCCGAATAGTATGATCGCCCCGATTCGCAAATGCTTCCTTCTTTTCCAGATACCGAAAGCGATAAGTATTAGCGAATAGACTCCCCAGAGGATGCTCAATCCTAGTTTGTACGATTGCGTCGACTCAGCCATATCCATCCAATGGATGAGTTCGCTACTTGCGATCCATAGCAAACTGATGTGTAACAGAATATCGAATCCGATCTTAAGATTGGCCTTTAAAAAATCTTGACGAACATATCGATAGCAGGCGTAGAGCATTGCAGCCATAAAGGCGAATGAAATATATCTGATCCAAATATGAAAACTCCCTTGATTAAAGTAATCCGCAAGATCTTGGGACAAATAGCCTTCACGAAGTTCACTTAGGAGAAATAGGCCTATCGTTAAGAAGGCCAATATGGAGAAGGTATTCAGCCCTAGATTGATATAGCCCAGTAGCTGATTCCGGAATCTCTTGATATTTACAAAAGTCAATACCGTGAAGAATAGCAAGGTGTAGTTGGCCACCCAGACCGCTTTGAATTGCAGAAGGTCGCTATTGGTATGATAGCCTTCATCGTTGCTCGCAATGGCCGTTAAATGATGTAAACGATCGTAGTAATATTCTATTTCAAAGCGGAATGAATAATACAAAACTAGCAGCAATATCCCGGGAATCATATAGGAGGCTGCCCTTGCCAACCATTTCATAGAGTTTAAGGCAGAAGGATACTTTGGATGTCGCTCTAGAAAGATGATGAATGCGAGCCCACCGGCAAATAAGAGCGACGTTAAAAAATGAACATTAAAGACCGGGGTCATTAGATGCTCTTTACTTAAGAAACCAAAGGTGCTATAGCCTGAGGACCAATCATGTATTAAGCTAATGAATGCTAGCAATATCAGCGGATAGGCCAGTTTTTCATAAATATCAATATTCTTCGTCCTACCGATCCAAAATAACAAGGTCGCCTGACCGATCCAAAGCAGGGTCACCCAATTTCCATCCAATTGAACAGGAATAGCAATGGTAATGAACACCAGGACCAGTCCCAAAATGAAGTGAAAAAGATTTTTGTCGGCGACTTTGCGCTTGTAGACCAGTAAACTCACCACAAAATGTACGATCGCATTGAAAAGTGTAAAAATACCTAGTAGTTGTGTTCCTGTCTCATCACCATCCAAAAGGGCATATCCAATTCCGTAGAAGATAAAAGAATTAGCCAATAGCACCAGAATATCGCCAAATTGGAATTTCTGCTGTTTTATCAATTTGTACGCGATGAAGGTCGTGTAGAAAATAATAAAGAACGTAAATAGAAAGATGAGCGCCAGCGAAAAATGTTCGTCTCGATAATAGTCCGCCAGATACCATGAGAAATAAATGATCCAGGTAAGAAAAAATGCCACATAATATAGTGGTTTCCACAATTTCTTGAAAGAGATAAACAAGATCCCTACGTTAATAATGGCCATATAGCTAAAAAGCACCGCAACGTCGCCCGACCCATCACTCAACAAGAAGGGAATTGCGTAGGCGCCTACCAAACCAATGTGCGCAATGAGCTGTTTATTATAGTTCAGCGATGCAAGAACGGTGAATGCCGTAAAAACGACCATTAGTATAAAAGTAAAGGTCTGCGAGATCAATCCATAAAAACTAAAGGCTGCAAAGGTGATGAAATACATGATCGCCATTGCGCCACTTACCAGAACCGCACTGTAGTTCTCATATTTTTTCTTCAATTTCATCCCAAAGGCCAAGAGCCCTAAGCCAGCGAGATAACCAAGAACGATACGTGTCAAGGGGCTTATCAGATCATTCTCTATCGAATACTTGGCGCCGATGGCCACCCCGATGACGGTGATCGCTATCCCGATCTTGTTGATCAGATTCTCACCGATAAACTTCTCTAGATCGGATTTGCCTTTAGGTTTTTGTTTCACTTTGGCCACCTGAGGTTGCGGCTGTGATTTTGGTGGCTGTGGAAAGGTCGCCTTCTTGATGTCTTCCACCTCTTCCGTGCGTTTTTGCAAGGTGGTCTCGGTGGTCACCTCTTTTTTAGGCTCTGGAGCTACTTGTTGTGAAGATCGTAACTCATTTACTTCCTTTCGCAATTCACTGATCTCTATGGAAAAGGTTTCTTGCCTTCTCAAAAGGCTTTCAAGCTTTGATAATAGCTGATCAATTCTTTCTTGATGGTCGGCCATATAGCAATCGTTCGTTTATATATTGGGGTTTCAAGATAGACAAAAAAGTAAAAAGGAATCATTTAAGTATCGATTCCTTTTCTAACTATGAGAATAATTCCTTTTAATGGATGACCCTATCATCAAGCGGAGCAATCCAAAGCTTCTAAAAACTTGAGATTTCTTTTCTTACCGATTCAAATTCCGCATTGATCTCTTCGATGATCTTTTCAGTGGGTTTTATATCGTGAATCAACCCTGCGATCTGACCTATCTCCAATTCTCCTTCCTCCAAGTCACCCTCAAACATTCCTTTTTTTGCACGTGCACGACCCAAAAGCGCCTTCAATTCATCTACTGTCGGACCTTTTTTGTATAAATCTTGGACATCATTGAAGAATTTGTTTTTCAGCATGCGTACCGGTGCCAGCTCTTTCAAGGTGAGTTGGGTGGCTCCTTCTTCGGCGGCAACCACCATTTGTTTGAATGCAAGGTGAGAAGAAGCCTCTTCACTTGCCACAAAACGACTACCGATCTGTACGCCATCAGCACCGAGGACCATAGCGCCAAGCATTCCCCTGCCCGTAGCGATTCCTCCGGCAGCGATCAGCGGAATTCTTATCTTTTCTTTCACCATGGGAATGAGCGTAAAGGTAGTGGTCTCTTCACGGCCATTATGTCCTCCTGCCTCAAAACCCTCGGCAACGACTGCATCCACACCAGCGGCTTCCGCTTTTAATGCAAATTTTACACTGCTCACGACATGAACTACGGTGATGCCGCGCTCTTTGAGCCATGTTGTCCACGTTTTGGGGTTGCCGGCAGAGGTAAATACGATTTTCACATCTTCTTCAGCAATGATCTCCATTATGTTCTCGATGTCGGGATACAACATCGGTACGTTGACGCCAAAGGGCTTATCGGTTGCCTTTTTACATTTTTGAATGTGTTCTCTCAAGACTTCAGGATACATAGACCCTGCTCCGAGCAGTCCCAACGCACCTGCGTTGCTGGCAGCGGAGGCCAATCGCCAACCGCTGGCCCAGATCATTCCCGCTTGGATGATCGGATATTGTATATTGAAAAGTTTGGTGATCCTATTTTGCTGCATTTACTGTTTGATAAGTTTGAAGGTCTGTTCTTTTTTGGCCGTCGTGATCTTTGCCAAATACATTCCTTTGGTAAATGTAGCAATATCTATAGTATTATCTGAAGTGGTAACCATTCTATCCACGAGTTGCTTGCCCAAGACACTGTAGATCTGTATGCGTGCCGAACTGGCAACGGTACCCAAGAGCACTTGGAATTTATTCGCCACAGGATTAGGTGTTATCGATAATTTTTGAAAAGGGACAGATGCTACTCCCAAAACATTCATCGCCAATTCTAAATTGGGGATTCCGTACCCCATCTGATCAGTTGGGCTTCCAAACATTGAACTCTGCTCTCTTAACAACTGCATGATCTCTAAATTGGTCTTCCCGGGATCCGCTTGCCATAGGCACGCTACCGCTCCTGCCATGATAGGCGATGAAAAAGAAGTGCCATTGGCTGAAGTAATGATGTTGTTTTGATCTATAATTGCTGCGGAAGCGCCCATGGCCATGACATCGGGTTTTACCCTGCCATCTGCAGTGGGGCCCCTTGAGCTAAAAGAAGCGTAATTTCCCGCTGCGTCAACAGCGCCTACCGTGAATACATTTCCATCTGCGGGCGCCGTGATGATGCCCCAAGGACTACCTCCAGAATTTCCGGCCGAATTAACGACCAGCACTCCCTTTTCAATGGCAACATTTGCTCCTTTGGTGATGATGGCGGTGTTACCATCCATGTCGGCCGTCGTATAATTATACTTGGCTTCATCAAACGTGCTATATCCCAATGAGGTATTGATGACATCGACCCCAAGACTGTCGGCCCTTGCCGCGGCTTCTACCCAATAGGATTCCTCCACTGGAGTCTCGCTACCAGCATCCTCGGTTCTAAAAAGATAATAGGCGGCATCGGGTGCGGTTCCTACAAACTGGTCCTGAATAAAACCTGCCATATCGGAAAGCACCAAGGTCCCATGATTGTTTCCAGTATAAGCGAATATATTTGGAGTTCTATTCACATAATCGTATCCACCCAGATAGTTTCCATTGTCTCGCATTTGCTGAAAGGCGCCCATGGTATCCACGTTTGGAAAACCACTGTCCAAAACGGCGATGACCATACCATTAGCAGTATAGTCCGCTTCATGAAGTTTATGGACATTGATCATGGTGATCTGGGTATTGGTATTTCCATAGTTGTAAATGACGGAGGTCTCTAATTTTCTCAGATGCAAATCTTGAAATTCGCTTATGACACTGCGAGAAGAAGGATTAAGGCTACGGTCAAAGTAGTAGACACTATCTACATATCCTAGTGATGCAAGTGCATCGATGGCAGCTTGTGTACCGATAACGTGCACCGCATTGAACCAACGCAGTCGCGCTTTTAGCTCGATATTTGGCAACGCTGCGATATTCGCAACATAGGTGTTATTCATGGGCACATCGCGTTCATCGATAGGCACGCCGTGAAGCGCTTTTCTATCGATCGCTTCTTGCGTGAGGATCGTATTTGGGTTGGCCAAAGCATCGGCCACGTTGGGTTTATCTGTGAAGTAGACCAAGGCATGCTCTTGGGCAATGGTCGTAAATGTGAACAGCAGGAGTAGGTATAGGACATGCTTCATCATCGAACACTTTTAAAGCAATTTACGAAATTACGCCCGAACCTACCAATTCGTCCTCCAAATACCAAGCCACGAATTGCCCTTCGGTGATTGCAGATTGAGGCTGCTCAAAGTCTACATAAAGTCCCCCATCTACCTTATAAAGGGTAGCCTTTTGAAGGGGTTGACGATAGCGAATACGAGCCATTACTTCCATAGTACCATCAATGGGCAAGGCCAGATCTTCGCGCACCCAATGCAGCTCATCGTTTGTGACGAAAAGGGTTCTGCGATAGAGGCCGGGATGACCTTTTCCTTGTCCGGTGTATATCACATTCTCGTCGACATCCGTATCGATCACGAAGAGCGGTTCTGCGGTTCCACCAACAGCCAAGCCTTTTCGCTGACCTTTTGTAAAATAATGTGCTCCCTGATGTTTTCCTACGACTTTTCCTTCGGAAACGGTATAGCTATATTTTTTAGAGAAATGCGCCAGCTCCTCCACTTTCGAGTTAAATTTTGGCGCCTTGGCATGAAAATAAGGCCGTGTTTCTGGAATCTCGACGATCACACCTTCTTTTGGCCGTAGCTTCTGCTGCAAGAAATCCGGTAATCGTACTTTTCCTATAAAGCAAAGACCTTGAGAGTCTTTCTTATCTGCAGTCACGAGATTCTCTCGTGTGGCGATCTCCCGAACTTCGGGTTTGGTAAGTTCGCCAATAGGAAAGAGCGTTTTTGACAATTGCTCTTGAGAAAGTTGACAAAGGAAATACGATTGATCCTTGTTATTATCGGCACCCGAAAGTAACTGATACACTTCCTTCCCGTCCTTTGTGATCGTTCCTTTTCGGCAATAATGTCCTGTGGCGACAAAGTCCGCGCCAAGATCGAGAGCAATCTTCATAAAGACGTCAAATTTGATCTCTCTATTGCAAAGCACATCTGGGTTTGGAGTGCGCCCTCGCTCATACTCGTTGAACATATAATCCACGATACGTTCTTTGTACTGAGCACTAAGATCCACCGTTTGAAATGGAATGCCCAATTTATCCGCAACGATGAGTGCGTCATTGCTATCCTCTAGCCATGGGCATTCGTCCGAGATGGTCACCGAATCATCGTGCCAGTTCTTCATGAACAAGCCGATGACCTCGTACCCCTGCTCTTTTAAGAGGTATGCTGCAACACTACTATCTACACCGCCCGATAGGCCGACGACCACTCTTTTCATTAGTGAGAGAAATTTTGAAGTGCAAATTTACAAAATCACAGGGTAAATGAGAGATATGAAAAAAGTATAATGGCATACATGGAAAATACTCGTGCATACATGGTAAGAACTAAATAAGGTCTTTGCCAACGCTCGCAATGACCGATTTATCTATTATTGCATAATTCTACCCGAGAGAACACATCAAAATTCCTCATGCATCCAAATAAAAACAAGAAACGTCTTTGTGAGGGCTCAGCCCGAAGCAAACCGCCAGACCAAACTATAAGGATAAGGAGATTGCTTCGCCCACGAGGGCTCGCAATGACCGATTGATTTGGTTTTAGTGGCAAGAATATATCTTTCTATTTTAAACCCCTCAACTCGTCAACTCCTTAACTTTTTATACTCACTAATTTCCTTTTTTCAGAAACTTCGGGTTCTTAACCGGACTGTAATTTTTAGTTTCTACGATCTTCCCATCCTCATAGAAATTCCAAATGCCAACGCGCTTGTTGTTCTTATAATTTCCTTCTGAGATCTTTTTCCCGTGCACATCATAGTAGATGACAGGTCCTTCGATCTTGCCATCCACATAGACAAATTTATGATCCAGTTGACCATTGGGATAGTATTTGGCATAAGCACCCTGAAGCACTCCGTCCTCATAATGAAGCTCCTCTAATAATTGTCCATTCTTATAATACACCTGAGAAAGGCCATGCAACACACCATCCTTATAGTTTTCTTTATTCATTATTAAATCGGAGTTCTGATGATAGTACAACCATTCTCCAATTCGAAGTTTTCCTCGCATCTTTCCCTTGCTGATCACTTGTTGATTTAAGGCATAATAGGTGACTTGGGCGGTATCATCATCGGTATTGAACGCTCTTGTAGCAATTGGTTTTTGTTTACTCTTTTTAGAATAATACTTAAACACTCCTATTTCTTTACCATGTTCGAACTGCCCTTCGTATCGCAGTTGTTCCGTGCCTTCGTAATATTTTTTCCAAATCCCGTGTCTTTTACCCTCGCTATCAAATCCATTGACCGTGTTTTGTGCGTATATAACGGAGAGGTTGAATGTTAAAAATATGATAAATTCGATATGATGACGAATACTCATAGTAAATCTGTTTAACTTTTAACTATATTTGTTCAACAATAAAAATAACTCAAAAAGCATTTTTTATGAAAACGATTTCAAAATTAATCAAAGTAACCTTAGTAGCATTACTTTTTGTAGTGTCTTCTTGTAGTAACGATGACGATGGGGGTTCTAGTATTCCAAACATCGTAGAACTTGCACAATCATCTCCCAACCTCACCAGCTTGGTGGCGGCATTGGAAAAAGCAGACTTAGTAACAACACTTCAAAGTGGTGGAGCTTATACCGTACTAGCACCAGACAATGATGCTTTTGGTAGAGCACTTACCACTCTTGGATTTGCCAGTTTAGATGAAATTGACACTCCCGAGGAGATTGCTGCATTAAGAAACATTCTACTTAACCATGTCATTTCTGGCACCATTATTTCGGCTCAGATCAACACTGGATACGGTAGTACCCTTGCAACAAATGCAGACGGCGATAACCTCAGTATTTATCTGAAGAGTGATAATAATGGCGTTTCATTTAACGGGATGTCGGAAGTGACTGCTGCTGATTTGCCAGCATCGAACGGTGTGGTGCATGTAGTGGATGAGGTGATCTTACCTCCTACGGTTGTAACTTTTGCAACTGCTGATAGCAACTTTTCAAGCCTGGTAGCGGCGTTGACAAGATCGGACCAGCCCGCTTTCGCCGATATTTTGGCGAGAACGGAAGGTGCGAATAACGACGGGTTTGACCCTGATTTTACAGTCTTCGCTCCTACCGATGAGGCTTTTGCATCTTTAATTGACAGTAACCCGTCTTGGAATTCTCTAGAGGATATAGATGGTGCTCTATTGACAAGTGTTTTACTACACCATGTGAAAGACGAGGCCAATATCCGCTCTGGTGATTTGACTGATGGCATTAGTCCTACAATGCTCGAGGGAAGCATTACTATCAACCTGCCTGGGGATGATGGTAATCCTGCCAAGATAACAGATGGGGCGGGAAATATGAATATTGCTGTTATAGCTGTTGACGTACAAGCAGTGAACGGTGTAATACATGTTATTGCCGAAGTAATGATTCCAGCGTCCTAATATTCAAAGACAGAATAAATAAGAAACCCCGAGCAAATGCTCGGGGTTTTTTCTTGGACTCAACTTTTAAAAAGACGATGGATTCCTGCCTGTGCGAATGACAAAAGTCACGCTATTTCTATCGCTTCTTTGCCTTTGTCTTTTGCTGCGCTTCGGCCTGTTCCATCATCTCGGCCATTTTTTTCTGGAACCTGTTCTGCTTCTTAGGTTTTTTCTTCTGTTCTTGGACCTGTGCATGGATCTTCTCCTCATCCAAGATGTAATTCTTGATGACCAACATGATTCCAATGGTGATCAGGTTAGAAATGAAGTAGTATAGACTTAAACCACTAGCATAATTGTTAAAGAACACCAACATGATCAGCGGGGACAAGTACATGATGAACTTCATATTTGGCATCCCTGGCTGCGTCTGTTGCATTTGCTGCCCCGTGGTCATCATCATATAGATAAAGATAGCGATAGAAGCCAAGATCGGGAATAAGCTTACGTGATCTCCATAGAATGGAATATTGAATGGCAATTCTGCCACTACGTCATAAGAAGACAGATCCTCTGCCCATAAGAACGGCTTTTGCCTTAGGATAAATGCTGTTGGGAAGAACATGAATAACGCATAGAACACCGGCATCTGTAATACTGCTGGCAAACAACCACTCATGGGGCTTGCCCCTGCCTTGTTGTACAACTTCATGGTCTCTTGCTGCTTTTTCATCGCGTCGTCCTTATACTTCTCATTGATCTCGGCGATCTCTGGCTTCAACACCTTCATCTTTGCCTGCGATACATATTGTTTGTACTGAACAAATGACAATAGTAATTTCACGATGATCGTCATAGCAATAATGGCGATTCCAAATGGTAAGAATCCGCTTAAGAAACCAAACAATGGCGTAAAGATCCATTTATTGATCCACCCAAAGATGCCCCATCCAAATGGAATGGAGTTTTCAATGCCTCGGTCGTACTTGCGCATGGTGTTGAAGTCGGTAGGACCAAAATAGAAATCCATCCCGTAGTTCAGCTCTCCACCATCCAGTGTCAAAGGAATGCTCGACGCATAGGCCTTGGTGAATTGTACATCCTTGCCCTCATCCTCTACCAGATCAACCGAAGATAGTGTTGCTTCCTTAAAAGGTATATCCGTTAACAATATGGCACTAAAAAAGTGCTGCCTAAAGGAAATCCAACTTAGACCTTCTTCTACTTCTTCATCCTCGCCAGTTGCACCAAGCTTGCTGTGTTTGCCACCATCATGCTCATAGGACAAGCGTGTATATCTATTCTCGTAAGTCACACTCTTAGATCGGCGCAAGCCTTTCATCTGCCAATCCAAGTTGATGGGACCATTGCTATTCAAGACTTGGGAAAGTCCTTGCGAACGCACGGAAAAGTCGATCATATATGAATTGGGGTTCAATTCGTAACGGTATTCAAGGAACCTGTCCGCAGCCACTTTCAATTTCATCGAAAGCACGGTGTTCTCACCATTCTTACTCAAGGAAGGTTCAAAATATAGGTCTCTTGTGTTAAGGATGTGATTGTCGGTGGTGCCAAAATTGATATTAAATGAGGTATTCCCATCCTTTACAATGTGCAATGGCAATGAATCGTAGGTAACAAACTCCTTTAGGTAAAGCTCAGAGATCTGTCCTCCCTTATTGCTTACTTTTGCATAGATCAGGTCGTTCTCTAACACTTGTTCGCTATCAGATGCCGATGGTAGGGTGGCCGAATAGGCAAATGCTCCCAAAGAACTTTGTAATTTGGCCACAGCCAATGAATCTGTAGGACTTGCGGTCGCTGGTGTTTCCGCTATCTTCGTTTCAGCTGTATTCTGTTCTGAAGCGACCCCCTCCACTTGCTCGGTCTTGTTTTGTTCTGCTTCGAGCTCTTCTTGCTTTTCCGCAGAATTATTGAACATCATCCAGGTGAGGATTCCGGCAATCAACACCATTCCTACCAACTGCCAGGGGTCAAACTTTTTTTCTTCCATGTAATCAAATAATATAAAGGAACGTCAAATGCTATTAGTTAGTTATAAGACGTTGTATTCTGTTTATGTTCATCAAATCGAAAACCAAAAACGGTTTTTATGCCAAAGTGGCACGTTTATTTTCTGCGTACAGTAGGCTTGCTCTTACAAAGGCTACAAATAGTGGATGCGGATTGGCTACCGTACTTTTATATTCTGGGTGATATTGCACTCCAACAAACCACGGATGATCCGGCAACTCTATGATCTCCACAAGGCCGGTGTCCGGATTTAAGCCAGTAGCGCGCATCCCAGCGTTGATCAAGCGTTCTTTGTAGGCATCGTTAAATTCATAGCGATGTCTATGGCGCTCCATAATTTCTTTTTCACCATATATTTCAAATGCCTTGCTCCCTTCTTCGATGGTACACTTCCAGGCACCCAAACGCATGGTCCCCCCCATATCGGTGATCGTCTTTTGCTCTTCCATCAAACTGATCACTGGATGCGGGGTATGCTCGTTCATCTCCGTTGAGTTGGCATCTTCTAACCCCAAGATATTCCTTGCATATTCGATAACGGCCATTTGCATTCCAAGACATATTCCCAAAAAAGGAATATCGTGTTCGCGTACGTAACGCACCACCTCTATCTTGCCCTCGATACCGCGCTCTCCAAAACCTGGAGCTACCAACACACCATCCAAGTGTCCGATCTTCTTCGCGACATTCTTGGCATCGATATATTCTGAATGAACACTTTCCACATTCACCTTCACCTCATTCGCTGCACCTGCATGAATAAAGGCTTCTAAGATAGATTTATACGAATCTTGAAGTTCTACATATTTTCCGATCAGGCCAATGGTCACTTCGCTTTTTGGATTCTTGTGGCGTCTCAAAAAACTGTTCCATTGCGCTAGATCGGGTTTGTCGTCATCGGCCAAGCCCAATTTTTTCAAGGTCACGCGATCTAGCCCCTCCTGAAGCATCAGGTTTGGAACGTCATAGATCGTAGATGCGTCGATCGATTGTATGACCGCTTCACGCTGCACATTACAAAAAAGCGCCAGCTTGTGTCTTAATTCTTCAGAAAGCTCATGTTCCGTTCTGCAAACTAGAATATCTGCTCTGATTCCGCTCTCCATCAAGGTCTTTACAGAATGCTGCGTGGGTTTGGTCTTTAGTTCTCCAGCGGCAGAAAGATAGGGCACTAAAGTAAGATGGATCACGATACCGTTGTCGTCACCAAGCTCCCATCGCAACTGACGTACTGCTTCGATATAGGGTAGTGATTCAATATCCCCGACCGTACCTCCTATTTCGGTAATGACAATATCGTATTCCCCAGAGTCTCCTAAAATTTGGATGCGCTCTTTGATTTCGTTGGTGATATGTGGTACTACCTGCACGGTCTTCCCCAAGAACTCCCCTCTGCGTTCTTTTTCTATAACACTTTGATAGATTCTACCTGTGGTCACATTGTTCGCTTGCGAGGTGGGAACATTTAAAAATCGTTCATAATGACCGAGATCCAAATCGGTCTCCGCCCCATCATCTGTCACATAACATTCCCCATGTTCGTAAGGGTTCAGCGTTCCAGGATCGACATTGATGTAGGGGTCAAATTTTTGGATGGTAACCTTATAGCCCCTCGCTTGAAGTAGTTTTGCCAAGGAAGCGGCAATGATCCCTTTACCCAGGGATGAAGTAACACCTCCCGTAACAAAAATATATTTGGTCCTTGCCATGAATCGAATTCTTAGTTACGGGATGCAAAGATATGGAATTGCTTTGGGAATTACGAATTACGAAATAAGAATGTCTGTTCGAGTGATGTCCAAGAGATCGTATCGAGAACAGCTTCCTATGACAGCTTACGAATTATGAATTACAAAATGAGAATTTGAAAATGAGAAAATTTGAAAATCTGGAAATGGATGTATGTTGAATGATTGGTCAAGAACCGAGAACATAGAACCTAGAGTGCAGAGCCACCCGTAACCCAAAATCCACAAGCAGCTGTCGATACCCGTCCGAACCGAACGTTCGGGCAATTCCTCGCTTCACTCGCAATCACTCGAACCTGCCTGCGGTAGGCCGGCTGACACGCGCTAATTGACACCCTTCAACCAAGTTAATTGATCCATCACCGTCAATTCCAAATGAAATACCACTATTCCGGAAACTGACGTTGAATGTTTCTTATGATGGGCTCAAGACCATTGATCTTCACCTCATAAATGGTCTGTAACAACGCCCCTAACTTCCCCTCTGGAAAACCTTTTTGTTTAAACCATACAAGATAAGCTTCTGGAAGATCGACCAGATGGCGTCCTTTATATTTTCCAAAAGGCATCTTATAGTGAGCCAATTCTATTAGTTTATCTTTATCGGGCTGTAATTGCATGGCACAAGTTTACGACAAAGCCTTCAAACATTTTTTTATATGTTCAGAGCATTTTTGGCAACCGGCCTGTTTTTTCTATCTTTTCTTTCATTTTCCCAAGAATTTGAAGAGGAGGTGAATGCGTTGATTACGATGTATCCTAACGTGCAACCCAAAGACTCCGCAATCGTCTTTACCGGAAGTTCTAGCATCAGAATGTGGCATCATCTTCAAACAGACTTCCCTGGCAGAAATATCATCAACACAGGTTTTGGCGGTTCTGAAACCAGCGACCTGATCTTCTACAGAGAGCAACTGGTGCTGCGCTTTTACCCGGTAAAAGTCTTTATTTATGAGGGAGACAACGATATTGCCAGAGGCAAATCGGCAAAAAAGACGTTCAGGCATATGAGGCGATTGGTCCGAAAGTTGCAACGGAAGCTTCCTTTCACCCAATTTGTGATCATTTCTGCAAAACCGAGCCTCGTACGATGGCATCTAAAAGACGACTATTTACAATTGAATAGACTTTTGGAAAAATTGGCGAAACGCAAACAAGGCGTTGAATATTTGAATATCTGGGACGCCATGCTTGATAAAGAGAAGCAACCTCTAAAAGATATCTTTATCGAGGATGGATTGCATATGAACGCGAAAGGATATGGAATCTGGAAAGAGGCCTTTAAGAGTTATTTGTAAGCAACAAGTCTCTGTAATTCCTTCTGTATTTTTATTTGCCACGCCTTTTGCTGTTCTTTGTTCAAGGAGAAATCAACTTCATTATCGTAGCGGGTTTGCATGGCTTTCATATCTGAGTTTGCCTTTTTGTACAATGCATCCATTTCGCTTTGCATGTTCTTGGTAAAGTTGAACGCTTGGATGGCCTTTCTCAATTGCCTAGCATGTAATTCAGAGATATCGAAATGCAATTGCTCGTGTGCAAGGAGATTTTCTGAGGCCATTTCTTTTTTATACCAAGAATCCTGAGGATGGAAATAGCAGACCACCTTGCTGTTGTATGTTACCTTTCCTGCCCTGATCTTCCCGCTAAACTCATGGTAGAGACCTGAGGCCGTGATCGCAGCATAGGGAGTGTCTTCGTCTGGCGCTCCCTTAAAATCTGCCCAGGTGAGCTTTCGGTCCTCCCTCCATTCAATACGCTCATCTTTCTCTATTGAGAACGAATTCAACAGAAAAAAAGAAATCGCGATGAATAAAAGCTTTTTCATTACTTCACCTCCTTGATATTCAACCCGTCGTATTGTACGATATGAACCGCATTGTTATAGTATCCACCTATGGGGTTTCTCTGATAGTTGAATTTATTCTCGAAGTATCTGGTTTCACCCACATAGTTGGCAGCAACAAAAAGGTCTTGCTTGTACGCCAACCTTAGGAGCACGTCCATGGTGACGTCGAAGCCTCTTGATGCATCCTCGTTAGGCGAGATGGCATAGGCCTCTTTATAGTTTTTCTCAAATCCTTTGAATTGCTCACTATACGAGGGAAAAGACACCGAAGGGAAATGAAAATTCAAGCCAGCTAGATAATCATTGGGAACATTATCATTGTCGTATGCATCACCTCTAAAAGTAGTAAAGAGCTTCACCTCCTTTTCGAGCTCTTTATTTGCATTTTGAGAGTTCAAAACAGAGACGGCACTGGTGATCAAACCTAAATTCTTCGTTTCTAAGATCACCCATGTTTCTTCTTTCTCCTTGATCAACTCTTCTACATCCTCTGGTTTTATATATCCTCCTTCACGAGCATCGACAAACTCTGCCTCGGGAAATTTTTCCTTCAGCATCTTTTTGATCGCCTCGTGTTCTTTATCACAAATGACCAACAGTTTTCTGTCTTCTTTGTGTGCTTGTATATAAGCGATCATTTTTCTTCTCACCTCATATTCTGTGGGCATGGACAGAAACAAATTACCATCAGACCGGATCTCTTTATTGGAGATGGGTGAGATGATAGGGATATTTTGTCCTCTCAGTTGTTTAGCTACCAAAGCTACATTTGCCGGTACCAAAGGCCCTATGACCGCCTGTGTTCCTTCAAAATTGGCCGATGACAAGATCTGGTTAACTGTAGATCTCTTACTTTCTGTGTCAAATACCTGCGCTTCTACAGAGATACCCAATGTTTTTGCATATTCCATCGCCATTTTAGCTCCAGAATAAAAGTCCAAGGAAACGGTATATAGATTTCTGGAACCCGACAGTTTTTCCTTGACCAATTTTATGGAATCCATTCGCATATCCTTCAACCTAAATGGAATCATAAAGGCGATCTTTGTCTTGCTGCCTACGTGGACGCTATCTAAAATATTGAATGGCACCATGACGAGGGAATTCTTCACATCCAAAGCCTGAGCTCTATTGATCGGGATCTTTAGCACCATCCCTGGATGTAGTCCTTTTTCATTCAGTTCTGGATTAAATTCTTTGATCTTCTCCTCGTTAAAACCGGTCTTGCGTTCAATTGCAAAATAACCGTCTTTCGGCTGCACATGATAGAACACGAAATTCTCTGCATTTACTTGCATTGGAACTTGAATACTCGCTGGCTTGGAAGGAATTCGAAGCACCATGCCCTCTTTTAAACCATCCTTTAGTTCCGGGTTGAGCTCAAGCAATCTGGCAGGGGTGATCTTGTACTCTCGCGTCAAAGAATACATGGTCTGCTTCTTTGGCACAATATATTCGATAAACTTTGGCGTATCAATAGCTAAGGTGTCAACTATAGGCAATGTATCCTTTGGTTTTGGAAGTTTCAACACAAAATCTTTCTGTAATATCGGTCCCATATCAGGATTTAAGGCCTCCAATTCGGCAATGGTAATACCATTTTTATTTGCGATACTCCATTTGGTCTCCTTTGCTTTCACCCTATAATCCATAAGATCCGTGATCGCAAGCGTATCCCCATCGATCACCGTGACCTCCTCTATGACCTCGACTTCTTTGAAACGCGGAATTTGTAGCTTCATGCGCTTTTTAAGCGGTTCTTTATATAGAATAGGATTGTATCTCTTTATCTCATCTTGAGTGATCCCATAGCGCTGCGCCAAACCAAAGAGCGTCTCTTTTCTTCGCACCTTATGCTTTATGAAGCGCTCAACTACCTTTTCCTGTTCTTGCACCTCCTGCGGTTTTGGCATTGGTTTTTCTATTGGCCTTTCAATCTCGGGCGTTCCTTCTTGGGGCGGTTCTACCTCCTTGGCCTTGTTTATAGGAATAATGAGATAGGCCCCTGGATAAAGCTCTTTCCCTTTAAGGTCTGGATTGAGCTCCAAGATATCTGCCGGTGTCAATTTATAGAGACGCGCAATAGAGATAAGCGTCTCCCCTTCCTTTACGGTATGACTTTTATAATCGGTCTGCGCCTGAATAGAAAAGGACAGCAGACACATCGTTAACAGAAATAAGATCTTTTTCATTCTAAAATTTGGTTATTCCCACTCAATGGTCGCAGGCGGCTTTGAGCTGATGTCATATACTACTCTATTAACGCCTTTTACTTTATTTATTATTTCATTGGACACTTTTTGAAGGAATTCGTATGGCAAATTCACCCAATCAGCCGTCATTCCATCCGTACTTTCTACAGCCCTTAAAGCTACACATTTTTCATAGGTACGTTCATCTCCCATCACACCGACGGATTGAACTGGCAGGAGCATTGCTCCTGCTTGCCATACCTTATCGTAAAGTCCCCAATCTTTGAGGCCCTGCACAAAGATATGGTCGACCTCTTGCAGCATACGCACTTTTTCGGCAGTGATATCACCCAAGATACGAATTCCGAGTCCTGGTCCAGGAAAAGGATGTCTTCCTAACAGTTCGGGGTGCAATCCCATAGAGGCCCCAACCCGACGAACTTCGTCCTTAAACAAGGAGCGCAATGGCTCCACCACTTTCAATTTCATAAAATCTGGCAGACCGCCTACATTATGATGACTTTTAATGGTGGCCGAAGGACCGCCAGTAGCCGAGACCGATTCTATCACATCTGGATATATCGTGCCCTGTGCCAACCATTTCGCATCTTCAATTTTATGTGCCTCATCATCGAAGACCTCGATAAAGGCATTTCCAATAGCTTTACGTTTTTTCTCTGGGTCTTCAATTCCTTTTAAGGCTTCCAAAAAGCGTGCCGAAGCATCTACACCTTTCACATTGAGGCCCATCCCCTCATATTGTTTCAACACATTTTGAAACTCATTCTTCCTAAGCAGGCCATTATTTACAAAAATACAATGTAGTTGATTGCCGATGGCCTTATTTAACAGTACCGCAGCAACGGTAGAGTCCACGCCTCCGCTTAGTCCCAGAACCACCTTTTCCGAGGCGATCTTCTCCCTTAATTCTTCAACGGTCTCTTCTACAAAATGAGCCGGAGTCCAATCTTGTTCGATCTTGGCAACTCTTACCAAGAAATTCTCCAATAACCGCTTGCCATCTTTCGAGTGGTACACTTCTGGATGAAACTGGATCCCATAGGTATCTTCACCTTTGATCATGAACGCAGCATTTTCGACATCGTGCGTACTCGCCAGTCTTATGGCACCTGTTGGGAGTTCTTTGATGGTGTCGCTATGGCTCATCCATACTTGAGAACCTTCATCTATTCCTTGAAAAAGGACATTTCCATTGGCAATGGTGGACAGGTTGGCGCGACCGTACTCTCTAGTATTGGAAGGAGCCACGTTACCACCACCGAAATGAGCAAGATATTGCGCTCCATAGCATACTGCCAACAATGGCTTTTTTCCTCTGATCCCGGAAAGGTCCGGATGCAGGGCATCCTCATTTCTAACGGATACTGGCGAGCCAGAAAGAATGACCGCTTTGTATTGGTCCAGATCTTCAGGGAGATGGTTATAGGGTTTTATTTCGCTGTAGATATTCAGCTCTCTAACGCGGCGTGCAATCAACTGGGTGTATTGCGAACCAAAATCTAAAATGAGTACGTTGTCATGTTGCATGCGCAAAAATAACATTAAACGCAGATTATGCAATGAAACAAAAACCTAATTTTTCGTGAAGGTTTTTTCTTCCTTACCAACCCCCGTAATCGTCAAGGATTTCCATTTTTTTGGAAGTTTGGTGTCCAATTGCATAATGCCACTCTCGGTGATCTCTATGCCTCCTATGCCAAAAATTACAGCTTGCAATGTGCCGCCAGCACCAGTGGCAAAATACGGATTGGTGCCACCTGCAGTTTCGGCGAGCACACCAAAGGGTGGTAATTCGTTTGGTTTGTAGCTTTTTACGAACATCTCAAAGGACTTTTTCGCATTTCCCAAACGTGCATATAAGACCGAAAGGATGGCGCCTCCCATTGCCGGACCGTCCACAGCCAAGCGAGGTTCGTAATATTTTAAGTCTTTTAGGATATCTTCCTCTTTGGTCACCACTTTTAAAGGATATGCCAAAAGATTGACATCCGCCTGTTTTATGGTCACCCCATCATAGGTTTCGTTCTCCTTGGTCGTACCGTCTGGAAACTTTAGAATTGGGATATTCTTCGCTACATGGCGCCAATCGGGATTTGGAGTTTTCCCTAATCGCTCGGCCGCTAAGGAGGCATATTCTAGAACGGTCTTGACCATTCCGTTGGTAAAGGCGTTGTTATTGATATTCTCTTCCCACTCATTTGCGCCGATCACATTATTGATCTCATAGCGTCCCGCTCCCTTACGTTCCACCCTACTGCTCCAAAAATCGGCTACCTCTTTAAGAACTGGATATCCACGCGTTGCAAGCCACTCTTTATCATTGGTCACTTCATAATATTTCCAAAAGGCCCAGCCAACAGTGGCAGAAATGTGTTGTTGAAAGGGGCCCGTCAAGGCCCAAACAGGCGTATCTTCCGAACCATCTTCGGCAGATTCCCAAGGAAACATGGCACCATCATAGCCGTGTGCAAAGGCATTTTCCTTGGCCGCACCCAAACGTTCATAGCGATATTCCAGCAAAGATCTTGCGATCTCGGGTTGTAAAACAAGAAGCGGAGGGTACATCCATAGTTCGGTATCCCAAAAAACATGTCCGTTGTACCCTAAACCAGACAAACCCATAGGTGAAAGCGAATAGGCTGTTCCTTTTCTTGCAAAGGAATATAGGTGATATAAGGCCGAGCGCACTGCTCGTTGCGATTCGATATCTCCTTCTATCTGAACGTCGCTTTGCCAAAGGTCATTCCATGCGTTGATATGGCCCGATTCTAAACGCTGTATACCTTCCAGTTTGGCGTAGATGGTAAGACGTTCTGCCTCATTATGCGGATCATTATTATGTACCGAAGAGATCGTAGAACCAACGAGAGCAAATCGATAGGTCTCTCCGGCCTTCAGCTGCTTTTTAAACTTCATCAAATGCATATTATAGTCCCAGTCCTCATGGATGATATTGGGCTCTTGTCCATGTTTTTCTGGGAATATAAAGGAGGTTGAAGCGGCAACTTTCTTCATGCCGGGACTGAACGCCACTGAACTCATCAATGGGATCAGCACGTGTGGGCGATCGATCTCTGAATACAAATTACGTACATCAGAAAGATGATTAGGTGCCTCGATATAATTGATGGGAATGACCGTGACATTTCTCTTTGCGGTTATCTCGATGATACTCATAGCGGTGTAAGGAAGGTTGCGCAACGACATCAATTCATGTTTCACCGAAACATTGTTCCCCACTTCAAAAGTAGTGATGAGCTTGGCTTTTTTCATGTCCAATGTTTGAGCATAGCCAGAGATATCCTTTGGTCCTATCCTTCGTCCGTCGACTTCCAAATGCATGTTCATATGACTGAAGGTCTTTAGAATATTGCTCACACGACCTCGTTGGTAATAATCATAAACTCCATTTAGAATGACTTCATCAACTTTTAAGGGCTGCGGAGATGATACCATTCCAACCATACCATTCGCAACGGTAATCCCATAATAATTTGTTGGGTCGATATCCGCAGCCTGAATATGCCAGGGAGATTTGGACAGGTTTTGAGCTTGAAGAAATATGGTAGTGAGGATCAGCAAAGATGTCAACATTCGTTTCATAATATGGCGGTTTTGAGATACTGGTCTTTGACCTTCACTAAAATATAAAAAACTAAGCAATGCCATAGAACTATTCGACCACCTATGCTTTCTGCTAGAACTAATGAATGAACCTAGAGATTTCTGTGGTATTCTGCATCTGCGTCTTTCACGAGAGGGAATCTCGATAATTTTGGTATCTTTAGTTGACCAACAACTAATTCCAACGGTGAAAAAAGGTACCCTCACATTCATATTCCTTTTAATTTCTTTATTCCTAAAAGGGCAAAACGATAAAATTGTAGACAGCCTATTGACACTGGTAAGAAGTGAACAGACCCAAGATACTACCAAGATCAAGGCTTATAACGATCTAGGAATACAATACGGCCCTTCAGACCCAACGGTAGCCAAATCGTACATTAGGAAAGCTATGGCGTTGGCAGAAGAGACCGATCGTCCACGAGGCGTGGCTGGTGCCTATAATTGTTTGGGAATCGTCTATTACTATCAAAAGGAATTGGATTCTGCGAGGATCAGTTTCGAGAAAGCCTATGAGATCAATTTAGAGCTCCAACATGCTTGGGGGCAGGCTTCGGCCCTGAATCAGATCGGAGTGATCCAAAGCTTACAAGACAACTATTATGATGCCATACAAACGTATAAAGATGCAGGTGCCATCTTTCTATCCTTAGGAGATTCTATCGCCTATACAAAGTCCATCGAGAATATCGGCTTTGTCTATAGTAGAATGGGACATCGGCAGCGGGCGGCAGAGCATCTTTTCGAAGCTATCCGATTATATGATCGTCTTAATTTTCAAAAAGGTATCGAGCGAGGCTATTATCGCATGAGCTCCATTCTAATAAGACAGAAAGACTACGAGAAGGCGTTGGAGTATATCGAAAAATCCATTCCTGCCGTAGAAAGAGATGGCGATAAATATGTATTGAGCAGCATGTTACATGACAAAGGATTTTGTCTTATCCAATTGAAACGCTATCAAGAGGCCTTATCCAATTTAGAGAGGTCCCTTAACTATCGTAAGGCACTATCCAATAAAAAGGGCTTGGCGCACACCCAAACAATGATGGGGATGACCTATTATAAAATGAAAGAATACCCGAAATCCTACGAATTATTGACCAAGGCTATCGCAAATCAGTCAGAGGAAGGGTATACCAAAGAGAAGATCAGAGCTCACAACTATTTGGCTAAGACCCACAATGCCCTGAACCAACTAGGTCTGGCTAAAAAACACGCCAATATTGCATTGAACCTAGCAAAAGAAATAGCGAATATCGAACAGGAATCAGAAGTTACTTTGACATTGGCCTCGATTGCAGAGCATCAAGGCAGGAGTGACGAAGCTTTGAATCTCTATAAAAAGCATCATGTGCTCAACGATTCTATCAATAGTCAGGAACAGCAAAACCGAGTCCAAGAGCTTCGAACTATCTATGAGACCGACAAGAAAGAACAAGAATTAGCACTGAAGAACAAAGAGATCGAGTTATTGGAACAAAAGCAACGCGCGGCCAAGAGCGAACGAATCTTACTCATTATACTCATCGCTGGATTGTTATTGCTGTCGGGGTCTCTTTTATACGGTCTTCGTCAAAAACTAAAACGCAATCAGCTGGAAAAGGAAAAGGTAGATAGCGAACTTGCCTTCAAACGAAAGGAATTGACCACCCATGCCTTACATTTGGCGAAGAAGAACGAGGTGCTCGAAGGGCTAAAGCAGCAAGCGGAAGCGCTCAAGGCATCTTCCATTGGTGAAAGTGGCTATCATCAATTGATACGAACCATCAATTTTGATCTTAAAGACGATAACAACTGGGAGAATTTCGCTCGATATTTTGAGCAGGTCCACAAAGATTTTAGTTCGAATGCTAAAAAGAATTTCCCCGGTATCACCTCAAATGAATTGCGTTTGATGGCCTTGTTAAAGATGAATCTTTCCTCTAAAGAAATCGCCAATATCCTCAATATTTCGCAAGAAGGTATTAAAAAAGCGCGCTATCGTCTTCGAAAAAAACTGAATATCACCACTGATGAATCTCTTCAAGACATTGTGCTAAGCCTTTGAAAACAAGGCTTTAGAGCGATGTCCACCTTTTGTCCTTGTTTCTCGAAAAGGCGTCCACTGTTTGTCCACATTCCTTTTTTTATTTCTCATTTTCAGGGTTTTATGTTTGTCTCGTCATTTAGTTGACCAACCGTTTTGTGGAGGCTTGCTCGCCTAAGGGCTGCAGACCTTTTAAGGGCAAGTCGCGCAAAACCACACATAGTATAAACCACAAAACCATAACAAATGAAAACGCTAAAAAGAATCACTGGAATTTTATTGTTGACCTCGATCTTCATTCTTTCGTCATGTAGCAAAGATGAAGGACCCGTAGGCCCTTCGGCTTCCGACTTAAATATCACCATCGATGAGAATCCAACCAACGGAACCGTTCTAGGTACGATCGGCACCAACCTCTCAGGAAGTTTAGTATTTACCATCACATCACAGACGCCCACTGGGGCGCTGGCTATTGACACTGACAGCGGAGAACTGACTGTGGCTGATGCATCAAGATTTGATTTCGAAAGCACTACAACGGTTGAGGCCAATATTTCTGTCGCCAATGCCTCAGAAACCGCAACCGCTAGCGTACAGATCGATCTAAGAAATATCGACGATATCGCCTTCTTTCTAACAGCTTCTAGAGCTTCTTATGTAAATGCAACCCCAGGAGAGTGGATCGCAGTCACCCAAGAGGAGTATGACGCTTTGGCCAACAGCCTGAACGAGGTATCCAAATGTGCTACTACAGATGCCGACTACAATTCTACAACTAGCAGTGTAAGAAATACCTCGCTTGGCTATACTTGGGCGAATGATGATGGCGTTAATATTCCCAATGCTAGTTATGTATTCGCCATTAAATATCGTGTAAATAGTACTACTGATATCGATGGCACACAGATAAAACAATCCAGCACCGATATTGCAGATGGGTATACGGACCTTGGCGGCAGCTTGCCAACCCATTCTGGAGGCATCAATCATTTTGTATTAAAAGGAAGTGATACCCCCACCACAGATACTGGTTATCTTGCCATCTATTCAGCTGGCGGCATCTCGTGGAATACGACTGGAGGTCCTTATCGATATGCCAATGAAAACGCCAACACTTTGCCGCTTACTGTGAATGCGACCGTGTTATTCCTATATCAGGGATTAAGCACCACACAAAAACAATGGGATTGATCGTTATTTGAATTGCTAACAGTCCAATCACCAAGGGGTAAGTCGAAACAGTTGTCGCTGTCTCGGCTTACTTTTTTCTTTATTCTATTCCTTTATCAACTTTCCTGAAATTACTTGGTCTTTGTTCCTCACCTGATAAAAATAGACTCCAGCGGACCAAGTACCGATGTCAAAGTGAATACTATCATCTAACTCATGAACGATCCTGGCATTCACTTTTTTACCAGCCGTGTCATAGAACTGGATCTGTTCAAAAACAAATTCATTTTCAAAAGAAATGCTCAGCATGTCCTTTACGGGATTTGGATATACACTTACTTTTTCATCTGGAAGAAATCCTTCTACTGACAAGGTCGTGTCGTTCGCCGCCCATAGTACGGCATTTTCCATCATCGTTCGAAAATCACTATTTCCATTATAATCACCACTATTATGACCTAAGGCCGTATAAAAGGCCCTAAAACCACTGATAGAAGTTCCATTGACGACCATGGAGGTTTTGTACCAGGTGATAGGTCTGGGAGCATCGTACGAGTTGGAGCCTGTACTTCGAACGCGCAGAAGAACGTTGTTGTCTGTGCTAAGTTGACCTCCATTGAGTTCCCAATAATAATATTCCTCATTTTTATTCCAAGTTGTACCTAAATGCGAAACCGTTGGATGCGTCGTATCTTCGACATCCATGGTAGCATTGAAATTGTTGCTGGTATGATTGGGGCTTGTTTGCACAATAGCCCCGACAAGTTCGTTATAGAAAGGCCAAGAGCCATCCCGATAAGTGTCGGTCGCTGCATGGATCCCGACAAAACCGCCTCCGCTGGTGATATAGTTTTCGAACGCCGTACGTTCGCTTGCATTAAGTAAATTGTTCCCAGAGGTATTGCACCAGACCACCACGTCGTATTGCGCTAGATTGGTAGCATTGAACACATTGGAGTTTTGCGAATTATCTACCGTCCAGCGATTGTCTATGGCGCCTAAGTCTTCGAACATTTGAATCCCAGCATTGATGGACCCATGCCTAAACCCGTTGGTTTCATGATACACTAAGACCCTGTATTGCGCGAAACAAAGGTTGGAAAGGGCCATTAACAAAAGAAGAAGTTTGATTTTCATAGCAATATAGTTTATTGATATACGCTATAAAAATTCAAAAAGGATCATATAGTCCTCAAAACTTCGTGCTACTTCATGGTATCCAAGATCAAACGAATATCATTGTCCGTGGTATGCGGATTGATAAAACAAAAGCGTGCGACCGTTTCAAAGCCATCCCTTGTACGCCATTTAGTAGGTGTGACCAAGGCGATGCCTTCTTTGTGATTCTTGTAGGTCCAGTTGCGATAATCTTCGGGCTCCCAGCCCAATCTTCTGAAAAGCACACAGGAAAGACTAGGATCTCGAACCAATTCGACATGATCATCTGCCTGAATCATCTTTCCTGCCAACTGAGCCAACTCGATTCCCTTTTCTACTGCCCAACTATATTTTTCGGTACCATGCATGGCCAATGAGAACCATAAAGGTAAGCCACGCACCCTTCTTGTTAGCTGAATTTGATAGTCTGCAGGATTAAATCCTTTAGCGCCCTCATCTTTAAAGATCTCTAAATAAGATCCTTCTTGCTCGTGTGCTTTCTTTGCAAGCTCAGGATTTCTATAGATAATGGCTCCACAATCATAGGGGGAGAACAACCATTTGTGTGGATCGATGGTGATGCTGTCTGCTTGTTCGATTCCGTTGAACTGCGCTCTTACCGATGGTGCAGCCAGTGCTCCGCCTCCATAGGCGGCATCTACATGAAACCAAATGGCCTCTTTGTTACAAACAGCCGCTATTCCCTCGAGGTCATCGATAATACCGGCATTGGTCGTTCCTCCAGTGGCCACTACAGCAAACAGGCGCTTTCGCTCTTGTGGAGATAACCCCTTGATGGCCTCTTGCAGCTCGTTGCCTTTTAGTTCTTCTTCGGAATCTATAAGAAGCACATCGGCATCGATAACTTTAGCCATGGCCTTTATGGAAGAATGTGCTCCTATCGAAGTGATCATCAGTGCTTTTTCTCCAATATTACTTTCGTCTTTGGCACGCCAGTGCTCACGTGCGGTGACCATTGCCGATAGGTTGGCAGCGGTACCGCCGCTAGTGAAAACGCCGAAGGCGCCGGCGGGTAGCCCTGTCAGGGATACAAGCCATTGCATGGCTTCATTTTCTGCGAAAATGCCGCCGGCGCCTTCCATCCAATAAGCACCGTGAACACTACTGGCCGAAGTCACCAGATCGAACATGATCGCCGCGCGCGTAGGTGCTGCTGGCACAAAGGCCAAATGTCTCGGATGATCGATGGGAACCGTCGCCTTTGCCAAAACATCCCGAAATAATTCGAAAGCACGTTCGCCCCCAATGCCGTTGGAAGTGATCGTATCGCCCACCAATGCCCTTAACTCCTCATATTTCTTCGGTTTTCCTAATTCTGGAGTTCGGTGTGTGATCCTATTTATGGCATATTTCATCACATCCAATGTCATTTCTACCAGATCTATATCTACTGCATGCATGCTCTTGTCCTTTTTAACAAAGGTATTACCAATTATCATCAAACGAAATCGGCCTAACGAATATATTTTGAACAAGTCCTATAAACGCCTCTTTTTCAGTAATTTTGTAATATTCAACACCAATCACTTCAACCATGACCATCCTTGAATCCTTAAAAAAGTATCGCATCACCTTATTGCTTTTTGTCCTTATTTTTATTTCATTACAACTGCTAGCTGGATATTTTAGAAATTTGGCCAAAGACATCGCTGCCACTTCTTTCCAACCCTATGAAGATAATGCGACCCTCTACTCGGCCATCGTTGAGAAGGGAAACCTCCCCGAAATACAACGTGCCAAGACCTTAGAAGTACTTGCCATCGCTGATGGTCACAAAAAGCATCACGAAGAAATAGCTTTGAATACTTTTAGATTTCGATACATGACCGTCACCATGTTGATGATCTGCTCGATTCTGGTGGCTGCGCTCTTGCTCTACATAACACCCAAAGGTTGGAATCAGATAAACGATAATCTTAAGGCTGTCTTTTTACTCCTCGTAGCGCATTCTGCTTTTTACGGCGGCTCCTCGGTGGTCTATGGACAAGAAGCCA
Organism: Sungkyunkwania multivorans; assembly: GCF_042675645.1. NCBI lineage: Bacteria > Pseudomonadati > Bacteroidota > Flavobacteriia > Flavobacteriales > Flavobacteriaceae > Sungkyunkwania > Sungkyunkwania multivorans. Next base: position 102,854 of record NZ_JBHTJH010000004.1, on the reverse strand, counting down.
CTCTTGAGGATAATGTGAATCAATATGTGACTTTCGACAACATTCAGAAGGGGCTTATTACCAGTGTGATAAGATATCAATTGGGAGATAGCATTGCGAGAGACACCTTGATCATACGATTGAATCGAAATATCGCAGCCACCAACGAAAAAATCATGATGGCCAATGATATAAAGTTCAACTTGCAAGAATATAAAGCCACAACAGAAACGCTTAAAGAATATCTAAAAGATGTCGGACAATAGCCTATTATTAAAGTTTAAAAATCCGTAACTTTATACAGCAACCAACAACTTCTAATAACCATGGATGTTATATTCGCTTCCATTATCAAAGACCTGAAAATTGCGCTTAAAGACAAGTCGCATCCCTATAGATACTTTACATTGGCAACCGTTGGATTCAACAATACCCCACGATTACGTACGGTCGTTCTCAGGGATATGGACGAAGATATGAATATGTTCATTTATACCGACCGTAGGTCAAAAAAGATCACCCACATCACTGAGAACAATAAAGTGAGCCTTCTGTTCTTCAACCCGGAAAAATCGCTTCAGGTAAGTGTGAAGGCGACAGCTCATTTGGTTAGGGATGACCAAGAACTATCCCTACTTTGGAAAAAGATACCTAAAAAAGCTAGAAAGGACTATACGACTTCGGTATCCCCAGGACAGGAGATCAAAAATCCAGATGAAGTGGATTATTTAGACACGATCAGTTATTTCTCCGTCATTAAGATACGTCCCGAAAAAATAGAATATCTGCATCTGAAAAATCCCAATCACATCCGCGTGGAATTTAGGAAGACCGACGATAATACTTGGAAAGGAAATTATATTGCTCCTTAAAGGGTGATGACCCGAAACATTCCTTCCAGTGGTCTCAACTCCTCAAACAGAGCGTCGAAAAGACCATCGCCATATTCCAAATACATTTCTGAAAAGTTGACGTTGCGCTCTTGTAGACTTTGAAAGGGAAACAGTTGCTCTTGTAGATCGGTCGCTCGGGTAATTTCGTCCTTTAATTTCCGCTTCTGAGCCTTCAACAATCGCTTCTCTAAAGCATCCAATCCCTTTAATTGCTTCACTTCTTGGGCCTTTACAGCCCCTATGAACGATTTATCCGTTTGTTCCGCCAAACGGTACATCTCCTCGAATTGCTGCTGTAAATGTTCCTTTTGCCTAGAAAAATCGATTTCGATATCACTGATCTCTCTCACTCTGCGGTTGATGAAGGAATGACGATCTAAAAATAAACGTTCTATGGGCAAGTTCAGTTTTTGAAGCTTTTTTACCTGCTTTTTGGATGCGATGAGTGCGCTATTCCGCAGCAATAACATGGGGAGGGGTACTTTGAAAGCCTCGAACATCGCCTTTAATTCTAACCAATAGGCCAACTCTCCGCCACCACCAATATAACATAGGTTTGGCAGGATCACCTCTTGAAATAGTGGTCTTAGGATCACATTGGGCGAAAATCGCTCGGGATGGTCTTTGACCGTTTTCAATAGTTCCTGTTTTGTAAATCGAATAGCTGTGTCATTCACTACAAAATCACCCTCGTTCTCAATGATCCGCTCGCGAAGTCCCGCTTCCAAATAGAACAGGTTGATCTCGCGAGGATTCACTTGAACTTTATAGTCATCTGGAAGTTGGTTGAGTCGATCAACAGTTTTAGAAGTTTCCTCAAAAGACACCTTTCTTGTAAGTTCTGCCTTGACATAAGGAACGAACAGCTGTTTTAAATCAGCGTCGTCACCATCGACAATGACGAGTCCGTGTTCTCCAAAAAATTCATTGGCCAAATATCTTGTGGCAGCGGCCAAATCATCATGCGCCAGATAGCTATTCTCAAAAAGCTCCTTTAGCCTTTCTGCATTGTCTCCGATTCCCAAGTCTTGCGAGAATAGGGCAAAGACCTCATCAAGACCCTCGGTAGTCAACCTCCCGACCGCCCCTTTGGAACTTCGGTTCCACTGAAATTTCTTTCCCTTGAAATTGAAGTTATTGATCTCCTCAAAGTCGTGATCCTCTGTGGCCATCCAATATACAGGCACAAAATGCTGATCAGGGTATGCTTTTTTCAACTCCTTCGTAAGGTTGATGGTAGCGATGATCTTATACAGAAAATACAACGGTCCGGTGAACAAATTCAGCTGATGTCCGGTGGTTACGGTAAATGCGTTGGAGTCTTTAAGCAACTTGATATTTTCAAGGCTCTGTGGGGAATTATTTTTTACAGATTTGTGCTGTTTCAGCAGTGCCGTGACCAAAACTTCTCTGGTTTCGGTAGCGAAAGAAGCCTGCTTTTCTGCGATCTGCCCTTCAAAATTTTCAATCTTGGGAAACCGATCATAAAAAGGCCGTAGTGTCTCCTTTTGGTCTAAATAATCACAGATGAGTGCAGAAAAATATCCTGTTTCTTTAAACGGAATACAGTCACTTGGCATAGCTAGTCGTTCAAATTTCATGTAAAGATACATTTCTAGCAAATTCCAATTCCCAAAAATTCGTTAAGATGCCTTTTCCTGTTAAGAAATCCTTAGATTTGAGTTACAATAAAACAGATCATGAGAAGCATTTCATTACTATTTCTTTCCTTGTTATTAACTGTGGCAACGGTCGCACAATCGGTAAAATCGCCAGATGAATTTTTAGGCTATCCCCTCGGTACCCAATTCACTCGTCACCATCAGGTAGTAGATTACTATCGCTATGTTGCTTCGCAATTGGATAACGTGACCTTAGAGGAATATGGAAAGACCAATGAAGGTAGACTGCTGCAAGTGGCCTATGTTTCTTCTCAACAAAACATAGATCGCCTTGAAACGATCAGAAAGGCCAATCTCAGCAATGCAGGTATTGAAAATGGTCCAAAAAATGATGATATCGCTATCGTCTGGTTGAGCTATAATGTTCATGGAAATGAGAGCAGTAGTACAGAAGCCTCCATGAAAACATTGTACGAGCTGGTCTCCAAAAAACAAGCTTGGCTAGCCAATACGCTGGTGATCATCGACCCCTGCATCAATCCAGATGGACGCGACCGCTACGTTAATTGGTATAAGCAGGTACGAAGCCGACCTTATAATTCCACTCAGGCCGCAAAAGAACATCATGAGCCTTGGCCTGGTGGAAGACCCAACCATTACCTTTTTGACTTGAATCGCGATTGGGCATGGGCAACACAAGTAGAGACGCAACAACGCTTGAAAATTTATAATAAGTGGTTGCCTCACATCCATGTAGATTTTCATGAACAAGGCATCAATGAACCTTATTACTTCGCACCAGCAGCGGAGCCCTTTCATGAGGTGATCACCAATTGGCAACGCGATTTTCAAACACAGATCGGGAAGAATCACGCCAAATATTTCGATAAGGAAGGCTGGCTTTATTTTACTCGTGAACGCTTCGATCTATTCTATCCAAGCTATGGAGATACCTATCCAACCTATCTTGGAGCTATTGGAATGACCTATGAACAGGCAGGTCACGGAAGAGCAGGATTGGGCATCATCAATGACGAGGGCATTGAGTTGACATTGATCGATCGTATAGCGCATCACACCACTACCGGATTGTCTACGGTAGAGATCTCGTCCAAGAACGCTGCAAAACTCAATACGGAGTTTAGAAAGTTCTTCGCCACTAGAAATGCGAGATATAAAAGCTATGTGCTTCGTGGAAATAACGATAGACTCGCCTCGGTTAAAGAGTTGCTGGACAAACACGAAATACAATACGGTTATGCCAATGGTGGCAGAGTCAGCGGTTTCGATTATATCAAAAACACGACTGGAAGCATGAATACCACCTCGAATGATCTGGTTGTATCTACCAATCAACCAAAAGGGCAAATGGTAAAGGTATTATTTGAGCCACAATCCAAGCTCGTTGATTCCTTAACTTATGACATCACTGCCTGGGGATTGCCGTATGCCTATGGATTGCAGGCGATCGCCTCGCAGGGTCAAGTCAATGCCCAGAAAAAGCAGGTCACAGCTAAAAAAGATATTGCTGCCCCCAATAGTTATGCCTATGTGTCCAAATGGAATAGCGTAAAAGATGCGGAATTTCTTGGGCAACTCTTACAACAAGGCATCAAAGTGCGATTCACTGAAGTTCCATTCACTGCAGAGGGAGCGGACTATGACCGCGGTTCATTGATAATCGTGCGTGGAGACAACAAGCATCTCGGAGGTTTCGACAAGGTCGTTATTGATATCGCCAACGACCTTGACCGTTCTATAACACCGGTGAAATCTGGCTTTGTAGATAAAGGCGCCGATTTTGGATCGCCCAACGTTAAATTAGTGAACAACAATCGTGTGGCCATCTTAAGTGGTGATGGCGTTTCTTCGCTGAGTTTTGGTGAGATCTGGCACTTCTTTGAAACACAACTGCACTACCCATTAACGATTCTGGATACAAGCTATGCTAGCCGCATTGATCTAAGCCAATTTGATGTATTGATCATGCCCAATGGCTGGTATGGAGATTTTCTTGAAAAAGACCAGCTCAATGGTCTGAAATCATGGGTTAGAAATGGCGGCAAACTCATCGCAATCGGGAATGCCTTAAAGAGTTTTGCGGATAAGGAGGGTTTCCAACTTAAGAAAAAGAATGGTGACAATGATGAAAGCGAAACCAATCAATTATTATCCTATGCGCAACAAGAGCGCGACTATATCAAGGAACTCATCACCGGAAGTGTCTTTAAGGCGAAGATCGACACCACGCATCCCTTAGCCTTTGGATATGAGGATCACTATTTCACCTTAAAACTACACGGCAGCGCCTACCAATTTTTGAACAGCGGTTACAATGTCGGTTATTTAGGAGATAATGCGCGTCCGGTTTCAGGATTTGCAGGGTCCAATGTGGTAAAAAAACAAGAGAATTCCCTTTTATTCGGTGAGGAGCGCATAGGAAGCGGCAGTATGATCTATATGGTAGATAATCCGCTGTTTAGAAGTTTTTGGGAGAATGGAAAGCTCTTTTTGGCCAATGCCATCTTTTTTACCAATAATAATAAATTTAGGATATAAAAGTTGAGCGCAAGGTCATTCATTATATGAAATTCCGACAGGCAATAGCAGACGATATCATCTCGATCGTGAAAATGATCACCGACGATAAGTTGGGTAGCCAGCGTGAAAATTTTAAAGTTCCACTCCCGAAAGCATACAGGCAAGCTTTTGAGAAGATCAGCAATGATCCCAATCAGGAGTTGATCGTGCTTGAAAGCGAGCATCAAGAAATCATAGGAACACTACAATTATCCTTTATTCAATATCTCACCTATCAAGGAGGTATCAGAGCACAGATCGAAGCCGTAAGAGTCAGGAAAGACCATCGGGGACTTGGTCTTGGCAAGAAAATGTTCGAATGGGCCATTGCACGTGCAAAAGAACGCGACGCTCATGTATTACAACTTACCACGGACAAAAAAAGACCCGAGGCGATCAAGTTCTATGAAGGCTTAGGCTTTAGACCCTCCCATGAAGGCATGAAACTGCATTTTAAATAAAAAACTGAGCTGTTGCCACAGTTCTTTTAAAAATCACGCACAACTCCTATCTTTAGGGGATGAATAATTCTAGAAAAGCATGTGTTATTGGTGCCGGCCCTTCAGGCATCACGGCTATAAAAAACTTAGTGGATCAGAACATTGAGGTCATTGCCTATGATCGCAATCATGAGGTTGGGGGTAACTGGATATACTCCGAAGAAGAAAGTCATAGCAGCGTTTTTGAGACCACGCATATCATAAGTTCCAAGACGCTATCCCAGTATGATGATTTTACCTTTGACGATTTTGATAGGAGCGTTGCCGATTATCCATCACATGACGAGTTAAGAAGATATTTTCAGGCCTACGCCAAACATTTCGATCTCCACCAATATATCCAGTTCGGCACGCTGGTAAAACATTGCGAACGAATCGATGATAATTCCTGGGAGGTGACCACCGAGAAAGACGGAATTTCTCATACAGAAATCTTTACCGACCTCGTCGTTTGCAACGGTCACCACTGGCAACCACGCTGGCCATCGTACCCAGGGACCTTTACTGGCCAATATTTACATTCGCATCACTATAAGAAGGCCGCTCCTTTTAAAGGTAAACGGGTGCTCGTTATCGGTGGCGGAAACTCTGCCTGCGACGTCGCTGTAGAAACGAGCAGGGTGAGTAAAAAGACCGTGATTTCGTGGAGAAGAGGGTATCGCATCATTCCAAAATTCATCTTTGGACTCCCCACAGATGTATTTGCATCTCGCACCAACTGGCTCCCCTTAAAGCTACGTCAGTTTCTAAATGATAGAATGATGAATCTCCTTCTGGGAAAAAATGAACTCTATGGCTTACCAAAGCCAGAGACTAAAATTGGAGAGACCCACCCAACGATCAATGATGAGTTGTTATACAAATTACGTCATGGCAAAGTGCACCCAAAAGGTGATATCGAACGTTTTGAAGGAGAAATGGTGCATTTTAGGGACGGGTCAAAAGAAGCGTTTGATTCGGTGGTTGCTTGTACTGGCTTTGTGCTGACACATCCCTTTTTCGATAAAGAGTTTATCGATTATAGTGAAGGGGATGTCCCATTGTATTTGAAAATGTTCCATCCAGAATACCAAAACCTCTACTTTATCGGTATGTTCCAACCCTTGGGTTGCATTTGGCCTGGTGCTGAGTTACAAAGTAAGATCATGGCCCGAGAACTCGCCGGAAAATGGCAACGCCCAAAGAATATTAAAGCCTTATGTGAACGCGAGGTGACCCACCCTCATTATAAGCAAATCGCCACTCCAAGACATACCATCACCGTAGATTATGGCTTATTCAGAAAAAGTTTGCTGAAACATTTACCAAAAGACTACATTTCGAAGCAGCCCAGAAATCAATTTACCGAAGCCTCTTAGATCAATTGTGTATGATGACCCATCCGATAGAGAAATTCAACCAATGGTACAAAGAGGAGTTGGTAAAAAGCAAAGCTAGCATACCCTCTGCTTGCTGCCTTTCGACCCTTGGTCTGGACGGCTTTCCCAATGCACGTTTCCTTTCGCTAAAGGAGGTGCGGCATGGGAACTTTATCATTACCGGTCCGTTGGGATCCTTAAAAGGTAAAGAAATAAAGGCCAAGCCAGAAGTGGCCCTTACCTTTTGGTGGGAAGCTACCCTACGACAGATCCGTGTTCAGGGCATCGCTTCGGAAATTTCTTCCGATTTGGCATCTGTGTACTTTGATGAGCGCAACCAGGCTTCCAAAGTAGTGAGTCTGATCAGTGAACAAGGAATGGAGATCAAAGAGATCGATCAATTAAAAGCGATATTTTTTAACAAGTTAAAAGAACTTGAAAACGAAAAAATAGCTAGACCAAAAGATTGGGGTGGTTTTAGCATTGCTCCTACCCGGATAGAGTTTATGGAGTTCAAAGAAAGTAGATTTCATCTTAGAGAATGCTATACCATCCAAGAAGACAGTTGGGACGCACAATATATTCAACCTTAAAATCGATAGAAAGTGAATTTAGCACAATTGAATATCGCCAGAATGTTGGCTCCAATAGATAGTCTAGTGATGAAAGATTTTGTGGATAATCTAGACCGTATAAACGCTTTGGCAGATAAGAGCGATGGCTTTGTTTGGCGTCTAAAGGGTGAAAGTGAAAACGCCACGGCGATAAGAGTTTTTGAAGATGACTTTTTGATCATCAACATGTCGGTTTGGAAGGATAGAAATGCCTTATTTGAGTATGTCTATGCCTCCGATCATGTGGAGGTATTTAGACGAAAAAAAGAGTGGTTCAGCAACATGAAAGAGATGCACATGGCCCTTTGGTTTGTTGAGGAAGGACATGTCCCATCTCCTGAAGAGGCTAAGAAGCGACTCAAGTATCTGAGACAACATGGCGAAACACCTTATGCCTTCAGCTTTAAAAGCAAATTCACCCCAGAAGACCTTAAAAACTATTTACAATCAACATCATGAGTAAGACAGGACTTGCCTTATGGCATCAATTCTTGAGTGATAGGGACTTTTCTAAGCTAGATGAATTAATAGCTGAAGATGCGGTAATGCATTCTCCGGTGGTCTGGACGCCTCAAAAGGGAAAGAAGATCGTGAGCATGTACCTCATCGCTGCAGGAAACATTATCGCTAATGACCATTTCCAATGCGTGAGAGAAGTGTGCGAAGGCAACAACGCCTTTCTTGAATTCAAGACCGAAATTGATGGTATCACCGTTGAAGGTATTGACATGATCACCTTCAATGATGAAGGGAAGCTGCAAGACATCAAGGTGATGGTACGCCCACTAAAAGCGGTAAACATCGTTCACCAAAAGATGGGCGAGTTTTTGATGAAGATGAAAGGGGCTTAAACGAGTTCCTCGCAAAGCTCAACCCGCCGAACTATTTAGGTTGAGAGTTAAACAGGTTCGGCATACAGATCGAAGTCGGCAGCTTCGGTGATGGTCACCTCCACAAAGTCACCTTGCTTTACATAGTGTTTTGTAGCATCGATCAATACCTCGTTGTCCACATCGGGCGAGTCAAATTCGGTACGACCTACAAAATGGTTCCCTTCCTTACGGTCGATGATCACCTTAAAGGTCTTCCCAATCTTCTCTTGATTCAACTCCCAGGATATCTGTGACTGAATTTCCATGATCTCGGCAGCGCGTTGTTGCTTCACTTCTTCAGGAACATCATCCCCCAAATTGTAGGCATGAGTGTTCTCCTCGTGCGAATAGGTGAAACATCCCAAACGTTCAAAACGCATTTCCTCGACCCAATTTTTGAGGGTTTCAAAATCTTCTTCGGTCTCTCCTGGATACCCTACGATCAACGTCGTTCTGATGGTCATATCGGGCACTGCCGTACGGAATTCCTTCAGCAGTTTGGTCGTCTTCTCTTGCGTGGTACCTCGACGCATGCTTTTCAATATAGCATCCGATATATGTTGAAGTGGAATATCGAGATAGTTACAAACTTTTGGCTCTTCATTCATTACCTCCAGTACATCCATCGGAAAACCAGTTGGAAAGGCATAATGCAAACGTATCCATTCGATACCATCGACTTCCACCAAGGCTCTGAGCAGATCCGCCAGACGCCTTTTCTTATATAAATCAAGACCGTAATAGGTGAGGTCTTGCGCGATCAAAATTAATTCTTTGACCCCGTTGGCCGCAAGTTTTTCAGCTTCAGTTACCAAATCCTCTATTGGAGTGGATCTGTGCGTACCTCTCATCAAGGGAATCGCACAAAAGGAACAGGGGCGGTCACATCCTTCGGCGATCTTCAAATAGGCATAATTCTTTGGCGTGGTGGTCAAGCGTTCACCGATGAGTTCGTGCTTATAATCAGCACCAAGCGCCTTTAATAGACCAGGTAATTCTGTCGTCCCAAAATACTGGTCTACATCTGGAATCTCTTCCTGCAAGTCTGGTTTGTAGCGCTCACTCAAACATCCGGTGACAAACACTTTGTCCACGGCACCTTCTTGCTTCTTCTGCACATATTCCAAGATCGTGTTCACAGACTCTTCCTTGGCGTTGTTGATAAAGCCGCAAGTGTTGATCACTACGATATTGCCTTCCTCTTCATGGACCACTTCCTTCTTGTTAGCACGTAATTGTCCCATCAAGACCTCAGAATCGTAGACATTCTTAGAGCAACCTAAGGTGACCACATTTATTTTATTCTTTTTTAAGGATTTAGTGCGCATATCTCGAATGTTTTCGGGCTGCAAAAGTACAATTTTTAATGGTTTGGCCTATGATGCAAAGTTGTATTTTAGCTTTTGAATAAAACAGCATGAAATTCAGACTTTCCATTAAATATATTCTTCTTACTGTCGTGCTATTTTTGGTAGAAGTATTGATCGCACGTTATGGTTCTGGATTTCTACGTCATTTTATTGGCGATGTACTGGTGGTAATTTTGATATACGCGGCAATTCGAAGTTTTCTTGAATCAAAGAATGTCTTGCTACTCATTTTAGGAATATTTGTTTTTGCCTGTACTATTGAAGGGCTTCAGTTGTTTGACCTGCCCAAAATTTTAGGTATTGAAGACAATAAGGTAGCATCGATCGTTTTGGGCAACACCTTTGATTGGATGGATATATTGGCTTATGCTTTGGGTTGTATTTCGATTATATCCATGGAGCGATTCCTCACAAATGTTCGAAATAGATAATTAGGTTTTCTGCTTTTTCTTGCGCGCGGCGGGAAAAAGGACATTGTTCAATATCAAACGATAGCCGGGTGAAGTTGGATGCAGGTCCAATTCTGTCTTAGGGTCACCAACCCTATGGCGATAATCCTCAGGGTCGTGTCCGCCGTAGAAAGTAAAGAATCCCTTGCCCTTGATGCCGTGGATATATCTTGCTTCTCCATTACTTCTATTCTCTCCCATCACCAGCACGTTGGCTTTGATCTCGTTGCGATCAAAAGAAGTGGTCTGCCCCATAAAACCTTTTACCAAAGCGGTATGGTTTTGACAGAGCATCGTTGGGATGGGGTCCCACTTTGCGGAGAAATCCATCAAGGTGAAATAATCGGTCTCTTGAGAGATCCTTCGCTTATTGGTCATATCTATCGATGAGAACTCATAACGATCGGGTCTTCTTTCCAAAGTAAAATTGGTAAAGGCGAATGTTTTTCTGTAATCGATACGCGATTGATAATTTGGGTCGGAAGGGTCACCGTCGAACATCGGCTCACAGATATCCACATTTTCGGCTGCCAGGGCAATGTCAAAACTATCGGTAGCCGAACACATGGCAAACATAAATCCGCCACCCACAACATAATCTCTGATCTTTAACGCGACGGCCTGCTTCTCCTCAGAGACTTTGCTAAAGCCCAACTTGGCCGCCAACGCTTCTGCTTCTTTCTTTTGTTGAATATACCATGGCGCAGCTCGGTAAGCCCCGTAAAACTTTCCGTATTGCCCAGTAAAATCTTCATGGTGAAGATGCAGCCAATCGTAAAGTAACAACTCATCACTTAGCACCTCTTCGTCATAGACGATCGTGTACGGAATCTCGGCATAGGTCAACACCATGGTTACCGCATCATCCCACGGCTGATTGCCTTTGGGAGAATACACAGCGATCTTCGGTGCTTTTTCTAAAACCACCGCCTCTTGATTCTTTGCCGGACTGCTAATTTCGGCGAGAATGCTTTCAGCTTTGGAAGTAGAAAGGACCTCAAAAGAAACACCGCGGATCTGGCATTCCTTTTTTATTTCTTCAGAATTGGGTAGCAAGAAAGAGCCACCTCGATAATTGAGTAACCATTTGACCTTTACTTTCCTTTCCAAGCTCCAATAGGTAATGCCATAGGCTTTGAGATGATTTTCTTGGCCCTCGGCGTCCATAGGTATAAGCAGGTAGGAGGCGAATGCCGAATAGGTAGTAAAAAGGAAGAACAACAAGCAAATAAGAAGGCTTGCTAGAGGCGATAAAAAAGATAATTTCCCTATTGAGACTCGTGAATCTTCAACCATCCCGCCCTTCGGGCACACCTGTCTTGCCGGCAAGCAGGCCTCCTTGACAAGGAGGGGAATTAATTTGCGATTATTTATTGTATTAATTTTAGAAAGGAACTTCGTTATCATCTGGGTTAAAATCATCGTTCATTGAGCTCCCAAAGGCTTCATCCGCACTAGGCAATCCTTTGGTGATGAATGGATTATCCTCATCCTTGTTCATCTTTGATTGAAACTCGAAAGGAGTATCAAAGTCATCCAAGTTATCAAATTTACCCAGATGTCCAATAAACTTTAACCTAATATTATCTAAACCACCATTACGATGTTTCGCAACGATAAATTCTCCTTGTCCTGCGGTTGGCGTACGCTCTTCATCATCCCACTCCTCGATCTTATAGTATTCCGGACGATAGATGAATGATACGATATCGGCATCTTGCTCGATAGCCCCAGATTCACGAAGATCAGAGAGCAAAGGCCGCTTGCTACCACCACGGGTCTCTACGGCACGCGATAGCTGTGACAATGCTATCACAGGCACATTCAATTCCTTTGCCAAGGCTTTTAGATTTCTAGAGATCATCGATATTTCCTGTTCTCGATTCCCACCTTTTTGACTGCCGCCAGCGGTCATCAGTTGCAAATAATCGATCATGATCAATTTAATGCCATGTTGTGAGGCCAGACGACGCGCTTTTGCTCTTAGATCGAAGATAGAGAGTGAAGGAGTATCATCGATAAAAAGCGGTGCCTTTTCTAAGCTTTTTACTTTTACATTGAGTTGCTCCCACTCGTGCTTTTCCAATTTACCCGTTCTTAGCTTCTCGGAAGAAAGCCCCGTCTCTGAAGAGATCAAACGTGTTATCAACTGTACCGAGGACATTTCTAGCGAAAAGAACGCTACGGGAATATTACTATCTACGGATATATTTCTGGCCATGGACAGCGTGAGAGCGGTCTTACCCATACCAGGTCGTGCCGCCACGATGATCAGATCACTTGGCTGCCAACCAGAGGTCAGCTGATCCAATTTTGTAAAGCCGGTCGCAATACCAGAAAGTCCTTCTTTGTTAGAAATTTCCTCGATCTTCTTTTTTGCCTGGATCACCAAACTTTGCGCGGTCTCTGAAGACTTTTTGATGTTTCCTTGCGTGACCTCATACAATTTAGCTTCGGCTTCGTCCAATAGTGTAAAGACATCTTTGGTCTCGTCATAGGAATCTTCGATGATCTCGCTAGAGATCTTGATGAGGCTCCGCTGAATGAACTTTTGCAAAATAATTCGCGCATGAAACTCTATATGCGCCGATGAAGATACTTTCTGTGTCAACGAGATCAGATAGAAATCCCCTCCGACGGTTTCTAGCTTGGCATCTTTTTTTAATTGAGCAGATACGGTGAGTAGATCTATCGGTTCTGAGTTTTCAAATAGTTTGAAAATGGCCTCAAAAATGTATTTGTGCGCATCTTTGTAAAAAGCGTCGGGATGCAAGATATCAATGATCTCGTCCACGCCTTTCTTATCGATCATCATCGCTCCAAGCACCACTTCCTCTAGATCGAGCGCCTGGGGTGGTATCTTCCCCTTCTCCAGGCTGATCAGTTTGCTCTTGTCTACTTTATATCCAGTTATTGGGTTTAGGTTTTCCATGGTTGCGAATGTAAACAAATTGTTAAGTTGAGACTGACTTTTTATCAGTTCTAATCTTCACTACTCGTTAACAATTGAACTGTTGATAAATAAAAAATATTGTTGATAAGGGTAAAAAAATCCGAAGCCAACACTTCGGATTTCAATATATCTGTTATTTCGTTCGTTTTAACCTTTAAAGACTCCCATGGCATCATACTTTTCCATACGCTGATCCACCAGTTCTTTTGGGGATAACTTTTCCAAAGCCTTATATGCCTTCGCGATCTCATCTCTAACGGTCGCAAAGGTCGCCTCTCTATCCGAATGAGCGCCCCCTATGGGTTCTTTGACGATCTTATCGATGATCTTCAACTTTTTCATGTCGCTAGCGGTCAGTTTCAAGGCCTCTGCTGCCTGTTCTTTATACTCCCAACTCCTCCATAATATTGAAGAACACGATTCTGGAGAAATCACTGAATACCACGTATTTTCTAGCATCAGTACCGTATCACCAACCCCAATTCCCAGAGCGCCACCCGAAGCACCTTCACCTATGATAACGGTAATGATGGGTACTTTGAGACGGGTCATTTCAAATATATTTCTGGCGATGGCCTCGCCCTGACCGCGCTCTTCGGCTTCCAATCCTGGGTATGCGCCCGGAGTATCTATCAAGGTCACTACAGGTATACCGAATTTCTCGGCAGACTTCATCAATCGCAGTGCTTTGCGATATCCTTCGGGATTGGCCATCCCGAAATTTCTATATTGCCTCGTCTTTGTGTTATATCCCTTTTGTTGGCCAACAAACATGTACGATTGATCTCCGATCTTTCCGAGACCACCGATCATGGCTTTGTCATCCTTCACGGTTCTATCACCATGTAACTCAAGGAAACTTTCACCACAGATCGCATTGATATAATCTAAGGTGTAAGGCCTTGAGGGATGTCTGGACATCTGAACACGTTGCCATGCCGTCAAATTTCCGTAGATCTCCTTTTTCGTGGCCGCTAATTTCTTCTCTATTTGCTTACAGGTATCCGAAACATCAATGTCACTCTCTTTACCGATGACCTGACACTTGTCCAATTGTTCTTCCAGTTCTTTGATGGGGAGCTCAAACTCTAAATACTCCATGAGGTTATTTATTGTTGTTAGTTAGCATACAAATATAAAAACTTTCGTTGTGTTGGCTTAGGATAAAGTGCTTTTTAGTCTTTTGGAATTCTTAACGATGCCATTGGCTATGACTGTCAATAGAATAATAACTGCTCCCAAATAGAACTCATGGCTCATTTGTTCTTTTTCACCAAACACCACAAATGCCAGTAAAATTCCGTAGACGGGCTCTAAATTGATAGTTAACATTACGGTATACGGACTTAAATATTTCATCACCGCCACGGAAGCGATAAAGGCATAAGCGGTACAAACAGATGCTAGCATCACCAGCCAAACCCAATCCATGGCAGGTAACTTGAAAAGATCAATGGAAAAATCACCATTCAATGCCAGATAGATAGAAATGAAGCCCATACCACCGAGCAACTCATAAAAGGAGATGACAGAAGCATTATGCTCTTTGGCAAACTTGCCGTTGATGATCGAAAAAACTGCGGATAGAAAGGCCGAAATCAAACCGTAGATGATGCCTAAGGTATGATCGGCCTCGATATTGAAAATGATCAACAATCCAAAAATGACGACCAGCCCAAAGAATAGCTCGTACCATATTACTTTTCTCTTGTAAAAGAAAGGTTCCATGATCGCTGTGAAAAAAGCTCCTGTAGACATCATCGCCAAGGTGATGGAAACATTGGAGACCTTGATCGCCTTAAAGAAGGTGAGCCAGTGCAACGCAATGAGCAAACCTGCAAAAAGAAAGCCAAACAGCACTCTCTTGGGAATCTTCAACGGAATCTTCCTAATATAAATAAATATGAAAATAAAACCTGAGGCCATCAACATCCGATACCAGACCAAGGGTATGGCGTCGATAGTGATCAGGGCGCCAAGGACGGCAGTAAAACCCCAAATGAAGACAATAAAATGTAAATGGAGATAATTTTTGAGTTTAACGTTTGGCATTGTTCAAGAGATAAACTGCAAAAATTCCGAAAACGATGTTGGGCAACCAAGCGGCAAGCATCGGTGAAAAGTCGGATTTCTGTGCCATGACACCAAATATCTTATCGAAAAATACGAAGGTAAAGGCGATAAGGATGCCAAAGGCAAGGTTGACGCCCATTCCGCCACGACGCTTAAATGAAGCGACGGCCACAGCAATGATGGTGAGTATGAACACCGATACGGGTAAACTGATTCTTTTATATTTCACCAGTAAATGATTATTGACCAATGACGAGCCACTTTGTCTTTCCTTTTCTATGAAGTCATTCAGTTCATTGTAATTCAGCGTTTCGGCCATATAATTCACCACAGAAAGATCCTCGATATTGAAGGGAAATTTAGCATCCACCCTTCTCATTTCTTGTATAGAATCATTGGTCTCTTCGATGACCCTTTTCTTATAACCCGAAAGACGATATAAGGTGTCTTCCTCTATCCAACGAATATTTCGGGCATTGATCTTGTACACCAGTCTATTGCCATCAAAATGCTCATAAGAAAAGTTGTATGCCATTTTTTTGGCAGGGTCGTAACTGCTTACATAGATATAGTCATTATCATTCACTTGTTTGTACAGTGCCGAGGTTTGTTGCGCCTTTTGCAGGCCTCCTTTGAAATATTTAAAATTGAATTCGTTGTATCCCTTGCTGGCCGCAGGTAGCACAAACATCCCTCCTACCAAAGCGATGAACGCGATGATGGTGGCTCCGATCATATAGGGTCGAAGGTATCTGTAAAAGGAAATACCCGAGCTGAGCATCGCAATGACCTCGGTATTATTCGCCAATTTTGAAGTGAACCAAATAACCGAAATGAATAGAAATATCGAAAAAAGCAGGAAGCCAATATAGATGGTGTAGTCCAAATAAAAAGGGAGAATCGCGTCCAATGGCACATCGTTGTCTTTGAATTTGTCTATCTTCTCTGAGACATGCACCATAATGGCGATTGGCACAAAGAGCAAAAGCATCACAAAGAATGTTTGCAAGTAGCGCTTCAATATATACCAATCTAAGATCTTCACTTTATAAACGTTTATCCATTTGTTTTACCATCATATTCTTCCAAGTCTTAAAGTCGCCTGCTAAGATATGTTTTCTGGCTTCGCGAACCAACCAAAGGTAGAAACCGAGGTTGTGGATGGAAGCGATCTGCTTGCCCAATAGCTCGTTAGATGCAAAAAGGTGGCGTAAATAAGCCTTTGTGTAATAGGTGTCTACATAGGTGATCCCCATCTCATCTATTGGTGAAAAATCATCTGCCCACTTCTTGTTCTTTATATTGATGGTACCATGTGCTGTAAATAGCATCCCATTACGTGCATTTCTGGTTGGCATAACACAATCGAACATATCCACCCCTAAAGCGATGTTCTCTAAAATATTGATCGGTGTTCCAACCCCCATAAGATAGCGCGGTTTATCTTCCGGAAGTATTTCAGTGACCACTTCGGTCATGGCGTACATTTCCTCGGCGGGTTCACCAACGGATAAGCCTCCGATCGCATTCCCTGCGGCTCCGGCATTGGCAATGTATTCGGCAGATTGTTTTCGCAAGTCTTTGTAGGTACTTCCCTGTACAATAGGAAATAGCGTTTGCGTATAGTCGTATTTATAAGGTGTTTTTTCAAGATGAGCTATGCAGCGGTCGAGCCATCTGTGGGTCATGTGCATCGAGCGCTTGGCATAATGATAATCACACGGATAAGGAGTGCACTCATCAAAGGCCATGATAATGTCAGCGCCAATACTACGCTGTATTTCCATGACATTCTCAGGCGTGAAAAAATGATAGGAGCCGTCGATATGACTTTTGAACTTCACCCCTTCTTCCTTGATCTTCCTATTTGCGGAAAGAGAATATACCTGATAGCCTCCACTGTCGGTGAGAATGCTACGGTCCCAATTCATGAACTTATGCAGACCGCCAGCCTTCTCTAATATGTCTATCTGGGGCCTAAGATACAAGTGATAGGTGTTTCCCAATATAATGTCGGGATCGATCTCTTCTTTAAGCTCTCGTTGATGCACCCCTTTTACGGTAGCAACGGTCCCCACAGGCATGAATATAGGAGTTTCTATCTGCCCGTGATCAGTGGTCACCACACCCGCTCTAGCCTTACTTTCCAGGTCTTTGGCTTTAAGTTCAAATTGCATATAAAAAAATCATCAAGCCGCAAAGATAACCATCTCTAACTGTTTCCTTGCCAAGGAAAATATAAATTTCTGCTATTCACAATAAATGGTTGAAAAATGCTTCGAACCTCCCTTTGTTAACGACCGAGAAAGACTTACTTTTGACCCTTAATTTAACGAGCTACACAATGCCAAACACACAACAACTAGACGATTTGGTCGTACAAGTGCGTAGAGATATTTTGCGCATGGTTCACAAGGTGAATTCGGGTCATCCGGGAGGTTCTTTAGGATGTACAGAATTCTTCGTGGCGATGTACAATGAAATCATGGAACTCAATGAAGGCTTCGATATGGATGGTATCGGAGAGGACCTCTTTTTCCTATCCAATGGACATATCTCTCCAGTATTCTACAGCGTATTATCGCGAAGAGGTTATTTCCCAGTTGACGAATTGAACACCTTTAGATTGATCGACTCGCGCTTACAAGGGCATCCCACCACGCACGAGGGGCTTCCCGGGATTAGAGTCGCTTCGGGCTCTCTGGGTCAAGGAATGTCTGTTGCCCTAGGTGCTGCACAGACCAAAAAACTGAATGGCGACGACAAGCTTGTCTATAGCCTTCACGGCGATGGCGAATTGCAGGAAGGCCAAAATTGGGAAGCGATCATGTATGCCGCAGGAAACAATGTGGATAATCTCGTTGCAACGATAGATCTCAATGGACAACAGATAGATGGCGCTACCGAAGACGTATTGCCTTTAGGTGACCTAAGAGCAAAATTTGAAGCATTTGGCTGGGATGTAATGGAAATTAAGGAAGGAAATGACCTAGAAGCTGTGATTTCAGGAATGAAAAGCGCAAAAGGCCGCACCGGAAAAGGAAAGCCAGTATGTGTGCTACTGCACACCGTTATGGGAAATGGCGTAGACTTTATGATGCACACACACGCCTGGCATGGGAAGGCACCAAATGACGAGCAATTAGAGGTCGCTTTGTCACAGAATCCGGAAACCATAGGAGATTACTAAAGCTAGTTAAATTCAAAAGAAAGATCATGAAAAAATATATAGATACGGGGAAAAAAGACACGCGTTCAGGCTTTGGCGCCGGACTTACCGAACTGGGCAAGACCAATGCGAATGTTGTTGCCTTGTGTGCAGACCTCATCGGTTCTCTTAAGATGGATGAATTCAAAAAGAATCATCCAGAGCGTTTCTTTCAAGTAGGAATCGCCGAAGCCAATATGATGGGGCTCGCCGCAGGAATGACCATCGGTGGTAAGATCCCATTCACGGGAACCTTTGCCAACTTTTCTACGGGTCGGGTCTATGACCAGATCCGTCAATCCATTGCCTATTCTCATAAGAACGTAAAGATCTGTGCATCACATGCAGGTTTAACTTTGGGAGAAGACGGTGCCACACACCAGATCCTGGAAGACATCGGGTTGATGAAAATGCTTCCCGGAATGACGGTCATCAACACCTGCGATTATAATCAGACCAAAGCGGCAACCATGGCGATCGCCGATCACCACGGGCCCGTCTATCTTCGATTTGGACGTCCGAAAGTAGCGAATTTCACTGCGGAAGATCAGAAATTTGAAATTGGGAAAGCTGTAATGCTTAACGAGGGAACCAATGTTACCATCGTGGCCACGGGCCATTTGGTATGGGAGGCGCTTTTGGCTGCTGAAGCACTTGAAGAACAAGGAATCTCGGCAGAGGTGATCAATATTCATACTATAAAGCCACTAGATGCGAAAGCGATTCTGGATTCTGTGAAGAAAACCGGCTGCATCGTTACCGCAGAAGAGCATAACCATCTCGGCGGTTTGGGAGAAAGTGTTGCCAGAGTACTGGCGCAACAGTACCCGACTCCTCAAGAATTTATCGCTACGAACGATACCTTTGGAGAGTCTGGGACCCCAGCCCAGCTTATGGAAAAGTATGGATTGAATGCCGATGCCATAGAAGCAGCTGCAAAAAAGGTGATTGCGAGAAAATAGACACCTCAAGCATAGAATCAATACGAATCCCGCCATTTGAGCGGGATTTTTTTGTTTTCAATGTACTCTTCAGCTATAACAACCAGCAAACCATTCAAAATAATCATCAAACAAGATCGTTTGGATATATAACTCATTAAAAGCAATAACCATGAAAAATTACATTCTATTAGCAAGTATGTTTGCATCCACGATGCTTTTTGCCCAAATTGATTTTGGCGTAAAAGCAGGGCTTAATTATAGTCAAAATGGTAAGCTAAGGATCAGTCAGATCGGTGATGCAGCCCAAAACATTGTCGAAGGTTCTGACGGCAAAGTAGGTTTCCATCTCGGTGGATTTGCAAGAATAGGTCTCGCTAGCTTCTATCTGCGTCCAGAATTGGTCTATACCAAAACCAAAAGTAGCTATGAAAGCCAGCTCGGTAAAACCGATTACGACCTAAGCAAAATTGATGTCCCCATTCTATTGGGATACAAATTGATCGGTCCATTAAGTGTCTTTGCTGGTCCATCTTTTCAATACATTCTAGATAATGACCTCGATGATGTTACCTTAGGTGATGTTAAAAATGATGTGTCGGTCGGTCTTAATGTCGGTGCTGCAGTACAAATTGGGAACATTGGACTGGATGCGCGCTACGAACGTGGATTTTCCAATAATGAGGCCTCCTTGATCGGAGACACCTTGGGGACCATAGATTCTAGACCGTCACAGATCATCTTTAGTCTATCCTTGAATTTATAAAGGTCGAGCCTGTACAAAAAAACGGCGTCCAATAGGACGCCGTTTTAATTTTAGTCGTTATCAATATAGTCGGGAATCCCGTCTTGGTCTGCATCGTTCAACTTAGACCCATTATCATCTCTGTCCAAGTAATTTGGAATACCATCACCATCAGTATCGTCATTCGTAGGGTCACCATCGCCTATATCATTCGTAAGGATACCATCTCCATTGCTATCCACATTTAGATCGGTATCCGGCTCTAGATCTTCATTAACTGTCGCTACGCCGTCTCCATCATCATCTGTATCGATGTAATCCGGGAAGCGGTCTCCGTCCGTATCGTCACTGAACAAATTGCCATCTCCATCAAGGTCCTCAAGATAGGAAGGGACACCATCGTTATCGTGATCCGACTCGTTGGCCAGCATCAAATTAAAAGTAAACATGATAGGCGCATACACCTGTCCTGGCTGCCCACCAGAGAAGTAGGCCAAGCCCGAGGGCATAAAGATCGCTCCCGAACCGAAATTTTGAAATTCGAAAACGCCGTCATTATCTGAGTCCTCAAAGCTCTCAGCTGCCCTGAACTCTGTCAATGCCTCTCTAAAACCTGAAATCGCACCCGGTAAATTGATAAGGGGATTCCCAACAAGATCGAACCAGATTGGCTGTGTATTAATATCGAACTGCACCTTATCTTCTACTCTACTTCCTGTATAACTTACAAAAACGGAATCCGCAAACTTGGGCTGCATGCCAGCACCTTCACGAGCAACGAGATAATATAGTTTATGGTCTACATCACCAAATTCTATATCTTTAGAGAGCACCTGATCGATCAATGGGGTTTTATTGGCATTGACTCCTTCGATGGTGTCTATGATCACTTTAAAGTCAAAATCGGCAGGAGGTGTCTGAAATTCTTCATAGTTATAGAAATGCGTAGACAAAAAGTTTTGCAAGCTTTGTTCGTCTTCCTCCGCCACTTCACTCACATCTCTCACTGGAATGGAGGTTGGTCCGTCGTCATTTCCGCACGAGCTGAAAAACAAGGAAAGCAACAGGCCTAAAGAAAGGACCTTAAAAATCTTTAACATAGATATTCATTAAGTTTGATACAATATATAGATGCATTTTTCTAAACAACGTTGCTTCGCACCTATACACATTGTATTCATTAGGTTGAAAAATCAAGTGCGCAAGATACAATTTTCTCCTATTTTTGCTTACTGCTTTAACGTAGTTTTTTGACCGATAATGATGCGAATTGACAAATATCTTTGGTGTGTGCGCTATTATAAGACCCGAAACATGGCCACGACTGCTGCCAAGAAGGGTCATATAAGGGTAAATGACCAGGTGGTGAAACCTTCGAGAGAGGTATATCCAATGGATAAGATCGTTCTACGAAAGAATCAAATCGATTACCAACTTACGGTACTGGACATTCCCCCGAGTCGTGTAGGTGCCAAACTCGTTGATATCTATCGGACAGATACCACCCCAAAAGAGGCTTTTGAACATACCGAGCTCTTAAAATTGGCGAAAGATCACTATCGAAAGAAAGGCACCGGCCGGCCGACCAAAAAAGACCGGAGAGATATCGATGGTTTTAAAGACCATCCTCTCGAAGAAGATGATTGACCCTAAAGCCGCTGGTCGGTATTAATAAATGGACAAAACCTGGAAAGGACAAGCAACTGTTTTCTATCTTTGAAGAAAAGTATTTGAATGAGCGCCACCAAGAACATCATCCTTACCAACGAGGAGATCCAACATAAAATAAGAAGGATCGCCTACCAGATTTATGAGACCAATTCTGATGAGTCCGAAATTGTCATCGCCGGAATTGCTGGAGGAGGTTTTACTTTTGCCAAAAAAATACAAGCAGTGCTGATGGGCATCTGCGACGCGAAGATATCGCTGTGCGAGGTCCATATCGACAAGAAGGATCCATTGAATGCCATCACCACTTCCATGGATGCTGTCGACTACAAAAACAAAGCGGTCGTCTTGGTAGATGATGTGCTCAATTCTGGCACGACCTTAGTGTATGGGGTAAAACATTTCTTAGAGGTTCCGCTTAAGCGATTTAAAACTGCTGTTCTGGTGAATAGAAATCACAAAAAATATCCTATCAAAGCTGATTTTAAAGGAATATCACTTTCCACTTCATTGCACGAGCATGTCGAAGTTGAATTTTCCGAAAAAAACGATCTCGCCTATTTGAGCTAGGCAAGAGTTATCTCGGCGATCTCTGTAGCGATCTCCTCTATCGATCTTCCGTCCACAAGGATCGTTACACCGGCTTTTGAATAGTAGGGATGACGCTCAAAAAGATGCTTTCCTATAAATTCCATAAGCTGCTCCTTGCTTTCTTGATACTTGATCAGAGGACGTGATTTGCGCTCACCCCAAAGACGATCGGTCAAATTAGGGATGCTAGCCTTCAAATAAAACGTTGGTACACCGTAGTGTGCTATCAACTCCATGTTGCCAGCATAACATGGCGTGCCGCCTCCCAGCGATAATACGCAATTTGGAATGGCCTCTAGCAGTTCTTTGAGATAGCGATGCTCCAACATACGAAATTTGATCTCCCCATCCGTTTCAAAGATCTCTGAAATGGTCCTCTGCTCCTTTTCTTCGATATATGCGTCTAAATCCACAAAGTCCCTTTGTATCTTTTGAGCAAGAACTTTTCCTACGGAAGACTTTCCGCTACCCATGTATCCAATCAAAATTATCATATTCGAAATATAGTAAAACTCTTCATTCTTTAGCATTGAAATACCCCTCAAAAAAAAACCAAAATTATGCCACAAATGACTTGAAAAATAAATTATAGATAGTATATTTGCACCCGCATTGCAGAAATGCAACCGACTCGGTAGCTCAGTTGGTAGAGCATCTCCCTTTTAAGGAGAGGGTCCTGGGTTCGAGCCCCAGCCGAGTCACATAAAAGGATATTTGTATCAATGGAACATCCACAAATGATCAATATCCAGATTTGGCGAAAAGCATGTCCCAAGGGCAGTTAAGGGAACCCCCAGCCGAGTCACCATTTTTAAATATAAGCGACCTGGTAGCTCAGTTGGTAGAGCATCTCCCTTTTAAGGAGAGGGTCCTGGGTTCGAGCCCCAGCCAGGTCACTAAAAACTATGGAAACCCTGACAAAATTGTCAGGGTTTTTTTTATGAAATAAACTTGACTCTTTACCAAAGGCGACTTAAAGATGTTGCCAAACATAAAGCTGGGACACATCATTCCTTCCATCTGAAAAGAACAAGGACCTGCCTTAAATTTGCTGATTATAGCCCACAGCAACGGACGAGACAGATCACAAATGAAACGATCATTACTTCCATACAACATCTGTATCATCATTTGCTACATCCGTAGTACATAATTGAATAGGACAATCATAACTTTACAGTGTAAGTAAAGGATATTGCTAGGCAACAATATTCAGAGGATTAGTTTAAATTATTTTTATAGCCAAAAGACCAAGTTCTTCTTAGATCTTGGTCTTTTTATTTTACGCGCTGGAGATCGAGCAGCCTTTACTACTGATAGCTGCATTAACGATATATAGTTTCGTCGCTTGTCCGATGGATCCTTTGCCTACTATGGAGACTATTCTACGGGTTTGATATCTTCTGCTGAATAAATATTACCATGGAAGTTATATTAACTTCACAAAATATTTATATTTGCAGCTCATTTATTGAAGCGCACGTGGCGGAATTGGTAGACGCGCTAGGTTGAGGGCCTAGTGGGAGTTAAATCCCGTGGAAGTTCGAGTCTTCTCGTGCGCACTTTCCAAAGAAAACATTCCCAAGAAAACATCTCCAACAAAAACATATCCCGTGGAGGTTCCCCCGAGGACTCGGGGTCGTGCGCACTTTCCCAAAGAACACATTCCAAAGAAAACATTCCCAAAGAAAACACATCCCGTGGAAGTTCCCCCGAGGACTCGGGGTCGTGCGCACTTTCCCAAAGAAAACATTCCCAAGAAAACATCTCCAAAGAAAACATGTCCCGTGGAAGTTCCCTCGAGGACTCGGGGTCGTGCGCACTTTCCAAAAACATCTCCAAAGAAATCACAACCTGTGGAACTTATTGTTTTACAGGAAAACAGCAACGCCAGCTACCGGAAACTTCTTATTTTTACTAGAGTATACAGTACAATGGCGTTTAGCCGACCTATATGTTGGTATATCCTCCATAAGAATTGGGTGTATAGAAAAATATACGCCATTGCGTTTTTATATAAGTTGTGCGTCATGTAGAATAAACTCGCACAAGTCAACAAAATCAATGAAAAACGGAAGATTTAATAAAATAATATTGCTATCAGTTCTGATTATCTTTTTCAACTCTTGCACCAATAGAAAGCAGTCCAAAGAGCAAGAGCAAATCGCTACTGAAAACCAATCGAAAAAAAAAGCTGAAAATGACATCATTAAACTGAAATTTACTTCTGGCATTCGTTCAATATTAGAAGACAGCAAAGGCAATATCTGGTTCGGAAGTCATCAGGAAGGAGTAGCTAAATTTGATGGTAATCACTTCACTTACTACACCAAAAATGAAGGATTGTCTGATATGCAAATTAGGTCAATTTACGAATATGAGAATGGTGAGATTTGGTTTGAAGGTGGCGAAGGACTCAGTAGCTATGATGGAACCAAAATTACCGAGCGAGCAAAAAGAAATTTTAATTCAAAGGGTAATTGGAACCTAATTAAAAAAAGCCTTTGGTTTAAAGGAGACAAAGCTACTGGTTATAATGAATTCGAGGAAAAACCTGGTGTTTATCAATATGATGGAAAAGAAATATCGTATAGAGCTTTTCCTATAAGGCCTAAAGAAGGAGAAGAAAACTACTATTCAATCACTACACCATTCGTCAAAAGCAAAAATGGAAATATTTGGTTCGGGACTTATGGTGCAGCAATAGCATACAAAGGTTCTGATTTCAAAATTATCGACAATGAGCTTCTCGGACTTAATGAGGAAACAGGCTTTTTGCATATTCGTAGTTTAATGGAAGACAGCAAAGGAAACATTTGGATTGGGAATAATGGAATTGGTGTTTTCAAATATGACGGAACGGAATTGATAAACTTTACGGAACTAAACGAACTAAAACAAAAAAATACCAATGGGAATTCCCTTGAGCGGGTATTTGCAATCAGTGAAGACGATTCAGGAAACATTTGGTTCGGAACTGCCGAATCAGGTGTCTGGAAATATGACGGAAGTACTTTCGTCAATTTCTCAAAAGAGAACGGTCTTGAAAGCAATCAAATTTGGACTATTTACCGAGCGAATAATGGAGAGTTATGGTTCGGAGGAGCAAGCGCAAGTGGTGTATATATCTTCAATGGAACATCATTTGAAAGAAAATATTAAATAAAAAACCGAACCGCCGACAATGGCTTTGTGTGACCAGCCCAACGGCATCGTTCTGGGGGGTTGCCTGCCTGCCTGCCGGCAGGCGCAACTACTCATAGCCGAAACCACACTAAACTCAAGAACTTAAATCTAAAATAAGAGACATGTTGCGTTAAGTGATTCACTTGTTGTTATTTCCTAAAACCCTCTGGGTTTGGTCAATGCTGCGGCTTTACGTGCAGCAAGCTGCGCTTGCCTTTTCTTTGGTCCAAAAAACGGCTCATCCGAAAGGCACTTACGAAGCTCTTTGAACTTGACCATTTTTGCACGAACGGCAGATGGCTCCTCGCATTCCGGCATTCCTTGCCATCGCATAAAAACAAAGATTTTCTGTGTACCTGCTGTATCAAGCCAATTTGCCACACCGGGATCCTTGGCGCTAATTACGAATCGGTATTCTTCGTCATTTATCTGTGCTTGCGCTGTAGTTAAACTTGTTTGACGTTGGTAAAAATCAAGAGCATTGAACCAAAAATCCCCTACCTGAATGGATTGATATTTAGCGTTCGATCTTGACACTGTAATAATGAGCGCATCATCAGGTGCCATTGGAAAAAATCCGGCTGCATTCCATTGTCCAGGCAAACCACTGCCGTCTTGGGTGGGGCGCGGTTGACTTAGGTGACCACTGGCCAAGTTTGCTCTTAGGCGATCCACAAACTTCACCCAACCTTTGGTAGCGTTAATTAAATATTCAGAGGCTCGTGCGTATTGATCGTTTACCACTTTAGGGCTGGGGTTGGAATTGGGTTGACCGCTTGTATCCATGCGCTCAATATACCAGGTGCCACCTTTTTCTTTTTCCCAATCCATAAAACCTTCTCGAATAAGAATGCTGTTTGCTTGATAATCACCTTTATAATTTTGCAACCAATTTTCGGCTCCTTCCGGTTTGGTATCGCTTATAATAATTTCAAATGTATCGTCGCTCCTAAGATTTAAATCTTCTCCCGTAATTTGATCTACGGTGATAGGGCTCGTTAAATTTTCATTATAACCAGGATCACCCGCACCGACCTGTATTTCAAGAGATGCACTTGTACCTCGTTTACCGCGGATCACATATACGCCATCTGACGAGATCGTAGCAGCAAAATACTTATTATCGGGATTGTATAGACCGTACTGATTATGCTGGCTCATCACCCTAAATTCAGGATGAAGCGGATCGTGAACAACAAAACCTTCGTCCAGCGCGGCGGCTATTTGGTGTTTAAGTTGCTTTTCTGCCGCAGCAAGTTCTTGTTCGGGAGTTGGACTAAAAACATACCAAGGTGCTGTTAACATGATTTCCCGTGCTTGTTCAATTGCTTTCGCAAATTGAAGCGCGCCCTTTAATTCCGTTTGTGAATCATTCATAATGAGGTGTGTATCGTTTCTAAAAGTTTTTGATAAAACTAGAGGCTTTTACACGTATCGCCTGTAATAATTCCGAGAAATACTAGAACAATTCCGACATGTAGTGAGCAAGCATCAAGGGATGTTAATCATCAGATAATCAAACACTAATGAGATAAAAAGCTGACGCATCATTTCTAATTTGATTTAAAATTTGATGCTTAATGTAAGTTCTGATGTACAGTGAATGTTGAAAGGAACGGGAAAATAATAAAGCATCACCAAGCCCCCTTTGAAAAGCCCTAGTCCAGTTCTCTGAAGTTAGTTGCTATTTTCCTCTTGCTTTAGACCACCTTTTTTTTATTTTGATCTAATTTGCTCCGCATCTTATGTGTAATCCCCGAGGACTTGGACGTTATTCCCTATTAGGCAGTACTTATGGTTTTACGGGAAAACCGTAATGTTAGCTACTGGAAACTTCTTATTTTTACTTGAACATCTAGTCGCAGTGGCGTTTGGCCGACCAATATGGAGGAATAAACTGCATGATCGAATAAAATAAATAGATAATAAACGCCATTGCGTTTATATACAAGTTAGCGGTAAGCTGAAAAAAAATGACATACTACAAAACATCACATCAAGTCAATTACGGTAAGAGAATAATACCTCTTAAGATGATTGAACATATGTCATTTGATGACTGGGAAGAATTTATTGAAGAATGGATTGTAATAAAAAAAAGTGAATATGTAGAAACGGAAAGGTTTGGAGGTGCTGGTGACAAAGGAAGAGACGTAGTTGGATATGTTTCTGACAAGAACAAAGCCAACTATATATGGGATTGTTATCAATGCAAACATTACGATAGTGCATTAACTCCTACTCAAGTATATAAAGAATTTGGAAAGATTTTATTTCACACGTTTCATAAAGAATATCCCAAACCTAGAAAATTCTATTTCGTTTCGCCTAAAGGTTGCGGAACTTCTCTCTCCAAATTATTACAGAACCCCAGTGAATTAAAGAAAGCTATCAAAAAAAATTGGGTGAAGTATTGTGAAAATCATATATCTAACAAACAAATTATATTAGAAGGTGAATTACTGAAATGGGTAAATAATTTTGATTTTTCAATTTTTGAAAAAATTCACACCAAAAACATTTTAAAAGAACACATTAATCATCCAAATCATCTGATAAGGTTTGGTGGAGGATTACCAGAACGTGAAAAATTAGATACGAGCACAATTCCTAGCTCGATTCAAAATTCTGAAACGACATATGTAAATCAATTACTATCTGCTTATGCTTCTGAAAGCAATGAAAATTATAAAAAGGTAGAAGAACTAGATTCAAAAATGCATTATAAAAATCATTTTAATAGGGCAAGAATCAGCTTTCATCACGCTGAACAATTAAGAAACTTCTCTAGAGATAGTTTACCTATTGACACTTTTGAAGACTTTCAAAACGAAATATTAGGTGGTATTATTGATATTGTCGAGGACGAATACTCTAATAGTTTTATAAAAGTAAAAGAAGCAGAAAAGGAGGCTCGCAAAATTGTAATCTCTTCGAATCCCTTAAAGGATGTTAGTATTATTAATGACCGAAGCGGAGTTTGCCATCAATTAGTTAATGATAAAAAAATTAAATGGATATAATGGAAAACACTAAAAATATAAATCCATTCAATAATAGTGTTGAAGCTGGTCTTAGAATCTTAACTATTTTGAATGAAGCTTTTCCTAAATCTTGTGATTTACAAAATCTTGTATATCTAGATTATCTAACTATTCATTCAGCAGATATTGACAAAACGACAAAAAGCCTTCATCCTGCGGTACCCTATCGGGCAGGTGAAATAATGGTTAGAGGTTCAATTATCGAGAAAGGGCTGAACCTTTTTGTCGCAAAGAATTTAATCGAAAAACAATATAATATAAATGGAATAGAATATAAGGCCACAGAGAATGCCATGCCATTTCTCGAGTCACTTGAAGAAAAATATTCAATTGAACTTCAAAATAGAGCAAAATGGGCAATTGATAAATTCTCAAAGCACACTAAACAAGAACTAAAAAACATTATGACTCCAAAGCTATCAGAGATAGACAATGAGTTTAATATTGAAATTTTACAATAATGAAAACAGGGTTCATTCTAAAAGAGTTAAGACTAACAGGGAATTCTGTTGAAAAAGCAAGTGTAGTTTTTGAAAAAGGTGTTAACATCATTACTGGACCTTCTAATGTAGGCAAGACTTTTATATTTCAATGCTTAAACTATATGTTTGGCGGTTCAAAACCTCCAAAGTCTATTAAGCAAGCAAGATCCTATGATTTTATATATTTAGAAATTATAGATTCCCAAAATGACCACTATACTTTATTAAGTGATTTAAAAGGTGGAAATTTCCAACTCTATAATTCAAGTATTGATAACATTAAAGAATCTGAAGAATTTGAAATACTTGATAGAAAACACAATCCGTCTAGCGAGAAAACTGTTTCTGCTTTTTTGTTAAAATTAAATAACCTAGCTGGTAAAAGAATCAGAACAAATCAAAAAGGCAAAACCAGACAAATTTCATATAGAGATATAGTCAAATTCTCTATGGTTAATGAAACTCAAATAACAACGGAGGATTCTTTAATAATTA
Organism: Sungkyunkwania multivorans; assembly: GCF_042675645.1. Lineage (NCBI taxonomy): Bacteria > Pseudomonadati > Bacteroidota > Flavobacteriia > Flavobacteriales > Flavobacteriaceae > Sungkyunkwania > Sungkyunkwania multivorans. Next base: position 73,231 of record NZ_JBHTJH010000004.1, on the reverse strand, counting down.
GTCATTATACCAAAGCAACGGAAGAGTCTAATGTTTTGAAATTAATTGCAACAGGCAGAGATGATAGCACCGTTATTGAATCTCTATCTCAAAACCAACTAGCAAATAGAAAAGGGAAATTAGAAATACTTAAAGAATTTATAATTGAAAATGAAAAAGAACTTAAAACCTATAAAGTTGACCCTTCTTTAATTCTCGCAGAAACTAATTCTGTAATAGAAAAATTAAGTAAAAAACACTCTAGCCTACAAAATAAATATAACGAAATAGAGAGCAAAAGAATGGAAGCCTTAGAAGTACTTTACATAAGGCAATCAAGAAGGAGAGTAATTGAAGAATTGTATAAAAGAACAGACCTCTTAAAGGCACATTATCACTCAGATATTGCCCGTTTGAAATCAACCATAGAAACAAGTGTATTATTAAACGAAGAGAATCACTCTGCAAACGGCAATTGTCCACTTTGTAATGGAGAAATTAAGCAAGAATGTTCAATTGCTGACATTAAGAAAATAATCGATTCTTGTAGCACAGAAATAGAGAAAATTGAAACATTACTTCAAGAACTAATTGAATCAGAAAAAGTTCTTAAGGAAGAGTTTAATGATATCTCCAAGGCTGTTTTTAGTTTAGAAAAAAATATAGACGAATATACTTTAGAACTTGATAAAGGTGTTGGGTTAGAAATGGGTTTTATCATTGAACAAATTAATCGAGAAAATGAAAAGAAAAGTATTGTTCTTGGTGCATTGTATAAATTTGAACAATTAGAGAAATTTAAAAAAGAAAAAGAAAAATTAGAAAATTCAATACCTAGTTCCAATTCTAAAGAATCTTTTGAATATATCACAACTGCATCATTAACACCACTTTCAAAAGCCTTGAAATCAGTACTTGAAGGTTATAATTATCCCAACTTAACAGATGTTAGCTATAGTGAGGAACAGAATGATTTTGTAATATCTGGAGAGAATAGAAATCTATCTGGTAAGGGCTATAGAGCAATTATTTATTCCGCATTTATTGTGGCTTTACAAGAGTTAATATCTCAAAAAGATTATTCAATAGGTGTGCCTATTTTGGACTCGCCGTTAGTCACATATCGTAAACCTGAAAATGAAGGAGAGGTTACAATAAGTGATGATTTAGCAATGGATTTTTATAGATATGTGACCTCTAATAACGAATTAGACCAGATAATAATAATTGAGAACGAGGAACCACCAATTGATATAAAAGACAAAATAAATCATATTAAGTATAGTAGAAAGAATGGATTTATACCCGAGAAATAAAAGCCTACCGCTTAATTAAGACGTGTATAAAAAATAGCGGTTTAATCGCTAAAACGAAAATGAATTTTACAAATCAAAAGACAGTAACAAACGGAAAAGTAAGTGCTTAAAAATCCGCTACTTTTCATATACAAGACCGTTGTATACAAGTATAAAAAATGGAAAAACTGATTTTCAGAAGGTTGATAGCCTATAGTCTTGACTACATCATTATTGTAATATACGCTCTACTATTATTTGGACTAACAGTAATTCTGAATTTAAAAGAGTTGGCATTGACTCCAATTAGTGGGCAATTCTTAGGTTTCATTACATTAACCTTACCTGTTTTTCTTTACTTTTTCTTATCCGAAAAAGGCAGTCGTAGAGCAACTATAGGAAAAAGAATAATGAATATTTCCGTTTTTTCTGAGTCAGATAGCGCAAAACCGAGAATTCTTCAAAGGAATATTTTAAAATTTTTGCCTTGGGAAATTGCACATACTGGAGTCCATTGGATAGTCTTCTACTCGAAATATGAAAATGATGTGCCCATTTGGGTTTGGATTTTACTGATACTGCCTCAAATAATTATAGTGATCTATCTCGTCAGTATAGTTATTTCAAAAGGAGAAAGTAGTATTTACGATAAGATTGCGAATAGTAAAATTAAAGTAACCAGCGTACAACAACGGCTCCTATGAAAAACCCTAGTCCAGTCCTCTAAAGTTAATCAATATTTTCTTTTGTACTTAAACCACCTTCTTTATTTTGATATGACTTGCTCCGCATCCCATCTATAATTCCCAAACCCTCAGGATCGTATATATACCGTACCTCACTTCAACCGATCGCTGGTCGCTCAATGTCGTACTACAAGAATCATCTCTAAAAATAGGGTCAAACCAATAAAAAAAAGTAAGCAATATCGGGCTCCATCCTCAACAGAATAATGTTAATTTATCACAAAAACCCTTTATATTCGGTAATTATCATTAATTTAGTTTAGTCTTTTAAAAAAAATATTAAACAAATATGAATTCGGTAAAGAAGTCCTTCAGTATCAAAGACTTGGAAAATCTTTCAGGAATCAAGGCTCACACCATTCGTATTTGGGAAAAGCGTTACAATTTGCTGACCCCAGAGCGCACCGACACCAACATTCGGAACTACGATCTTAAGAACCTCCAAAAGTTGCTTAATATCACGCTTTTGTATAATAACGGGTATAAGATCTCCAAGATTGCCAAGATTCCAGAAGAGCGAATACCTATTATCGTACGAGAGATCGTTTCCGAGAATAGTGTAAAAAATCAGTCGATCAATGCGTTCAAGCTTTCTATGATCAATTTTGATCAGTCGCTCTTCTACTCTACCTACAACAGTCTTTTGGCTGAAAAATCATTTAGAGAGATCTTCTATGAAATATTTATTCCATTGCTCAACGAGCTTGGATTGCTATGGCAGACCGATACGATAAGCCCGGCGCACGAACATTTCATCACAGGCCTCATCAAACAGAAGATTCTGATCAATACCGAGAAGTTGCAGATGGCAGAGCCGAGTAATCGATCGAAGGTATTTGTGTTGTATTTGCCGGATAACGAAATTCACGAGATCGGTCTGTTATATTTAAATTATGAGGTGATCCTACATGGCTACCAATCCATTTACCTCGGACAAACGGTTCCTTTGGAGTCCTTGTCCGATCTGCTTAAATATTATGATAGCCTAAATTTTGTATCTTACTTCACTGTTACTCCTACCAAAGATAGATTAGATGGCTACTTGAAAGAGTTTATCGACCTTATCGGGAGCAACAAGGACAATCATCTGTGGATCTTAGGACATCAGACGCAATACATCGATCAAGCGTCACTTCAACCGAACATCAAAATTTTCGGCTCGATAACCGAAGTCGTTAAAGAATTGTAAAATTACAATCCCTACTGATGATTTGTTTAACTTTTATCTATATTTGTTAAACATGAAGAAATCAGTTTCGATTATCGGTTCGGGATTTTCAGCCCTCGCGGCATCCTGCTATTTGGCCAAGGCCCACTACGATGTTACCATCTATGAAAAGAATGCTACGATCGGCGGTAGGGCCAGGCAATTAAAGAAAGAAGGGTTCACTTTTGACATTGGACCCACATGGTATTGGATGCCTGATATCTTCGAGCGCTTCTTCGGCGACTTCGATAAGAAACCTTCCGACTATTATTCCATTGAAAAACTAAATCCTGCTTACAACGTTTACTTCGGCGAGCTCGACTATATTTCCATCGAGGACTCGCTAGAAAAGATCTGTGCGACCTTTGAAAAGGAAGAAGCAGGAAGTGGCGCAAAATTGCGCTCCTTTATCGCCAGTGCACAGGAGAACTATGATATTGCCATCAAGGATCTCGTGTACAGACCTGGTGTTTCACCATTAGAACTCGTGACACCCAAGACCATCAAAAAATTAGGCTTATTCATGAGCAACATCAAAAAGATGGTGCGCAGCGAGTTCAAGAACAAACGACTGGCACAGATCCTGGAGTTTCCAGTACTTTTTCTTGGTGCGAAGCCTAGCGATACCCCTGCATTTTACAACTTCATGAATTTTGCTGATTTCGGACTCGGTACCTGGCATCCCAAAAATGGCATGTACAGCGTCATCGAAGGTATGGCCAAACTTGCGCAAGAGCTCAATGTGAAGATCCACACGGAGAGTCCGGTAGAAAAAATAATCACGAAAAATGGAAAGGCCACTGGTATCGTGGTCAATGGTAAGACCATTGAATCGGATATCGTTCTTAGCGGTGCGGACTATCATCATTCAGAAACCCTGTTGGACAAAAAGGACCGGCAATATTCGGAATCCTACTGGAAAAAGAAAACATTTGCGCCCTCTTCCCTTCTTTTTTATGTAGGCTTTTCAAAGAAATTAGAGAATGTGGTACATCATACGCTATTCTTCGATGTCGATTTTGACGTACATGCCGAGGCCATCTACGATGATCCCAAATGGCCAAAAGAACCTCTATTTTATGCCAGTTTTCCTTCTAAGACCGATGCCAGCGCCGCCCCTGAGGGAAAAGAAGCGGGAATTTTTCTCATACCGCTAGCCCCAGGAATCGAGGACACTCCAGAGGTAAGAGAACAGTATTTTGACATTATTATGGAGCGGTTTCAACGCCTTACCGACCAAGACATCACAAAAAACATTATATTTAAAGAGTCCTTTTGTGTAAACGACTTTGTAAAAGATTACAATTCGTACAAAGGAAATGCATACGGTATGGCCAATACACTGATGCAAACGGCATTTTTAAGACCCAAGCTGAAAAGTAAAAAAGTGAAGAACTTGTTTTTTACTGGGCAGCTTACTGTTCCTGGCCCAGGTGTACCACCATCTTTGATCTCAGGGAAATTGGCGGCAGAACTTATTAACCAACATCACCCAATTCAATGAAAGTAATTTTTGACAATGTATCTGCTGGTTGCAGCAAATTAGTAACCGAGTCCTATAGCACCTCATTCTCATTGGCCACAAAAATGTTGGCTCCCTCTATAAGACAAGATATCTACAATATCTATGGCTTTGTCCGATTTGCAGACGAGATCGTAGATACTTTTCATGATTACAATAAAGAAGAACTTTTTGAGAAATTCGAGAAGGATCTGGAGCTTGCCTTGAAAAATGGCATAAGCATGAATCCCATTCTCAATTCATTTCAACATACGGTGAATACGTATGGTATAGGAAAAGAGTTGATCGATGCATTTATGAAAAGCATGCGACAGGACCTAGAAAAGAAGGTATATACAACGCATGAAGAATATCAAGAATATATCTATGGCTCCGCTGATGTGGTCGGCCTAATGTGTCTCACCGTATTCGTCAAAGGCGACATGGATAAATACAGCGAGCTAAGAACCTCCGCGATGGCTCTAGGTTCGGCATTTCAAAAGGTGAACTTTTTACGGGATCTTAAAGCCGACCATGACGATCTAGGTCGTACTTACTTCCCAGATACCGATCTTCAGCATTTGAATGAAGAGGATAAAAGGAAGATCATCTCAGAGATCGAACAAGATTTCGCTATCGGCTATGCAGGAATTACGCAATTGCCGGTCGAAGCGAAGTTTGGCGTATATACGGCCTACAAATATTATCGCAAATTGTTGTTCAAATTGAAACGGACTCCCTCTTTAAAGATCAAAACCACCAGAATACGAGTTCCAAACTACCAAAAGGTAGGACTTTTGGCTTCCTCGTATGTAAATTATCGACTAAATTTGTTATAACGAAACGCACATTTAATCAGAATGAAAATAGCTATTTGGATCATTATCTTTCTTGGCACCTTTGGTATCATGGAATTCATGGCATGGTTTACCCACAAATACATTATGCATGGCTTCCTTTGGTCTTTGCACAAAGACCATCACCGCAAAGATCACGATTCGTGGTTTGAGCGTAATGATGCATTTTTCATATTCTATGCGGTGGTGAGCATGAGCTTTATTATGATCGCCGTCAACACCTCTTTCTGGTACGGCTGGCCTATCGGTATAGGAATTATGGCCTATGGAGCCACTTATTTTCTAGTTCATGACATTTTTATTCATCAGCGCTTCAAACTGTTTAGAAATGCCAATAACTGGTATGCACGCGGTATACGTCGTGCTCACAAAATCCACCATAAACATTTGGGTAAAGACAAAGGTGAATGCTTTGGAATGTTGTTTGTCCCCTTCAAATATTTTAAGAAATAGCCTCTTTCTGAGTTATGGCCAAAGCAATTATCATTGGAGCCGGCATTGCTGGTTTGGCCACTGCCCTACGACTCAAAAAAAAAGGCTATGATGTAGAGGTCTTTGAGGCAAATTCATATCCTGGAGGTAAACTTCATGTCATAGAAAAAGATGGCTTTCGTTTTGATACGGGCCCATCACTCTTAACGATGCCTCATCTCATCGATGAGCTTTTTGAACTATTCGAGAACGACCCCAAAAAATACTTTGTCTACAAAAAAAAAGATGTCATTTGTAACTACTTTTGGGAAGATGGCACCCGTTTTTCTGCAAAAGCTTCATTAGATACGTTTGTAAATGAGGCTGCTTCAAAATTCGACGAGCAAGCATCGACCATATCAAAATACCTCAAAAAGAACCAACTCAAATATGACCTGACGGCCAAGTTGTTCTTGGAAAATTCGCTTCATAAGATGCGTTCTTATCTAACTAAAGAAACATTTGAAGCCATTCTACAGATATATCGCCTCGATCTAATGAACACCTTGCATCGAACGAACGAGAAAGCATTTGGCAACAAAAAGCTCATTCAACTCTTTGATCGATACGCTACGTACAATGGCTCCTCACCTTATAAAACCCCTGGCATCATGTCCATGATCCCACATCTGGAAATGTATTATGGCACGTTCTTCCCAAAAGGAGGCATGCATCGCATAAGTCAAAGTTTATTTGAGCTTGCCAAGGAACAGGGTGTGGTGTTTCACTTTGAAAAAGCCGTGACAAAGATCATTCTTAAGGGCCAAAAAGCAGTAGGGGTCGAAACTACCGATCAACGATCATTTGGTGATATCATCGTATCCAATATGGACGTTCATCCCACCTATCGAAAACTACTCCATGAAGTCGATGCGCCAGAAAGGACCTTGCATCAGGAGCGGTCCAGCTCGGCATTGATCTTTTATTGGGGTATCAAAAAAACCTTTCCGAAGTTAGACCTTCACAATATCTTGTTCAGTGATGATTATGAGGCCGAATTTAATTCCTTATTCTCAGAAAAAGACCTATCCGAAGACCCGACGGTATATATAAATATCAGCGCTAAGGAGGAAGCCACAGACGCCCCTAAAGGTTGCGAGAATTGGTTTGTGATGATCAATACCCCAGGGAATTACGGTCAGGACTGGGAAGCATTGAAATTGAAAGCAAGAAGATCGATCATCGAAAAGATCGATCGTGTCCTTGGAACAGATATCGAGCAGTATATAGTTACCGAACAGGTGTGGGACCCGATCGGCATAGAGTCAGACACCAGTAGCTATCGCGGCGCGCTATACGGAGCGGCGAGCAATGATCGATTCGCTGCATTTTTGAGGCATCCAAATTTTAGTCGAAGCATAAAGCATTTGTATTTTTGTGGGGGTTCTGTGCATCCTGGGGGTGGAATTCCGCTATGTTTGCTATCCGCCAAGATCACCAGTGACTTAGTATCAAATGCAAAAAAATGATGACAAAAGACAAGACCCGCATACGACATCTATCCATTTTTTTGATTTGGCTGTTCAATATAACTGCAGTTATCGGAATTAGCATGGGACAAAGCGAATGGTTCACAGATAAGACTCCGCTGAACATGATCTTGATCCTTATCACATCCGTCCTTGTATTTCCTCTGAACACTTCAAAAAAATGGGGGCTATTCCTTTTCATAGGTGCCTTTGGTATTTTTGTTGAATGGTTGGGCGTTCATTACGGATTAATTTTTGGTGATTATAGCTATGGGCAGAATTTCGGACCAAAACTAGATGGTGTTCCCTATCTGATCGGTGTGAACTGGGCAATTCTAGTATTTATCACCTCCGAGATCTCCAAAAAGATCAGTCTCAATTATTGGGTCAGAGCGGTTATCGGCGCAGCCCTGATGGTTTTTCTAGATCTATTTATGGAAGTAAGTGCCCCAATATTTGATTTTTGGGCCTTTGACGGACAAGTTGCCCCATTGCAAAATTACGTTGGCTGGTTCTTTGTGGCGGTTTTTCTTCATCTGGTATTGCTTCGGGCCAAAATATCCATTCACCCTATTTTTGCTCAGCACCTCTATGCTTCACAATTGGCATTCTTTGTTTACTTTTTCTTTTGGCACCTATAACGTGGGTGAGAGTCCCTATCGCAAAGGTCATTCTATCGTCGATATATGAATTAGATTATTTGTAACTTTTTCCTATGAAATTTAGATCACTCCATAAATATTTTCTTATCAGTGTTGTTATACTAATCGCGGCTATATGCTTTGTGAGCTACGCTCCTGATGTTGATGTAAACGAATTAAGGCATCGCTACGCCTATGAAGATTCTCAATTTATGACGATAGACGAAATGCCGGTTCATTATCGGATCAATGGCCGTGGTCCTGCGCTGGTCCTGTTACATGGCACAGCGGCCTCTTTACATGCTTGGGAGGCATGGACCAAGGAACTATCAAATAGTTTTACGATCATCAGTTTGGACCTGCCCGCTTTTGGGCTTACTGGCCCAAATGACACTGGCGATTACTCCATCGATTATTATGTATCATTTTTAGATCGTTTCTTGAAGCGTTTGAATCTTCAAAATTTTCATTTGGGCGGAAACTCCCTAGGCGGAAACATCGCATGGAACTATGCGCTGAAGTTTCCGATGAAAGTAAACAAACTGATCTTACTCAACGCTTCGGGATATCCTACAAACAAAGAAATCTCATTAGCATTCAAACTGGCGAAAAATGATATAGGCTCGACCATCGTAAGACATTTTACTCCAAAATCACTCGTTAGAAAAAGTTTGAGAGAAGTGTATCACAACGATGACCTGGTCACGACGCCACTTTTAGAAAGGTATTATGATCTTCAATTACGACAAGGGAATAGACAAGCGTTCATCGATCGAGCTCGTACCAAGGGCGGTGGTTCATATGTTCGCATCGGAGAAATTCAAAATCCGACCTTGATCCTCTGGGGGAAGGAGGATATTTGGATTCCCGTTGAGAATGCCAAAAGATTTCACGAGGACCTTCCTAATTCGAATTTGAAGATCTACGACGAGGTAGGACATGTACCTATGGAAGAAATTCCTAGAAAAAGTGCGATGGATGTAAAGGATTTTTTACTGAGTAAGTAGCATATCGATGGTTGCCCTTACCGTATCGCTATTCCAGTTGGCAGCACCCACCTTGTCGATAACGATCTCTCCGTTGAGATCGATAAGGTATGTTGCAGGGATTCCTGAAGAGCGAATCTCTTTTGGCGCCAAAGACCGTTGAAAGTAAAATGGCATAGTATACCCGTTTTTTTCCATGAAATTTACTACCGTCGCTTCATCATCCGATGTGACAAGGACAAAGGCCACCTTCCCCTTATAGTCATCATATAACTTCTGAAGGCTAGGCATCTCTGCAATACAAGGAGGGCACCATGTCGCCCAAAAGTTGACCAACACCACCTTGCCTGAGAAATCTTTGAGATTTACTTGTCTCCCCTCTCGGCTGGCCATCATGAAATCGTAGTTAGCAAGCTTTTCTCTACTCCCCGCATCATTGATACTAGGGGCGAACAGTCCAATAGCTTTGTTGAAGAACACCTGTATTGGCATTCGTGTTTGCGGGATGATCATGAGGACTATGAATGCTACAAAAACGAGATTTATTAGAGAGGGTCTTTTTAGTTTCATAAGAGCGATAAATAAAAGAAGCGCAACCCATAAGTCGGAATTGCGCTCCTAATCTAACAACAAATAACTAAACATAAATGCTGAAGAACTGAAATATGAAAGTCATATTCCAGTTCTGTCGATTAATTTCGGGTCACTGTAATTGAATTCGATAGGTCAAAATTGCCTTGAATACCACTGGCGTTCATGCCCATCTCGGCGCCCATGATCTCTCCCTCGTATCGAAGGTGCCAGATTAGACATACACCTGCTCCTGCAGCGTCGAAATCCACGCCTTCTACCGCTGCCAAGGTTGGAGGCAATCCTAATATATTCCCCGCATCATCCGTGATCACCCAAGTACTGCTAGAACCGCTAGCGTTGGTAAGGTCTTGTGTGATCCCGCTTACGTTATCAGGAGTGCCGTCTACGGTAAAGGTAAAAGGACCTCCCGAAATCGTACCTGCCTCGGCCATGGCATTTCTTGTCACTGTAATTGAATTCGATAGGTCAAAATTGCCTTGAATACCACTGGCGTTCATGCCCATCTCGGCGCCCGTGATCTCTCCCTCATATCGTAGGTACCAGATAAGACATACACCTACCCCAGCTCCGTCAAAGTCAACACCTTCTACCGCTGCCAAGGTTGGAGGCAATCCTAATATATTCCCCGCATCATCCGTGATCACCCAAGTACTGCTAGAACCGCTAGCGTTGGTAAGGTCCTGTGTGATCCCGCTTACGTTATCTACGGTACCATCGACTGTGAAAGTGAAGGGTCCACCAGCGATAGTTCCGGCGTTGGCAGCTACATTTCTTGTGACGGTGATAGCATTGGAAAGATCAAAGTTACCTTGAATACCGCTGGCGTTCATGCCCATCTCCGCCCCGGTGATCTCTCCCTCATAACGCAGGTACCAGATTAGACATACGCCTGCACCTGCATCATCGAAGTTGACGCCTTCAACATCGGCCAATGTTGGTGGTAATCCTAAGATGTTACCCGCATCATCAGTGATGACCCATGTACTATTGGAGCCGCTGGCATTACTCAAATCCTGTGTGATTCCACTAACATTATCTACCGTTCCATCTACCACGAAGGTGAAAGGACCTCCCGAGATAGTTCCTGCCTCGGCGGGTAAATTCCTTGTCACTGTGATCGAGTTGGAAAGGTCAAAGTTACCTTGGATATTGTTTGCATTCATGCCCATTGCGGCTCCTGTAATTTCTCCTTCATATCGTAAGTACCATATAAGGCACACGCCTGCTCCGGCGTCATCGAAGTTTACACCTTCTACATCTGCTAGCGTAGGTGGAAGACCTAAAATATTACCAGTATCATCCGTGATCACCCAAGTGCTACTAGAACCACTGGCATTGGTGAGGTCCTGTGTGATCCCGCTTACATTATCGGCGGTACCATCAACTGTGAAGGTAAAAGGGCCTCCAGCAATTGTTCCTGCATTGGCCTGCCCTTGTCGAGTGACCGTTATGGAATTGGACAGATCGAAGTTGCCTTCTAGGTCACCGGCATTCATACCCATCTCAGCTCCGCTAATGGTACCTTCATAGCGTAGATACCAAATAAGACAAACACCAGCGCCGGCGTCATCGAAATCTACGGCTTCGAGCGCCTCGATATTAGGTGGTAATCCTAGAATATTGTTCTGGTCATCCGTAATTACAAACGTACTATTTGCACCTACGGCAGCGGGATCGGTCGTGATACCACTTACGTTATCTGGTGTCCCATCCACCACAAATGTAAAAGGACCACCTGTGAGTGTACCTGCTTCGGCCACAATTGGAGCTGGTCCATCATCATCGTTACTACAAGAAGCTGCAAACATTCCGATTGCGATCGCTCCTAAAAACATTTTTCTTATCATTGCTAACTTTGGTTTAGAAGTTAATTTTGATCCAAAGCTAGGAATGACTAGGCTTATAAAATGTTAGCTAGCTAACACTCCACTTTTTTTAGGCAATTTTTTCCAGCAATCGAATTTCCTTCCTGTTAAATTCGATGATGTTTTGCTCCTTAAGTTCGTTCATTAGAATGTTAAGGGTTGGACGAGATGTTCCAATGAGGGAAGCAATATCTTTTTGAGTGTATGGATGGTGGATCACTTTATCTCCTGTTTTTTCGCAATCATAGCCGAATTCCTCGCAAAGCTCGTTGAGAAATTCTACCAATCTGGTTTTTGTGTCTTTAAATAGCAACAATTGCAATCTTCTTTCCAGCTTCTTTATTCTAAAACCTAAGAATTTGTAGATCTTTAAGCTAAAGGTCTGATTGTCTCGCATCAATTCGTGCATGGTATTTACAGGGACCGGACAGATAGATGTATTGTTATCCAATGATTGCGCAAATTCATTTCGCTTTTCTACTCCCAAAATGGCCTTTTCCCCGAAGATCTCTCCTCTGGAGAGGATGGCTTTCACCACTTCATCCCCTTCTTCGGTATAATAGCCGATCTTCACCTTTCCCTTATCTATTAAATATACCTTAGTGGCATTGTCTTGTTCAAAATAGATATAGTCTTGCTTCTTATAGCAATCGAATTCGTGATCGTTCACGGCTTTATATTTTTTGAATTTGTGCGGACACAGCACATTGAATAGGTTGACGTCGTCAAAATACCATAGCGAGTTCATGACTTGTAGTACGATTTGATTGTTAGATGGTTGGATGGTCGAAAACGATTGGGTTTCCTTACGGAAAAGCAACTATTTATTTTACGTTTAAATGGTTTCTAACGGTGTTCATATCGTTTATTCTTTTGCAATCGGCATTCTTGGCTTCTTTGAAGATATAGACAAAAAAAGGCCACTGGAAATCAGTGGCCTTTAAAAATTTATTTTTTAAGGATCAAGCATTCTGCGCTTTGATCAAATTCAATGCAGAGCCAGCTTTAAACCATTCGATCTGCGCTGCATTATAGGTATGGTTTGCCATAATGATATCTTTACTTCCATCAGCATGTACCACTTCGATCGTCAATGGCTTGTCTGGCGCAAACTCGTTAAGATCAAGGAAATTGAAAGTATCATCTTCTTGGATCTTATCATAGTCTGCTTCATTGGCAAAGGTCAATCCTAACATTCCTTGCTTTTTCAAATTGGTCTCATGAATACGTGCAAAGGACTTCACCAACACGGCAACGACACCAAGGTGACGCGGCTCCATGGCGGCATGTTCTCTAGATGAGCCCTCGCCATAATTATGATCTCCTACTACAATGGTCGGAATTCCTTTTGCCTTGTATTCACGTTGCGTGTCTGGCACTCCTCCATATTCTCCAGTCAATTGGTTCTTTACGAAGTTGGTTTTCATATTATAGGCATTGACAGCTCCGATCAGGCAGTTATTGGAGATATTGTCTAAATGTCCTCGATAACGCAACCATGGTCCGGCCATAGAAATATGGTCGGTAGTACATTTCCCATGGGCCTTGATCAACAATTTAGCACCTTTGATCTCGTCTCCGATGGGCTCGAAAGGTGTGAGCAACTGTAGTCTCTCTGAAGTTGGACTTACATTGATCTTTACACCACTTCCATCCTCAACAGGAGCTAAATAGCCATTGTCTTTTACTTCAAAACCTTTTGGAGGTAGTTCCCATCCTGTAGGCTCATCCAACATTACTTCCTCACCATTTTCGTTGATCAGCTTATCGGTAAGCGGATTAAAATCCAATCGCCCAGCGATTGCAATTGCTGCAGTTAATTCAGGTGAAGCAACAAAGGCATGCGTGTTGGGGTTTCCATCGGCACGCTTGGCAAAATTTCTATTGAAGGAATGCACTATACTGTTTTTTGGTGCGTTCTTTGGATCCTCATATCTCGCCCACTGACCAATACAAGGTCCGCATGCGTTTGTAAATATCTTTGCGTCTAGTTTTTCAAACACTTGAAGGATACCGTCACGCTCTGCAGTATAACGAACCTGTTCAGATCCTGGATTGATACCAAACTCTGCTTTTGTCTTAAGGCCTTTATCCAAGGCTTGTTGTGCGATAGAAGATGCCCTAGAAAGGTCTTCGTATGAAGAATTGGTACAAGAACCGATCAATCCCCATTCCACTTTGATCGGCCAATCATTCTTTTTGGCCTTTGCGGTCATTTCTTTACCCACCGTAGTAGAAAGGTCTGGGGTGAATGGTCCATTCAGCAATGGCCCTAATTCGGACAAATTGATATCGATGACCTGATCGAAGTACTGTTCTGGATTGGCATATACTTCAGGATCGGCAGTCAAATATTCTTTCACTTCATTGGCCGCATCGGCTACGTCTTCTCTATCTGTGGCACGCAGGTATCTTTCCATAGACTCATCGTATCCGAAGGTCGAAGTTGTTGCTCCGATTTCGGCGCCCATGTTACAAATGGTCCCTTTACCCGTACATGACATTGCCGTTGCGCCTGGGCCAAAGTATTCTACTATCGCTCCGGTTCCTCCCTTTACAGTTAAGATCTCGGCTACCTTTAAAATTACGTCTTTAGGAGCTGTCCAACCAGAAAGTTTACCTGTCAATCGCACTCCTATCAATTTAGGGAATTTCAATTCCCAAGGCATCCCTGCCATCACATCTACCGCATCCGCACCACCGACACCGATGGCGATCATTCCTAGACCACCTGCATTCACTGTATGTGAATCCGTCCCTATCATCATTCCTCCTGGAAACGCATAGTTTTCTAGAACTACTTGGTGAATAATACCGGCGCCTGGTTTCCAAAAACCGATACCATATTTATTGGAGACCGACTCTAAAAAATTAAAGACTTCGTTACTCGTATTCAAGGCACTTTGAAGATCGATCGTTGCTCCTACTTTAGCTTGGATCAAGTGATCACAATGAACCGTAGTAGGGACGGCCACCTTGCTCTTGCCCGCCTGCATGAACTGCAATAAGGCCATCTGCGCCGTAGCATCTTGACAAGCAATACGATCTGGAGCGAAATCTACATAGTCTTTACCCCTTCTGTAGGCCGTAGAAGGTTTCCCATCCCAAAGATGTGAGTATAATATTTTTTCAGCTAAAGTTAAAGGTTTGCCAGTCACTTCGCGAGCTGCATCGACGCGCTCGGCCACTTGACTGTACACCTTTTTTATCATTTCAATATCGAAAGCCATTATAAAGTAAGTTTTATGTGTTCGAAAGTCCGACGAAATTACGAAAATCTAGACAGATTTTAAAGATTTCAGCGTATGAAGCTTTCTATTGAATATTCTTTGATCTATTAAGGAAAAAATCCTATGTTTTTTGATAAATGACAAATTCCGTCCCCCATAAATTATCAAATTGGTAAATCTAATCACTTAAAAAGTCCTACAAAAAAATGATGGTCGCGGAGTTTCATCATCGGTTTTTCATAAAAAGCATATAAAATGTACGAAAACGATATAGTTAATGACCAAAATACGATGATGAGCATCATTTTTCCCAGAAGCGTTTCAGGAGTCGCCAGATACTTTTGCAAGAGTAACAAGACGATGGAATAATTCAAAAGATATATAGAATAGGAGGTGAGACTGACGAATGTTACCGTTCTTACAATAGGCATGGGTGCCTTGGTAACGGCATTCATCTTAAACATCATCAATAGAACAGCCACGGAGATTGATGGCAGGTAAAATACATTGTAGAACATTGGATGTGAAGTCACCGTAAAGGATTTGAAAAACATGAAGCCATGTATTCCTATAAGCAATCCAATCCCTGCTGCGAATAATAACGATGCATATTTTTTTACAAAAGGAATGAAAGAAATGGCATACGCTCCTAAAAAACCATAATAGATGCTATCCAATCTGTAAATAACTGTTTTACGCACATTGGCCGACCAAAAAGAGTAATCGACATTTTGAATATTGAAGTGATACCAAAACTTGCTGCCTATAAAAAGAACGATCACCACAGCTGTAGTAAATAAGAAACACGATTTACCCCTTCTCAGTCCGAAAGCATTCAAGAGAAAAAATAATAACAATGGGCCAAGAACATAAGAGAATTCTTCGATTGATAAACTCCAAGATTCTGTAAAAAAGTTGCTCTGTGGACCATTGAAATTTTGAAGGAAAAAAAAGTAGCTGAGATAATCCTCTGCAAGATCGCTAAAAACAAAAATACCCAATAGGATATTGACCAATAGTATGAGATAGTAGTTTGGTAAGGTTCTAAACCATCGACGAATCCAGAAGTAAAGAAAGTGACCAAACCCACCTTTTCCTTGTATTATATTTCTCAGTAAAATTCCTCCGATCAGATATCCGCTAAGCACAAAAAATATATCTACCCCGATAGCACCACCGAGTTTGATTGCTGTGGTGAAGAGGCCTGTATTCGCTGGAGCTATGAGCAGTGACGTATGCGAGATCAATATGAGGAGTATTGCAATGGCCCTCACGATATCCAAACCGAAGATTCTGTTAGTGTAATTGATCCGCATAGGTGGCTTTGGAAGCCAAAGCTAGTAAATTAATAGGATTTATTCCTAAAGATAATGATGGTGAACATGGCGATGAGAATGGAGACCACAATCCCGGTACCACCAATGACCAAGAATGTAACGCCATCAACGGCCCCAATGATCCAGCGCATCGACCGAAAAAGTATACCGATGATCACGATGGCCATTCCGATTAGAAAAACGAAGATCGCCAAGGTGAAATTCTTCATTTTCATCTTAAAGCAAACTTGTGATGATCTGTTCTTCGGTGATGTTTTCGGCTTCGGCCTTATAATTTTTAATGATACGATGACGAAGGATTCCCAAGGCTACAGCCTGTACATCTTCAATATCTGGAGAAAATTTACCGTTCACAGCAGCATGCGCCTTTGCAGAGAGAATCAAATTTTGAGAGGCTCTTGGTCCGGCCCCCCAATCGATGTAATTTTTTACGAGCTCAGTAGCTTCACTGCCATCGGGACGTGTCTTTGCCACCAACCGTACAGCATACTCGATAACATTATCTGCCACCGGAATTCTTCTGACCAAATGTTGAATATCGATGATCTCCTTTGCCGAAAACATTGGGTTTACAATAATTTCTTCGTCAGAAGTTGTCGCCTTCACCACTTGTACCTCTTCCTCGAAAGACGGATAGGTGAGTTGTATCGCGAACATGAATCTATCCAATTGCGCCTCGGGCAACGGATAGGTCCCCTCTTGTTCGATAGGGTTTTGAGTGGCGAGCACAAAATAAGGGAGATCTAATTTATAATGATGCCCAGCAACAGTCACCGCACGCTCTTGCATTGCCTCTAATAGTGCTGCCTGTGTTTTTGGAGGGGTACGGTTGATCTCGTCTGCCAAGATGATATTGGCGAATACAGGGCCTTTGATGAACTTGAACTCTCGATTCTGATCCAATATCTCACTTCCCAAAATATCACTGGGCATAAGGTCTGGAGTAAACTGAATACGCTTGAAATCCAAGCCTAAAGCCTTTGCGATCGTATTCACCATCAAGGTCTTTGCCAATCCTGGAACACCGATCAACAAGGAATGTCCTCCAGAGAAAATGGAAAGTAATATTTGGTCTACCACCGCCTCTTGACCAACGATGACCTTTGCGATCTCTTCTTTGAGTTGTTGATGTTTTTTAACCAGTTGCTCAATGGCAGCCACGTCGCTCATAGCATCATTTTTTTAACCAATTGTTACTAAACTCGCAGTCTCGGTTATCTTCATTGACGCTGATGTAGGTGTCTTTTATCTTTTCTACCATCCACTTTTGGATGGCCTTCAGTTTTTTTTCTTTTAGCGCCAACTCTTTTATCTTGATATAGTCTTGCGAGAAATCCGCAATATGTTCTTCATATCGATTGGTCACCTTTAGGATCTTATACTTTTTACGGCCATCACGTTCTTCGTCTATCAAAGGATAGGACACTTGGTCATCCTTTAGATTCCGCACCTGACTGTAAAGGATGGGGTCCATCTTTGTAAGTTCGAATCGCGTATCCAAGGTGGTTGGATTGAAAAGTTGCCCTCCACTATTTCTTGTTTCCTTTTCGTCCGAGGCTTCTCTAGCTGCTTCTTCAAATGAGATCTCACCATCCACGATCCGTTGTCTTATGGTATTGATCTCTTCTTTCGCCTCTTGGAGTTCTTTATCACCGATCTCTGGAATCCTTATGATATGACGTATATCGATCTCTTGCCCGCGAATCTTCTCTACGAGCAGAATATGCCACCCATATTCCGTTTCAAAAGGTTCGGAGATCTCTCCTTCTTGCAAACTAAAAGCGACATCCCTGAACTCTTTTACCATTTGGGGTCTTTTGCGATAAAGGGTATATTTTCCACCTTTGGGGCGGGATCCTGGATCTTGAGAGTACAAAATTGCCTTGGTCGCAAAACTAGCTCCGTTCTCTATGACGTCCTTACGATATCCCTTTAGATCTTCGATCACTTTTTGTTTTGCTTCTTCGGAGATCTCTGGTTTGATCACAATTTGGGCGATTTCCATTTCTGCACCAAATAACGGACGTTCGTCTTCGGGAATCTTGTTAAAGAATTGACGAACTTCTTCGGGAGTGATCTCTATATCATCGATGACCTTAGACTGCATTTGGCTGGCCAACGCTTCTAATCGTTTTATGTCAAATAATTCCTTTCTAAGTTCTTCTTCGCTTTCTTTGTTGTAATATTCCACCACATTGTCTATCGACCCTAACTGACTAGAGAAATATTCCAACAGTTGGTCCACGACGCTATTGATACGTCCGTCGTCTATTTCAAGGCTATCTTGGATGGCGTGGTGAGCATACAATTTATCTTCCATCAATTTGCCTAAGATATTACATCGAGTAACATTTTCCATCGGAGCACCTTGCGCTTTTAGATCCAATATCATCTTGTCGATGTCGCTTTCGAGGATCACATAGTCACCAACTACAGAGGCCACACCATCTACTTTGATTCGTTGAAATGATTCTTTCTTTTCGGGCACCTGCTCCTCCGTTACCACCTCTGGATCAACTTGCGACTCTTCTTCTTGAGCGAAAGCGCTCGTAAACAATCCAAACACCACCAAAGCGGTAGTTACCATTCTATTCATAAATCTCATACTGTTTGTTCTTGATGGCATCATCAATGATATCTTTTTCTAATTTCTTAATGAATTCTAGCTTACGCCTGTTTATGATGATCTGCTTCACTGTAGGAGCAACATACGCCAAAGGTGCCGTATCGTTGCGTTGAAGCACATCGTTAACGCGCACCAAATATACCTCTAATGAGTCTTCCAGCGTAAAGAATTGTGATTTTTTTAAGTATTGGTCAGCTGGAGCATCTGTAAGTGGTGGAATCCGCTGATAGACCTGAACCGCCTTCGCCCAAACCGAGTCGTTGAGAGAATATGCCCTGAACTGCAAAGCGATAGAGTCCAAATAACGTTTGTCCTCCTCGTCAAAACGTTTGAGGCGAGTGGTAACTTCGGATATCCCGTTGTGTCGTTTGCTCAACTTGATATACCTCAGTTTTAATAGCTGTTCATTCAGTTTAAAATTCTCCTTGTTGTCTTCGTAAAAAGTAGCGATCTCGGTATCGCTTACGATGGTATCGATGCCCGCACTTACCAATGCTTCCTGATAGGTCTTTGTAAACAGGTCGTTCTCGTATTGCTGCACCAATTTTGAGAGAGATTCTTGCTTACCTTCACTGAGATTGAGTTTGGCCTTTTCGATGAGCAGTTGTTGTCTGGCCCAATTATCTATAAAATTTTTGACCATGATCGTACTATCGGTCGCTGCGATTCCTTCGGGCACCACTCCCTCTATATCGTTTTTATAGAGAAATTCGTTGCCAGCTCTCGCTATGACCTCGCCTGTTGGTTTTGGTTGAAACCATTCGCAAGAGGCCATTACAAGGAAGAGAAAAAATATACTATACTTCACTATTCTTGCCACGTTCAATTATTGGTTGCGATTAATTTTGAAAGCACTTTTTCATCTACAACGATCGTCCTTCCCTGCCGCAACTTTTCTGCCCATTGAGACTCTAAATATTGCTGATAATCATTGACCACTCTCCCTTTGGCCTCCTGCAGGGATTTTTGGCTTTCGGGAAGGATGTCTTTGACCCTGACGATCACAAAGTCGTCCTTTTCCTCATAGATCCGCGATACTCCTTCTTCTGTAAATTTAAAACCATTGGGCAATGCCTGATGTCCTTCCTCAACCGTTCCGGAGGTGAAGATAACATTTATAAGAGCACCCTCATTGATCTCGTCTTTGATTTGCTGAATGGATTTTTGCTTCGCTAACAGTTTCCTTACTTTCTTAGCAAAGGATTGTTTTGTACAGGAGGCGATCTCTACATCGGCTCTTTTTTTCCAGCGATATTTCCCTTTGTTCTTTTCATAATACCCTTGAAGCCCTATCGAATCACTTTTTGCCTTTTCCCAGATTTCCGTTTGCATCAGATCGAAAAGCAGCAACCCGTCTCTATACTCAGCAACGATTGCTGCGAACTCTTGATTTTCTTTCTCTAGATTGGCCTCATAATAGGCCAAATATTCCTTAGCCAAAAAATCTTTCAGCAACGAACGAATCATCATCTCACTATCCCCCTTCTTCAATCGCTGGTTGTACTGTTGTTTTTCGAGGAAAGATGCAAAATCACCGTAACGGATCACTTTATCCTCAATCGAGACCAATACCTTGTTCAAAAAATCTTTATCCGTGGGTTTCTTCCATTTTTTTTCAAAAAAATCATCGGTGATCATGGTGGTAAAAGCATTCACTGCCTTTGGATCCTCCTTGACCTTGTAGCGATCTTTAATACGCTCTACCAAGGACTGATCGATCAGCCTGCTTCGCATGTCCTTTTTGACCTTAGCCTCCAATTCTGCTTTCATATCGTCGAAGGTGCCTACAGGGTGCTTCTCTAGCAACTTTACAATGTGCCACCCATATTGCGACTCGAAAGGCTGACTAATATCTCCTGTTTTTTCGAGTGAAAATGCGACCTCTTCAAATTTTTGCGAACTACTTCGACCGCTACCCATCCTTGGCAGCTTTCCACCATTGATCGCAGAATTTCTATCGTCGGAAAATCGACGTACCAAACTTTCAAAGGTCTCTCCCTGCTGTAGCTTTCCGTATATCTCCTTGATCCGTTCTTGGGCAGGTTGCACCTTAACGGTGTCATTGGGATCGTTGGGACGTTCCCGAATCATCAAATGTGCCACCGTCACTTCTCCTTTGGAAGGACGTATATCCTCTACTTTGATCACATGATAGCCAAAACTTGTTCGCACTGGATCGGACACCTCCCCTGCTTTTGTGTTGTATGCCATGGTCTCAAAAGGGTAGACCATGTTGAAAGCGGAAAAATAACCTAAGTCCTCAACGAAGAGCTCTTTCCCATCATGCAACAGCTTTTTAAGGGTATCAAAATCCTCTTTTGCCAAACGTTTCTTCAACTGCTTTATCTTTCTAAACGCAGCCATGGTATCTTGCGCCGAGGCATTTTGAGGAACCTTTACCAAAATATGCTTGGCTTTTACCTCTTTGGCAATTCGCTGATGGGCCTCTCTTAAGAGCTTATCCGTGACCTTGGGGTCGGTCATATAGCTTTGCGCCAATTGCTTTCGATATCCCTCAAACTCTTGGAGATAGGATCGTTTCTCATTTAGTCCCAACTCTTTGGCCTGTCTCAATTTTAGTTTGTACGTAATAAATAGCTCTAAATAAGCCTTCATGTCTTTTTGTGACTCGTCTTGTACAAGGTCCAAATTCTTGTTGTATACCCTTAGGAACTCATCGGTATAGGTCGGGACGCCGTCTATGGTAAATAGTACTTCTTGCCCATTCTGCTGTGCGAAGGAGCAAACCAATAAAAACATAGAGACTAAGGACGTAAAGAAACGCTTCATAAAACCAGTATTTTAGCGACTGACAAAAATAAGAATTCGAAAATAGTTTACAACTACCCTAACAACGAAGAAAATTAAAAGAATTGTATTCCAACCATTACTGTTGTTCATTTTAACTTTTTTTTTTTGGGAAAACGACGTACTTTGCATCGTCCTTAAAAGTAGAGAAGATCCTTATGACGAAAAACTATCTTCAATATATTTTCTTATTCTTTTTTTCAGGTATCTCACTTTCTCAAGTCGAGACGATCAACTTCAATGGATACAACGGCGCTGGTAGCTCGCTGTCTGTGACCGCTTCGTCAGCCACTGTGAATGACCTAATAACGATAACTTTTGAGGATACCGACATCATCAATAATTTTTACACCCAATTTCAAAATTCGGTGTTTATGTACTGCGGGCTAGACACTCCTGCTGGTAGCTTTCAATTCGTCCCTGGTACGTTTGCCGACCTTACATGGCAACCTGAATTCAGTCTTAGTTCTACAGATACCGATAACAATGCAGCTCCAAATTCTTATGCCATTGACATCAATCCTTCCATTTTCTTTACAGATGCCCCTGATGGGACGCTTGTGTATGGTATAAACCTATTGTTTCAAAATCAATTTGGAGGTGGAGGAAACAACCAATCATTGGACCTGTATATCGACCTTGTCGACGCCACTATCAATAGGGGCGTATTGAGCACTGACAATTTCGAGAGTACAGATGTCAGGGCAACCTATAACGATGGCGAACTAAGAGTAACGGGACTTGTTGGGCAGGCGAGCATTGAAGTGTTCAACATCTTAGGAAAACGGGTGTTCCAGATAAACAATGTGACCATTGAAAATGATTTCTCCAAAGAAATATCGCTGAGGCCAAAAAGTATGTACGTCTTAAGGATACGAAGCGGCCGCCTGAGCAAAACC
Organism: Sungkyunkwania multivorans; assembly: GCF_042675645.1. Lineage (NCBI taxonomy): Bacteria > Pseudomonadati > Bacteroidota > Flavobacteriia > Flavobacteriales > Flavobacteriaceae > Sungkyunkwania > Sungkyunkwania multivorans. The sequence continues at coordinate 50,720 of NZ_JBHTJH010000004.1, read as the reverse complement.
TTGAAGCTGATCGCCCTCTAGTCTGGGGTTTGATTGCATTTTTATAAATTGAATAGCAATCCCCTATTCGCTTTTTTCTTACCTTTAAGTGACCAACCAACCTGATCATAATGAAATATCAAAATGAAGTCGTCATCGACAAACCTTTGGAGGAGGTCATTTCTAAAATGGACAGTGCCGAAAATATGAAATATTGGCAAAAAGGTCTAATTAGTTATGAACATATTCATGGAACCCCGGGAGAAGTTGGCGCGAAGATGCGTCTCACGTATACTATGGGAAATAGTGAAATGGCCATGACCGAAACCATTGTGAAACGTAATTTCCCAAAAGAGTTTCACGCCACCTATGAGGCTGCGGGTGTGTGGAATATGCAACACAACTATTTCTCGGAGGTCGATGCCACAACAACCAAGTGGATCTCTAAGTCGGAATTCAAATTTTCTACCTTCAAAATGAAATTTTTTGGTTTTATCATGCCAGGAGCATTTAAAAAGCAAAGCCGTAAGTATATGGAGGCCTTCAAAGACTTTGTAGAACAAGGAATCTCTGTAGCAGATGAGTAGAAAAATTAGAATGATCTGGGACTTCCGAGGCCCTAACGCCAAACAAACTGCAGCCCACCACCTGGTTCACCTCAAAGAGTATTTAAAGGTAGAGGAAGTCTGGTTTGCAGATACTGGGATCGAAGAAGTTTCCAATATGCATAGCTTCGCCTATGTGATCGTCGGCGAAAACGACATGCAAAAAGTACGCAAAGACCTGAAGCCTCATCGAGGCAGACTGTTCGAAGAATAAAAAAGAGGCCCAAAGAGCCTCTCTCACATATAATAGTATTTCATTTTTTATATTTCTCTATCGATATCCCATGCTTCGAGGTAATCGGCTACGGCCTTTACAAACATTCCTCCAAGGGCACCATTCACAACGCGATGGTCATAACTGTGCGACAGGAACATCTTCATTCGAATGCCGATGAAATCACCATCGGGAGTTTCGATCACCGCTGGAACTTTTCTGATAGCACCCAAAGCTAAAATACCAACCTGTGGTTGATTTATGATAGGCGTTCCCATAACACTGCCAAAAGTACCTACGTTGGTCACAGTGTAAGTACCACCTTGAATTTCATCTGGCTTCAGCGCATTGGTCCTAGCTCTGCCCGCAAGATCGTTAACGGCCTTGGCCATCCCCACGAGATTAAGCTGATCAGCGTTTTTGATGACCGGGACGATCAAGTTCCCATCTGGCAAAGCCGCCGCCATTCCTAGATTGATATTCTTCTTTTTTACAATTGCATCACCATGCACCTGAATGTTCATCATCGGATAATCCTTGAGTGCCTTGGCCACGGCCTCCATAAAAATTGGCGTGAATGTGAGTTTTTCTCCTTCGCGTTGCTCAAAGGCCTTCTTATGTTTATTGCGCCAATTCCAAATATTGGTCACGTCTACTTCGACAAAGCTCTGTACATGAGCAGACGTTTGCACACTCTCTACCATATGGTGCGCGATAAGTTTGCCCATCCGTGTCATCTCTATAACTTCGTCCTGCCCGTTGACCGAGATTGGCGCAGGCTTAGAAGCTGAACTTGCAGTTTTCACTTCTGGGGCAGCAGTTTTCGTAGATACGGGCGTTGCTGCCGCAGCTGCGGGTTTGCTACCTTTGTTCTCTATATATCCTAAGATGTCGTTTTTGGTGACACGACCTTCTTTACCTGTACCCTGAAGACTATCCAATTCTTCCAAAGAAATACCTTCTTCTTTCGCAATGTTCTTTACCAAGGGCGAATAGAAACGTTCCGAATTGCTATAATCGTTTGTAGAGGTAACGGACTCTTTTGCTGCCTGGACCGTTTCTTCCACTGCGGCAACTGATTCTGGCACTACATCCTCGATATCTTTAACCTGACTACCATTGCCTGAAGCTGCATCCCCTTCCGTTTCTATGATCGCCAAAACTTGCCCTACCTGTACCACATCGTCAACATCAAAGAACTTCTCTACCAAAACCCCATCTACCTCACTAGGTACTTCGGAATCCACTTTATCGGTTGCAATCTCAAGGATTGCCTCGTCCATCTCTATAGTATCGCCAACCTCTTTTAGCCAAGAAGTGACCGTTGCTTCCGCAACACTTTCTCCCATCTTAGGTAACTTGAGTTCAAATTTTGCCATATCTGTAATATGAGGGTCTTTTTATCTTACTGTTTTGCAAAAATATTAAAAAAAAGAAGTTTTATTTAAATTTTCAATATTTAATATGTTTGCTAAAGTGTGTGGACGATTCCCTTACCGTCGCTAGAATCACTTCCGATGATAAAATTACAATCTTTTGGCCATATTCTAAATGTAAGTCCGGTGTTTTTAAAGGTCTCCATTATCGCTATGATCTGCTGATTGCTATAGCTATCTCCATCTATGATCAACTGCATATTTTGCTGTTTGTATCTATCGATTTGAGACATTGCGCTGCAGACAGCACTATTTTCGCGGAATGTTGCTTTGAACAATCTAATTCTTTCTGAATTCTTTGATAGGAACAAACGATCGGAAAATACGTCGTCGTCCTCATTTTTGGTAGAACCAAAGACCCTTAAAAGACTGAAGAGGTTGGCCCCAATTGATATGACAAAACGAACGAAAAAGTTCCCCCGGTAGTGCTTTTTATAGAATATGCTCATCGCTTTGCTAAAACGCCTCGCATATTCGTAATTCTTAACAGTGCTCTCACCTTTGTAATGAATTATTGCAGTTTCTCCAAAGTAGAAGTTCCTATATCCCGCCTGAAGTACGGTATAGGACAGATCGATATCCTCTCCGTACATAAAATAGCGTTCGTCAAAACCGCCCACTTGCCTGTAGAGCTCTTTCTTCAAAAGCATAAAGGCCCCAACAAGCACCTCTACCTCACCTGAATCGTTTTCTTGAAGATGTGATGCATAATACTTTTTTGATCTTGTGGCACTCCACATTTTGGTCAACGCGATGCCAGGAGTCGGTAATCCTCTTTTACTCTCTGGAAGAAAGTTTCCGGTGCCATCGATCAATTTTGAACCGAGAATGCCAAATTGACGCTGAGCTTCAGCGAATGCCAATGCCTTGATGAACACATCCTCCCCGACAACGGTATCGGGATTAAGGATACACAAGTAGGTTCCCTTTGCAAGAGCCGCCGCTTGGTTGTTTGCTCTAGCAAAGCCAATATTGTTATCATTTGAGATCAAGACAACGTCTGGAAACTTTTCGCTAACCATTGCCGCACTGTTATCGGGGGAACAATTATCAACGACGATGATCTCCGCATCGATATCGGCGATAGCAGCTTTGACACTTCTGATACATTGTTCTAGAAAATGGCAAACATTATAATTAAGGATGATCACAGAAAGCTTCATGAGTTATGAGCTCTTCAAGGAGTTTTCGAACGGGACCCGATTAAGAATACTCCGGCCTAGCGTTACCTCATCGGCATATTCCAGCTCATCACCTACGGCAATACCTCTGGCAATGGTAGATGTTTTGACATCAAATGCCTCGATCTGCTTGTAGATGTAGAAGTTGGTAGTATCCCCTTCCATGGTAGAACTCAAGGCAAATATCAATTCGGCCACCTGTCCTCCTTTTACTTTCTCTACAAGCGAGTTGATGGTCAGGTCATGGGGCCCCACGCCTTCCATCGGGGATATTTTTCCGCCTAGAACATGATACAATCCACGATATTGGCTGGTATTCTCTATGGCCATCACATCTCGGATGTCTTCAACAACACAAATGATCGACCGGTCTCTTGAAGGATTATTACAGATATCACAAATATCGACGTCGGAAATGTTATGACAATTTTTACAGTGTTTTATTTGATCACGCATTTCCTGTAAAGCAAAAGACAATCGCTGGGTCTGTTCTTGCGGCTGTCGCAATAGGTGCAGCACCAATCGCAATGCTGTACGCTTTCCAATACCAGGAAGTTGAGATACTTCGTAAACGGCGTTTTCCAATAATTTTGAAGAGAAATCCATAACGCAAAAGTACAATTTTAGAGGTACGAAGTACGAAGGAATTTTCATAAGTTAGCAATCTAATTGATGTTTGTACAACTTTGCTTTACCGTGTAATCTTTTGCGCTCTGCGAATGTGGACTACAAACTGCTCATAAAAAGTATATGCAGCCAACACAGATCCTTCTCTTGATAGCCGGATATTTCGGCATCCTCATTCTCATATCCTATTTTACCGGTAAAGATGACAGCAATGAGATATTCTTCAAAGCAAAACGTCAGTCTCCATGGTATCTGGTGGCCTTTGGGATGATCGGCGCCTCGCTGAGCGGTGTTACCTTTATTTCGGTCCCAGGCTGGGTGGCCAGCAGTCAGTTTGGATATATGCAAGTTGTTCTGGGATACCTCTTTGGCTACTTCGTCATCGCCTTTGTGCTTATGCCTATATATTACCGCCTAAATGTAACGTCGATCTATGAATATCTAGATGAACGCTTTGGTGTTGTGAGTCATAAAACTGGCGCTTTTTTCTTCTTTATCTCTAGAGTCTTGGGAGCGAGTTTCCGATTATATTTGGTGGCTATCGTCTTGCAGAGTTTTGTATTCAATGAGATCGAGATCTTTGGTGGTCAATGGCCTTTCGCGCTAACCGTGGTGCTTTCTATCCTAATGATATGGCTTTATACCTTTAGGGGGGGAATCAAGACCATCGTTTGGACCGATACGCTCCAAACACTATTCATGCTTATAGCCGTCGGCGTCGCCATCGTGATGATATTGAATAAACTGGAATGGACATTAGGGGATTTTCTTGCTTCGACCGAGTTGACCAAATATGACAAATGGTTCTTTACTGATAGCATCTTGCCCAAGAATCACTTCATCAAACAATTCTTAGGCGGAATGTTCATCACCATTTGCATGACCGGATTGGATCAAGACATGATGCAAAAGAACCTGACCTGTAAAAACTTGAAAGAAGCTCAAAAGAACATGGTCTCCTTTAGCTTGGTCCTCGTTGTCGTCAACTTGTTCTTTCTTCTTTTGGGAGCCCTCTTGTTTATTTATGCTGAAAAGACCGGCATCGCTGTTCCAATGATGGACGGAAAAGTAAAAACCGACCTTTTGTTTCCAGAAGTTGCACTAAATGGAGGTCTTGGGTTGGCACTTGCCATCTTCTTTTTGCTTGGGCTCATCGCTGCTGCCTATTCTAGTGCCGACTCGGCTTTGACCTCATTGACCACTTCATTTTCTATTGATTTCTTGAACATAGAACAAAGAGAGGTGTCCAAACAGAAAGCCATCAGAGGTCGTGTTCATGTTGCAATGTCCGTTCTTTTGATCATCGTGGTCATCATCTTTAACAGTCTTAACAATAAAAGTGTCATCGACGAACTATTGACCGTAGCAGGATATACCTATGGCCCTCTGTTAGGCCTTTTTGCCTTTGGCATCTTCACTAAAGCAAAGATCAGAGATAACTACGTTTGGGGCGTTGCTGTCATATCTGTAGTTTTGACCTATCTCCTCGCAGATCATTCCGAAAGCCTTTTAGGAGGCTACATCTTTGGATTCGAACTATTGATCTTTAATGGGTTGTTCACCTTTTTGGGGCTAGTACTGATTCGTCGCAAGTAAGGTAAGTGTGCAAGCCACGGCTACCTCGACTCCTTCTTTTTGAAGCAATTGATAAAATTCTCGATTCTCCGTGCCTGGATTAAAGATGACACGCTTTGGCTTTAACCCAATAATATAATCGTAATAGGCCACTTGGCGCTCAGGTTTCATATACAATGTCACAGTGTCTATACCATTGTAATCCATCAACTCGGTATCGATCTCTATTCCGTTGACAACTCCTTCACGCAAACCAAAAGCAACAATATCGTGTTGATTTTCGGCTAAACGATTGATCGCGATATTGGAATAGCGGTGCGGCTTTGTAGAAGCGCCTAAAACCAGTGTCTTTTTCTTCATTTGTTAAAATGCTGTTAAGTATTGTTAAAAGGGGTAACACAATCTAAATGTTGTCGTCTGTTCTGTATGGAACTTACAAATATTTTGTGAGTACCACATCATCAATCAAAAAACAAACAATCTAACCAATGAAAAATTTAATTTTATGGTGTGCGTTCTTGTCATTCTTTATGATAAACGCACAAAATTCCACTGGTCCATCATTACCAAACGTTGGAGTAGTAAGTGGAAAAGTAATCGACAAGAACCTTCAACAACCTATTCCGTATGCCACGGTAGCTATAAAAGCCAAAACCGACCAAAGCACGATCACCGGAGCTATTACAGACGAAGATGGAACTTTCGAACTTAAAGGTATCCCAGATGGTTCATTAGTGCTCGAAGTTAGCTTTATCGGCTACAAAACACATAACCAAGAGATCACCATCGGTCGAGGCGGCAGACGATTGAATGTTGGTACCATCACACTCGAAGAAAATGTCGATGAACTTGAGGGTGTGGATGTGGTTGCCGAAAGATCAACGATAGAACAGCGTATCGATAGAAAAGTGATCAATGTGGGAAAAGACCTGCAAACCGCAGGCCCAACGGCTTCCGATATCATGAATAATTTACCATCGGTGAGTGTCGATCAGCAGACAGGTGCCCTCAGTTTGCGTGGCAATCAAAATGTACGGGTCATGGTCGACGGAAAACTTACCAATGTCCCTGTTGCGCAATTGCTGAAGCAAATTCCTTCGACCTCGATAAAGAAGATCGAATTGATCACTAATCCATCTGCGAAGTATAATCCCGAGGGTATGAGTGGTATCATCAACATCGTATTGATCAAAAATGCGATGATCGGCTTCAATGGAAACATCAACATAGGTCTCAACTACGATGATAATGCGAGATTCAATAGCGGTATTGACCTCAACTACCGAAACAACAAACTAAATTTGTTTGGAAACTATAGCAATAACATTTCCAAGAATTTCAATCGAGGTAACGTATTTAGATCTGACGACAATTCGGATCAGCAATTTGCCTTTCTGGATGACAGCAAGACCCACTTGTTTAAAGTTGGTTTTGACTTTTACTTGAATGAAAAGAATACGATCTCCGTTTTCACCAATCAAAATTTCTTTGATGGTGGCACCTTAGGAACAACAGATATCGTAAACATGGATGCTGCTGATGATTTCTCTCAAATATTCAATAATATCAGAGACAATCTCTCATCACAATACAATTTCAACTATAAATTGGATTTTGCGAAAGATGACCATAATATAGAATTAGAGGCAGATTACAACACCTTTGAAAATGATGAAGATGCCACCTTCGATTTCCGTGGAAACACGACCACCTTGGATTATGAAGACTTTGTTGACACTGAAAGGGATCGATTGACCGTGAATTTGGACTACGTAAATCCTATCGATGAAAAGACCAAGCTGGAACTTGGCCTTGAGGCAAGATTGTTCAATTCGGACATCGCTCGTACTTCGTCACAATTTGTCCAAAACCCATTTGATCTATCAGGAGGAGACATTCCAGGGCCTTCGACAGATTTTGATTACAGCAGGGATATTTATTCGGCCTACGCCACCTATGGAAAAAAATGGGAGAAATGGTCGGTGCAAGTCGGTGCACGTTTTGAAACGGTAAGCGTAACAGCCGATACCGAAGAATTATACGAACCAGGTATTACAACAGACGACCTATCAAATATTACCACCGATGATAATGTTATCGTAACAAGAGATGGCGACAAGATCTTGAGGAAGTTCGAGAACGATTATACGCAAATATATCCGTCAGCTTTTGTGACCTATACAGCCTCTGAGAAGAATAGCTATCAAATGAGCTATAGCCGCAGAGTGGATCGTCCCGGCTTGCAACAGGTAAATCCAATTAGGGAATGGAGTACCCCACTGATCACTTCTTTTGGGAGATCGTCGTTAGTCCCACAATTCACAAATTCGTTAGAGCTGAATTACACAAGGAGGCTCAAAAGCGGAAGCGTTACCGCGGGTGTCTTTTATAGAGCCATCGAAGACGAGATCAATAGAGCGGTATTCGTCGATAGACTGGACCCAGAATTAAACAGGATCATCCTTACCTTCGATAATTTTAACAATACGTCAGCCTACGGTTTTGAGTTATCCTCCAACTACCGTCCCACCAAATGGTGGAGCATCAACGGTAGCTTTGACTTCTTCAGCCAAAAACAAAGAGGCCTCACGGAATTCTCGATAGATGAAGATGGTAACGGTGTGAAAGAACTCGACGAGATATTTACGGAAGAGCGCCAAGTGACAAACACCGCATGGAATTTTAGAATGTTCAACAATTTCAGCGTTACAAAAAAACTCACGCTTTCAGCTTTCGGATTTTACCGAGGCAAGAATAGGAACATCCAATTTGATGTGGACCCAATGGTCTTTGTGAACCTCGGTGCACGTTACAACTTTGCCGAAGGAAAAGGAACCTTCAGCTTGAATTATAACGATATTTTCAATACCATGGAATTTAGATTCAATGGAGATCGACCCTATCCACAAGAGGGCCGATTCAATTGGGAAAGCCAAACAGTTTTTGCTGGGTTATCTTATAGATTTGGTGGAGGTAAATATAGAGCAAAACAACGCCGTAGCAGAGATAATAATGAAAAACAAGGAAGTGGAGGAATTTTCTAAAGAACGTTTAATGACTGCAATTCTATAGTTGATGGTTAGTGTTAATTGCCAGTTGTTAATCAAGAAAGCCCTAGAAATTGTTCTAGGGCTTTCACTTTTTTTAGAATTTATTGAGATATGTATATCTTTATACGCATCAACTAAAAAGCTATAAATGAAAAAATTAACCTACTTTACCGCTTTGGCATGTCTATTCTCTATGCCCCTATCGAATGCACAAACCATCGAATTTATCAATAGCACCTACAACTATGGCACAATGCCTAATAACGTTGGCGCCAATGATGTAGCGACTGCTTATACCGATTGGAAGACCAACTTTTTGGCAAGTTGCCCTAATGGAAGATATCGCGTTCAATTTGACAATCCGTCGGAAACTGTTTCTGAGGGTATCGCCTATGGAATGCTTCTCACGGCATATGCAAACGACCAAGCCGCCTTTGATGGGTTGTGGCTATACTACCAAGACCACGTCAATGCCAATGGCGTTATGAATTGGAAAATTAATGGGTGCTCTACGGTTGTTGGATTCAATGGCGCTACTGATGCTGAAATAGATGCTGCCATCGCATTGATGGTTGCCGAATTGCGCTGGGGAAATGCTGGAAGTATCAATTATGGCGCAGCAGCATCTTCCTTGATAACTATTATTAAAAACCATGAGGTCGAGGCGGGTACGTTTGTTTTAAAACCTGGTGATGCTTGGGGCGGAAGTAATACGACCAACCCATCTTACTTTACACCTGGCTACTTTAGGGCTTATGGCGATTATATGTCTGACAATGCCTATTGGAATAATGTAGCGAGTAAAACCTACGAGATCATCGACAACAACCTCACCCAAAACAGTGCAGTCCATAATCTGGTCTCGGATTGGACAAGAGCTGATGGAAATTATACTTCGGAGGTTGCAGGCTGGGCAGCGCATCAAGGACAAGCATATTTTTATGACGCAGCTCGAACGCCGTGGAGGATCGCCACCGATTATCTCTGGTATGGCGATGCAGATGCGCTCTCCTACACCACAAAATGCGATGCCTTTGTAAACTCGGTAGGTGGGTTCGACCAGATATACCCAGGTTACAATCAAGATGGTAGCACCATCACAACAGCTTACAAAGACGTTACATTTACTGGAGCATATGCCGTAGCGGCAATGGCTTCTGGAAATCAAACTTTTGTGAATCAGGCCTACACCGAAGTAAAGAATATGACCACCACGGCCTATTTTGGTGCTACCCTAAGAGTCTTGTATATGTATGCGATGACCGGAAATACATTCAATCCTACCCAGACCAATGTGCTTTCAACAGAAAGCACTGATCCAAATATTACATTCTTGATCTATCCAAATCCGGTGTCCGAGCAGTTGAATATTCGTTTTATCTCTTCGGATGAGAGAGAGATCAGGATTCATGATTTTACTGGCAAAATAATAGCGCATAAAAAAACGTCGCGGGACGAAGAACTAATAGATGTTCAAGGGTTGTCTGCAGGTATATACTTTGCTAAGATCGAGAACCAGGTAGTTAAATTTATAAAGGAGTGATCAAAAAAAAAGACCCTCAGCGTAGATAAATTATACTGAGGGTCCAAGAAATAATTGGTTAGTTAGCTCTTCTATCACCATTTGATGATGGCACTGCCCCAAGTGAATCCACTACCAAAGGCTGCCAATACGACGATGTCTCCTTTTTTTATTTTTCCCGCTTCCCATGCCTCTGTCAATGCTATAGGGATAGATGCCGCGGTCGTGTTCCCGTATTTCATGATATTGTTGAATACTTGGTCATCACTAAGTCCAAACTTCTTCTGTACAAATTGTGAGATACGAAGATTGGCTTGATGCGGAATTAGCATGTCGATATCCGCAGGCGTCAAACCATTGGTTTTCAATCCTTCCATGATCACTTCGCTAAAGCGCACCACTGCATTTTTAAAGACGAATTGTCCATTCATGTAAGGATAGTAGGAAGTGTCTTCCGGGTCGCCGTCTTCCAAGATATCGGTCACCCATCGTTTACCCATACCAGGAGCGATCACCGACAATTCCTCGGCATGTTGCCCTTCAGAGTGAAGGTGTGTGGACAATATTCCTCTTTTAGTATCTTCTTCTCTCGATACCACGGCAGCTCCAGCACCATCGCCAAAGATCACCGATACCCCGCGACCGCGTGTTGTCATATCCAAACCGCGAGAATGTACTTCCGATCCAATGACCAGAATATTCTTATACATCCCCGTTTTGACAAAATTGTCCGCCACGGAAATAGCATATACGAATCCCGAACATTGATTTCGGACATCCAATGCACCCACCGTCTTTATCCCCAGGTCTCGTTGAACTAACACGCCTGGACCGGGGAAATAATAATCCGGACTCAATGTTGCGAAGATGATGAAATCTATCTCATCCTTATCGATACCGGCACGCTCTATCGCAATCCTGGCTGCCTTGACGCCCATAGAAGTTGTAGTATCGCCATTGGTCTTTTTAACATGCCTTCTTTCTTGTATTCCAGTTCGTTCTTGGATCCATTCGTCGCTGGTATCCATAATTTTGGAAAGATCGTCATTGGTCACCACATTTTCTGGGACATAGTATCCAAGGCCTGCAATTCTTGAATTGTACATAGTATCTATTGTATTAGTTTAAAGAATTCTGAAAATCAGAATCCGTAATTAACAACCTAGCAAAAAGGTGCTGCGCAATTTAAGTAAAGTTGACAGATTCCTAAAATATGTGGCTTACTTATTATATGCACGCATAACAATCCTCGAAAAGGCAATGAATCATTAATGTCTTTAACATATTCTTAGCGATCGACACTTTTCATTTTATGTAACTTGCCTTAAAATAACCAGTCATGAAAAAAATCTTCACATTGTTACTTGCTATAGTAACTTGTTTTATCGGATTCGCCCAAGAGAATCTAAATTACCAAAGACCCTCCAAAGAAATATTGGAACTGGCAGATGCTCCCTTAGCACCATCCGTGCTGTTAGATCACAAAAATGAATATATGATTCTCTTGTATCGAGATGCTTACAAGACTATTGACGAACTCTCAGAAGACGAACTTCGTTTGGGAGGCTTGAGGATCAATCCTAAAACCAATATTGGAAGTAGGACGACTTATTACAACAATATTCAAGTAAAAAAGGTAACTGGCAAAAAGGCGGTCCAAGTAATGGGCCTTCCAGAAAATCCTAGGCTTGCAAATTTTAGTTGGTCGCCAGATCAAAAGAAGATCGCCGTGACCAACACGACCAAGACTGGAGTAGAGATCTGGGTCCTAGACATCCAAAGCGCTAAGGTGACGAAGCTCACCGCAGCGAATGTCAATGCAAATCTTGGAGATGTTATCAATTGGTTCGAAGATGGCACTTCTATGTTGGTGAAGATGCTTCCTGGGAATCGAAAACCGCTTATCGATGCAAAGGAGGTGACACCGACCGGACCGACCATTTCTGTGAATGATGGAAAGAAAGCTCAGAATCGTACCTATCAAGATCTGCTTAAAAGCAAAGACGATGAGCATAATTTTGAGCAGTTGGCACTTTCTGAAATATATAAGGTCTCTTTAGATGGCACCTCAGAAAAGTGGTTAGGAAGTGATATGTATCGAAACATCAGTTTCTCTCCAGATGGCAAATATATTCTGGTGAGCAAAATTGAAAAACCTTTCTCTTATCTGGTACCTTATTATAGGTTTCCCTCCGAAACTATTGTTTATGACCAAAATGCCAAAAAAATAGCGACTATCGAGAAGGTCCCACTCATCGAGGATCTGCCAAAAGGATTTATGTCGGCACGAAAAGGTCGAAGGGACATCTCATGGCGAGCGGACAAGCCCGCTTCGTTGGTCTTTGCTTCGGTATTGGACGGAGGCGACCCTGCCAACGAGGTAGCCTATAGAGACGAAGTTTTCCAGTTGGATGCTCCTTTCAATGGCACGCCAAAGAGCATCTTAAAGACCATTAATCGTTTTAGCGGCATACAATGGGGTAATGACAACACAGCCGTCGCCTTCGATTATTGGTGGAATACAAGAAACACAAAAGCCTATTTGTTCGATCCTTCTGATAGCGCCAAGGAAACAGTGATACTTTATGATCGCAACTACCAGGATCGCTATAACGACCCAGGAACTTTCGTAGAGGAACGAAATAAGTTTGGTAGCGATGTGCTATCGCTAAATGGAAAAAAGGCCTATTTACTGGGTGAAGGCTTTTCTCAAAAAGGACAATTTCCATTTTTGGATGAATTGAACTTGGAGACCAAAGAGACCAAGAGACTATATCAATCAGATTTCACAGATAAACTAGAAAATCTTAGACAGTATGACCCCAAGACAAAAAAACTGTTAGTTCGCATAGAATCCAAAAGCGAATATCCCAATTATTATTTTAGGGATCTTCAAAAGAAAAAGCTAACGCAAATCACAGCATTTGAAAATCCTTTTAAGAGTATTCAGAATGTTCATAAGGAAGTGATCAATTATAAAAGAGAAGACGGCTTAGAGCTTTCCGGAACACTCTACCTGCCGGTCGGATATGACAAGGATAAAAAAGAAAAGATGCCGATGATCCTATGGGCCTATCCAAGAGAATTTAAAGATAAAAGCAGTGCCTCTCAGAACACTAAAAATCCAAACAGATTCACCTATCCCTATTGGGGGTCGCCGATCTATTGGGTAACTAAGGGATATGTGGTGCTGGACGGCGCTGCATTTCCGATAGTAGGCGAAGGTGACAACGAGCCAAACGATACTTTTAGGTCACAGCTTGTGGCAAATGCCAAGGCCGCGATCGATGCGGTGGATAAGTTAGGTTACATCGACCGTGATCGCGTCGCTGTAGGTGGACACAGCTACGGTGCCTTTATGGTCGCCAATCTACTATCGCATTCAGACCTGTTCGCCGCGGGAATTGCCAGAAGTGGTGCTTACAATCGTACATTGACGCCATTTGGCTTTCAGAGCGAGGAACGAAATTATTGGGAAGCTCCCGAAGTCTATTATACGATGTCGCCTTTTATGCATGCTGACAAAATGAAAACACCACTGCTTCTTATTCATGGTAAGGCCGACAACAACTCTGGCACCTATCCCCTACAAAGTGAGCGCTACTTTAATGCGCTAAAAGGTTTGGGCGCCACCGTGCGCTTGGTCATGTTGCCAAAAGAAAGCCATGGATACAGAGCTAAGGAAAGCATTTTGCATCTATTATGGGAGCAGGACCAATGGTTAGAGAGACATGTTAAAAATAAGAAACAGGAAGAAGCACCAGGAACAAATTAATAAAAGAGCCCCAAATTGGGGCTCTTTCTTTCTTACAATGGTTAAAAAAACGCATCTAAAGAAGATTTTAGATGCGTTTAATAAAACAACCTAACCAATAAATAAACAAACCAATTGTAAGTATCTTTTTCTTAGCAAATTTTTTCCCTCAATCGCTGAGTTGATTATTTATAGTTCAAATATACAAAATGTTTAACCTTTTATCAAAATAGTTAAACAAAAAATTCTGTTAAAGTTTTTTCAACTTTTTTGACAAGCTTACATGCTTCCAATGCCATCTTGTCATCTTTACAGACTCTGGTATTTTTTTTGAAAAACATTTGACATTAATCGAATTAAAATTTAAAACCTTACATATGACAACGGGAAATATTAATGTATCTGTTGAAAACATCTTTCCGCTGATCAAAAAGTTTTTGTACAGCGATCACGAGATCTTCCTGCGCGAACTCATATCAAACGCGACTGATGCAACCTTAAAATTGAAGCATCTGACCAATATCGGAGAAGCATCCGTGGAATATGGCAATCCGCTGGTCGAAGTGAAGATCGACAAAGAAGGAAAAAAGCTTCACATCATCGATCAGGGTATTGGAATGACGGCCGAAGAGGTTAAAAAATACATCAACGAAGTGGCCTTTTCTGGGGCTGAAGAATTTCTGGACAAGTATAAGGACAAGGTAGAGGATGCCGGTATCATCGGTCATTTCGGCTTAGGTTTCTATTCGGCTTTTATGGTGGCCAACAAGGTAGAGATCATCACCAAATCTTACAAAGATGAGCCAGCCGCGCATTGGACGTGCGACGGATCTCCAGAATATACACTCGAAACTTCCGATAAGACCGACCGCGGTACGGAGATCATTCTTCATATTGCCGATGATGAGACAGAATTCTTGGAAGAAAGCCGTATCCGAGAACTATTGATAAAGTACAATAAGTTCATGCCCATCCCGATAAAGTTTGGCACTAGAGAAGAAACGTTACCCTTACCTGAGGATGCGCCAGAGGATGCTGAGGCAGAAACCTTAACGGTCGATAACATTATCAATAATCCAAATCCGGCCTGGACCAAACAACCCGCGGATCTTAATGAAGAGGATTATAGAAAATTTTACAGGGAGCTCTATCCAATGCAATTTGAGGAGCCACTCTTTAACATTCACTTAAATGTGGATTATCCGTTCAATCTTACTGGGATTCTCTATTTCCCGAAGTTGACCAACGACTTGAACATGCAGCGCGACAAGATCCAACTGTATCAAAATCAGGTGTTCGTCACGGATAATGTAGAAGGCATAGTTCCTGAATTTTTGACAATGCTTCGAGGGGTGATCGATTCACCAGACATTCCTTTGAATGTCTCGCGTAGTTATTTGCAAGCCGATGGCGCCGTCAAGAAAATATCGTCTTACATCACTCGTAAAGTTGCTGACAAACTTAATTCGCTCTTTAAGAATGACCGTAAAGATTTTGAAGCCAAATGGAATGATATTAAGATCGTCATCGAATATGGAATGCTCTCTGAGGAGAAATTCTTTGAAAAGGCCGAGAAATTTACACTGTATCCAACAGTTGATGATGCTTATTTAACCTTTGAGGAGCTTCAAGAAAAGATAAAGGACACTCAGACAGATAAGGACGAAAAGCTAGTCATCCTTTATGCTTCCAACAAAGACGAACAGCATGCCTATATCGATGCAGCCAAAGCAAAAGGCTATGAAGTATTGCTATTGGATTCTCCAATCGTCTCTCATTTGATCCAAAAATTAGAGACCAGCAAGGAAAATATTTCTTTTGCGCGAGTGGATGCTGACCATATTGATAATCTGATCAAAAAGGACGAGGAACAGATCTCAAAACTTTCGGACGAAGAAACAGCGAAATTGAAGACCATATTAGAGGAGACCATTCCTCAAGATAAGTTTACCGTTCAGTTAGAGGCCATGAGCAGTGACGCATCGCCATTTATGATAACGCAACCAGAGTTCATGCGTCGAATGAAGGAAATGCAGCAAACCGGTGGCGGCATGAACATGTTTGGCAATATGCCCGAAATGTACAATTTGGTCGTAAACACCAATAGTGAGTTGGTAAATGATATTTTCAACACCAAAACCAGAAAGAAGCAAGAGCGCCTTATCAAACAGTCGTTGGATTTGGCCAGATTATCTCAAGGACTTCTTAAAGGTGAAGAATTGACCAAATTCATAAAGCGGAGTTACGAAATGATAAAATAGTCTTTTTCCTTTCTACGGGACATTCAGAAAAACCGCCATTTTATAGGCGGTTTTTTTTGTCGCATTTTTTGGGTATTGCCTATATTGCGACAAACAACTAACAACCATATGTCGATAAAAGAACCCAACAGCAGTGCTTTTAAGAAATGGCTCGATCTATTGCAGCAGGAGAGTTGGCAATTAGAGTTGATCATCTCTGGTTTTTCAATATTTGGGCTGTACCAGATCATTGATCCAGTAGAGGTGAAAATTGCCTTTGCGCAAAGCGAACAGAAAGTTGCAAACGAACTTTTTTGGGTCGGCATCTATCTCGCCACACTGATATGTATTGTGAACTTGTTGATACATGTGGTTCTTAGAGGGCTTTGGGTAGGAGCTCTTGGCCTGAGGTATGTATCTGGAGAGATCGAATTCGAGCAACTCAACTACCATCGATGGTTTGATGGTTTCCTGCGCAAGCGAATAAAGTCTTTCGATCATTTCATAGGCAAGCTCGAAAATTATTGTAGTATCATGTTTGCAGTGGCCTTTCTTTCTATATTCTATATTCTCTCATTATTTATCGTCATCGGCCTTTTCACCCTATTGGGTACCACCAGTAGAGCACCTAACACCCCGCGTTGGTTAGAGATCATTTGTATGGTGGCCACCGTTATTTTGGCCTTTTCACTGCTCTTGAGTTTTCTCGATTTTTTGACACTGGGATTTTTTAAGCGAAAACGATGGATCGCAGTTTGGTACTATCCTATATACCGATTCTATAGTTTGGTTTCCTTGTCGTTTTTGTATCGGCCGCTGGTCTATAATTTTTTAGATAGTCGATTTGGGAGGCGTATATTCATCTTGCTACTCCCCATATATATAGCGTTAATGACCCTATCTTCTTTAAACTATCAAGGCTCCAATTACTTTTCAACGGTAGGTAGCGTCCGTGGAAATATAGAAAACAACAATTCTCTTTTTACAAAAAGATACAATTATATGGATGAGCTGATAGAAGATTCTCAATTGGTGAACAATGCCGCTATCCCTTCAAAGCAAATTGACAGGGAGCATCTTCCGATCTTCATTCTTTTCAAAGAGGATATTGAAGAGGACCTCCTAAAGGTCTATCCTGAGTTGGCCCTTGATGATGATATTAGGGGTAGTACCTTGAAAGGCGTGATCACCATTGAAAGAAATCCAAATAAAGAAGCTATTGAAAAACTACCAAAATACTTGTCTAAACTTAGTGAACTGTACTGCGTTCAAATAGATAGTTTTCAAGTGACCACTGACTTTTTAATTACCAGGAATCGGAAGGGGCAATTGGGTTTTGAAACAACGATCGACCTCAAGGACATGCCACGAGGAAAGCATGTGCTTCATATAGAGCGAAAGAAGATACATCAAATCCCTATCCCTGAGAAAGACAGGAGAGACACAGAAATCACTCAAAGGGATAGTATCATCGTTAAAAAAGTGGTTGCAATCCCTTTCTGGCTCTATCCGGAATAAATCGAATAGCGTCGGCTTCGATCGGCTCGAAAATATAGATCCTGGAATCGTCGGTCGCCATAAAATTCTCGGTCCATCTTGTAACAAAAACTTTTCATGAAACACCTATCTTGCATGAAATTTCTACGATGAGCAAAGAACATAAGAGTCCCGTATTTAAGAAGTGGTTAGACGTGCTACAGCAAGAGAGTTGGCAATTAGAGCTGATCATCTCTGGTTTTGCGCTATACGCATTGTTCACAGCCTTTGAACCCTTGGAAATAGCTCGTGCCAGAGCAGTGGCATTAGAACACAATTATGAAGATACCATTTTAGTGTTCACCTTACTATCGGTTATGGTGCTGATCTTAAATCTTACGGTACATGTGATACTTAGAGGTCTATGGATCGGCGCTATCGGATTACGATACGTCTCAGGAGAAATTGATTACAAACAGCTTAAATACGCCCCTAAATTCAACATCTTCTTAAGAAAGAGGGTTGGGTCATTCGACAAGTTCATCGCTGACCTAGAACGTTATTGCAGTATCATTTTTGGTATTACATTTCTGCTGGTCTTTTATTTGCTCGCCATTTTTATAACCTTCGGCCTTTTCTTTCTAGTTCTTTCGCCTTTAGGAAAATCGGAACCTTCTATTGGATTAAAGATCATCGTCGCTTTTTTTTCGCTCCTATATTTTTGGGGGGCGCTCCTTACATTCATAGATTTTATAACTCAAGGTTTTCTAAAAAAGAAAAAGTGGCTTGCAAGGATATATTACCCCTTTTACAGATTTTTCAGCATACTTTCACTGTCCTTTATATACAGACCTATCGTCTATAATTTGCTCGACAATAAATTTGGAAGGCGCGTCGCTTTTGGTCTGGTCCCAATTTATGTTGGAATCTTTTTAATTAGTACGCTCGAGCAAAGACCGTCCAATATCATACCGATCAGCTTGGAAAATCGGTTCATGCAGTTGGATCACTTTTCAGAAATTGCAAGTCCTATCTATTACGAGAATGATTTGGACGAAGGGCAGTTTGTACACACAGCATCAATTCAGTCTAAAATTATCAGAGAACCCTATATCGACCTTTTCGTCGCTTTCAAGAAAAAAATTGAGGATGACATCTTTCTGAATTGTAAAGAACTCAAGCCAGAGATTGACCAACGTGGTATAGAAACCACTATGTTCCGGTCTGAAAGACTCTCGGTGCAAGAAAGAAAGACGCTTCTCAAAAGCTATCTTCGCTGTTTTTCTGAGATCAATTCCATCACCATTGATAGTATAAATTATTCGGGGGATTTTCTTTTGGCTGAAAATAAGAATGACCAAAAGGGGTTCGAAGCAGTGCTACCGATCGATCACCTAAAAAAGGGGAACCATTTGCTTACCTTAAAACGCAGAACAAGCATCAAAAAGGATAGTATTGGACAAAGGACCATCGTAAACATCCCCTTCTGGTATTACCCCGAATAGCTAGGTAAATATTGGGTATTTTAATTATTTTTATTCGATGAAAGTGATTGCGACCAACATCGCCGAACCTGGATTCATTCTTTGGAAAGGAAAAGAAGAGAAGACCGGGATCTTCAAAACACCAACTGCGCACCCCATCTTCTTGGGCAAAGAAACAGTGAAAGGGGACGAAGTATCCAATAGAAAAGTACATGGCGGAAGTTATAAGGCCTGCTACCTGTTCTCGGCAGACCATTATCCGTATTGGAAACAGAAATACCCAGATCTCGATTGGAATTGGGGTATGTTCGGCGAGAATCTCACGGTCGCTGGCCTCGATGAGCACGAGATATTTATTGGTGATATCTACAAAATAGGAGATGCCTTGGTACAGATCACACAGCCCAGAGAGCCATGCTATAAATTCGGAGTCAAATTTGGCACACAGAAAGTATTGAAAGAATTTATCGCTCACGGACATCCCGGAACCTATGTAAAGGTCTTGGAAGAAGGTGAGGTGGCCACGGGTGATGAATTGGTTTTAGCCGAGCGTCATACGGATGCTGTGACGACCGCACAATTCTTTGAGTTCTTGTTCGCTCAAGTAAAGAATCGATCAATTCTTGAAAAGATCTTGAAACTTGATTCGATACCTGCAGAAAAACGAAAGAAGTTGAGCATTTTTCTAGATAAGGCCTAATGAATTGAATACGATTATTTTGTACCTTTAAGGTATGAACCAACTCTTCAAAAAACTACAATTAAATGATCATCCCGAGGTGCTTATCCTCAATAAACCCGAGGGCTTCGATGAAGAGCTGGATATTCCCGATGGTTTTGAAGTGAAAGAGTCCTTGGTGGTGGTGACCAAAGTGGATTTCGCCCTTGTCTTTGTTACCTCACAAAAAGAACTGGAGGAGCAAATGGAAACACTGGCGCCGAAGTTGGACGGAGATGCTATCCTGTGGTTTGCTTGCCCTAGAAAAGGATCATCCCATTGCGCGATCGACTCCCTTACCAAAGATAATGATCAATGGACCATTTTGGGCAACCATTACTATGAGCGCGTAAGGGCGATCGTTATCGATGATAATTGGACTGCCACCCGCTTTAGGAAAGTGGAATTTCATAAAAAATTGACGACATGACTCATCCGTGGCATGTTTACCTCATGGCCAGTATATTCATCGTCGCCGGAGGATTTCATTTCATTAGGCCCAAAGCGTTTATGCGGATCATGCCAAGGTATCTTCCAAAACATCGGCTTTTGGTCTTTCTAAGCGGTTTTGCTGAAGTTTTGCTAGGTGTCCTTTTATTGATACAAGAAACAACCACAATCGCTGCGTGGGGTATTGTATTGCTTCTGGTCTCCTTTTTACCAGTACATTGGTACATGATACAAAACAAAAAGGCAGGTTTGGGATTACCAAAATGGTTGTTATACGGGAGATTGACGCTTCAATTTGGATTGATCTATTGGGCCCATTCATACACCCAACTATCATATTAAATGACAAAAGAGAGGGTGACACCCTCTCTTTCATCAGAGTAAGTAAAGTAAACTAAACCCCAACCTTAAGTTGGTAACTAAACCTGTATCCGTTGTCGTTAGAAAATTTAAAGGTATAATACCCCTTTTTAGCAATAGAGAAATCAAACATCTTACCTAAGCTTATCTCATCACCGAGTCCTCCCTGGTACATGAGTTCTCCATATTCGTCATATATTGCCACACGATACTGAGCTAGTTCTCTATTTAGAATAGAGACCGAAACCAAATTGTTCTCCACTCTAATACTTGGCGCTTGTACCTTCGACCCTTTCAGCCCTTTTCCATCGGATGCGGTCATGGTATATGACATTGCCAATGTCATAACTGCCGCAAGTGCTCTCAATTTTTTCATAATGCAAATGGTTTTAATGATTTGACTGATACAAAGTTGTAATAGTTATATCAGTGTCACCACCACTCCATTTTCTGATTTATACACTATTTTAACTGTTGTTGGTATGGATAAGGACCGTGCAATCAATATTGCATAATTTTGAGGTAATTTTGCATAATCCTATATGGAAGGTAAATCGTATTTTTAATGTAACCCATTGAATGTTGCTGATGTTAAAGAAACCTACATTAGAAGTGATTGCTCCAGAATTTGGTTCCTCCATTGAAGTTAAACACTACGACGAAAAGAACCAGAATGAGAATGCGAGTTGGCATTTTCATCCAGAAATGGAGATCGTCTATGTCAACGGAGGCGCTGGGAAACGACATATAGGAAGCCACATCTCTTACTACAACAATGGCGATCTTATCTTTATAGGGGCCAATCTTCCGCATTACGGTTTTACCAATCGGTTCTCGGGAAATAAAAGCGAGACAGTAGTACAAGTGCGCGAAGGTCTCCTTGGAACCGATTTTATGAAACTTCCGGAGATGGAAGAGGTTCAACTGTTGTTTGAAAAAGCCAAAAAAGGAATCGTATTTCATGGAGAGACCAAACGCCACATAGGCGCACAATTAGAATCGTTGGTTCCCCTGGACAGTTTTAAACGCCTATTAAGATTGATAAAGATCCTACAGTACTTGGCATCCTCTACAGAATATACCTTGCTTAATTTGGAAGGTATCATGATCGAAACAGAGCCCCAAGACAATGAACGTCTCAATCAGATATTTGCATTTGTGCAACAAGAATTTAAGCGATCGATACGTCTCAATGAGATTGCCGGACACGTAAGCATGACGGTTCCGGCCTTTTGTAGGTACTTTAAGCAACGAACGGGAAAGACCTTTACAAAATTTGTCAATGAACACCGCTTGGTCCATGCCATAAAACTGATATCCGAACAACCATTGAGCATCACAGAGGTATGCTATGAATGTGGGTTCAACAATTTTTCTCACTTTCACAAGTCGTTCAAGACGTACACGGGCAAAACACCGACCAAATATCGAAACGAACTCATAAAGATTGTAAGATAGCGCCATGGAACTTTTCGATATACCTCCACAAACCCTTGAAATGCCCGATGCAGAAGTCGTTTATTTCCCAAGATTTTTCGCTGAAAAAGCGGCGAACCACTATTTTGATATTCTATTTGAAGAAACACCGTGGCAGCAAGATGATATACGAGTCTTTGGCAAAGTTTATCCACAACCCAGACTCACCGCGCTTTACGGCAATAATGGAAAACCCTATTCCTATTCGAACATCACCATGCAACCAGAAAGATTTACAGAAACTTTAAATGAAATAAAAGCTTTGGTAGAGCAGGTGGCCCAGACATCTTTTACTACGGCATTGCTCAATTTGTATAGAGATGGAACTGATAGCAATGGTTGGCATGCGGATGACGAGAAGGAACTTGGGACTGATCCTGTGATCGCCTCAATAAGCCTTGGGGCAACACGACGTTTCCATTTCAAGCACAAGCACGATAAAGATCTAAAGCAGAAGCTCCTATTAGATCATGGAAGCCTGCTTCTGATGAAAGGTCCTACACAACACCATTGGCTCCATCAGCTTCCGAAGACCGCAAAAAAAATTGACCCCAGGATAAATATTACCTTTAGGGTCATAAAATAAAAAAAATCGGAGTTTGGGGCACCGATTTTTCTCATACTGGTCACTACCTCTAGCCTTTAGACTAGCATCCTCACAACCAACATGTTATATTGTAATCAAGTAGTATGCCAAAAAATATAAGCCGGCAAAGACCATCATCAAAACTCGTGTTCTTACTATATTTTGTGGAATAACAAACGTACGTGCAGTATTTCTATTTTTTATCATGGGGCTTTCCTATTAAATGCTTAACAAGTTTACTCGTATCAGGGATCTAAAACAAAAAATTGTTGTCAAAAGCCCTTATGTTGTGGCGAAACAAAAAAGGCTCCGATGTATCGGAACCCTTTTTCAACTAACCAACATAAAAACAAAATGAAAAATCTAGCACCGACGTGCTCAATGTCTTGTATTTTAGGCAACTGCCGGGTCATATATAGGTTGGGGACTACACATCGACCCGGTTTATTGTTGCTTGATATATGTATTGTTATGCCAATCCAAAGAATAAAGATTGTACTCGTTATTATAAAGCAGTATCATCATGGTCACCACTGTGCCAAAATGTAAGATCGCACGATCCAACTCTCCTGCACTCCATAGAAAGGCCGCAAAGAATAGAAGCAAAAAACTTCCTATTTTCAACGTATTCTTTGTAAAGAGACCTGTTGCAATAAAAAGTCCAACCGCAAACTCTTCGAATGGGACCAATGGGGCGGTAAGTCGCAAAAAAAGGTTATTAAAGACTTGAGTCGTGTCGAAATAATCATCCAATCTCACCAAAAAGTCTTGATAGCTAAATATTGAAAGTACCGCATGTACGATAAGCGTCGTACCTAGTAGCATTCTTATTATAGCATATGTCAATACTTTGTTCTTCACTGTCATTTGATTTTGATAGTACAAAGATACTATGCGTGCATAGTTTTCAACTTGTAAAAAATTATTTTATACATGTACAATTCTATAAACCAGCGATTTATAATCAACACTACAACGTTATAGTAGTTTTCGAAAATTTTCGTCGGCCTCTTTTTTAACGTGCATAATTGTGTAACTTTAAGCGCTAAGACCCCCTATTCCATTAAGAAATGGCTCGATATAATTTGCACGAAACTTTCTTGATCCATCAATATAAGTTTGATGAATGGGAATCCGAACCCCATAACCATAACTATTTCGAGATTGTATTTGTAGAGAAAGGCAAGGGATTTCATACGATAAATGACGTACGATTTAGTTACGGCCAAGGAGACATCTTCTTTCTGGCACCAGAAGACACCCATTTTTTTGAGATTGAAGAGAAAAGTCACTTTTGCCATTTCAAATTTACGGAACAGCTTTTCTCCGGAGATATGAATCTTCCCGATAGGGAGTATTGGCTAAATAAGATCGAGCACATTCTTCATCATCCCAATTTATTGCCAGGCGATGTCATTCTCAATTCAGAAGACAGAGCACGTATTTGGAATATTCAACAATTGGTCGTAGATGAATACGAGAATAAAAAAAATTATTATCGGCAGATCATCTCTAACTGTGTAAGTACCATTCTAAGCATCATTGCAAGAAATATTTCTGAAAACTACACCTTGAATAGTACCAATGTGGTGGAGAGCACCAAAATAGATAAGATCCTTTCCTATATCAGAAGTAACATCTACAATTCAGAATTGCTAAAACTTCAAAATATAGCCGACCAGTTCAATACCTCTCCGAGTAATATCAGTGCTTTCTTCAAAAAGCAGACGGGTGAGTCCATTCATCAATTCATCACCTATTATAAGCTAGGCATTATCAAATATCGTTTATTGAATACTAGCTATTCTATTGCTGAAATTGCATTTCAATTAGGTTTTACAGACGAAAGCCACCTGTCTAGGACCTTTAAAAAATATGTGGGACTATCGCCAGGAGCCTACAAGAAAAAACTAAATGAATTACAACGTTAGATCATTCGCTTACTTACGATGATGGTCTTGGAGACACATATCGTTCCCCTCCTTAGCGAGGAAATCCGACTTCAAGATTATGGTACAAGCATTTTTTCCGCGATCACCACCAAAAGTGCGCTGAAAAAGACCATCAAACAGGGCGGAATTCGAATCGATGGAGAGATCGCCACCACAGGTCATTGGATCAAAGAAGGACAGACGATCGAGTTGTTGGATCTCGAAAAGCCTCTACAAAAGATCTTTAAGCTGCCATTGACAGTCATTTTCGAAGATGATCACTTGGCCATCATCAAAAAACCTGCTGGCTATCCCACTAGTGGTAACTACTTTAGAACCATACAAAATGCCTTGCCCTTTAATCTAAAAATTTCCAAGGGTGCAGATGCGATGAAAATCCCAAGACCGGTACATCGGTTGGACAACCCTACTAGCGGGCTGCTGATCATCGCAAAGACGCGATCCGCACAGAAACATCTGCATCAACAGTTTGAAGAGCAGCATATCTCCAAGACCTATGTGGCCTTGGTCGTCGGTACACCCAAGTTGGAAGGAGAGATCACCTTGCCCATCAACGATCGAGCTGCCAACACTTATTTTGAAACCTTAAAAACTGTGAATTCGTTGCGAAACGAGACCCTGTCATCATTGAAGCTTTATCCCAGAACCGGCAGGACACATCAATTGCGAATTCACCTCAGCGCTATTGGGCATCCTATAGTCGGAGATGCCTTATATGGGAAAGAAGGGCATACCCTTAAACACAAAGGGCTATTCTTATCTGCAGTAGGGCTTGCTCTAAAGCATCCGCATACCGATCAACGTTTGCGTTTTGAGTTGCCACCACCAAATAAATTCACCTTACTTATGGAAAAAGAAGAACGTCGCTATAAGAAATTCAACCCTTAACCGAAGATATCGTTGAGTACCTTCGCTAAGCGAAGACCTCCTTTTTGCAACTGTGATTTTACCGTCCCAAAATGGTCGTACATGTAGCGATAGCGCAATTTCTCTCCTATTATAGCAGAAGCATAGGTCTTCTTTGCCAAATTTTGCGATTCGTATACCCAGTCCAAGATCGTTCCTTCTTGAATCGCCTTTTCCTGTCTTTTATTGATTGAAGGAAGGTTTGAAGCCAATTCGGTATAGCTCATTCCGTAATGGTCGATCATGTCGCTATCCCAAACTCTGTGTAAATTACTCCCGTCATCGAACCAACGCACTTGAAAATCATTGCCCCCTTTGTCTTCGGCCCTACCAACGTGCAACGGTTGATGCAAGTCGCCGATGAAGTGAACCAACATCTTTAAATAGAAGACCTTATCTTTCTGATCAGCGGCATCATCTTTCAGCACCGAGATACATTTTTCAATTCCCATGATGATATCACCATATTCGCTGATAGGTTCCTCACCATATTTTTTATCAAAAGGAAAATTGACATAGTGCCATGGTGAAAATTCCCTGAATGCCCTATCGGATTTTATTTCGTCAGCAAACGTGGAAGCATTGGCCAGAGACTCACCCATCAATAGCTTGGCGATCTCCCTTTTTGCCTTTTTGCCAAGATGTTGCTCAGCCACTTCACCAACGACGCGATGTCCCGTCTTTCCCCAGACCAATTCGGATTCTGAAGCGTCCATCCCGAACAACATAAAGAAAAAACAAGGTAATAAGAATAACTTTTTCATAAAATGATTTTGAATCACAAAAATAATCATGACCATGTTAATTACATCATAAATTATTTTGAAAGATACGTTTAATTTTAATATATTTATGATATCATTTTAATATCACATCTAAAACAACCTATTATGAATCTTGAAAAAACTATCGTTCCCTCCAGTGGATATTTGATGCTCGCGGTCTATCTCCTGTTCTTAGTTGGAGGCATTTTTGGTTTGACACAAACCTTGAATCCTTGGTTTATTACCTTGATCGTGATTTCCTTTTTCTTGTTACCAGGATTTGTATTGGTAAATCCCAATTGGTCTAGGGTCCTATTGCTTTTTGGTAAATATGTTGGAAGCATCAAACAGAATGGGTTTTATTGGGTAAATCCTTTGTATACGAAAAAAAAGATCTCGCTTCGTGCTAGTAATTTTGATAGCGAAAGGCTCAAAGTGAATGATAAGATAGGAAACCCCATCATGATCAGTACTATCTTGGTTTGGCGTGTACTGGATACCTACAAAGCCGCTTTTGATGTGGACGACTATAAGAACTTCGTCCGCGTGCAAACAGATGCCGCCGTGAGAAAATTGGCAAGTATGTATCCTTATGATAATTTTGCCGACGAGGGTCATGACGAAGACATCACTTTGCGCTCTAGTCTCAATGAAGTAAGTGAAGCCTTGGAAAAAGAAATACAAGAGCGATTGGCGATGGCAGGCATAGAAGTATTAGAAGCGCGAATTGGTTATCTTGCCTATGCACAGGAGATTGCGAACGCCATGTTGAAGCGTCAACAAGCAACTGCCATCATCGCTGCGAGGCATAAGATCGTAGAAGGGGCTGTGAGCATGGTGGAGATGGCCATCGAGGAGCTTAGCAAAAAGCAGGTGGTGGACTTGGATGAAGAGCGCAAAGCCGCCATGGTAAGCAATCTAATGGTAGTCCTTTGTTCAGATAAAGACACCGCGCCAGTAGTAAATACAGGAACATTAAATCATTGATATGAAGGAATACAAAGTAATTAGACCCATGTTGGGTTTAAGAAATAGAATGCAAAAACTTGAAGATCTCTTGAATAGTTATGCAGCACAAGGGTGGTCACTTAAAAATATAGATGACCATTATTCATATATTATTTTTGAGCGAGATAAAAACCGATGACCATGAAAAGCGATCGGCCCAAGATAGCAGTTCCTTATCAAACCTTTGACATTGTAGTTGAAGCCTTCAATGCGGCCATACTGATCTTTATATGGGTCATGTTCCTTAACGAATACAAAGACCTGCCAGAGACCGTTGCCACACATTTCAATGCGGCGGGTGAAGCCGACGCCTACGGCCATAAATCATGGCTTTGGATCATACCCGTCATAGCAAGCTTAACAGCCGCAGGATTGTTCGTATTGAACAGGTTTCCCCATTGGCATAACTATAGGGTAAATATTAACGAAGACAACGCCTTGTTGCACTATAGGGTCAATACTAGAATCGTGAGAACGACCAATTTCTTTGTCCTGACATTGATGGCATTCGCATTATATATGGTCATCGCACACACGTACAAAAAAGCTGTGGAAACAGCTTGGCATGTACCTAGTATTTTGATCCTAACGTTAGCATTCACCTCCGCAGTGATCATTTATAGAATTAAAAGCATAAAAAAATGATACATCTAGTAAAAATCTTGGTTTTCTTCCTTGTCTCCAGCTGCTTTGCACAAATAGAAATTGCCGAAGAAGAAATAACGATCTTCAACGATAGCATTCGACTACCTGGCACACTATCCTATCCACAGGACGTGAAGAACCCTCCGCTGGTCATCTTTGTACACGGATCTGGGCAAAGTAACCGAAACGGCACTCCTCTAGGGTCGCCAGTAAGTTTCAATTATATCAAGGAGTTTGGGGAAGCGCTAAACAACGAGCGTGTCGCTGTGTTTAGATATGATAAACGTAGTTCTACAACCAGTAATTACCAATTTTCGAAAGACACAAAGATCGCTGATCTGGCCGCTGACTTGAGCGTAATTATTGAACATTTCAAGAAAGATAAGCGTTTCGAGACGATCACGGTCATAGGACATAGCCAAGGATCACTATTGGGGATGATCACTGAGACAAAGCCTGATAAATTTGTATCGCTGGCTGGTGCAGGTGAAACGATAGACAAGACCATCATAAGACAGGTCGGCAGTCAAAGCCCCGTATTTGGCGAAATGACAAAGCAGTACATCGCGGAACTTAAAGAAAAGGGGACCGTAAAAAATGTGAATCCCATGTTGCGAACGTTATTCAATGACAAAGGCAATGCCTTTCTAAGAGATTGGATAGCATATGACCCTACAGAAGAGATCCAAAAACTATCCATTCCTGTATTGATCATTCAAGGCGAAATGGATTCGCAGGTACAGGTTGAAGATGCGGAAAACCTTAAAGAAGCGAAACCCGATGCCGAGCTAAGGATCATCCCAACATTGAATCACCTTTTATATGACGTAAAAAATACCGAGGAAAATCAACGCACTTATACGGGGGCTTCGTTTCCTATATCTCAAGAAATGATCCTTACCATTAAAGAATTCATCAATAAATAGCTATGGCGAAAAAGAAGGCCTTTGCACTACGCATTAATGAAGAAATGTTGAAAGCCATTGAAAAATGGGCTTCCGACGAGTTCCGTAGTACTAATGGTCAAATAGAATGGATATTGATGAAGGGTCTTAAAGATGCCAAAAGAGCACCGAAAAAGAAAGTCGATGAAGACGCTAAAGAATCATGATTCGAATACGTATATTTGGGTATTACCCAATAACTAATCGACAATCTTGAGAACAGCATTCTTTTTACTATTATCGATCTTCACCATTGGCAGTTCTATTTCTCAACAAAAGCAGTTCACAGTAAAATATACACAAACCAATTTTAAGATAGATGGTATTCTAGATGAGCCTGCTTGGGCGGAAGCCGAGAGTGCCCATGAATTCCAGCAATATTTCCCGTCTGATTCTGTTGCCGCGATAGAACAGACGGACATTAAAATGTTGTATGACAAACGTACACTTTACATAGGCATACGACTAGAAACGAGTGGCGCTGATTTTATAGTTCCCTCTTTAGAACGCGATTTTAGAGCGGGCGGTAATGACAACATAAGCATCCTCTTCGACACTTTTAACGATGGCACCAATGCATTTCTTTTTGGGATGAATCCTCTAGGGGTACAACGAGAAGGCCTTATCTCGGGAGGCGGTTCCGACCTTAGAGGCTTTAGCACTACATGGGACGTAAAATGGCAAGGAGAGGCCAGAATATTCGAAGATCATTATATTGTTGAAATGGCCATTCCCTTGACCTCGTTAAAATTCAAGGATGGCACTCAAAAATTTCGCTTTAACAGCTACCGCTTCAATACCAGTGCAAACGAACGAAGTACTTGGATGAAGATCCCGCAGAATCAGTTTATCTTCAATCTGGCCTTTATGGGCGATATGGTCTTTGAACAACCCCTTGGAAGATCTAGAACTCCATTGGCCATTATTCCCTATATCAATGGACAAAGCAATAAGAATTTTGAGTCCGATGTAGCCAATACGAATCTCAAATTTGGAGGAGATGCCAAGATCGCCATTGGCAACGGGATGAACATGGATATCACCATCAACCCGGATTTTTCCAACGTTGAAGTGGACAACCTGGTGACCAATCTCACCCGATTTGAGATCGGTCTTCCAGAACGACGACAATTCTTTATTGATAATAGCGATTTATTTTCAGATTTTGGAGAACCCAGAGAAGCAAATCCTTTCTTCTCAAGAAGGATAGGGATCGCCGAAGATGCGAATGGCGATAACATTCAAAACGATATCATCGGCGGAGTGCGTCTTAGCGGTAAGTTGAATGAGGATTGGCGACTTGGCTTTTTAAATATTCAAACCGAGAAAGATGAGACCAATGAGATCCCTAGCAACAACAACACTGTGTTCGTGCTTCAAAAAAAGGTGTTTTCCCGCTCTAACCTGAGCTTTCTATTCCTAAATCGTGAAACATTCGGAAAATATCGCTTTTTAGAGGTCGGCGATCGGTATAATCGTGTTATCGGACTCGACTATAATCTGGCCTCGGCAAACAATACCTGGCAAGGCAAATTTTACGCACATCATTCTTTTGGAGAAAACGGAATTGGTAATGATGCCTCTACCGGTGCCATTCTCAACTATAATTCTCGCTTTTACAGAGTAGGACTGCAAGGATTCTATGTTGGCGATGATTTTAGGTCGGACCTTGGTTTTATCAGACGCACGGACATTCTTAGCATTGAACCCACTGTAGAGCGCCTTTTTTGGCCAACAGACAGTGCGATCAATAACCACAGTATAAGCATAGCTCCCAATTTTATATGGCGCCCCGAACTAGATTTTAGGAACACCGACTACACTATATCCACCGAATGGGGTGCAGAATTTATAAATACCTCAGAGCTGGAGGTAGAGATGAACAATCGATTTATCTATTTGACTGAAAGTTTTGACCCAACCAATACCGATGGCGCCTTAGAGCTCCCTGCAAACGAAGGTTATCATTTCACCAATTTCTCGGTATCGTTCCAATCGGACAGAAGAAAGATATTTTCATATACTATCGAACCTTCTTTTGGTAGTTTTTTTAATGGTGATATCATTTCGCTCGAAGGGCAGATGGACTTGAGGCTTCAACCCAATTTCCTTACCTCCTTGCGAGCCAGATATGATAACATCACCTTACCCGATCCTTTTCCGAGTGCTTCCATTTGGATCATTAGTCAAAATTTTAACGTCACCTTCAGCAAATCGATATTCTGGTCGACGATTTTCCAATATAGCAGTCAGAATGACAACTTAGGGATCAACACTAGGTTGCAGTGGCGCTTTGCTCCGCTCTCGGATCTCTTTATCGTATATAACGACAATTATTTTACAGAGAATTTTGTACCATTGAACCGGTCGATCAACCTGAAACTCACCTATTGGCTTAATTTATAACAAAATGAATTTTAAATATCTCTTCACCGATATTGACGGTACCTTGCTTTCCACAGGAAATGATGTATCAGAGATGACCATAAGTGAGATCAACAGAATCAAGCATCGTGTCCAAACCATCTTGGTATCGGCCCGTATGCCAAGTGCCATTACCTATTTGCAAAAAAGATTGGGTATCGAGGGATTACCCATTATTTGCTATAACGGTGCACTCATTATGGAAGGAAATAAGGTCATCGATTCTACCGAAATACCGACCGCGACCTTAGAAGCCCTATACGATATTACCAAAGACAGAAAGGACATACATCTGGGAATCTATGCCGAGGATGAGTGGTATGTGGAAAAGCATTCTGCACGTATCGAAAAAGAGAAGTTCAATACCCAGGTCTCCCCTACTTTCATGCCCATCAGCGAGGCCATCGCCAAGTTGAAGTACCAGAACCGTGGTGCACACAAAATAATGACCATGGCATCGGAGGAGGCTTCAAAAGCTATCTATCCTATTTTACAAGCACATTTCTCTGATAGTTTGCACTTATATCGGTCCAATGCCACTTTAATAGAGATCGCGGATAAAAGAATATCCAAGCTCACAGCCATTAAAGATCTACTGAAGGGCCAGCATGCCTCTTTAGAACAAGTGATCGCTTTTGGCGACAATTACAACGATGTGGAAATGTTGGAAGCCGTAGGTTTTGGTGTGGCGGTCGCCAATGCCAGAGAAGAGGCGAAGGCCGTGGCCGATGCCATTACCGATCATCATAAAGAACATGGTGTGGCCAAGGCCATCGCCAAGTATATACCTTAGCGAAGGGTGCATTTTGTTCTCAGCTATTTTTGGTATTTTGCAATTCTTAACTAATAAAACTAAATGGAAAATCCACCTGTATTTACGAATGACGCCATTGTCCTGGGGCTACTCATGTTAGTCCTAGGGCTTGTCTTTTATACGGAATCTAGAAAGACGGGCTTCTGGGCGAAGTTCTATCGCTTTGTCCCTGCGATTCTTTTGTGCTATATGATTCCAGCAATTTTTAATTCATTGGGATGGATCTCTGATGAACTATCTCAGCTCTATTTCGTTGCTAGCCGTTATTTGCTACCAGCATCCTTGGTATTGTTCACCTTGAGCATTGACCTAAAGGGCATCTTCAATTTAGGTCCAAAGGCATTGATCATGTTCTTAACGGGTACCTTCGGAATCATCATTGGTGGACCCTTGGCCATCTTATTGATCTCCGCTTTTTCGCCAGAGACTGTAGGCGGCGTGGGTCCTGATGCGGTTTGGCGTGGTTTGGCCACAATAGCAGGAAGCTGGATCGGTGGAGGCGCTAACCAAGCTGCCATGTTAGAGATCTTCGAATATAATCCCGAGAAATTCGGAGGTATGGTGTTGGTGGATATCGTTGTTGCCAATATATGGATGGCTATCATCCTGCTCGGCATCGGGAAAAATAGAAAGATCGACCAATGGTTAAAGGCTGATAGCTCTGCCATTGAGGAACTGAAAGAAAAGGTGTCTTCCTTTGCCGAAAAGATCTCTAGAAACCCATCTACGGCAGACCTTATGATCATTCTGGCATTGGCATTTACTGCGGTTGGCATTTCGCATTGGGCTGCTGAAGGAATGAGCAATT
This sequence comes from Sungkyunkwania multivorans, assembly GCF_042675645.1. Classification (NCBI taxonomy): domain Bacteria; kingdom Pseudomonadati; phylum Bacteroidota; class Flavobacteriia; order Flavobacteriales; family Flavobacteriaceae; genus Sungkyunkwania; species Sungkyunkwania multivorans. The sequence continues at coordinate 17,722 of NZ_JBHTJH010000004.1, read as the reverse complement.
TCTTGAAGAATACCTTCGAGGCGGTAGATAATAAGGAAAGCGCGCTCTCTTCCTTTGGTTCTAAATTCTTTTGGATGATCACCTTTGCAACGGTCATCGGTATTATTTTGTCCTACACAAAAGCAAGAAATTATGAAGGTGCTGGAGCGAGTAAGATCGGTAGTGTTTTTATCTTCATCTTGGTCGCCTCGATCGGCATGAAGATGGACCTAGGGAAAATTCTCGAAAATCCTGGCCTCATCGCTATCGGATTGGTATGGATGACCATCCATGCTGGGCTGTTGATCTTGGTCGCAAAATTGATCAAAGCACCGTATTTCTTTCTCGCGGTGGGAAGTCAGGCTAATGTTGGTGGTGCCGCTTCGGCCCCTGTTGTGGCGGCAGCCTTTCATCCTTCCCTGGCTACCGTTGGGGTGCTATTGGCAGTATTTGGATATGTTGTAGGTACCTATGGCGCTATGTTTTGTGCCTATTTGATGGAAATTGCTTCGAAGGTTTAGATTTTAAATTTGAATTGAAGATATTTGCGCTTCAAATTTTATAGCATGAAGAAATTACTTTGCGTAGTGGCCATACTTACGGTCATTATTTCTTGCGGTACAGAATCAGCGCGAGACATGACGGTGATGGGTACGGTCCGTGGCTTAAAGAAGGGAACACTGTATCTTCAAAAAGTGCAAGACTCTATATTAGTCACGGTAGACTCTATGGTCATCGATGGTGATGCTAATTTCAGCTTTGGGGCTGACCTTCCAGAAACAGATATCTTCTATTTATACTTGAACAAGAAGGATAATGACACACTTAATGACCGCATCTTTTTCTTTGGCGAGAAGGACACCATCCATATTACCACATCGGTAGAGCGCTTTGAATTGGATGCCGAGATCAAAGGTTCTGAGAACACGGATAGCTACCAGGAATTCGCTACCATCATGAAGAAATATCGTGATCAGCGATTAGATCTTATTGGAGAGGCCTTTAATGCACAGAAAGCTGGGGACACTCAAACAGTAAAAGAAGTGAATAGAAAATCGGAGAAGCTATTAAAGAGAAGTTATCTGTATGCCGTGAACTTCGCTTTGAATAATCGGGATAAGGTGGTAGCACCCTATGTAGCCTTGACCGAGATCTATGATGCCAATCCAAAATATCTAGATACCATTTATAATACGTTGGACCCAAGTATCAAAGAAAGCAAGTTTGGAAAGGAACTGCAGGAATATCTGGATAGCGTCAAGGAATAGTTTCTAATCTCTTAAGAATCCGACAGGTCTTCTTTCTTCTTTCAGTTCTACGGCCATTCATGCCAATAGGAAAGCGTAGTTACGGCCAACCTCGACGGTTCAAAAAGCCTACGCCAATCCAAACACGTAGTTACGGCCAACCTGGACGGGTTCGAAAAGCCTACGCCGATCCAAACACGTAGTTGCGGCCAACCTGGACGGTTCAAAAAGCCTACGCCGATCCAAATACGTAGTTACGGCCAACCTGGACGGTTCAAAAAGCCTCTGCCGATCCAAGCACGTAGTTACGGCCAACGTGGACCGTTCAAAAAGCCTACGCCGATCCAAACACGTGGTTACGGCCAACCTGGACGGGTTCAAAAAGCCTACGCCGATCCAAACACGTGGTTACGGCCAACCTGGATGGGTTCAAAAAGCCTACGCCGATCAAAACACGTAGTTACGGCCAACCTGGACGGTTCAAAAAGCCTGCGCCGATTCAAATACGTAGTTACGGCCAACCTGGACGGGTTCAAAAAGCCTACGCCGATCCAAACACGTAGTTACGGCCAACCTGGACGGTTCAAAAAGCCTACGCCGATCCAAACACGTAGTTACGGCCAACCTGGACGGGTTCAAAAAGCCTACGCCGATCCAAACACGTAGTTACGGCCAACCTCGACGGTTCAAAAAGCCTACGCCGATCCAAACACCTAGTTACGGCCAAAACTCAAAATTCGTATTTTAATAAGTTACGAATTTTGAGTTTTGGCCACCCACTTTAAGTCGTCAGTGAAAATTTTTACACAAAAAAAAGCCCCTCATACAAAAGGAGCTTTTCAGAGCCGATGGAGGGACTCGAACCCACGACCTGCTGATTACAAATCAGCTGCTCTAGCCAGCTGAGCTACATCGGCAATGCGGGTGCAAATATAATTTTGAAATTGATTTCTGCAAATAATTTTCTCTCAATTTTTCACAACTAAAAAAGCCTTGCAAAAGCAAGGCCCTCTATATCAAAGCTCTTCATTATTTTAATGCATTCACCTTTTTTATCAGTGCCTTTCCCTTTTCTTCCAAGGTGACATTGATTCCTTTGAAATGCGCCTTCTTATCCTCCACATCCTTTTTATTGACCTCCGCCATCAAGGCATCAAATTCTGCGATAGCCTCATCGATGATCTTCTCACCTTTGGCAGTATCGGCCTCAGGATTCTCTAGCTCCCATTCGTATACCGCCTCGATAATATCCCCCAACACATAATTGATATCTTTCTTTAAATTTCTAACACTTGCCATAATTTCTTGTTGTTTTATTCGATGTCGACCTAACATCATTATTGCAGGCAAAGGTACATCAACTCCATGTAGTTTTACAAATGCACTTCCAATAATTGTGCGTGATCTCCTTGGATCTCTATATTTTTAAGTGTAGCGGGAATAAGCAGAGTTTCCCCTGTATCCAGAACTTCCTCAACATCATTCGCCAAAATTTTACAGCTACCTTCCACACACATGTATATCACGAAGGAATCCTTGTCAGAATGGTCTAAGTGCAATACCCCTTCAACAACTAAATAGTTGGTGATAAAATAAGGACAAGTTACCATCTCGTTGGGGCTATTCACTGCCTTCGGATAGCTCACCCTAAAATCGTCCTTTTTTTTATAATCTATAGCATCTAACGCCAGTTCTGTATGCAGCTCTCTGGTGTTTCCATCCTTATCCTTCCGATTCCAATCATAGATGCGATAGGTGATATCGGATGTTTGCTGTATTTCGGCGAGTAAAACTCCCGCGCCAATGGCATGGACCTTGCCCACATTGATAAAGAAAGTATCTCCTTTCGTTACCTGCTCATAATTCAAAATGTTGGATAGGGTATTGTTGTCTAGGTGTTCTCGATACTCTTCTTGAGTCACATCCTTGTTAAAACCAATGATGAGCTCGGCTTCCTCATCCGCCTGCATCACATGCCACATCTCCGTCTTTCCAAATGAGTCGTGGCGCTCTCGTGCTAAATCGTCATTGGGATGTAGTTGAATGGACAGGTCTTTTTTGGCATCGATGAACTTGATGAGAATGGGAAAGCTATTTCCGAAGGTTCGATAAACATGCGCACCTAAAAGATCTTCTCCATACATCTCTATCAACGCTTGCAGCGATTGCCCTTTCCAGGGTCCGTTGCTTACGATAGAGACGTTGTCTTCGACAGCAGATAGCTCCCAACTCTCTCCAATAGTATCACCCGTGATCTCTTTTTTAAGCACGGTCTTTAGTTTCTGGCCTCCCCAGAGGCGCTCTTTAAATATTGGATGAAATTTTAAGGGGTATCCGTTCAATCTTGTGGTTTTATAATTCAAATATTCTTAGTTGCCTGAGAATTTCACAAAGTTTCGAGGGGTCTCATATAAGACCACTTCCAAATCTAGATCCAAGGCCAACTTGCTCCTCAATTTGCTCCAAATAACCACAACGATATTTTCGGCTGTAGGATTAAGATCCTTAAACTCCGGAACTTCTATATTTAAATTCTTATGATCGAACGCATCCTCTATCTCGGACTTGATCAGATCCTTCAAGATCTTCATATCGATCACATAACCGGTCTCCTCATCAATGGCCCCAGTGACACTTACTTCCATTTCATAATTGTGTCCATGGAAATTGGGATTGCTGCACTTTCCAAAGATCTGAGCGTTCTTTTCCCCACTCCAATCCTTCCGATAAAGTCGGTGTGCTGCATTAAAATGTGCTTTTCTTGTTACTGTGACTCTCATTGCTTATTGAAGGCTTCGATGTGAGAATAAAATTTTTCAAAAATGATCTTGAACCAAGCCGTATATAGCTCTGGCTGTTGTTCGATGTCTTTTTTCACCTCTTCGAGTTGCATCCATTTCCAAGAGGCAACTTCGTCTTTATTGATCGATGGTGCTGCTTCGTAATAACCGACCAAAACGTGATCGTATTCGTGCTCTGTTAAACCATTGTCAAAAGGCGCCTTGTAAATAAAGGAGATACTTTCTTCAAGCTCGGTCACAAAGCCCATCTCTTCTTGTAATCGTCTTTTCCCAGCAGCGATATTACTTTCTCCGGCACGCTGATGGCTGCAACATGTATTCGTCCATAGTCCGGGTGAATGGTATTTATGCTTAGCTCTTTGCTGAAGCATCAGTTCGCCCTTCTCGTTAAGGATAAATACAGAGAACGCCCTGTGTAAGAGTGCTTTTTCGTGAGCCTCCAACTTATTCATCAATCCGATCTGCTCATCGCGCTCGTTGACGAGTATTACTTTTTCTTCTTTCATAGCAGCACAAAACTACAAAATAGCTTATTAAAGCTTTGTTAATTTATGTAAACCAAGATAGAATACCTTATTTGTCCAATATTTCAGCAATATTTGGCTTAAAGTAATTGGGCCCTTTCAACACCTTGCCATCATCTCTATAAATAGGTTTTCCGTCAGACCCCAACTTGCTCATATTACTCCGTTGGATCTCTTCAAAGACCTCTTCGATCTTATGCTGCATACCATGTTCCAGGATCGTCCCGCACAAGATATACAACATATCGCCCAAAGCATCGGCAACCTCAACGAGGTCTCCATTATTTGCAGCCTCGAGGTATTCTTCATTCTCTTCACGCATCAGCTTATATCTAAGTAGGTTCTTTGCCTCTCCCAAGGCTGCTGTTGGCGATTGCTGAATCCCCAAACCAAAGGCCGCATGAAATTCCTCAACGGCGGCTAACTTTCTTTTCATAGTGACGATCTAATTGAATTCTTTTTTAGTTAATTTCGCATAAAAATACCAATAATATGTTTAGTACAGGTCAATTGATTTTTGCAGCATTTTTCATCGTCGCATTCACTGTGGTGATGATTTTCACCTACCGCAAAGACCTGAAGCTCCATAAAAAGTACTATAAAGGCAGTATTTGGATCTTGGTACTGATCATCGCCTTCATCTTTGTCCTTTTCGGTATTAAGGAACTGTTGAAGTGACAAAGTGGAATTAGAATAAGCGTTCAAAAATAATTTCGTAGTTTTAATACTACAATCTCCCTCCTTAATTCTGTAAATCCAATTATTTTAAAAAAATCCCTAGGAATGGGGATGGTTTTTTATTTTGAATTGCACGAATTTTGTTTCATTAATCCAACTGATCTATATAAATGAAAACTTCAAAATTTTTGCTGGCTCCACTAATGGCTGGGCTACTATTTATTAACTGTAAAGAGGAGAAAAAACAAGTTGCACCTCTGAAGGATGAAACTTCAAATCCGAGCAGTTCGCTTCAGAATGACGCTTATCGAGATATAGGGCACAGCTATGCAGATCTTCGTTGGAATAGTACTCTCAATGGGCGGTACCGACCTAATTTGGGGTATAAAAGATACATTTCTGAAGGCGAATTTGACATGGACACCATCGATATTGAAATTCCGGTCACTTCCAACCACTTTATCTTATCCGAAACCATATTCGAGAATATCAGCCTTGGCAAACACAACTGCCTATTGGTAGTGCTGAAGGATTCAATTGGAAAGGAAACCAATGAGCTACCAGTCACCCGGATAATTCAAGCCAAAATTCCTATGAGCAGCGTTGGTTTTGGAAACATTCAAAACCCACACTCAAAAAAGATGAAGGTGTATGTGCTGCATGATAATTGTTATCCAGCACAAAAACGGGCTATTGCCTCCATCTTTAGAAACGATCTCGCACGACAACCACATCCCGCATATGCCAGAGGGGTTTCATCCACAAACCGACAACGCCTTGAAAGTCTCAATAAGCCTTGTGATTCTATCAAACTCATTAAATACCAGCCAAAAGAAAGCGGTGGCGGCGTCATTTCCGGTGGTTAAAAAAATCCTTTACATAGCGTTTCTGCTCTTATTGAGCCATACTACCATGGCACAGGAGAAACCCTTGCTGGATAGTCTTACAGTCCTGGTAGAAACCCAGAAGTACGATACTGCCCTATCTTATTGGGAAGAGAACAGGCAGTTCTTTGGGGCAGATGAAAACGCCGCAATGCTAATGGCGGGTCAAGCTTTGGAGAATTTGAACAAAGAAGAACTCGCCCTATCCATCTACAAAAAGGCACTACTCGCCTTTGAAATGTCTGGAGAAACGGAAAGGATCGCTGAGGTGAATTATAGGATCTATACCTTACTAGATAGTCAGAACAATTTGGATATTGAATCAAAAAGTTATTTTGAAAATTTCATCAAGTATGCCAAGCGTAGCAATGACCCAAATTGGAAGGCCAAGGCATCACGAGAATTAGCCATAAAGGAATTTGAAAATAAAGACGGTACTATTGCTAAGAAACACTTCTTGGACGCCATCGAGCATTATAAGGAAGTTGAAGATACTTATAGGGTCGGTGCTTCCTATGCCAATATCGGTCTTCTCTTTTTGAATAATATGAAACAATCCGATTCGGCTCGCCATTACTTTTCCAAAGGGTTGATAATTGCAAAAGAAATTAAAAACAACGATCTTCAATGGAACATTTTACTCAATACAGGCAACTCATATAAATTCGATCAAAATTATACTATGGCCATTGAGCAGTACAAACTGGCCAAAGCACTCCCGATCAAAAAATTTGCATTGAAGAAAAGTTTGATATTGGCGGAGCGGCTTCAGGAGTGCTACGGGGCCCTTAAGGACTATAAGAATTCTGAGGTTCAGCTGAAACAGATCTTAACCATTCGCGACAGTATTAACTTACTAGAGCAAAACAAGGTTATATCAGAGATTAACACTAAGTATCAAACAGAAAAAAAAGAACAAAAAAACCAACAACTTCAACAAATCAATCGGTATTTGATCATCGGCGGACTTGCTTTTATTTTCTTGGGTGTCAGTATTGCGCTCCTTATACAAAAAAACACTCTCAAAAAACGCAGACTTGCAGAGCAACAGCAGGAAATAGAGCGACAAAAAGTGACCACCTTACTCAAAGAACAAGAATTAGCAAGTATCGATGCCATGATCACTGGGCAAGAGAAGGAGCGGCAACGAGTGGCCAATGAACTTCATGATGATTTGGGAAGCCTAATGGCCACTGTAAAATTACATTTCGAAAACATCAAAGCAGACAAAGAAGACCCTGCACTAAAAAATACTCATAAGTTACTTGACAAGGCCTATCAAAAGATTCGCGGCATCGCCCATGCAAAGAATGCTGGAGTGATGGCAAGCCAGGGCTTATTGCCTGCCGTTACAAATATGGCGAAGAATATCTCCGCTACTAACAAAATAGAGATCGAAGTCATGGACTATGGTCTAGAGGAACGTATGGAAAACTCCATGGAACTGATGATATTTAGGATTATCCAAGAATTGATCACCAACATCATTAGACATGCAGATGCCAAACGTGCTACCATCCAATTCACGCAACATGATGACAGCCTAAATATTTTGATCGAAGATGACGGAAAAGGATTCGATACACATCAGATCGACCCTCGAAAATCAGGAATTGGGCTTAACAATATTGCCAAACGCATAGAACATTTAGAAGGTTCTTTTACCGTAGATAGCATCCTCGGAAAAGGAACTTCTATTATTATAGACATACCCTTATGATCACGATAGCCATAGCAGAGGACCATCAGGCATTGATCGATGGAATACAATCGTACTTGGAGTTTGAAGACGATATCAAGATCGTTGGACAAGCCAATGACGGAGAGGTGCTATTAGATATTGTAGCAAAAAAAAGGCCCAAGCTGGTGCTTTGTGACATTCGAATGCCCAAAATGGATGGCATTGAAGCAACCCAGCAGATCACTAAAGAATTTCCAGACACAAAGGTGATCGCCTTCACCATGTTCGACCAAGAAGAAGCCATAAGACAAATGCTCTCTGCCGGGGCAAAAGGCTATATATTGAAAAACTCATCGCTTCAGGTCGTTTTAGAGGCCATACGAACCGTTGCCAAAGGAAATACCTATTATGATAAAAAGGTCCATCTACCTTCCTCAAAAAAGAACACTTCAAAAAGTGTGCTCTCTTCGCGCGAAAAAGAAATCCTAACACTCATTGGTAAGGGAAATACCTCTCTCGAAATTGCCAATCAGCTCTTTATTGGAAAGAGTACCGTTGATACACATCGTAAGAACATGATCCGAAAGTTGGAACTAAGTGGCACTGGTGAGCTCATACGATATGCTGTTGAGAAAAAATACGATTTTTAACGAGTTAATAGCTGTTAATCAATTCATAATCACCATTAATGGGTATACCCTAGCGTTAGATAGTCAGATACTTTTGTAGAATCAACATAAATAAAGTATCACATGAAAACTAGAAGAATTTACACCCTTGAAATGTATCGCCAGTTTAGATATCTGGCTACTTGGCTACCTGGAACCCCCTTAGAACTAGGAGATATTGGAATCCTAAGAGGCAAGGAATTTACAAAGATTGGAAATCTATCCGAACATGGCATTTCTTTTGAAATAGAACCAGATGACACCCCTGCCGACCTCGAATTTTCATCTAAGGGAAGCGTATCCATCATTACCAAGCTTTCAGGAACAGCAACCCCTACGGGTAGTACTTTAAGTGAAGCTGATGCCGGAATATCGGTCTCATTCTCTAAAGAAAATGCGATCCTATTCAAGGCCAACAAAACCAAAACTCCCGCAATAAAAAACCAAGTAGCTTTAGGGAAAAAAGTGTTGGAGCTTTACAAAGAAGGCAAATGGAATAAGGATTGGGCCGTTATTACGGAATTGATCAATGCTGAAAGCGGAAGCGTGATCATCTCGAGCTCCAAAGAAGGGAAGATCGACCTAAAAGTGAATGGAGAACTTGGAAGCAAACAGTTGGACATCGCTGATGCTGAACTAAACTTTGGATTATCCTTCTCCAAAGACCTTTCTACTAAAATGATTGCACAAAGAGGAATCACGCCATTATTCAAAGTTTCAAAAGTTAGAAGTCACCTGCTAATGAAACCAATCTTTAAAATGAGTGGTGTAGATGCCATGGACCTCGCTTCTCCAGAAGCATACAAACAAAAGGAACTTGACCTGTATTTTGGTGAACCAGAATTTGATTTTGAGAATGACTCAGAGCTTTAGGTCGGTTATTCCATCCGAACTCGTCCGATTAAAATCCCTACTTATAGGGATTTTTTTGTGGGGTTGCAAGAAGTAGTTTAGCATAACGTAATATTAAAAACTGCACCATGAAATCTCTAATTATTTCTTTTTCATTTGCGCTTATCTGCTTGAATTGTTATTCACAAAAGCTAAGCGGAAATTTTGAATTCAAAAACTCTATTACCGCAATCAATCAAGGCGAATTGCTTCAATATAGAGAGGGACACAGGATAAAGGTCATCGACACATCAGACTCGAAGGTCAAATTTCAATACTATAAATTTTCATCAGGCTCAGAAAAAGCGAAGCTTTTAAACAATAAATACTATTACAGTGAAGGTAAAGAAGAAATTGGATTTGGTCTTTATGGCGCTAAAAATCTCGACAATGTCGTCGATGCAGATGATTTAAGGAATAGAAAAATTCATCAGATAACCAAGGAAGAATTTCTAAAACACACCATTAAGATCTATCCACGATTTAAAGGTGTTAGAGCCGGAATTTTCACAATTCCCTTTAAACTTAGACTTGATGATTTTGATTTTGAACAGAACGTGACTATCGGAATGAATACTGGATTTCAATTTAGGATGAATAAGTATCAAGAAAATAAATGGATTGTAGAAGGGACCTTAGGAATTGGTCTGTCGAAAGTTAGTCTAAATCCTGAAAACAGTGATCTCACAGTGGCTGATGGAGAAGACGCTAATCGTTCCGCAAATGCATTTAGCCTGTCCCTAGGCGCAATGATACATCTAAGCGAATCTATCAACGTTGGAATACAATTAGGAAAAGATTTTTTAGGAAACGAGGACAAGAATATAAATTGGAAGTATGACAGAAAAACATGGCTAGGAATTGGAATTAATATCGGTTTCTCCTTATCAGAATCAAAAGAGGGTGAATTGGAAAATAAAGGATAAACTCCAGACCGAAAAACCCGCCAATTGGCGGGTTTTTATTCAACATCTTGATCTTTTATTATTCCAGAGTCCCATATTCCTTCGCATACATCAACATCTGCTCCTCAAAACTCGCAGGCTGTGTTACCTTGATCGCTGTGATCTCTCCGGCATCATTTGTTTCGGGCACCAATACAGGATTCACAAAACCACTGTACGGTGCTGACTTGAACTTTTTGTTTCGCTCAAGCACTTCCTTGTGAACCTCCTGGTCCACCTTCACCCCATAGTCTTCTACCAAGGATTGCGCAGCAGCGAAATCGCCTTCCGATTTTATACGTTGGGTTTCTTTAAGCAATTCGCCAAAGAGCGCCCTTAATTTGGCATAGTCATTTACATTATAATAGGTCTTACCATCACGGGTGACCTTAGAAATAACATTGTCAGCCTTCCCTTTTTCAAACACCCAGGCACTTACCCATTGACGATTACGCATGTGCGATTCCTCTACATCTTCCCCTAGATTCAAACGAATCAATTGGGTCATCAGACCATTTCGGATGTAGCCATCGTAAGCTGCCTTCCCAACAGCTTCCCAATCCTCTACCAAGCCCAATTCTTGTAACTTGGGATCCATCAAATAATACAGGCCTACCAAGTCCGCTCTTCCTTCTTCTAAAGTAGAAGCGTAATTTTTCAGTGTTTCCTTTGGCGTACCGACTCCAGGGTTTATTTGTCCTGAAGCATGTCCGACAACTTCATGCAAGGCGGTGTGTAGCTTGTCGGCCAATTGCCCGTACTTCTTCTCCAGTTCCACCTCTTCTTCGTCATGCGCAAACTCTTCCAGCCTTCCGCTACTTCCTGCATTGTTATAGGCCTCGATAATGTTTCCAAGCGATACCGATTTGGAACCATGTTGTTGACGAATCCAATTGTTATTTGGCAGATTAACCCCTATCGGAGTGCTTGGAGAAGCATCTCCAGCTTCACCTGCAACATTCACCGTCTTGTACGAAACACCAACTACATTGTCCTTTTTGTGTTCTTGCATCAGTGGCGCATTGTCTTCAAACCATTGCGCATTTTCAGACAGCACAGCCATTTTTGCGGACATATCAAAGTCCTTGATCTCCACAATGGTCTCATAAGAACCTCTATAGCCTACCGGATCGTTGTATACTTCAATAAATCCATTGATATAATCGATATTCCCAGCGGTATTGGTCGCCCATACGATATTATAGTCATCCCAAGTTTTGAGGTCGCCAGTGGCATAATAATCGATGAGCAATCCCAATTGTTTTGCCTGAGTTTCATCGTGTGCCACCGTCTGTGCCTTTTCTAACCAATAAATGATCTTGTCGATCGCTGTGCCATAGGTACCACCGCTCTTCCAAACCTTTTCTACCAACTGGCCGTTTTCTTTTACCAGCGTTGAATTGAGCCCTAACTCGATTGGTTTGTCTGGATCGATATTTTTCTTTTTTTCCGCATAGAAAGCGGCAACATCATCGGCAGTTACATCTGGGCCATAAAAATTAACCGCAGAAGCCAGCACATTGTCAACATCCTTGGACAAATTCACCTTCTTAGCATCTTGATCATTGAATATCACCTCAAATGCTTCCCCTTCTAGCGTAGTCTGAGTAGCCGCCAGGAGCTCTTGGAGGTATTCCCTTGAAAAATCTGGCTTCATCTTATCGGTAGAATAGTGATGATGAATCCCATTAGAGAACCAAACACGCTTCAGATAGGTCTCAAAATTTTTCCATGCCTCGGTATTCTTGTCGCCATTGTAGGAAGTATATATATTTTCCAACGCCTTGCGGATGGTCAAATTATGTCTGTAATTCTGATCCCACATGATATCTCTACCGGCGAGACCCGCCTGCGTGAGATAATAGACCAGTTTTTGTTCTTTAAGGCTAAGGTCTTCCCAGCCAGGTATTTGATATCTCAAGATCTTTAGATCGGCGAATTGATCCACCGTATAGTCAAACGCAACCTTTTTAACAGGTTTCTTCTCGACGCTCTCCTTGGTGTTTTCTACACAAGAGATCATCAGAGCGAGTCCCAAAGACAAGCTCCACAATCCTTTTATTGCTCTCATTTGTTTAATTTTTAGTTTTAGGCAAAACAAATGTACATATTCCCAATGAAACATCTGAAAACTTGAAAAATTCGTACTTTAGCTATACTAACAACCCAAAATAAATAAACGATGAAAATTTTAAAGTATCTACTGCTTCTGATCGTAGTGGTGGTGGTTGGATTTCTTATTTATGCAGCCACACAACCCAGCGAATATGAAGTTTCGCGTACAAGAACGCTGGAAGCACCAGTGGAAGTTGTTTACAATAATGTAAGTGATTACAAGAACTGGGAAGCTTGGGGACCTTGGTTAGAGCAAGACCCAAGCATGACCTTCTCTTATGGAGACCAGACCAAAGGCACAGGAGCATCCTATAGCTGGAGTGGTAAAGATGGTAATGGAAGCATGAAAATGGTGGAAGCCAAAGAAAACGCTGCCATTAAAAACGAGATGACCTTTGAGGGCTTCGGATCATCCGAGGGTTTCTGGAAGTTCGAACCTAAAGATGGCGGCACTGAGGTCACCTGGGGAATCAAATCAGAGAACACCCCTTATATCTTTAAGATATTCAGCGCCATTAGTGGTGGTTATGATGCTATGATGGGGCCTATGTTTGAAAGAGGTTTGGAAAAATTGGACAGCGTTACACAGATCCAAGCCAAGGAATATGCTGCCATGAAAGCTTTCAAATTAGGTGATATCTCCAAAAAAACTCAGGATGCACAGAAATTTATCGGTATCGCGCACAAGACCAAGATCGACCATGCTGAAATGACCAAAGCCTTTGAGGAATCGCTGCCGAAAGCAGGAAAATATGTAGCGGAAGCTGGCCTAAACTATGGTGATGATTATATGCCTGGAGCCATCTTTACAAGCTGGAATGAGGAAACAGGTGAATCTGAATTTATGATAGGTGTTTTTCTTTATAAGGATCTGGTACCTGGAAAGGGAATGCAAAAAATGGATATGCCAGCAGGTGAGGTAGTGACCATCTCTAAGTACGGGAATTACGGCAATGGCGACCAGGAAGCGCATATGGCTATCGAAAAATACCTGAAGGAGAACAATCTAGTGCCAACGGGTGTTGTCTATGAGATGTATGTCAATGATCCGGCGTCGGTGAAGCCCATAGAAATACAGACGGATGTCTACTATCCGCTAAAAGCGCAATGATCGTAACAGGCTGTTGCAACTTGCCTGACGGCCCGCCTTCCGAAGTCTAGTACGGAGGATAGGCAGTCAGGTTACCAACACGATAAGAGCCCTAAACAACCTCGTTTGTTAGGGCTTTTTCTTTTGTATTACTTTTGGTAGCGACAATCGCAGGAAAAGCTATATTTGTCGCAAGGAACTCTTTATCGCATGAAACAGTTGGTCTTGGTTTTTATTGGTGGTGGCTTTGGAAGCGTTTTGCGCTTTACCATCGGCAAATTTCTGAACAGCCCAGAGGATGGTATTCCGTACGGCACCTTTTTGGCCAACATTCTTGGGAGTCTTCTTATAGGCATCATCCTTGGTCTCGCGGCAAAACACGAAGCTCTTTCACAAAACTACACATTGCTACTTGCTACCGGCTTTTGTGGTGGATTCACCACCTTCTCAGCATTTGCCTATGAAAATCATGTCTTCTTAAAGGCTGGGGATCTTATAACTTTTGCGGTGTATACCATTGGTAGTTTCGTCATTGGCTTTCTTGCCGTCTTTGGAGGCATGGAGCTTGCAAAACTATGGTAACACCCTCCCTTTCTTATTTCAAAATTCATTGCGTTTGATCGTTTTGTTATGAAAACGTTTTCGTAAAAAAATGAGATCGAATGATTGCAGATTTGAGTGCGTTATAACCTCAAAAAACGAATGCATATATAGCAATATTATCATACTAAATTTATACACCCCTAATTTTATAGGGGTGGTTTTTTTCTAATTGATAAAAATACTTGCACATACCCCCTATTTTTTGAGGGTAACTATTTTTAACATAGTTTTAGCCTATCAAAATTCAATTATGAAAAAAGTAGAAGCAATCATTAGAAAATCCAAATTTGATGAAGTTAGGGACGCACTTCATCAAGTAGATGTAACATTCTTCAGCTACTGGGATGTTACCGGCGTCGGCAATGAAACCAAAGGCCATGTCTATCGCGGTATCAGCTATAGCACTGCCGACATTCAGCGAAGGTATTTAGAGATCGTTGTTTCGGATGAATTTCTTGATCGTACGGTAAACGCCATTTTAGACTCCGCCCAAACTGGAAACGTGGGCGATGGGAAGATCTTTGTGAGCGACGTGCAGGAAGCCTATCGTATCCGAACCAAGGAAACCGGAAAACCTTCACTTCAGTAAACCAACAACTAAACACTAAAAGATGCATTCGCATCGCAACAACTAACATTATCAAATTACTATGGAAACGACAGTAAGCACAGTAGACAACGTATGGATGATGATCTGTACAGGACTTGTCTTTTTTATGCACTTGGGCTTTGCCTTTTTAGAGATAGGGCTCACCAGACAAAAGAACACCATTAACATTCTATTCAAAAATATCTTTATTATCACCATCGGGTTGATCCTGTATGCTTTGGTAGGTTTTAACCTAATGTATCCAGGAAGCTTTTCACTGGGTGGCGTACTCCCCGATTACTTTGTTGATCTTTTTGGACTCAGCGCCCCGACTGTAGAAGGAGCTCTGGACTTGTCCTATAACGCTGGTTACACCTACTGGACCGACTTTCTCTTTCAAGGGATGTTCGCCGCCACTGCCGCGACCATCGTCTCTGGGGCAGTCGCAGAACGAATCAAACTTCCAAGCTTTATGCTATTCACCATCCTTTACGTAGGATTGGTATATCCAATAGTAGGCTCATGGAAATGGGGAACTGGCTTCCTAGATGGCTGGGGATTCTATGACTTTGCAGGATCCACTTTGGTACACTCCGTTGGCGGATGGGCTGCCTTGGTCGCTGTGGCATTGCTAGGCGCAAGGATCGGCAAATTTGGCAAAGATGGTAAACCAAAAGCCATTCCTGGACATAATATTCCATTGGCGACCGCCGGGGTATTGATCCTTTGGCTAGGTTGGTTTGGATTTAACGGTGGTTCTGTATTATCTGCAGATCCTGGATTGACCTCTCTTGTCTTGGTCACCACCTGTTTGGCAGCAGCTGCCGGTGGACTCGCCTCCTTTTTTATGTCAACAATATTATATAAGAACTACGACCTCACCATGTTCTTGAACGGAATTCTTGGAGGTCTGGTAGGAATCACCGCTGGTGCAGATAAAATGGGCATTACCGATGCTATTTTGATCGGCCTGATTGCAGGGGTGATCATCGTATTGGGTGTTGCCTTGATAGACAAATTGAAATTGGACGACCCGGTAGGTGCTATCGCCGTTCACCTGATATGCGGTATTTGGGGCACCTTGGCCGTAGGAATATTTGGAGAATTGGCAAGCTTGAACCAATTTCTAGTGCAACTCGCAGGCGTAGGTATCATCGGAGCATTCTGTGTGGTCACCGCATTCTTATTCCTCTTTACTATAAAGAAGACGATAGGATTGCGCGTAAGCAAAGAAGAAGAGGTAGAAGGCCTGGATATTCACGAGCACGGTATGGATGCTTATCCAGACTTTACTTTAGACCAAATGTCCTAACCAATAACAACCACTGCTTTTCCCATAAAAAGACCGGAGTGCTTGGCAGAGCACTCCGGGAAAAGTGAGATCATTTTCTATGGGAAAGCTTGAATTACAAAAACGAAACGTAACCGTTTGATCAACGATCAAACTACAAACTATTTGATTACCCAATTATGAAAACAATCACAATCACAAAGATCGTAAAAAAAGTAATTTTTACCGCAGTGTTACTCGTCGGTTTCACTGGCTTCTCCCAAGAGGAAGAAGAACCCGCACAAAAATTTAGCCTAAGTGGATCTGTAGATGCCTATTACAGAGCCAATATCAATTCGGCAAACAAAACCATCCCAGATGGTAGTGGCGGAGAAATATTTATCGCCCCTCCCACCTCCTTTGCCAATGCCAACGGCTTTGCGCTGGGAATGGCCAATGTGATCGCCAGCTATGAAGGTGAAAAAGTAGGCTTTGTGGCCGACCTCGTCTTTGGCCCAAGAGGAGAAGAGGCTGTCTTTGGTTCGCCTGTGGGGTCTACCAACATCGTCAATCAGTTGTATGTATACTGGAAAGTGAGCGAGGTCGTGACATTGACCTTTGGTAATTTCAACACGTACCTCGGGTACGAGGTCATCTCTCCTACAGGGAACTTCAACTACAGCACGTCGTATATGTTTAGCAACGGACCGTTTTCGCATGCCGGTCTAAAGGCTGATTTTGCCATTGACGATAACTGGTCGGCGATGCTATCGGTGATGAACCCAACAGACCTAACGGCGGACAATCCAGAAAGTCTATACACCTATGGGGCGCAGTTGGGATACTCAACAGATGCTAGCAGTGCGTATCTGAACTTCTTGTATGGAAAGCAAGAGCTTGGGGCAGAGAATACCTTTCAGGTAGACCTTACCGCGGGAAGCGATATCACCGATGACTTCTACCTTGGTTTTAACGGGACCTATGCCGACACGGATGGTGACGGCTTCTACGGTCTTGCCTTATATCCTCAATATAAGACCTCGGAGGCTTTTGCCATTGGGTTAAGAGGGGAATATTTTACCGTTTTTGCCGATGGTGCGGATGACGACTCTGTTTTTGCAGCGACACTAACAGGAAGTTATGCCGTTGGGAGCCTTACCTTTAAGCCAGAATTGAGAATCGACTCCTTTGAGAATGAGATCATTCCCAATGCTGACTTGGATGACGTTCAAAAGAGCCTAGCCAGTTTTACTTTAGCAGCCATTTACTCGTTCTAATATAACATAGAATATAGTTTAAGTTTAGGTTGTGTTTACTTGAATTTTTCGGAGGCCTCCAATGGGAGGTCTCCTTTTTTGTAAGCATGTCGTCGTAGATGCTATCCGATTAGAAAAATTTAAACGTTTGTAGTCGCTTGTAAACGCTTGTAAACATTTGTAAGCGCTTACATCGCGCTTTTCTCCGAGCAGCATTGAAAGTCCTTAAATTCTATAAGAACTTTATATAGAACTGATTTATGATGTGTATCTCCCTGTTTATCGGCTATTCAAATTACCTGTTTTTAACGGTTAGAAACGGCAATGCCCGCAAAATTGTGCTATTTTAGTGGGTACGTTTATACATAGGAAATAAACGCCATTGCGTTTATATACAAGTTACGTGCAATGCCTTAACTTATAATTCTTTCGGGCAGGCCCATTGTGCATTTTCAATGATCTTCTCTCCTACCCGCCCCAATTTTGTGGGCCTCTTTGCCGT
>NZ_JBHTJH010000003.1:0-248482 GCF_042675645.1 Sungkyunkwania multivorans | reverse complement strand
GGTGCTGACCCCGCATGCGGGTGGCGAGAAGGGCTTCCACTTCATCCCCGAGGTGGGCGAGGAGGTCCTGGTGGGCTTCGAGGGTGGCAACGCAGAGCGACCTTTTGTTATGGGAGCCTTATACACAGGAAGTAATAGCCCAGGAGGTTGGAAAACCGAGAAGAACGACATCAAAGCGATTCGCACGCGCAGTGGACACACACTATCATTTTCAGATGAAGATGGAAAGGAAAGTATTACCATCTCCGATAAGAACGGAAACACCATTATACTAGATACAGCAGAAAAGGGAATTGTGATCAATGCGCCAGAGACCATTACCATGGCCTCCAAAGAAATAAATATTCAAGCTTCAGAGACCATCAATATAGAAGGGACCAACAACGTGAATGTTAAATCGCAAGAGATCCTAAATGATGGTAGCGCGAAGGTGATCGTAAACAGTGCAGCCAAAGTAGAAGTTGGCGCACCAAGTACGTTGGTCGAAGGGAAAGCCGAATTGAAGATGAATGGTGCCATGGTAGATGTCAACGGCACGGCTATGACCAATGTCAAAGGAGGTTTATTGAACCTTAATTGTGGTTGATAGCAATGAACAACGAACATAATCCCATAGCGCAACTGGTCACTAAGATCCAGCAGAGATGGGTGGATGAAGTAAGTCCGCACGAACAACTGCAACTTGTTCGCTGGTTGATAAAACCAGATCAAGCAAGGCTCTATGAGGGGTTCTTAAGATTGGAGTCCACTCCAAATGGGAGTCTTCCAGAGGTTACCATTGTATTATTGACAGAGTTTCACAGCAAAGAAGCCCACAGCAAGGCATTGATCAAAGATTGGGTGACCTACTTTAAAGAAGACAAAACGCTTCAAGAAGCCCTAGATTCAAGAATTCTAAAATTTGATTGGGATGTAGATGTTTATGAAAACAAATTAACATCGGAGGATACCGACTTCGACCTGCTTTTGTTAGAAATGCTTAATACATTTCAAAAAGCAATGCCCAATCGGCAACAAGGCCTCACTTTGGCCTTATTTCCCTATTCAGTTGCATATCCAAAAGAATACAATAGCTGGTTAAATGCCATTACGCAGCAGGGATTACCCAAAAAAGCGAGAATCATGTTTTTTGATCATGTCGAAGAACGTTACTACGATGATGTGATGGATAAGCAGAAAGACCGCGCTAAAACACTTTCTGTTACTTTAGATCTTCAAGGAGCGATCAATAAAATAGCGGCATCTGGTGATCCAAACGACCCTGAGATTCAATTCAGACAATGTATGATCGAGATGTCCAAGAGCGTTGCGAAAAAGAATTTATCTAGATTACACGAATGGGGAAAGAAAGGGCTCTCAGTCACTCAAAAGACCGGCAGCAAATCAGCTATGGCCTCGGCCCATGTGATCTACGCGGGAATGCTTTTCAATTTTAAAGAGTATAAAACCATCGAAACCCTACTACAAAGAGGAATGTCCTTGGCGAGACAGGGATTAGAGACTGGCGATGATACATGCAAACCCGTCATTATTCAAACCTATGGGTATATGGCGAGCTGCAAGCAGTTACAAAAGGAAAAGGAAACAGCATCCGATTTGTTTTGTAAACAAGCAGACATATCTATCGAGTATGGATTTGGTCCTCAGGCGTTGACCGCCTGGTGGCTTGGATATAATGTCATCAAAAAACGAGACAAGAAAAAGTATAAAGAAATAGTAGCAACGGCTTACAATTTCGGGGTCACGATCCCACCTGAAATGTTAAAAGCTACCTGCATGCCTTTTATCGCAGCAGATCATTTCAATATTTCAGAGAATGATAGAGAAAAAGAACGATGCGATACAATACACACCTTTATGGTCGATGTGGATGGGGAGGAATGGCGGACCAAAGTAGAAGAACATCGTAAAGAAATGGAAAAAAAGAGTCTTTCAATTTTAAATTGGTTTTAAATCATGTTGTTGGCAAATAAACACTTCACCCCAGTCTTAGGAATAGATATTCACATTGTGATAATTCCGCCAGGGATACCGGTGCCCATTCCACATCCGTATATCGGCATGGTCATAGATCCTATGGATTATATTCCTATCATTGGTTCTACCATCAACGTAAACAACGTTCCACGCGGAAACGCCACCACAGGTGGAAGAATAGGGACGTTCATTCATATTCCGATGGGTGGCCCATTTTTAATGTCACCTATGATCGGCCATGATTCGATGAATTTCTTTGGAAGTACTACCGTGAGTGCCAATGACAGTTATTTTACGCCAGCAGGCTATATGATGATGACCTGTAACGATATTGGAATGCCTTTGACACTTTCCCCGGGAAAGAAAATGAAACCGATTCCCAGTCTTTATCTCCCGTCTTCCATGAGCATACCCTTACCAATGGGAAAACCAGTGATGGTTGGAGGGCCTTACGCTCCTGATCTAATGGGAATGTTAATGGGTCTGGCCATGAGTTACGGCTTTGGAGCGCTGATGAAAGGTGCTGGAAAAGCACTGGGCAAAGGTCTCAAAAAAATGAATACAAGCGTCTTTAAGAAATTCAAAGCAACCAAAGGTCTCAGCAAGAAACTTTGTAAAATGGGCTTTGAGCCAGTGGATCTGGTAACGGGCCGAATGGTTTATGAAGGCGTTGATTTTACACTTCCAGGGCCCATTCCAATAAGTTGGGAGCGCAATTGGTATTCAGATTCCGCCTACGAGGGAATGTTAGGACATGGGATGCATTGCAACTATGATCTCTCATTGCACGTCGTCGCTGAAGAGGATAGCGTGGTCATGCGTTTGCCAGATGGTAGAATAACCGCCTTCTCATGGCTAGTTGCTGAAGGGGAAAGCGAGTACGATCGTTCAGAAAAACTGACATTGACCTGTGTCGATGGAAACACCTATAAAGTGAAGGACCACGAATCCCAGATGGTCTATACCTTTAAGAGATTTACCGAACAGCTATACAAACCAACAAAACTTAGCAATCCCGAAGGTTTTTCAATTCAGTTCGAATATAATGCCCTCTATCAGCTAGAGACAATCATAGATAGTGTTGGTAGAAATATTACCCTCGAGCTAGATGAAGAATCTAGGGTAACTCAGGTGTTGGCCCATCACAAGGGAGCATCCAGAATTTTGGTCAGCTACCGCTATAACAGTGACGGCGATATGACTCATATTGTCGATGCCTTGGATCAAGCGACGATCATGGAGTACCAGAATCACTTAATGGTGAAGAAGACCGATAGAAACGGCCAAGCGTTTTATTGGGAATACGATGGTAAAGAAACAGGCGCAAAGTGCATAAAGACCTGGGGAGATAAAGGCATTCTCTCAGGAACTTTAGAGTATTATAAAGGCTATAATGTGATCACCAATTCACTTGGCCAAGAGAGTGTCTATTATTTTAACAGTGACAATCTATGTACGCAAGTTACCGATCCGATGGGGGCAAATATTTTTCATGAGTACACACCATTCATGGAACCTTATCGCGATATTGATGAAGAAGGGAACATAACGGGTTACAGCTATGATGAGCGGGGCAATCTAACCGGGCTTCACCAACCAGACGGTGCGGTCATTAGTTTTGTGTATGACGAAGAGGATCGACTGGTCCTTACAAAATATCCCGGAGGTGGCTCGGTAGTACGCACCTTTAAAGAGGATCGCTTGCACGCCGTAATCGGCTTGGATGGAGGCGTCACAAACTTTACTTACAACGACCAAAATCTTATAGGCGAAGTACGGGATAATGCGGGAAATCGTACTTTTTTGAAATATGACGAGGACTTCAATCTCAACAGCATGTCCCTTCCCAATGGAAGTGAAAGCACTTGGTTATATGATGCTTGGGGAAGATGCCAATATACCAAGAATGCCGAGGATCATCAACAGCAATTCTTTTACGATGAGTTAGATCGCCTATATCAGATTCGTCAGGCCGATAATAATTTGGTCAAAATAAAGTACAATGCCTATGATGAGGTCATTCAGGCAAAAGACCAAAAACGACGTGAGGTGAATTATGAATACACACCTCTTGGAAGTTTGAAAATGAGAGAGGAAAGAGGTAGAAGAATTCATTTTAAATATGATACCGAAGAGCAATTGCTCAGTATCACTAACGAGCAAAATGAGTACTACCGTTTCTCCAGAAATGACAAGGGTGAGATCACAAGAGAGATCGGGTTTGATGGATTGGTGCGCGGATATGACCGTGACCGTGCCGGAAAGATTTTGAAGGTAAATCGGCCTGGGAATAAATTTACTGAGTATGAGTACGATCTAAATGGAAGAATCACCAGAGCTGAGCATAGCGACGGTAGCTGGGAGATCTATTCTTACGATCGCGATGGCAACCTCATTGAAGCAAGAAATGAAAACAGTGTCGTACAGCTCATCAGGGATGAGGCAGGAAGAGTGATCGCAGAAAAGCAAGATGGGCATCTTGTAGAAAGTACATTTGACAAACTTGGGGATCGCATACAGATCACAAGCAGTCTTGGAGCCAACATCAAGCTACTGCGCAATCGTATGGGGCTGATCGAAGAGATGACCGCCCAAGTACATAAGTTGGATGAAAGTTCTGATAATGCTCCCCTTCTGGGTGAGCTGTCCGCTGACGGCGAACTGAGGGGGCCACAAGGAGCTTGGCAAGCTCAATTCACATACAATAGCCTCGGAATGGAACTTGATCGTGTACTGCCTGGAGGTATTATGAATCGCATGCGGTATGATGCTGCTGGAAGACCCATAAAGCATTTGGTGACTGCTGGCAATAGAGAATTACGCCACAGAAACTATTCATGGAATGTCAATGACCGATTGACTAAGATGGTCAATGAGTTGACCATGGGTGTTGTAAGTTATAGCTATGACGATTTCAATAATCTGGCGGGAGCAAAATATGAGAATAAACAATTCGACTATAAACTACCTGACGAGGTAGGTAATTTGTATCGCACTGAGGGCAAGATCGATCGGAAATATGGGGTGGGAGGACAATTGCTAGAAGCTGATGGCGATCGATTTAAGTACGACGACGAGGGTAATCTGATCAAAAAAATTACAGAGAAGGGCACTTGGACGTACAAGTGGTACGGCAATGGAATGCTAAAATCGGTGGATAGGCCAGATGGTAAAAATGTTGAGTTTGAATACGACGCGTTAGGTCGCCGTACTGCAAAGATAATAAAAGCCTTTTCCCTTGGGGGAAGTTTGGAGGGGGCTGAGACCATTACTAGATTTATCTGGAATGGCAACGTCCCGCTCCATGAGTGGAGTTATGATCTATCAGAACGACCTAAGCTGATAGCTGATGAATGGGGCATCCTCAAAAAGGATAAGCCAGAACCTATCGGTGATAATTCTCCCCCCTCGGGGGACTTGCCTCCCGGCAAGGCAGGGATGTCCGAAGGACAGAGGGGGCTCATCACCTGGGTATTCGATGAGGGAACTTTTAAGCCGGCCGCGAAGATCGTGGATGGAGAGCATTACTCGATCATTACCGACTATCTGGGAACGCCCGTAGAGATGTATGATTCTCAAGGCAATCAAACTTGGGCCGTAGAGTATGATATTTATGGAAAAATAAGAAAGCAAATAAAAGGAAAACCCCATGATTGTCCGTTCCGTTATCAAGGACAGTATGAAGATGAGGAGACTGGACTATATTACAACAGATTTAGATATTATTCCGCCGAAGAGGGTATATATCTGAGTCAAGACCCTATTGGGCTGAGTGGAGGTATGCCCAATGCCTATTCCTATGTTCCGAACTCGAATTATGAAGTGGATCCCTTTGGCCTTTCGTTTGGCAGCTGGAACGAGTTTCAAAAAGGAATGCAAGGCACTTTTAATAATGCCAATCAAATGCCATGGAACAAACCTCCATCAAACGCTATGGATGCGGGAGAAGGTTGGAAATGGTATCAAAATATGAAGAATACCACCGACACTCCTGTTCTAGGTAATCTTGAAGATCACACAAGTAAATATATTGGAAAAAAGGGTTACCATGTGTTAAATTCTAATCGATGGAGTCCAGGTGTTAACAAGGCTTGGATTCAAGCTGGTATTGATAAAGGAGCTTCCTTTCAATTGGTAAGTCCGCAAATTGAAAAATATCTGGTGGTTCAAAAAGGAGCTAGAAAGGGTATGCCAACTGTATTTGCTGACGAATTGGCACAGTTAAAGAAAGCGGGATACGTACAAAAAGGGAATTTTATGGTTCCTGGTAAAGGTTGTAAATAAACTCAAATAGTATAATAATGTTCCAAGAACTGTTAGAAGAAATAAGAATAACTGATAAAATGTTAACTGAATCTAGAGAAAAGAATTATTCAGAGAACATTGATATCAATCAAGATAATTGGCTAGAAATAGCACAAGAACGAAGCGAAGCATTTAGAAAAGAACATTCAAAAACACTCGATGAGGTGACTAAAAGTATTCTTACAAACTTTGATCATTTGGACACCAAAGAAAAAAAGCTACTTATAGAAACAATCGGAGGCACTGACAATTTGAAGGACATGTTACGGTTAACGGAGGAATATGATACTATTGAAAACAAGATTCTACTCTTGATAATTTCTAACGTAAGCGCCGACATTCGAGACACCATGCTAGAACTTAATGATATAGTCGATCTTGCCGCTAAAAATAAGATAGCATATAAAAAAATTATAAAAAAGTATTTGCCGATCGCAGACGATACGAACAAACATGGAGGCATGGGGTCAATGAAGAGTTATTTGACCAGAATGGTTGAGTAAGAGCGGTAGAAGTGGATAGATTCATTACGGTTCATCTTCGGAGATGAGAACACCTCATTTTGGCGCAGCCGTATGTGTTTTCCCGATTATAGAAAATAGCACTTTTCAACCGTGACTCAAAAAGCGCTGAAAATACCCTTAAAAAATTATATTTAAAACAACCTAATGACCAATCTTATGCGATCTTTATATCTCTTATTGCCATTATTGCTATTTGGACAACATGCCAGCGCACAGAACAGTTCAACTGATTATATAGAGACCGAAGCCCTCATCAAGGAGATAAACTTTAGCATCAAATCTCGGAGGTCTTCTGCGACCGCGAAGGTAGATTATGTGACTCGTGAGGGAGATAGCCTTTCAAGCATTGTCAAGTTGCCACATGTTCCATTTATTGGCACCTGGTATGACGAAGGCGATACGGTCACTGTATTGTACAACAAACAAACGCCGCAACTTCTAAAGACCAAAGGAACACTATTTACAGAATCCTATGGAGTCTACTTGCTGGTCCTGCTGGGACTCATAGTTTTGCTATACAGATATATGCGAAATCGGAAACGATGATGCTAGAAGAATAACAGGCAAAAAAAAAGGAGGGACCTTATACGATCCCTCCTTTTTCAATTATAATTTTTTAAATAGTTTACTTCTGCTGCTCATATTCGGCTCCCCAATCGGTGCCATCATCACCTTTTTGACCATCCATTTTGATCATAAAGTTCTTCGCAGGGAAGTAAGGCTTCATATGAATGTCTAGGAAAACACGGTCTTTTTGTTGCGGATCTTGCTCAAAGCGTTTGATTGAGAAGTCCTCGATCAGTTTGTCGGGACCAGTGATGCCGTCCAAAAATTTAACGATCTGCCCCATCAGTTCTTTACGAGTCTTCGCATTAAAATTCTCAAAAGCTCTTCGATTTAAGAAATCCATCAAGACTTTGGTGACATAATCGAATACCCTAACTACCGAATAGGTCTGTAGTCCAAGGTTATCTCCATTGAATAGCGTTTTAGCCGAAAATGCCATGACCTTGCCGTATTCATTTACCATGGGTACGAGTCCTAGTTTTTCAAGTTCGGCGATCTCACTTTTCTTCAAATCAAAACGAACGCCATCCACTTCATTCATTCCACCAAACTTTTTACCTGCAGTAACTTGGGACATCAGGGTTTTGTATATCTTACCAGCTAGGGCACTCGATGGAGCAACAAAGACATCGTCATCTTCACCAACTTCATCATCTTTACCTCGGCCTACCAACCAGTTACAAGCCATGATCACGTTAGAACGGTATTTATCACCACCGGTAAGGTTGGCTGCCTCAAACATTTCCATCACATCATCTGGCTCATCCAAATGCTCAAAATCGGTGATCATCATCACTTTGTTATCATGTGCGATCTTCGCCCATTTTTCGACTACCTTATTAGACCCTAAATATCCTGGCAGTACCAACATACCATAATTGTCTCTTAGGTCTAGGCGATCAAATCCTTGGACAAGTTCTTCTTGGACGGCATCGATGAACCTTGTATTATCAAGATCCTTAAGCTGTTCAAGTTCCGCATTCATGATGTTGATATTCTTGATTTTGGTCGATTCGCTATTCTTGTAGAATAACGCCATGGAGCGATAAGACTGTTCTAATTCTCTAGTTTGCTCCAAGGCAGCTCCTAAATTCTTCTTCAGGCTTTCTCTAGCGGTTGCCGAACGTTTGTCTGCCTCCTCGATCATCGTTGGAATATCGTCGGAAGAGGATAGAATATCCGTCCATATCTCTAGCGTTTTCTTTAGTTTTTCACGTTCCGCTTTTTTAGTTGATTCTGTTAAGAATATTTTCTTTCGTGCTTTCCGGCTTGGGTTCATATTCTGAACATCATCGATGCAGGCCTCTAAAAGGTCAAAGCCACCATATCTGGCCAACTTCTCCTCATTTGCCTTTAGCTCCTGTACAGGATTATCTATCTTAACTTGTTGTGCTTGCTTTGCTGACATTTCTTGCTGCTTTTTAACCTTGTTGTAATTCTGCTAATAGGGATTGAAGAGATCTGATAATGGCCGTCTTGGCCTCTGGATCTGCTAGCGCAGTCTTTAAGATCTTGTTGGATTTCAGTTGCTTTACCATCTTCAGATACTGGTCCTTCTCGGTATCCAAGTCATTCAGAAACTTACTTTGGGCAGTGATGCCCTTGCTTCCAAAGTCACCGAGATTACTGAACGTAAGTGTTTCTTTGGACCCTACACCTTCAGAATCTTCAAAATCTACTTCAACCTCTGGTTTATAATGTTCAAAAACAGCTTCGATATTCGTAAGTCCGGAGACTATTTCTGGTTTAATTGGTTGGTCTTGGGTAAGTTTTTGTATGAACAAGGTCTTGTTCTGGCCAATTTCTTGGATGGCCTCATTAGCATCGGTTTTCACTTCCGTTCCGCCAAGACCGTACACATTGTCACTCATAATGATCTAAATTATCGGTTATTAACTTTAAATATACTAATATTTTGTTTCCGAGAAACACTAATTGTCGTATTTCCATTCCAATTTGTCATCCTTTATATCTAAAGACACTTTGCTGCCTTTAGAAATCTTTCCAGTGATCAGCATCCTAGACAAGGGTGCTCTCAGGTCGGTTCTTATAACACCTCTCAACGGTCTCGCACCATATTTTGGGGTATAACCTTTGTATGCAAGGAATTCTTGTGCCTTCTCAGAAAGTTCCAAGGTAATCTCCTGTTTCCCAAGGGCTTTGTGTAAGTCCTTTAATTGTATGTTGAATATCTTTACGACATTTTCCTTGGTAATCGGTGCGAAAGGAACGATCTCGGTGAGTCGCCCTAAGAATTCTGGTCTGAAGAAACGTCCCATGTTTTCCAAAAGGTCGCTTGATTTTGGAATTTCTCCCTTTCCAAAGGTGTCTACAATTTGCTCACTCCCAATGTTCGAGGTGAATAGGATCACTGCATTCGAAAAATCGCCGGTCTTTCCTAGACGGTCATGCAATTTACCTTCATCTAAGATCTGTAAGAAGATATCGAATACCGAAGGATGCGCTTTTTCGATCTCATCAAACAATACGATAGAGTAGGGTTTCTGTCGAATCTTATTGACCAGAAGTCCACCTTCCTCATACCCGACATAGCCTGGAGGCGCCCCATAAAGTAAGGCTGCCGAATGCTCCTCTTTAAATTCGGACATGTCAAATCTTATGATCGCATCCTCGGTCTGGAAGAGGAATTCTGCCAATGCTTTGGCAAGTTCCGTTTTTCCTGTTCCTGTTGGTCCGGTAAAGAAAAACGAACCGATAGGTAATCCTGGCTTGCTCAATCCTGATCGAGATTCGAGGACGGAGGATGAGATGACCTCGATGGCGTGATCCTGCCCAACTACTCTTCGCTTCAAATGGTCCTCCATGTTAAGCAATCGTTCTTTTTCGTCGGATTGGAGCTTCCCAACGGGAATCCCTGTCTTATTGGATATGGTCGCCGAAACGTCGTTCTTGTCGATATGTTTCTTGTCCTCTGATGCCTTTTTTACGAACTTCAAAAGTATTTCGGTGACTTTTTCTAGGCCTTTCTCAGGAGAATCGATACCATCCCAGATATTCTCTTCGTTCAATTCGGCAAATAGCAGATAACTGAACTTGTTGCTCAGATTGTCATAGAGCCATTTAACTTCGGTCAATTTTTCTTCTTCAGAGGCCTTGCTATCTTTTAGTTCTTCTACCAGAGACTTTACGTTTTCTACCTGGGTGGCAGTGGTTTCTAACATATATCGAGAGGCAGACATCGTACGATCGATGAGGTCGATGGCCGAGTCTGGCAAGCTTCTATCCTTATTAAATCTTTTAGAGAGTCGGATGGCTTCACCTATGGTCTCGTCCTCAACGGCCAATTTGTGATGGGCCGTGTACTTGTCGATGGTATTGGAGATCATCTTTAACGTTTCCGCTTCCGTGGGTTCCTCCAACGGCACGATCTCAAATCTCCTGGCGAGGCCTTCCTCTTTTTCTATATGCTTTCTGAAGGCATCATTGGTGGCGGTAGCGACGATCGTCACTTCTCCTTTGGCCAATTCCGATTGAAGAATGTTGACAAGGCCTTGGTTGCCACTGTTCTTATCTGCCAAATGATAAATTTCATCAATAAGCAAAATGGGCTTTGCGAACTGTTTCATAGCACCAAAGATTTTTTTGAAGCGATCTTCGACCTCACTTTTGTAGGAAGCTCCCGAAACCAAATTGATCAGATCCAGCTCATAGATCTGTGCATCTTTCAACGCTTCTGGAACATTTCCGCTTGTGATCGCTTCACTAAATCCGTCTAGCAATACCGATTTCCCAACACCCGGCTCTCCAGTGACCAAAACGTTAGGCTTAGAATGTCTTCCAAGGA
This sequence comes from Sungkyunkwania multivorans, assembly GCF_042675645.1. NCBI lineage: Bacteria > Pseudomonadati > Bacteroidota > Flavobacteriia > Flavobacteriales > Flavobacteriaceae > Sungkyunkwania > Sungkyunkwania multivorans. The sequence continues at coordinate 237,304 of NZ_JBHTJH010000003.1, read as the reverse complement.
TTTCGACGATCATCTTTACTTCTGCCTCTCTTCCGTAGATGGCCTGTAGTTCTTTATTTTGAGCCTGAGAGGTCTTGTCAAGACAATATTCGTCAAGGATCTTATGATCTAGTACAGTCGTACCATTGCTTGTGCCAGCGCTAGTATCTTTTAGTGCTGCTGCATTTACAATTTTCTTTGTGCTCGCAGTACCCCGATTCAAAGCATTCAACACTTCATCTGCTTTTAGCGTGAGTGTTTTTAGTTGCTCATAAGAAAAGCCTACACCTGGGGTGCAAAGTGAGACAAGAATACTGTTTGGTGTGATGTGGTCTTCACCCAGTTTTACACGGACATTATCGGATTCGTTAAAAACGGCCTCGACAGAGCGATCTCCTTTTATCGTATCGGGTATTTTAACCGACCTTGGCAGGGCTTCTATACGAACGTCCGCCCATTCTTCCATATAATAAACATCGGCATCGATTTGATGAAGAAAGTCTCGCAATCCTATGTCCTTATGAAGCAGCGCCTTAAGCAAGTGAGCGGCATTGTATTCTTCATTGCTTGCCTCCTTGGCGATGGATTGTGCGATATGAATGGCTTCTTCAGAAGTCTTTGAAAGGGAAAAATCCAGTGTTTGCATTTGGTTGGTCAGTGGTTATTGTTAATTGATTGTCTGAAAGATACGCAATAATAGCTTTTTACAAAGATAAAACAAGATCGGATAAGTTGTAGGACAAAAAAACCCGATTATCTGTGCTTAAGCAGGGGTTGTTGAAACGAAAAGGGCCCTAGAAATTAATAGGTCCTGATGGTATCTGAGGTGAGGTTCTTCTTCCGCAGTTCCCACAAAGCGGTGCTTTGAAAATCAAAAAACCACGAAAACAAAAAAAGCGAGCTCCTTTTTGGGAACTCGCTTGTATTTTCACCTTTTGGTGACCTATCCGTACTCGAGGTGGGATTGCACCCCTTCGGGATTCTTCCCTGAAACGTCGTCTTGAAAAGCCATCAAAGAAAACTACAGCTTTATCCAAGAAAAAAAGCAAGCTCTTTTTCTTGAACTTGCTTTGTTTTCGCCTTTTGATGGCTTTATCCGTACTCGAGGTGGGAATCGAACCCACACGATATTGCTATCACTGGATTTTGAATCCAGCGCGTCTACCAATTCCGCCACTCGAGCATTTTTGGGACTGCAAATCTAAAAAATAAATTTAATTCCGAAACCAAAAATTGCAATAATAATCTTTCTAGGATCGTATTTATTTCTAAATTTGCAGCCTGTTTACAACAACACACTATTAGCTAACTACTAAACAACAAATTAGGAATGCCTTACGCAATGCCAGAACCCAAGATTTTTGCGTGCTCTCAAAGTATGAAGCTTGCAGAGGAGATCGCGGAGGCCTATGGGGCAGAATTAGGAAAAGTTTCGTTCTCTAGATATAGTGATGGTGAGTTTCAGCCTTCTTTTGAAGAGTCTGTTCGTGGAAGTCGAGTGTTTATCATTGGCTCTACGCATCCTAGCTCTGAAAATTTAATGGAGATGTTATTGATGTTAGATGCTGCAAAAAGAGCGTCTGCAAGACATATTACAGCAGTGATGCCCTACTTTGGTTGGGCAAGACAGGATCGCAAGGACAAGCCGCGGGTCCCGATTGGAGCCAAGTTGGTTGCAAAGCTTTTAGAGGCTGCCGGTGCCACGAGAATTATCACCATGGACCTGCACGCCGATCAGATCCAAGGATTCTTTGAGAAGCCAGTGGATCACCTTTTTGCATCGACGATCTTTCTTCCTTATTTGCAAGAATTAGGACTGCAAGACCTTACGGTCGCTTCTCCTGACATGGGTGGTTCCAAAAGAGCTTATGCCTATTCCAAATTTTTGGAAAGCGACGTGGTAATTTGTTATAAACAGCGGCAAAAAGCAAATGTGATATCGCACATGGAACTTATAGGTGATGTTACTGGCAAGCATGTTGTGTTGGTGGATGACATGGTGGATACCGCGGGGACATTGACCAAAGCCGCAGACCTGATGATGGAACGAGGAGCAAAGAGCGTAAGAGCTATTTGTACGCATGCGATCTTGTCGGGCAATGCGTATGAAAGAATAGAAGATTCAAAGTTGGAGGAATTGATCGTAACAGATTCGATTCCACCAAAGAGACATAGCGATAAGATACGGGTGCTAAGTTGTGCTAAACTTTTCGCAGATGTGATGCATAGAGTGCATCACAACACTTCGATAAGCTCGAAGTTTTTAATGTAGTAAATTTTTAATTTTTATATAATGAAGTCAATTACGATCAACGGATCTAAAAGAGAAAGCGTGGGCAAGGTAGCTACCAAAGCCTTACGTAATGCTGGAAAGGTTCCTTGCGTATTATACGGAGGAGACAATCCGCTGCACTTTGCAGCAGACGAGAAGGCATTTAAAAATCTAGTCTACACTCCAAATGCGCACACAGTGGTGATCGAGTTGGAAGATGGGGCTAAAGAAAATGCGATCTTGCAGGACATTCAGTTTCATCCTGTAAGCGATAAGATCTTACACGTCGACTTTTATCGATTGTTCGATGATAAGGAGGTGACCATGGACATTCCTGTACACGTCGTAGGGAAAGCTCCTGGAGTAATGGCCGGAGGAGTTCTTAGAAAAGCAAAACGTAAATTAAAGGTAAAGGCATTACCTGCGAATCTTCCTGATTTTATCGAGGCAGATGTCTCTGGGTTAGAGATCGGCAACAAACTATATGTTACGCAAGTGGCTGATGAAAATTTTAAAATTCTCCATCCAGACAATACGGTCATTTGTCAAGTAAGAGTATCTCGTGCGGCTATGAAGGCGGCTCAGGAAGTTGGCAAGGAAGCCGGGAAAGCTGCAGCTGTTGAGTCGACAGAAGAAGCAGAAGAGGCTAACTAAAATAGCAAGATTTTCAAATATTAAGCATCCCACTGTTTGTGGGATGCTTTTTTTATTTTTACAAAAAAACAACCAATGTTTTCTTTCCTTAAAAGACTATTTAGTGACAGAAAGATTGTTGAAACCGAAGAGATCGACACTATGAAGAAATTTTTAATTGTGGGACTTGGTAACATTGGTGCCGAGTATGAGGAAACCCGTCATAATATAGGATTTAAGGTGCTTGATTTTTTTGCAAAAAAAGAGGATATAAAATTTGAAACTGCACGATTAGGCGCTATCGCAAGATTTAAATTCAAAGGAAGGACATTCATCTTCTTAAAACCAAGTACCTATATGAACCTTAGTGGAAAGGCCGTAAAGTATTGGATGACGCAAGAAAAGATACATGTGAATCATCTTTTGGTGATCACCGATGACTTGAACTTGCCTTTCGGAACCATCCGAGTAAAGAAGAAAGGCAGTGATGGAGGGCATAACGGTTTGAAAGATATTCAACATGTACTGGGGACCACCATTTATCCGCGATTCCGATTTGGAATCAGTGCAGATTATGGCAAAGGAAGACAAGTGGACTACGTTCTTGGAAAATGGAATGAGGATGAAGTGGCAAAACTGCCAGAGCGTCTCGAGCTGTCCAGAGAACTCATTAAGTCCTTTGGTACTGCTGGAATTGATAATACCATGAATGCCTTCAATGGAAAATAAAAAGGGCCGCAATTTGCGGCCCTTTTATCAAATGATAGTTCTAATAATTCCTAAAATCCGATTCGCACGAAGATCTCATGTGTGCTATCTCTCTGAATGGCATCATTGGTATTAGCTTCATAGGCGTAACCAAAACCAGCCCAGTCTGCCAAGTTAATGACGGCAAAACCTCCTAGTGCGTCGTCGGTTCTGTAATTGACGCCCAAGTCAAATTTTTCTATGAAATTGAAGGCCGCAGTTACCGTAACCGTTGGATCCAATCCTTGTAAGAAAGAACCAAGTACCGAAGGCTTGAACAACACTTTATCGCTAATATCGAAATTGTATCCACCGCTTAAATAAAATTGAGCTTTGTCAGTAGCTGTGGTCGCAACTCCATTTTCGTTAGATACACGTTCTGTATTCAAAATTCTAGGTGCCGACAAGGAAACAAAATATTTGTCATTTTTCAAATAGGCACCAACACCTACATTTGGATTGAATTCATTCAAAGCGCTTAGTCCTTGATCTTGGGTTTGTAGGCTTTGTGTATCAACATCTAAGAACAGACCACCAGCTTTAATACCAAAATAGAGATCTGTCGCCTCGGCAACCTGTAACTTATAGGAAAAATCTATAAATACCGAAGTTGCATTTTCTATAAAGACTTGGTCTCTAACACCAGAAAGTCCGATTCCTACTTTCTCCCCAACTGGAAGAGAAAGAATGAAAACTTGGGTTTCAGGTGCGTTTTGCACACCAGCCCATTGACTCCTTGATAAGAAGGTCAGTTTTCCGCCATCGGCCCCAGCATATGCTGGGTTGATGGCGTTCATATTATAATTGTATAAAGAATAAACAGATTCTTGCTGCGCAAAAGCGGTCCCCACTACTAACAAGAATACAATTTTTAAATAATTTTTCATTTGTGATCTTTTTTAGGTTATTAGTTAGTAGGTTAAATAAATCCATCCATCAAACGTGTATCGGCCATCACCAAAGATGTCAACGATGTAGTAGTAAGACCCAGATGGTAGTTTATCTCCACCACCAGCTTGTCCGTTCCAATCATTTTGATAGTTCCTTTCACTAAGAACCTCCTGTCCCCATCGGTTAAACACCTTAACAGAGTTTCCTGGGAACAAGTCTAGTCTTCCAACTACCCATGTATCATTCACGCCATCTCCATTAGGGGTCAATGCGTCTGGAATTTCAACGAAAGTAATTTCATCATCACAGATATCTCCGAGACCGTCGGCATCCAAGTCTTGTTGAGTTGGATTAGGGGTATCTGGACAGTTATCTTCGGCGTCAAAAACACCATCGTTATCGCGGTCATCACAAGCATCTCCAAATCCATCAGCGTCAAAGTCGGCCTGATCAGGATTTGGTGTAGAAGGACAGTTGTCTTCAGAATTGATAACACCATCCTCGTCAATATCCGCATCTGCACCACAAATTTCTAATGAAACACTATTGATGGTTCCGTCATCACCAGCAAAAGAATCAATTACTATCAAGTCCCAATTACCAGCAGAGGATTTACCATTGAAAGCTGATAAGGACTCGCCTGGAATCACCACACCTATGATGGCTGGGTCACTACCACAGCTAAGCGGTGCGCCCTCATCATCAAATGTAGCAAGAACGTTCGCGTTACTGCCGCAAACTTGATCTGCTAATATCACAGTGGTACCATCTGGTCCTTTCAAAGCAATGGTAAGGTCGGAGACCCAAGTGTGTGAAATATCGATAGTAACATTTATATCCGTAATTAGCACATCTTCGGCAACTTCCACTCTTAATTCAGCTGGTAGAACGTTATCCACTGATACAGGTACTGCGCCTGATGCCGCAGAAGTGGTACAATCCTCCTGGCATACATCACCTACTCCATCCCCGTCAGAATCAACCTGAGCCGGGTTAAAGTTAAACGGACAGTTGTCTTCACTATTGGGAATACCATCATTATCGTTGTCATTATCACAAGCGTCGCCTATACCATCTAGATCATTATCTGCTTGATCAACGTTTGCGTTGTTCGGGCAGTTGTCAAAGTCATCTGTGATACTATCGTTATCAGCATCTGGTAGTGGTTCGCCACATACCTCAATACTCCAACTATCTATAGTTCCAGTATCGAAAAGCGCAGAGTCGGAAGCGGAAAGTATCCAATCTCCATTGGAAATCTCACCATTGAAAGCAGCTAAGCTTCCTTCAGGCTGGAATGATCCTGTAAATGGAGCGCTACCAGCTGTGATAGGGGTGGTGGCATCGTCATCAAAAACGGTGTTGGTGTAGTTATCACCACTTCCACCATTTCCTGAGGTCAGTTCTACGGTAGTACCAGAAGGACTGGTGATTGTAATGGTAAGGTCTGCATCCCAGGTATGGGTAACGTTTATGGTAACATTTACATCGGTGATTTCTATAGGTTGACCTACAAATGCCGTGGAGGTAACTCCATCTGGATCACTATCAGGAATCGCTAGAGGCGTATCTGCCGCGTCATAGCTTGCGCAAATGATGACAGCCGTTTCGAAGTTTGAGGAAGCAAATGCACCGTCGCCACAATCATTCTTCGGACGAACTCTCCACCAATATGCAGTTCCTGTCGCAAGTGCAGTGCTCGAATACGAAGTGGTGCTTAAGGTTGCGGAATCCACAATCGAAGAAAAGCCAGCATCTGACGCAATTTCTATATCATATTCGGTTGCGTTAGAATCGGCACTCCATTCAAACATGGCCATATCTGCAAAAACATCTGTGGCGCCTGCGGCAGGTGCTGTCAATGTCAGTGTAGAGAAATTAGTATCGAACACATTGAGCGTTACATCTGTAGCCTTGGTAAGAGACCCTGAGGTTCCTTCTAAGGTAAAAGGATAGCTTCCGGGCGCTACGCTGCCTATTCCTGATATGGTTGCCGTAACTGCGGTTCCATCGGTATCGGCAGTAGCCGGACTGAAGCTAGCCGAAGCTCCTGCTGGTAAACCAACAGCTGAAAAAGTGGTAGTACCAGAAAACCCTAAAAAGGTGCGATATGTAAGGTTATACACGGCATCGGCCGGGCTACATACATCCACAGTAGGATTGCTTACGTCTAATACAAACTCTGATTCTTGAATGGTAATATCTGCAGAGTTAACAGCAAAGAATATATTGTCGCTCGCTTTTACCATTATTCTCGCAGTAGAGGTGTCTCCCCCTGTTGCAGGAATAGAAACATTGGCAGTTCCGTTATTTGGAAGACCAGTCGCAATGGTAAAAGGAAAGCTTAGGCCACTATCTCTAGAAAGCATGATATCTACATTCGCCGCATTGACAGCTCCTCCATCGGTACCAGCAACATCCCAAGTAATGGTCTGGGTGGTACCCACATTCCAAGTTTCTGTGGCTGTCTGTGAGGTCACAGCAAAAGGTCCTGCCGTATCATCGACGGTCACCGTCATCGTGTCAAAACTACTCTGTGGCATTTGCCCTACACCTCCAGCTTCAGATCGATCTCTTACGATCAACGCAAAGTTTAGAGCACGAGAAACAGTTGAAACAGTTTCCCAAGAAGTATTATCTACCGTCTCAACAGGGTTGGTCTCTGTGAGCTGTCCCGCTGCTACGCGTTGAAGAATTGGCATGTATCTATTTGGGTCTGTACTTGGAGGTCTCGATCTCCAAACAGCCCCTGATGTTTTTGTTGGTCCAAAGGTGCCATTGGTCGTGACCCCATTGTCTATCTGCTCCCAAGTGTAGGTAAGAGTGTCGCCACTATCAGCATCCGTTGCAGAACCTTCTAGAACAAAAGCTGTACCTGCTGGAATTACTACATCTGTACCGGCATCGGCGACTGGTGGATTGTTTGTAATTGCGGTTGCGGTCCAACAAGTTCTGGTGCCTAGATTATTTAGGATCTGATCGATACTTGCATAGTGAAAATATGGGTCACTATGATCTTGCACATCATTTCCACCTGTAATACCTGCATAGCCCATGATCGTTGTTCCACTTCCAGGCTCCATATTCACACCGGTCCCTTCAGAGTTGAAAGACCACGTGTGATTGGCTCCCATTTGGTGACCTATTTCATGGGGAACATAATCGATATCAAAGAAATCTGGCATGTACGGCCCTCCATCGTTGTCTAGAAAAGAGTGACTGGAGAATCCACTTCCTTTTTGCCCATCGACGCAAACGCAACCTATACATCCAGCATTTCCATTATTTCCTCCAAAATTGAAGAGATGCCCAATGTCATAGTTGGCTTCTCCAACTTCAGCCGTGAGGGTACTCTGCAATTGGCTATTAAATGATCCTGTGTACGGATCTGTACTAGCGTCTGGATAGATAATTTCGGTTCCGGTGACCAGCGTAAAAGTTACCGCCATGTCCACTTCGAATACCTCGTTGTTTCTATTCAGTGTTGAAACTGCGGCTGCCAAGGCATCTTCTTGGTTGGTTCCGTTGGTATCGTCATCGTCACCCCAGAAATTAGTGTATTCTCCGGTGGTCGATAAGGCGAGTCTAAATGTTCTTAGGATCTGATCATTGGCGTCTCTTCCCGCGTTGCTATTATTGGATAATTCTAATGGCGTGTCTGGAGACTCGCAATTAAAGACTTTATCCTCAACCATACCTTTCGCGCTTCTGTTGTATGCGATGTATTGGTTGCTTCCTTTGGTAATAGGTTGCATAAACGTCATGATCGCATCAGGGCGATTAAGCATAGTGCTGACGCCCAGCGGGGTGACACTAAAACGAATTCTAGCGCCATTTTGGTTGGTTCCCAAATAGGTCTTAATGTTTGGATAACGAGCGGCCATTTCCAAAGAAAGTGTCTGCACCTCTACCACATTGAAAAGTTCTAACTGCCCTTTTTCGTTTGGAAAGCTGATCTTGGTCGTAGACCTTCCGTTGATCTGCCCTCTAAGGGGCGCATTGGCAAGTTGTTGTTTAAAGGCGTCAATATCTAATTGATACACTTCATACTCCTTACTGTCAAGATTTCTTAATGAAACGCCTTGCGTTCCATCTTCGAAAACTCCTCTCGTCCAATAACTATTCTGTCCAAATGCCGAAAACGCCATTAAGAACAACGTTATTGAAAAAACATAACGTAAGTTTGTTTTCATAACTGAATTAAATTAATTTGTTTGTGATGATTTTGACTCAAAATTAAACTTTTTTTAAGATTATCACACTTTATTGAGTTTTTTTGTGAAAAAAATACAGCAAAAATCAACCATCGTTCAAAGTTCGCCAACAATAGTCACTATTGGTACATTTGATGGAGTACACTTGGGCCATCAGGAAATTATTAAGAAGCTGGTCGTTCAAGCGGAAGAGTACGACTTAACCCCTACATTATTGACGTTTTTCCCACATCCTAGGATGGTCTTACAACAAGACGCAAATATCAAGCTGATCAATACGCTAGAGGAGAAAAGACAGCTCTTGGAAAAAATTGGACTTAAAAATTTGGTCGTTTATCCTTTTACGAGAGAATTCAGTCGGATGACTGCCCTGGATTTTGTAAGGGATGTGTTGGTAAATAAGGTAAAAGTTAAAAAACTGATCGTTGGATATGATCATCGTTTTGGACGTAATAGAACTGCGAATATCGAGGACCTCAAGGATTTTGGGCAAATTTATGATTTTGAGGTTGAACAAATATCCGCCAAAGAGGTCGATGAAGTATCGGTAAGCTCAACAAAAATTAGAAATGCGCTAATGGAAGGCGATATTAAGAAGGCTAATTCCTATTTGGGATATGCATTTATGCTCAACGGAAAAGTGATAAAAGGCAATGCGCTAGGAAGAGAGATCGATTATCCCACGGCCAATATTCATATCGCAGAAGAATATAAGCTGATACCCATGGATGGCGTATATGTCATAAAAAGTACTATTGGGGACAACCAATTGTTTGGAATGATGAATATTGGCAACAAGCCTACCGTAGGAGGCAGGTCTCGTTCTGTGGAAGTACATTTCTTCGACTTCGATGGGTCTTTGTATGAACAACACCTAACCATTGAGATGCTACATCGGTTGAGGGAAGAACGTAAATTTGACTCTGTCGATGACTTGAAGATCCAACTCTCAAAGGACAAGCAGAAGGCACTAAATTACATTGAAAAAAATGACGTTGGATAAGCTTTTATTCAAACAGATCGATAACAGTCCGCTTATTGTATTTCGAATTGTTTTCGGGCTCCTTATTTTCTTGGAATCTGTTGGCGCTATTTTTACTGGTTGGGTAAAGAGGACACTGATCGACCCAGAGTTCACTTTTAGTTTTATAGGATTTGAATGGTTGCAGCCATTACCCGGATATGGAATGTATTTCTACTATTTGGTCATGGGAGTCTTCGGGCTCTTTGTGATGGTGGGTTATAGGTATCGCCTCAGCATAGCAGTATTCACCATCATGTGGACCGCCACCTATCTCATGCAAAAGGCATCCTACAACAACCATTACTACTTGCTCATTTTGTTATGTGCCATTATGTGTATATTACCAGCACATCGTTCCCTCTCTCTAGATGTAAAGCGCAATCCCAACCTAAAGTCCATTGCTATGCCCCAATGGGTGAAGGTTATCATCATTTTGCAATTATTTATCGTGTATACCTATGCTTCAGTGGCAAAGCTTTATCCGGATTGGTTGGATCATACGGTTGCCGAAAATTTGATGGCAACTAGGAGAGGCTATCCTATCATAGGAGAACTTCTTCAAGAACATTTCATACATGTGATCATCACCTATTTTGGTATTTTTTTCGATCTGCTTATCATTCCAGCCTTGCTATGGAAACCAACGCGCAAAGTAGCATTCATAGTCTCTATCTTCTTTCATTTATTCAATTCCATTGTCTTTCAAATAGGGATCTTTCCGTATCTGTCGCTGGCATTTACCGTTTTCTTTTTTGAGACGAAGACCATACACGAATTGTTTCTATCCAAAAGAAAAACGTATTACGTAGGGGAGGAGATAGAAACTCCAAAGGTGTACAAGCCGTTTATTGCTCTTGGGGCATTGTATTTTCTGATTCAGATCGGATTGCCATTACGGCATTGGGCGATCAAAGATGATGTGCTATGGACAGAAGAAGGTCACCGTATGAGTTGGCGTATGATGCTGCGCTCCAAATATGGACGCATTCGTTTCAAGGTGGTCAATAAGAACACCAAAACAGTCTCGATCATCGATCCTGGGGAATATCTCTCCAAGAAGCAACGACGAATGGTCGCCACCAAACCCGATGTCATCTGGCAGTTTGCGCAATATCTGGAAAGACAATACGCCGACTTGGGGCAGCAAGTGAAGGTCTATGCCTATGAAAGTGCGCTTAGCGTCAACGGAAGAAAACTTAGCCCCTTTATCGATCCCGAAATTGATCTGGCATCCGAGGAGTGGAATCACTTTTCACATCATCATTGGATATTACCCAGCCCTAAAGAATAACAGCTTTTATTTAGAGATTTCTTACCAAACTCTGTAAATTTGTGCCTTCAGCAACTGTGGCGATGACTTTTTGAAATCGCACAAATCATAGATAATGTTACAAGTATCTTATATCAGAGAACACAAAGACAATATTCTAAAGGCATTCAAAAAACGCAATTTGGATGCAACCAAAATGATCGAAGACGTATTGCGTTTAGATGACAAAAGACGTTCTTCACAGCTTGACCTGGATAATACGCTGGCAGCCTCCAACAAATTGTCAAAAGAAATAGGCGCCCACTTCAAATCTGGGGAAGTACAAAAAGCGAGCTTGCTTAAGGAAAAAACAGTTCAATTGAAAGAAGATGCAAAGACATTGACAGAGCAATTGAGAGATGTTAGCGACCATCTCAACGATTTGTTGTATCAGCTTCCAAACGTCCCTAACGAACTGGTTCCTGCTGGCAATTCTGATGAGGATAACGAGGAGGTCTTTAAAGAAGGAGAGATACCCAAGCTAGGAGATGATGCCTTGCCTCATTGGGAATTGGCAAAGAAATATGATATCATCGACTTCGAACTCGGCAATAAGATCACCGGAGCAGGATTCCCTGTGTATAAAGGAAAAGGAGCCAGACTTCAACGGGCTTTGATAAACTATTTTTTGGACAAGAACACTTCCAAAGGCTATAAGGAATACCAAGTTCCACATATGGTCAATGAGGCCTCAGGTTTTGGGACAGGTCAGTTGCCAGATAAAGAAGGGCAGATGTACCATGTTACGGGTGACGACTTATACTTGATTCCAACCGCCGAAGTACCTGTCACCAATTTTTTTAGAGATGATCTTCTCAGCGTCGATGATCTGCCGATATGCTGTACGGCATATACGCCTTGCTTTAGAAGAGAAGCAGGTAGTTATGGCTCACACGTGAGAGGACTGAATCGTCTGCATCAATTTGATAAGGTAGAGATCGTAAGAATCGAACACCCAGAGCGTTCCTACGCTGCACTGGACGGTATGGTAGAACATATAAAGGATATTTTAAGGGAACTAAAGTTGCCATATAGAATTTTAAGGTTGTGTGGCGGTGACTTGGGCTTCACCTCGGCACTGACCTATGATTTTGAGGTGTTCTCTACGGCACAAGACCGATGGTTAGAGATCAGCTCAGTATCTAACTTTGAGACCTTTCAGGCCAATCGACTCAAATTGAGATTCAAAGATAAGGACGGGAAAAAGCAACTGGCGCATACCTTGAATGGAAGTGCTTTGGCATTGCCAAGAGTATTGGCAGGAATATTGGAAAACTATCAAACAAAAGATGGTATTAAGATTCCAGAAGCGCTAATTCCTTATACAGGCTTTGATATCATCGATTGAATCTAAAAAGATACCCCATTGAAAGCTCCGATACATGATTGGGGCTTTTTTGTTGTAGATGTTTTGCAAATAGGTCGTCTGCTCCTCCTGTTTTAATAAAGAGGTCATTAGAATTGCCCTTCATGTCAATTTAATGAATACTGCCCCGTTTTTATGGCTTCTTTCACATAAAATAAACCTGCAACTCGTATATTTGATTCAAAGGAGATCGATCATGAAGGCCTCAGTACTATTTATTTTTCTTTTCAGCTGTATTTTTGGTTCGGCTAGCGGACAAAGCGATATATTGGCAAAGCAATACTTCAATAAGGGAGAATTTGAAAAAGCTGCGGCGTCCTACGAAAAATTATATGAGACCAATCCTAGACGAATAGATTATTTGGAAAGCCTCATATCTTCATGGCAGCAACTGGAAGAATACGAGAAAGCGAACAGGCTGCTTCAAAGCAAGACCCGACAAGCCGTGTACCCACCTCAAATTTTGGTGCAAATAGGGTATAACTATCAGCTACAAGATAGCATGGCCAAGGCCAATGAATTTTTCAACAAGGCAATGGATAAAATAAGGGAGAACCCTAATTTCACAAGTGCCGTTGGAAATACTTTTCAGAAGTATTCCTTGCTGGATAAGGCTTTGCTAGCATATAATGAAGGCATGCGATTGATGCCAAGACTCAATTATGATGTCCAAGTAGCACGGATCTATGGTGAGCAAGGCGATGTTGAAAAAATGTTCGAAAGCTATCTCAACCTGATCTTGAGGAACCAGGCATATCGCCCTACAGTCCTTAGAAACATCAACAGTTTTGTGAGCGACGACCCCGACAATGAGAATAATGTTTTCTTTAGAAAGGCACTTCTAAAACGATTGCAAAATAATCCAGACCTTATTTGGAACGAGTTGCTAAGCTGGTTATTTGTCCAGCAGCGTCAATATGATAAGGCTTTCCGGCAAGAGATGGCCATTTATAATCGAAGTGATGAAGCTACGCTTGAAAGGATCATAGACCTAGGAAGAGAGGCTTTGGAGTATGACAAGGCGGTCGCGGAAGAGATTTTTCAATATTTAATTGAAAATACCCTTGATGCTGAAACGAAGATATGGGCGTACGAGCATCTACTCGAGTTACAAATAGCCGAGGCGAATACCAAGGATCATCAAGATATCGAAAAGCAATTTGCCATGCTGTTCGAAAATTTTGGCAAAGGAGAGCAGACGGTCGGGTTGCAGATTCAGTATGCCAAATTTTTGACCTTTGGTCAAGGGGAGACACAAAACGGCATTACCTTGCTTCAAGAAGCGATCGACACGCCCATGGCTAGATATCAAAAGGCCAAATTAAAGATGGCCCTAGCGGATATTTTGGTCTATGATGAAAAATTCAATCAAGCATTGATCTATTATTCCCAAATCCAAAAATCCTTGAAAAATGATGTGATTGGCCAACAAGCACGTTTTAAGGTGGCTCAGACCAGTTATTTCAAAGGTGATTTTGAATGGGCAGAGACCCAGTGCAAAGTACTGAAGTCATCCACATCGCAATTGATTGCCAATGACGCTTTAGAACTAAAGCTGCTGATCTCTGATAATGCCTTTCAAGATTCTACCCTTACTGCCCTGAAGATCTATGCGAAAGCAGACCTTTTGGCCTACCAGAAACGGAACAAAGAGGCGATAGCATTGCTCGATGAGATATTGCAGAATCATAAGGGTGAAAAAATCGAGGACGAAGCATTGCTTAAACAAGGGAAACTTCTGGAGAAGTCGGGGGATTTCGACAAGGCGCGATTGAATTATCAAAAGATCGTTGAATTTTATCCTACCGATATTCTAGCAGACGACGCTCATTTTGCCTTGGCCGAACTATTTGTGAATCATCTGGGGGAGCCAGAAAAGGCCATGCCTCACTATGAAAAGATCATCTTTGATCATCCAGATAGCATTTTTTTCGTGGAGGCTAGAAAGAAATACCGAAGACTTCGCGGGGATGCGGTGAATTGATAAAGCCGTCGTACCTTTGCGCCATTATTAAACTACCCATGATCATATACAATGTAACCATCAATATAGAGGATACTGTTCACAACGAATGGCTGTCTTGGATGCAGGAAACACACATCCCCGATATGATAGCTACCGGAAAATTCAGCCATGCCCGAATGGTAAAGGTACTCGATGATGAAGCGTTGGGCGGGACTACCTATTCCGTGCAATACACTACCGACAGTAAAGCTACCTTGCAAAGGTATTATGAAGAGGACGCGCCAAGGCTCAGAGAGGATGCATTGAAACGTTTTGCTGATAAATTTGTCGCCTTTAGGACCGAGCTGGAACTTATAAGTGAGCATTGATGGAGAAGCAGTATCGACCTACCATACTTTATATCTTTAAGATCGTAGGTATCCTTTTGCTCACAGCAGTTGGATTCTTGTTTTTCGACATCGGGCTTTCATTAGTGGGAGTCATAATTCCCGGACTGGCTTTGATCGTCATACGAGTCATTATGTTGGTATGTTGCTTAGCGGCGATCATACTTACGCTTTTAAGAGGGATTCCTTCGGTTGTTTTGAAAGAACATGCGATCATTATTCAGGGTGTTCCAAGAAAATTCTCTGAGATCGAAAGCTTCGGGCGAGCTCGAGGAGGTAGCGAGCCCTTTTTTATGTTGAAGGATGGTAGAAGGATCGATGTGGAGCTTTCATGGTTTACAAAAAAAGATCGGTTAGAAATTGAAAAATTCATCGAAGAAAAGGTGACGAAGCTGAGCCAATAAAAATCTATGAACGACAAAGTACGCGCAAAAAAACACCTCGGACAACATTTCCTCACCGATGAGAATATCGCAAAGAAGATCGCAGATACCCTCAAACTAAGTGGTTATAAACATGTATTGGAGATAGGTCCGGGAATGGGCGTACTTACTAAATATCTCTTAGAAAAACCGGTTGAGACCCATGTGATCGAGATCGATCCCGAATCGGTCGAATATCTCAACGCTCATTTTTTGGCACTATCTGGCCGAATTCATAGCAAAGACTTCCTCAAATATGATGTTCGGCAGCTCTTTGGCGACCAGCCTTTTGCCATCACTGGAAACTTTCCCTACAATATTTCGTCACAGATCGTTTTTAAGACCATAGAAATGCGCGACCAAGTTCCGGAATTTACCGGAATGTTTCAAAAAGAAGTGGCCGAGCGCATCTGTGAAGGTCCGGGAAACAAGACCTACGGAATTCTTTCCGTACTTACACAGGCTTTTTATAAGGCCGAATACTTGTTCACCGTTTCAGAAAAGGTCTTTGATCCACCACCAAAGGTAAAATCTGGGGTCTTGCGTTTGACCAGAAAGGAAGATCACCAGTTGCGCTGCAATGAGAAAATGTTCTTTAGGGTCGTCAAGACAGCCTTCCAACAACGTAGAAAAACCTTGCGCAACAGTTTAAAAACTTTTAACCTCTCCGATAGTTTAAAAGAAGATGCTATCTTTGGGCAGCGCCCAGAGCAATTGAGTGTAGAAGCCTTTGTTTCCCTGACCCAAAAGATAGAGAATGACACCGTTTAAGCTCACCGACGAACTCGTAGAAGAGATCAATCAGCTGATCGCTGACCAAAGCGATAGCAAACTCCTCAAACTGATGGAGGAACTGCACTATGCGGATGTCACAGAGATCGTTCATGAGTTGGGTCAAGATGAAGGAACCTATTTGATCAAATTGTTAGATAGCAATAAGACTTCTGATGTCATCGCCGAATTGGATGAGGACGTGAGAGAAAAGATCTTAGAAAATTTATCTGACAAGGAGATTGCCGATGAACTCCAAGAATTAGACACCGACGACGCCGCTGATATCATCGGGGAACTTCCCGAGGAACGACAAGAAGAGGTCATTGCCCAAATCGAAGATGAGGAACATGCGGCCGAGATCGTTGAACTACTTCGTTATGACGAAGATACCGCAGGTGGCTTGATGGCGAAAGAATTGGTACAGGTGAATGAGAACTGGAATGTGCTTAAATGTGTAAAGGAGATGCGCGCACAGGCCGAAGAAGTGACCCGTGTACATTCTATTTATGTGGTGGACGATCAAAATAGGTTGAAAGGACGTTTATCGCTCAAAGATCTGCTCACGACTTCAACTAGAGCAGATATCAAAGATGTTTATATCCCAAAGGTCGATTACGTGAAGGTACACGACAAAGCCGAAGAGGTTGCCAAGGTCATGTCTAAGTATGATTTGGAGGCGATTCCGGTGGTCGACGAATTGGGGAGACTCGTGGGACGTATCACCATCGATGATATCGTAGATGTCATAAAAGAAGAGGCAGAGAAAGACTATCAGCTCGCAGCAGGTATCACACAAGAGGTCGATGCTGAAGATAGTATCTTGGATCTCACGCGTGCCCGACTTCCTTGGTTGTTCTTAGGACTTATGGGAGGCGTTGGCGCTGCTGCGATCATGGGAGGTTTTGAAGAGATCCTTGAAAACTATGCGATCTTATTTTTCTTTACACCACTCATCGCTGCCATGGCTGGGAATGTTGGGGTGCAATCCTCTGCCATCATTGTACAAGGGCTCGCAAATGATGATGTAAAGGGAAGCATTGCAGACCGACTGGTAAAAGAAATGCTCCTTGCCATGCTTAACGGAGCAATATTGGGCATTGTTCTATTTTTCTTCACATGGATCTGGCAAGATGACCATCTTTCCGCTTTGGCGATTTCTATCTCACTTTTTGTAGTGATCATCGTTGCCGGTATCATTGGCACGTTCATTCCACTATTTCTGGATAAGAGAGGAATCGATCCGGCCATTGCAACTGGGCCTTTCATCACTACCAGCAACGATATCTTCGGAATTCTGATCTACTTCTGGATCGCCAAGCTTATTTTGAATATTTAATGTGATTCCCTTCAAGTATCGGGCATAGACCTTCCAAGTGCGACCAATTTAACAAACCACAAACAACATCATTTCGAAATATTAGGTATCTTAAGGCATCCATCAAATTATTGCTGCGATGTCATATAACAGAAGAAAATTCATTAGAAATGCGGGCTTGATCATTGGGGCAAGCACGCTCCCCATCAGTTGGTCATTTGCTACTTCAAAACAGAAAAAACTAGGTGTTTGCCTGGTAGGGCTTGGGTATTATAGTACAGACCTGCTGGCACCTGCATTGCAGCTAACAGAACATTGTCAACTGACCGGAATCGTAACGGGCAGTCCGTGGAAGATCCCAGTATGGCAGCGACGATATGGTATCAAGGATAGCAATGTGTATAATTATGACAATATGCATCGTATTGCCGACAATCCTGAGATCGATGTCATATACATTGTGCTTCCCACGGGATTACATGCAAAGTATGCTATTAAGGCAGCCAATGCAGGAAAGCATGTATGGTGCGAAAAACCGATGGCGAGGACCGAAATGGAATGCCAATCCATTATTGATGCCTGCAACAAAAATAAAGTAAAGCTTTCTATCGGGTATAGGATGCAGCACGAGCCTAATACCCAAAAGATCATTTCGTGGGCGAACTCCAAACCCTTCGGTAAGATCAAGACGCTAATTGCGGAGGCTGGGTATTATGATTCTAGATCTGACCACTGGAAACAAAACAAGGAGATGGGAGGTGGGGCGATGTACGATATGGGCGTCTATCCATTGAATGCAGCAAGATATACCACCGGTGAAGAACCTATTGCAGTCTTAAAGGCATCTCATACGACCAAAAGACCTAATATCTACACCGAGGTTGATGAAACGACCCACTTTACCTTGGAATTCCCTTCTGGTGCGGTCGCTTATGGCAAGACCAGCTTTGGGCAAGGGATGAATACGCTGCAAGTAACCTGCGAAAAAGGGTCCTATGGGTTGCGCCCTTTTCAGTCATATAGCGGTATTCAAGGGAAAGCCAGCGACGGTACCTTGCTGAATCAACGAGTAGATAATCAACAGGCCAAACAAATGGATGATGACGCACTGGCGATTTTAAATGATACAGCTGTTATGGTCCCCGGAGAAGAAGGAATGCGCGATATTAGAATCGTGGAAGCTATCTACGAGGCTGCTGAAAGTAAAAAAATGGTGAAACTCTAAATTATAGAAGTTGTCAATGAAACCGATAAACATTAAAGAAAAACATAGCCTCTTTAGTAAACAATGGCATCCACACCAAATTGCGACAGTAGACACTATGCAGGTCCTCTTGGCAAAAGTTCAAGGCGAATTTGTCTGGCATTCACATGATGATGAAGACGAATTGTTCATGGTCACCAAAGGGACTTTGTATATGCAGTTCAGGGACCGTACCGAGATCGTCAACGAAGGTGAGTTTATAGTGGTACCAAAAGGGGTAGAGCACAATCCAAGGACACAAGATGACGAGGAGGTCCATTTGCTCTTGTTTGAGAAACTTTCTACCAAACATACGGGCGAAGTGCAACATGAAAAGACCCAGGCCGAGTATCCAAAAATTTGAAATTGTATTTTTGTCTATCAAGCTTAACACATGAAAATATTACACGTAGACACCAATCATCCGACCCTTATCGAACAACTCGATAAATTGGGTTTTGAAAATCACGAGGATTATACATCTTCTAAAGAACAGATCGAAGATAAGATCGCCAACTACGATGGCCTTGTCATTAGAAGCAGATTTCCAATTGATGCAGCTTTTTTTTCAAAAGCACACAACTTAAAGTTCATTGGGAGGGTTGGTGCTGGTCTAGAGAATATCGATCAGCAAGCCGCCAGAGCTAACGATGTGGAGCTCTTCAACGCACCTGAAGGCAATAGAAATGCAGTTGGAGAACATACGTTGGGAATGCTGCTAGCGCTGCTAAACAAGTTGAATAAGGCGCATAAGGAAGTTCGGAAAGGAATCTGGGATCGTGAGGGGAACCGAGGAATAGAACTCGACGGGAAAACAGTTGGTATCGTTGGCTACGGGAATATGGGAAAGGCCTTTGCCAAAAAATTACGCGGGTTCGATGTCGAGGTCATCTGTTATGATATTCAAGGTGGTGTAGGCGATGAAAATGCACGTCAAGTAGGAATCCTCGAGTTTAAGAAAAATGTGGATGTGGTAAGTTTACATATACCCCAAACACCGCTGACGGTTGGCATGGTAAACACCAAATATATAGAAGAATTCTCCAACCCTTTTTGGTTGATCAATACAGCTAGAGGCAAAAGCGTGGTGACCAAAGACCTGGTCAAGGCATTGAAGAATGGGCGCATCTTGGGCGCCGGACTAGACGTTTTAGAATACGAGAAAGCCTCTTTTGAGAATATGTTCAGTGACGGCAAACTCGATACCTTTCTAATGAAGGCAAAATTGAAGAAGGACAAGTTCCCAAAGGCATTCAAATATTTGCGAAAGGCCGACAACGTGCTGCTTTCACCTCATGTCGCCGGCTGGACTGTTGAGAGCAAAGAAAAATTAGCACAAACCATAGTAGATAAGATCAAAGCGAATTTTGTGGAAACACCAGCGTGAAAAAGACCATATTTATATTTGCTGCTTTGATCGTTGCGTTGCTAAGTTTGTTTCAACTAAGCAAATATTCGGTCATTGCTGGTGATCAACGAATAGAGTGGGTCATCGCGATCGTTGCGATCACTTTTTTCATCATTGGAATATATCTGAACAAAAAGAGTCTTCGCCAAAAGGAACTGCCCAAAGGGCAGATCGATAAACGAAAGATCGAACTTCTAGGCATCAGCCCTAGAGAATATGAGGTGCTACTCTTGCTTTCTGAGGGGCTTTCAAATAAAGAGATTGGGGAACGATTGTTCGTTTCCGAAAGCACCGTCAAGACGCATGTGTCCAATCTTCTATTAAAACTCGATGCCAAGAGGAGAACACAAGCGCTTCAAAAGGCGAAAGAATTTCAGATCATACCATTTTAATACCAAATTCGGCATCTTTGCTTCCTTCGAAGGGTTGCCCGATTCGCCCCGCCCCGTCCAAAATAAGGACCAAAATAATGGATTGGCACTAAAGTACTAAGATTTTGGTACTTTAGTATGAGCCTTGTTTTGAGTTGTGAGCCTAGATTTGTTCGAAACTTCTAACCTAAAAAAAGATCAAGATGAAGAAAACTGTTGTTCGTTACGGATTATTTGGCGCCTTGGCCATTTGTGCACTTTTCCTGTTATCGCTGAGCATCGGTGATGGCCTTAGCTATAGCACACAAGAGATTATCGGATATGCCTCCATGGTGGTCTCATTGATGTTTGTATTTTTTGGGATCAAGCATTTTCGGGATCGAGAGAATGGAGGGAAGGTCAACTTTGGAAAGGCCTTATTGATCGGCGTGCTAATATCACTGATCACCGCATTCGCTTTCGGGCTGTTAGACTTTGTGTATGTGAAGTATCTCAACCCCGATTTTATGACAACTTACTATGACCATTCGGTAGAGCAACTTAAAGCGTCGTTACCAGCTGAGGAGTTTGAGGTGAAACTGGCCGAATTAGAAGCCGAAAAGGAACTATTTATGAATCCTTTAATGAGCTTCGCCATCATGTCTATGACAGTGTTTGTTATCGGATTTATCATCTCTTTGATCTCATCGTTAATTCTACAACGCAAGTAATACACTCATGACTTCAGATGCTAAAACACCCGAGGAATATATCGCTAACTTACCCGATGACCGTAAAGAGCCCGTTAGTAAACTTAGAAAGATCATCAATGATAAGTTGCCAAAAGGTTTTCAAGAGGGGATGGGCTATGGAATGATCGGTTATACGGTGCCGCATAGCACCTATCCCGATGGATATCATTGCGACCCCAAAGTACCGCTGCCTTTTATGAATCTCGCTTCGCAAAAGAATTTTATTGCGCTGTATCATAGCGGGATCTATGCAAAAAAGGAATTACACGACTGGTTCGTGGCAGAATATCCAAAACATGTAAGGACCAAATTGGACATGGGCAAAAGTTGCATCCGATTTAAGAATGTCAATAATATCCCATATGATCTGATCGCTGAGTTATGCACAAAAATGACCCCAGAAGAATGGATCGAGATCTATGAGAACGCTATAAAAAAATAATTGATTCCTGCCCCTGTCTGCCGTCAGGCAGCTGCGCAGAAAATCTAAGATTCGACGAAGTCAATGACAAAGCTATATGACCTATGAAAAAAAGAGTAACAGGTTTGGGTGGATTCTTCTTTAAATCGGAAGACCCAAAACAATTGAAAGAATGGTATAAAGAACGATTGGGATTGCCAGTGGATCAATACGGATGTACCTTTTGGTGGAAAGATAAGGAAGGGAACGACTGTTCAACGCAATGGAGCCCTTTCGATAAGGCGACCACCTATTTTCAGCCGAGTGAAAAGCAATTCATGATGAACTTTCGGGTGGAGAATTTAGTTGAATTGTTAAATGTACTCAAGGCCGAAGGAGTAACCGTTGTTGGGGAGATTGAAGAATATGATTACGGCAAGTTTGGATGGATATTGGATCCTGAAGGGAATAAGCTAGAATTATGGGAGCCGGTAGATAAAGCATTTCTTTGAGAATAAATTATTTAGTATTTTAGGCGCCGAATCAACCTTTCAAAAAAATAACACTAACATGTCCGAAGAAAAAAAAGATTTCGAAGAAACTGCAAAAGAGACTATCGAAGAAACAAAAGAAACCGTTAAGGAAATTTCTAACGATGGGAAGACCGTTGCAATTATTGCTCATCTTACCATTATAGGGTGGGTCATTGCAATCATTATGAACAGTAGCAATAAGTCCGAAATAGGCTCTTTCTATATCAGACAGGTCCTTGGAATTATGTTGCTTGGCTTTGTCTGTGGCCTAATACCAGTGCTCAACTTGGTATTATGGATACTGCCTTTCGTCATGTGGATCATCAGTTTGGTGGGAGCATTTGGCGGGAAACAAAAACCAGTATTTTTATTGGGGACGCAGTTCCAACAATGGTTCAAAGGTCTATAAAAAAGATGAAAAGCCTGAAAATTTTATTTCAGGCTTTTATTTTACATGATATTATCGTAATATTGCAATATATAAATAATAAAGACATGGGAATTACCAAGACACAGATCTTTGATGAGCGACAGAACGAACTGGCAACGGTCTTCAAAGTATTAGGCCATCCAGCGCGTGTAGCCATATTGCAATACATCAGTTCGCAAGAAGGATGTATTTGCAATGATATCGTGGAAGAGGTGGGGCTCGCACAGGCAACGATCTCTCAACATCTGTCAGAATTGAAAAAGATCGGGATCATCAAAGGAGAATTCGAAGGTAAAAGCGTTTGCTATTGCGTAGATGCCGATCGGCTTAACGATTGCCGTAGAATGCTCAACGATTTCTTTGTAAAAACACAGATCAATTGCTGTAAATGACCATGCCAAAAATACCTTCAGAATTGGTCAGGCTACCTTCGGTATAGACACAGATGGTCATGAGGTCTTTTTAGTCAATAACAAATATCAATGATAGTATGAAAACTTCAGAATTTCTTCAAACATTGCAAGCGAATCAAGAAAAATCCTTGCTATTTCAATATATGCCCAACCAATTGGTCGGTGCCAACTACCATATCACCGAGGTGAAGAACATCATGGTGGAGTCGGTGGATTGTGGGGCGAGATCTGACTCATGGAACGAAACGGTGATACAATTATGGGAAAGCCCATCAGAAATTGGCAAAACCGAATATATGACCGCCTATAAGGCATTGGCAATTCTAAAAAAAGTTGACAGAATGCGCGCGATGGATCAAGAGGCCGAGGTAAAGTTTGAGTATGGTAATGCGTTATTTCATACGGCACAACTATTCGTTAACGATTTCGAAATAAAGGGTTCCAACTTGATCGTTAACTTAGCGGTCACAAAAACGGATTGTAAGGCCAAGGAAGATTGTGGGATTCCGGAAACAGTGAGCTCTGAAAGCGCTTCTGCTGCTTGCTTACCAGGATCAGGTTGCTGCTAAAATGAAGGTCAGGACAATGCGGGCGTCGGATTGGGTTGCAGTGGCAAGAATTTATGAAGAAGGAATTGCCACTGGCATGGCCACTTTTGAATCGTCCGTACCGAGTTGGGAAGATTGGGATATGGCACATATGCGTTCGTGCCGTTTTGTTGTAGAAAACGATGATACTGTACTGGCTTGGGCCGCGTTAACACCGGTTTCGAGTAGATGTGTCTATGCTGGCGTTGCAGAAGTAAGCGTCTATGCCGCTGCCAACGCTCGAGGAAAAGGATTGGGGAAATTGTTGCTGAAGGCATTGATCTCGGCCAGTGAGAAAGAGGGTATATGGACCTTGCAAGCAGGAATATTTCCAAATAATGTTGCGAGTTTGAAACTTCATCGAGACATGGGTTTCAGACTGATAGGAAAACGTGAACGCATAGGGAAATTACATGGTATCTGGCACGATAACTGTATTCTGGAGCGAAGGAGTGACATCATTGGAATCGATTAACGATAATAAATCATTTTGATCAACATGAAGAACATTTTAGTATTGTGCACAGGAAATTCTTGCCGAAGCCAAATAGCACATGGCTACCTTAACCATTTTGCGCGCTCTAAAGCCAATGTTTATAGCGCTGGCATAGAGACCCATGGAGTAAATCCTAAAGCGATCGCGATCATGCAAGAAGATGGTATAGACATCTCTCAACACACTTCCAACCATGTTGATGAATATTTGGGGGTAGATTTTGACTATATCATTACAGTCTGCGACCACGCAAAGGAAAATTGTCCATACATTCCAAGTGAAAAGGCCGTTAGACTGCATCATGATTTTACAGACCCGTCGAAAGTATCTGGGAGTGATGAGAGAATTCACGATGCCTTTGAGAGTGCCAGAGATGAGATCAAAGCCTATTGCAAGAATTTTGTTAATGCCCATGTCGCAGCAAGTACGCCTACAAAATAGCAACTAGTGCATAGCAGCGGATAAAAGGTCGTGTATTTCACTTGCCTCTATCATGCTTATAATCTAGCGGTAGCATATTGGCCACACCTTGCAAGCCAAATTCTCCGCCAAACATAATGGCATTTGTGGGGGTGAAATTACCCAAGGTATCTATATAGAAGGATTCTTGCACCTTATGAAGCGACGATTGTTCGATCTGGTCATAGAGTACATTCAAGCGCTTTTCACTTAATGTGACCCGAGTAAATTCACCTTCCTTTTGAAGTTCAATGGCAGCATATGGGTCGATCTGGTAGGAGCCTTTAAAAATTTTGAAGTCATTTTCAAGGAGCTGTTTGGTAGCCATTGCACGGAAAAAATGCATGGTAGAGCCTAGATAGTTTGTCTTTCTGTTCGTACGTGTTTTTCGTTTGGTCTTGCTGTTCAACTCCTTAAAGAAGCTGGTGCCTGAGTAATACGATTGCTTCATAAAGAAAAATCCTGAAGGAGGTTTTTCAAAGATGGCCTCGAACGACAAAAGGTTAAATTGAACGGTGTATCCTAAATGGCTGTTTTTAACCACCAGAGGTTTCTCCGCATAGGCGGTCAGCTTTTTGGTTGTTGGATCATAGCGAAGCTTAATGTCATCTTCATTGGTAATGGAGCAATCCGCTGCGGCAAGGGTGCGTCCCAGAAAGGCACTTCTAAAATAGCGTAACTTCTTCGCTCTGGTCCAGGGGTCGGCCGTAAGAACCACCTCTCCGAGTTTAATATTGTTCGGCTTCAGTAAAATGTTCCGTTTCTTCCAATCGGATATATCGTCGAAAACCCGTTGAAAGTAACCGACATAACTGATGATCAATGGAGCTGCAATATCAGTCCTTTTTTCTATGTCGAAGTAACCCTCCGCATTGGTGATCGTTCCGATAGTAGTTCCATCATAGTAGACCGAGGCTCCTTCGAGGGGGACGTTGGTAGCACCGTCCAAGACCACACCTTCAAGATTTTGAGCATTGATGATTGAAGTAGATAGAAATAATAGCGTATACAAAAAACTAGCTTTCTCCATTTCCATTCATAAATTTACGCTCCAGCTCTGCCTGGAATTCTTCCATTACTGGCTTTACAGTACTTTCAGGAAGATCGGCGATCTTAATGTACATCAGTCCGTCAACAGCATTATTAAACAAAGGATCGACGTTAAAGGCAACTACTTTGGCGTTTTGTTTGATATATTTCTTGATCAAGACGGGAAGACGTAAGCTGCCAGGTTCAACTTCATCGATGAGTCGGTCAAATTTGTTAAGGTCGGCTTCGGTCTCGTCAAAGATGAAATCCTTATCGGCATCTTTCAACTTCACTTTGAAATCTTTCTTGGGATGCACATATTGCGCAACAAAGGGATCCCAATAATGAGATTTCATAAACTCGATCATCAGAGATTTGGAAAAGTTAGAGAACTGATTGCTGATACTTACTCCGCCAATCAAATATTTATGCTCAGGAAAACGCAGTGTGGTATGAACAATGCCTTTCCATAGTAAAAACAACGGCATGGGCTTCTGTTGATAGTCCGATACGATAAAAGCTCTCCCCATTTCGATGCTTTGACTCATCATTCTATGAAGTTCGGGTTCAAATCTGAAGAGGTCCTGTAGATAAAATCCATCGATACCATAGGTGGCAAAGATCTTTGAGCCAAGCCCCATTCGATAGGCGCCCGCAATACGCTTTTTATCGCTATCCCAAAGGAACATATGGTGATAGTAGCGATCAAATTGGTCGAGATCAATAGGTTGATTGGTACCCTCACCGACTTCTCTAAAGGTGATCTCTCTTAGTCGGCCGATTTCGCGCAGTACCTTTGGCATTTTACTGGCTTCGGCCAAGTAAACCTCGTAGTTCTTACTTTGTAGTAACCTAAAATCAGCCTTGCGCAAATCATCGATCTCCCTTTCCATCATCTCAGGGGAAACGGCTGTGACGATCTCTTTTGGGGCTTTGGGGATCTTTAAGGAGTTAGGCACTTTTTTTAAGATACTTTCTTTCTCAAAGGCGTTTGCCAACATATACGTTTTCTTCCGAAGGAAATCTGTAAAATTCTCTAGGGTTTCATGTTCCTGTTGGGCATCGACGCTGATCGGCTTTCCGATCCGTACCTTGATCACTCTATGTTTCTGTGTAAGCAATTCTGAAGGTAATTTCGCCGTGCGCAGTGTGTCACTGATTCTGGAAAGTCGATAGAATAGCCTGCTGTTCTTTGCATGAAAATAAATAGGTACGACAGGGACTTCGGCTTTCTTTACCAGTTTCATAGCGGCTTCTTCCCAGGGACGATCCACAATAAGCTTTCCATCTTTATAGGTCGAAACCTCCCCGGCTGGAAAAATTCCAAGCGGATGGCCGTTTTTTAGATGTCGCATACTTTGCATAAAACCTGCGATGCTGCTTTTGGCATCTTTGTGTTCTTCAAAAGGATTTACAGGCATCACATACGGTGCAAGCGGTTCTATCCTGTGTAACAGAAAGTTGGCGATGATCTTGTAGTCTGGACGCTGTTCCATCATCAGCTTCAAAAGCAAAATACCATCGATTCCGCCAAGTGGATGATTGGAAATAGTGATATATGCACCTTCTTTGGGAAGTCTTTTCAAGTCCTCTTCAGGAATGTCAAACTTTATCTGAAACTCATCCAAGATGGCATTCAAAAATTCTAGGTCGCTCAAATGCTTATTGCGATTGTAGATCTTGTTTGCGGTCTCAATTTTCAATACCTTCATTAGAAGCCAGCCGACAAAGGTTCCTAAAAACCCGTATTTGTCAACATTGATCGCCTTGGCGACTTCTTTAGAGGTTACTAATCCCATAGGTTATTGTTTAGGCTAACCACAAATATAGAAAAACAAATGGGTTGAAAGCGGGATTTGTTCTAAACCTCAAAGGCTTGCATCTTGTAAGACCACCCTATCCTATTATTTTACAACGAGTTGAACTGTTTCTTGAGTTCGTTGCTCTAAAAGCACCTGTCTTCCATTTTGCAGGGAGGAAATGGCCTTTTCATCAAAATGCCTGATGGTGTAAAGTGAAACACCCTCTATACAGTTTACCTTGAACTTGGATTTCAGGATACTGAGAAGGTCCTCCAATCGATTGAATTTGTTGTCTACACAGACCGAAAAACTGATGGCCGAGTTCTGTATAAGATCGACCTTCATACGATGATCGGCCAACAGTTTGAAAACGTCACTGATATTATCTTCAACGATAAATGAAAAATCCAAGGAAGATAGACGGATCAATACCTGATCCTTTTTTACGATAAAACAGGGAACCGTTGGCTGAATTCCAGTTCCTTTGCTTACAGCAGTACCGTTTTGTTTTGGGTGTAAAAAGGATTTTACGTATAGGGGGATCTCTTTACGCTGCAATGGTTGTAAAGTTTTTGGATGAATGACGGAGGCGCCATAAAAAGCGAGCTCAATAGCCTCGCGATAGGAAACTTGGTCGAGCAGTTGGGCATTTTCAAAGTAGCGAGGATCTGCATTGAGTACCCCAGGTACGTCTTTCCAGATCGTTACCGAATTAGCATTTAGACAATAGCCAAAGATGGCGGCTGTATAATCCGAACCTTCTCTTCCCAGCGTGGTAGTGAAATTGTTTTCATCACTTCCAAGAAATCCTTGGGTAATATTCAATGTTTGTTGATCAATGTTTTTGGTGATAAGCTCTTGCGTTTTATCCCAATGCACATTGGCGTCGCGGTAATTGCTGTCGGTCTTGATAAAATTGCGAACATCCAACCATTGGTTCTCAATGCCTATTTCATTGAGATACGCGCTAATAATGGTGGTGCTGATCAGTTCTCCATAACTGACTACTTGATCGTAAACAAAGTTATATTTCGGGGACTTGTTCCATGCCAAAAAGCCTTTGAGTTCTTCAAAGAGCGCCTTGACCTTCTTAAAGATGGGATGTTGTTTTGGGTCATCGCCATCGCTTGCAAATAGTTCCATCAGAATAGCGTGATGATAATCTATTCGCTCTTGGATCGAAGATTGCAAAGCGGCCTTGTCTTCGAAATAGTGCTTCACAACCAATTCCATCGCATTGGTGGTCTTTCCCATGGCCGATACAACAACTAGTGTGTTCTTATGCCCTACTTGTTGCAATACATTGGCAACATTTCTTACACCTTCAGCATCTTTTACCGAAGCTCCTCCAAACTTGAAAATTCTCATTTATAAATTGGCTATATAATTCTCTATTCCTTCTTCGTTCATTTGAACAGTGTCCCAATCGCGCAACACTTGGGCGCCATTATTCTCGTAAAATTTAATGGCCGGTTCGTTCCAATCCAAAACTACCCATTCTATCCTTCGGACACCCTGCTCGTGGCCGTACTTGATCACTTCGGCAAATAATGCACTTCCTATACCTGTACCACGCATGCGCTCTTTGACTATCAGGTCCTCAAGGTGTATGGTAGGCCCTTTCCAGGTAGAATATCTTGGATAGAGTAATGCCATACCCACAATTTCATCTTGATGCTCTGCAACGAAGCAATGAAAGTGTTTTTTAGTTCCAAAGCCATCTCGCTTCAGTTCATCAACGGTGATATCAACAGCATGTGGTTCGTTCTCAAAAGAAGCCAGTTCCTTGATCAATGATAAAACCGCAGGCATGTCATCTTTAGTGGCCGTTCTTATTGAATATTGCATGAGTTCAAATTAACAATACAAATGTAAACGCTAATTATATACAAATGATACAACGTTATAAATATAACAAAAAGTTATAAAAATTATATATTCATTTATATCGAAAACGTTGTAGTTAATCAAAAATATCGATATTTGTGATCTAAATTACAACCTGCTCTACAATGGCGAGAAAAAACCAGACCCTTGGTGAATTTATCATTGAAAATCAATCCGAATTCAAATACTCTTCAGGCGAACTCTCTAAACTGATCAATGCGATCCGGTTAGCAGCAAAGGTCGTCAATCACGAAGTGAATAAGGCAGGTTTGGTCGATATTTTGGGAGCGGTGGGCGACACCAATGTACAAGGCGAAGATCAGCAAAAGCTAGACGTGCTGGCCAACGAAAAGTTCATTCAAACCTTGAAAAATAGAGAGATCGTTTGTGGTATCGCCTCAGAGGAAGAGGACGATTTCATCGAGGTGAACAGTCATGACGAACAGCATCAGAACAAATATGTGGTCTTGATCGATCCTTTGGACGGTTCTTCCAATATCGATGTGAATGTATCCGTGGGGACGATCTTTTCTATTTATAGGAGAGTCACTCCTATCGGCAGCCCCGTGACCCTCGAAGATTTTCTTCAGCCAGGACGTAATCAGGTCGCGGCCGGGTACGTGATCTATGGCACATCGACCATGCTGGTGTATACTACTGGACATGGCGTCAACGGATTTACCCTAAATCCTGCCATTGGCACATTTTATCTTTCGCATCCCAATATGCAATTTCCTGAGACCGGTCAGATCTATTCTGTAAATGAGGGAAACTACTCCCACTTTCCGCAAGGTGTGAAAGACTATATCAAATATTGCCAAATGGAGGAAGAGGATCGTCCCTATACTTCGAGAT
Organism: Sungkyunkwania multivorans; assembly: GCF_042675645.1. Taxonomy (NCBI): domain Bacteria; kingdom Pseudomonadati; phylum Bacteroidota; class Flavobacteriia; order Flavobacteriales; family Flavobacteriaceae; genus Sungkyunkwania; species Sungkyunkwania multivorans. Next base: position 207,362 of record NZ_JBHTJH010000003.1, on the reverse strand, counting down.
ACATAGGCTCTTTGGTGTCTGACTTTCATAGAAATATGATCAAAGGAGGTATTTACCTTTATCCAAAAAGTAGTAAGGCTTCAGAGGGAAAGTTACGCTTGCTGTATGAGTGTAATCCTATGGCGTACCTCGCTGAGCAGGCAGGAGGAAAAGCCAGCAATGGTTTTAAGGCCATCTTGGACATTCAACCTTCCGAATTACATCAGCGAGTACCTTTTTTCTGTGGGAGTCGAAAGATGGTAGAAAAGGCCGAAGAATTTATGAAGATCTATAGCTAAGCCTCATTTTTTAACATTTCTATTTTTCCTATATTTGTTAGTATATGAAATAACTAGACCAATCATGAGCAAACAAAAAGAGGGTGAGGCACAACCAAGCAATGCGACCATAGACCCTTCTTCTAAGATCGAGGCCATAAAGAACCTCATTTTTGGAGAGAATATCCAAGAATATAATACTGAGTTCGATAAGATAAAGCAAGATATTCAGGAAAAGAAAGAAGAGCTTAATGCCATCATCAACGATGTTAGAGCAGAGCTTTTCCAAAATATAGACAATCTAAGCACAGACCTTAATATTAGGATCACAGAATTGGAAAATTCCTTGCAAGAAAGAACCGACGAATTGCAGGACAAAAAGGTCGATCGTGCATTATTGGGAGACCTGCTCATAAAGCTCGGTGAAAATATTCGTAAATAAAAACCACCCTTTGCTCCTAAATACATGGATGAAACCGATAAGCTATCGATATTAAGGGACATACTTCTTACAGACGAAAAGGAGTATGCCGATAATATTAAAGAGCGTATCGCGGTTTTAGAGCAGACCATTAACGAGCGCTATAAACTTTCTGAGAAGGTCGATCCCATCGTTGAGGATCGGTTGAGGCAATTTACTAGAGAGATTCCCGATACATTGGGCCCAACGATCACCAAGGCCTTACAGACACAGATCGAAGAGTCCAAAGATCAGGTGGTGGAGGTGTTGTATCCCATCATGGGTAAGATGATAAAAAAATACATCGCCCAAGAAATGAAAATACTCTCCGAGCGCATCGGAAGGGAAGTAAACGCCAGTTTCAGCGCCAGAGGATGGAAAAGACGCTTCAAGGCATGGTTCAGTGGTGTTAAGGAAGAAGACCTGTTGCTATCTGAGATGGCTGCTCCTCCCGAGGTATTACAGGTAATGATCATAGAAAAGAATTCTGGGATCTTGATCGGTAACTATAGCAGGGCACAGACCATCGACCAAGATATGATGTCTGGTATGCTAACCGCGATCAAAAGTTTCGTTGAGGACGCCTTTCAACAAAGAGGACAGAACTTGGAGCTCATCCAATACGAGTTCTATAATATTCATATTCAAAGTTTTTTAAGCCATTATATCGCTATTGTCATTTCTGGAAATTACAACACTGCCTTCAAGGATAAACTTCAAAACGTTATATTTGATTTTTATGAAAATTTTATGGGGCTGATGATCCATCATGAAAATTTAGATCAACAGAGCATAGCAAAAGAACTATCATATTATTTCAAAAATGAAAATCTCTAAGAAAATCGTTTTGTTAGGGCACTTCGGTGTTGGCAAGTCCTCTTTGATAAGACGATTTGTAGAAGATACATTTACCGATAGCTACAAGGTGACCATCGGGGTACATATTCTTAAAAAGGAAGTAAAATTCATAGAGGACGGCAAAGACGTGAACCTCATCATTTGGGACCTGGAAGGGTACGATGATATAAAAAAGACCCGACAATCCTATTTGCTCGGCACTCACGGAATTATTTATGTTTTTGACATAACGAGACCAGCTACCTATAAAGACCTCAAAGAATCACTGGATTATCTTAAAGACAAGTTCTCAGATGTTCCGGTCAAGGTGGCTGCCAACAAATCTGATCTGGTCACTAAAAAATACATCAAAGCGCATATGGATAGTTATGGTGTTCGCCCCGATTATTTTACCAGTGCCAAGTCTGGTGACAAGGTCGAAGAACTTTTCGTACAACTGGCCAAAGAATTTTTAGATCGATGAACCTCACCGACTATAAAGGAAATTTTTTTCAAACACGTTCTCAATTCATTATTTTGAATAATGACGGAACGGTAAAAGAGTCGTTGGGAGCCCTTGTGAAGATAGGGGCGAATGAAACCATCACCAAGATTCACCCCTTTTTCGAAAGCATGATACAGCTTTTAAAGGCTGCACCAGATAATCATAGTTTTAAATGTATTCATCTTGGTAAAGAGGACGAATTCGTCTGTGACATTGACCTGAGCGTGAATAAGGAAGAGAGTCTACTGGTCATACACGATTTTACAGACCATTACAAGGAATACCAAAACGTAGCACAATCTAGAAATGAGTCTGTGATCACTTCCCAGATACTTGATCTTCAAAATCAATACCTAAAGGAAAAGGAAGAGTTCAAGAATAAATTCATCGCCAACTTCAGTCACGAGATCCGCAATCCACTAACAAGCGTGCTTACCTTTTGCCAGATGTTGGAAAAGACCGATCTCGATCTCGATCAGCAAGACTATGTGAACGTCATCCAATCTGCGACCGATGACCTAAGGAAGATATTGGAGGATATTTTAGACCTTTCAAAAATAGAAGCTGGAAAACTTTCACTGGAGATCGATGTTTTTGATATTCATGAAGAGCTAGAACTAATAAAATTTATCTATTCGGCCAAATGCAGGCAGCGGCAACTTGAATTCCATTGCAAGATCGATGAAAAGATTCCGAGGTATGTTGAAGGAGATAAGCATCGATTTAAGCAAGTTCTTGTCAATTTGCTAGAAAACGCAATGAAATTCACACATGAGGGAAGTATCACGCTGAAAGTACAACAGAATTTTGCTAGAGGGAATCGCACGCATTTGCATTTCGAGATCATCGATACTGGTGTGGGAATCCCTAAAGATAAATTGGAAGATGTTTTTGAAAGCTTCACTCAAGCCCATGACAGTAACAAATACAAAGGTACAGGTCTTGGATTGACCATCGTGAAGGAGCTATTGCATATGGTGCAAAGCGAAATAAAGGTAGAGAGCGAAGAAAACAAAGGAACGACCTTTAGCTTCAACCTAGTTCTAAAATTCCCATTTGATCAAGAACTGGAAAAGCCTAAAAGTGAAAGCAAAAAAGCTAAATACCGGAAACCTGCCAATAAGAAAAAGTTCAAAGTTTTGTTGGTAGAGGATATAGAGTTAACACAGATGATCGTATTGAAGATATTGGCAAAGACCGGCGCTTTTTATTTGGACATTCTAAGTCATGGCCAAGACGTCATCGAGACCTTAAAACATGAAGAGTACGATCTAATATTAATGGATATAAAGATTCCAGGCACACAGGGCGACGAGGTATCAAGACAAATAAGGGCCATGGGTTTTAACAATACACGAAACGTACCCATATTGGCCTTGACCGCTCATCATAAACCCGATGATCTTAAAGTGTATAAAAAATCTGGTATCGATGATGTAGTGAGAAAACCCTTTGATGAAGAATCCTTGCTCAATACCATGTATAAATATCTGCCAAAATAAAAGCCCAACTTTATATCGTTGGGCTTTCGTTGAAATATGGTATAAGAATATTATCTGTTCATATTCTTTATCTCTTCTTTAAAGGTGTCGAGATCGACGTCCTCTTCTACAAGATCAAGAGCCTTATTGATAACATATTTGGCATTAGCTGGGGTGAAACCAAGACCGATGGCCAATTTTTCTAATAAAACATCTTGCTTTTCACTTATTTGATTGTCCGCCCAGACCATTCTTGTATGATCGAATAGACGCTCTAAACGCCGGTCATAGGTGATTGGAGGGTTGATAGGATGAGACATATAACTCTCTAAAATTCGCTCATAATCATCTTCCGAGATATCCAAGTTAGTAGCCAAACGGTCTAAGAACGCCTTTTCTTCATCACTGATGATTCCATTACTCATTGCGATACGAACGATCGCTGCAAAATGGTCTTGATTTCTCTTACGAAATCCACTGTCAAATAAATCTGCAATTGTCATACAATCAATTTTAGCAGCGCAAATATAACCATTCCATAAACGATTTAAAATCAAAAATGAACTCTTTTTAAGGAGGTTATTTTTTCTTTTCGCCAGATGCATAGGGCTCCCACCTTTTGGGTTTTCTAATAAGCAAACATTCCGTAACTTAACACGAAAAGAAAAAGTTGTCCGATTCACTCCTACAATTCACAGATAAAGGAATTTTCTGTCCTCCAGCAAACATATACCTAGACCCGTGGCGACCAGTTGAAAAGGCGATCATCTCCCATGGTCATGCGGACCATTCTCGATGGGGCCATAAAAAGTATATCACCTATCAAGGCAATATCCCCATCATAAAGCATCGATTGGGAAAGATCAATACGTCCGCTGTGGACTATTCAGAATCATTTCATGTCAATAACGTTAAATTTAGCTTGCATCCGGCAGGACATATCCCAGGGAGCTCTCAGATCAGAGTAGAACATAAAGGCGAGGTGTGGGTGTTCACTGGAGATTACAAGATTCAAAATGATGGTATCTCCACGCCCTTTGAACTTGTAAAATGCAATACCCTGATCACCGAATGTACCTTTGGACTGCCAGCATTTAAATGGCAATCGCAAGCAGCTGTCTTTAAGGATATCAATGAATGGTGGACGGTAAACAAAGCCGAAGGGAAGACCTCAGTAATATTTGCATATTCGCTTGGAAAGGCACAACGTGTACTAGCGCACTTGGACACCTCTATCGGAAAGATATATACCCATGGTGCAGTTGAAAACATGACCGAGGTTCTTAGGCCACAACTTACGCTTCCAACGACCACCTTGATCACTAGAGAAACCGATAAGAAAGAGATCTTGGGAAATATTATTGTAGCACCTCCAAGCGCCCATGGCTCGGTATGGTTACGCAAATTTACCCCATTTGTCACGGCCACAGCAAGCGGGTGGATGGCCTTTAGAGGGGCTCGCAGAAGAAGAGCCATCGATAAGGGTTTTGTTCTTTCGGACCATGCAGATTGGCAAGGGCTTATAGACACAGTGAAGACCTCGGGATGTGAAAGGGTGATCGCCACACACGGCTATACAGATATTTTTTCCCGCTACCTTGGAGAATTAGGGTACGATGCCCGAACTGAGAACACCCAATATGAAGGAGAAAGCTTAGATAAAAACGAGGAATCAACGATCACATGAAGGTTTTTGCTGAACTCATAAGAAAATTAGATAGTACCAATAAGACCAACCTTAAAGTTGAGGCCTTGGCAGCATATTTCAAAAGTGCCGATGAGGAGGATAAACTCTGGGCAATCGCACTGTTGTCACACAGAAGACCAAAAAGACCAGTGAATACCACTTTGTTGAGAGAATGGGCCTCGGAGGCGGCTAACATTCCTTCGTGGCTTTTTGAGGAAAGCTATCATATTGTTGGCGATCTGGCAGAAACCATCGCTCTCGTTGTGCCAGGGACCAAGGAAGAGGTCGATAAGAGTCTTACAGCTTATATCGAAGAGATCAGTCAACTCAAAGATCGTTCAGAAGAAGAGAAGAAGGTGTATCTGCAAGAGAATTGGAAACGACTCAATTATTATGAACGGTTTGTATTTAACAAGGTCATCACCGGTGGCTTCAGAATTGGTGTGAGCCAAAAATTGATGACCAGAGCACTTTCTTATGCAACGGGTATCGACCAAGATATTTTAGCGTATCGGTTGATGGGTAATTGGACTCCTGCAACCACTTCCTTCGAACAATTGATCCTTGAGGAAAACGAAGCGGATTATCTAAGTAAACCATATCCTTTTTATCTAGCGTATGCTATAGAAGGAGAAATTACCGACTTGGGCGATGTTGAAGCCTGGAGTGCAGAACATAAATGGGACGGTATACGAGCGCAAGTGATCGTTAGAAATAATGAAGTATTTGTCTGGAGTAGAGGAGAAGAATTGGTAACGGATAAATATCCAGAGTTCCAGAATTTTCCTGAGGTCATTCCTAACGGGACCGTTCTAGACGGAGAGCTACTGCCATTTCCGGATAATGAAATAGGGACCTTTAATGATCTCCAGACCAGAATCGGACGTAAGACCGTGTCAAAGAAGCTACTCCAAAGAATCCCCGTGATACTTAAAGCCTATGACCTGCTGGAGTGGAAAGGCAATGATATCAGAGATCGCCCCTTTTCGAAACGAAGGGCATTATTAGAAACATTGTATAAGAGCACCACGCATCCAGCATTTTATCTTTCCGATACGATGCGCTTTGACTCTTGGGATGCGGTTGCTGAGGAAAGAGCTCGTTCGCGCGAAAAAAAGAGCGAAGGACTCATGTTAAAGCGAACAGATTCTCCTTACCTCGTTGGAAGAAAGAAAGGTGACTGGTGGAAATGGAAGGTGGACCCTTTGACCATCGATGCGGTGCTAACCTATGCGATGAGAGGTCATGGAAGACGTTCTAATCTATTTACAGATTATACTTTTGCACTTTGGAATGATGGAGAGTTGGTCACGTTCGCAAAGGCATACTCAGGTTTAACAGATGCCGAATTTAGAGAGGTGGACAAGTTTATCAAGGCCAATACTACCGATCGTTTTGGACCGGTGAGACAGGTAACGCCACAACTCGTATTTGAGATCGCTTTCGAGGGAATCGCACCATCAACTAGGCACAAGAGTGGAGTGGCTACACGTTTCCCACGAATTTTGAGATGGAGAAAGGATAAGAAGATCGAAGAGGCAAATACTTTAGAGGATTTGAAGAGTATGATAAAATAAGGTATAAGCTCCTTCCTTGGGCCAGGGAAAGGAACTAAGACAACTTTATTCCACCTTAATGAACAAGAAACAGTTATTCGACATAGCAACACAATGGTTCCAACAACAAGGCTGGAAACCGTTTCCTTTTCAAAAGCAGACCTGGGAAGCTTTTTTAAAAGGGTCTCATGGTTTGCTCAATGCGCCTACGGGAAGCGGAAAGACCTATGCGCTGTGGATAGCAATTGTATTGGATCACATCAAAAATAATCCCGATTACCGATCAAAAGATAAAAGTGGTCTCAAAGCCATATGGATCACACCATTACGGGCACTTTCGGTAGAGATCAGGCAAGCAGCTCAGCGCTTTGTAGATGATATTGGGCTGTCGTGGGAGGTAGGGATTCGTACAGGCGATACCTCACAGAAAGAACGCGCTGCACAAAAGCGGAAAATGCCCGATCTGTTGATTACCACACCCGAGAGTTTACACTTGCTCCTAGCATCAAAGAATTACCCTAGGACCTTTAAAGATTGCACAGCAATTGTCATCGACGAATGGCACGAACTTTTGGGCAGTAAACGAGGTGTGCAAACAGAGTTGGCCCTTTCCAGACTTAGAACGGTGGCGCCAAAGCTCCGTGTTTGGGGAATCTCTGCAACGATAGGAAATCTACAACAGGCTAGAGAGGTGCTGTTGGGACCAAGTTCGAGGGCGCTAGAAAATTCGGTGATGATCAAGGCCAATATCAAAAAGAAGATCCGCGTACGATCGATCATTCCAAAGGAGATGGAAACCTTTCCATGGCGCGGTCACTTGGGATTGCACTTGTTGGATGAAGTAATTCCCATAATAAAGAATAGTAGGACCACCTTGCTTTTTACGAATACCAGAGCGCAATGCGAGATATGGTTCCAGGCAATACTTGCAAAATATCCCGAATTTGCTGGCGAGATCGCGATGCATCATGGAAGCATCAATAAAGAAACCCGACTTTGGGTAGAGGAGGCGATCCGTAACGAAAGTCTGAAGGCGGTCGTATGCACATCTAGCTTGGATCTTGGGGTAGACTTCGCTCCAGTTGAGACCATTGTGCAGATTGGTGGCCCAAAAGGAGTGGCACGCTTTTTACAAAGAGCTGGGCGTAGTGGCCATCAACCTGGAAAGGATAGCGTTATCTATTTTTTACCAACGCATGCGATAGAATTGGTCGAGGCTTCTGCATTGCAGCGAGCGGTCAAGAAAAATACGGTAGAGGATCGTATTCCGTATCTGAACAGCTTTGATGTGCTGGTTCAATATTTGACCACACTTGCTGTTTCGGAAGGTTTTTATCCCAAAGAGATCTTTCCAGAGGTGAAAAGCACATTTTGTTATCAGGCGATTACCGAAGGTCAGTGGCGATGGATACTAAATCATATTACCATCGGCAGCCAAAGCCTTCAGAACTATGATGAGTACAAAAAAGTAGAAATTGAAGAGGATGGAAGATTCAAGGTAAATAGCCGAGGAGTTGCGATGCGACATCGTCTCTCTATCGGAACTATTGTCAGCGACGCCAACCTTTCAGTTAAATACATCACCGGAGGTTATATCGGTACCATAGAAGAGTGGTTCATCTCTAAGCTTACTCCAGGGGATGTCTTTACGTTCGCAGGAAGAAATTTAGAACTTATTCGAATAAAGAATATGGTGGTCCAAGTGCGTAACTCTAAGAAAAGAACAAACAAAGTTCCGAGTTGGATGGGAGGGAGAATGACGCTAACCTCGCAAATGAGTGAGTTATTAAGAGAGGAGTTGTATACGGGAAGGGAAGAATCTACTGATAGCAACAATCGGTCTCGAGAGCTAAAATCGATAGCGCATATCTTTGAGCGACAACGAATAGAAAGCATTGTTCCAAGCAACCGGCAGTTTTTGATCGAGACCTTTAAGACTCGCGAAGGTTTTCATGCGATATTCTATCCTTTTGAAGGACGTTTTGTACATGAAGCGCTCGCCAGTCTTCTTGCATACCGGATAAGTCTGTTATCGCCGATCACCTTTTCATTGGCATTTAACGATTATGGATTTGAATTACTGAGTGATCAGGAAATAGACATGCAACAGGTGCTGGACAATGATCTATTTACGGTAGATTATATGCATAGCGACCTACAACAAAGTTTGAATGCTACCGAAATGGCCAGAAGAAAGTTTAGAGACATCGCTGTCATCTCTGGACTGGTATTCACTGGATACCCTGAAAAGGGATTGAAAATAAAGCACCTTCAAAGCAGTTCGCAGCTGCTTTTCAATGTCTTTAAAGATTTTGAGCCCGACAACCTGCTTTATCAGCAAGCCTTTACCGAAACATTCGAACATCAGCTTGAAGAAGGCCGTCTGCAGCAGGCCTTGGAACGAATTGAAACGCAAGAGATCGTATGGAAGCAATGTAAGAAACCTACACCTTTAAGCTTTCCGATCATTACGGATAGGCTTAGAGAAAAATTATCATCAGAAAAATTAGAAGATCGTATAAGAAAGATGCGATTGCAATTGGAAAAACTTTAGCGCTTTATTTTTATGACCCAGACCCTAAAAATATCAAATCAAACGTTTATACTGCATCCAAGCGGTGCTGCATTCTGGGAAGCACAGGACATGCTGCTCGTTGCGGACGTGCACTTTGGGAAGGCTACGCACTTTAGGAAACATGGAGTGGCGATTCCAAATAATGTCATCAGCAGCAATTTTCAGCGGATAGACGATATCACCAAGTTATTTAAGCCGACGAGAATATGCTTTCTGGGAGATCTGTTTCACAGTTATATAAATAGCGAATGGTTGTTTTTTGAAGCGTGGGTAGACACATTGAAGGCAGAGGTGTATCTCATAACAGGAAATCATGATATAATTCCAGAACATAAATATGAAGCCTTAGGAATTCAAATCCTTGAAGAATGGATTATAGATGATTTCTTGTTGACACACCATCCGGAAACACATGATACCCTTTTCAATATTTGCGGCCATATACATCCCGGAGTAAAATTGAAAGGCAGCGGAAAACAAAGCATGCGATTGCCTTGTTTCTTCAAGACCAAAGATCAATTGATCTTTCCAGCATTTGGAGATTTCACGGGGAAGTATATCTTGGCTCCTAAAAAAGAAGATCAGGTTTTCGCCATCACTAAAAAAGAGGTGATTTGTTTTTCAGCCACACCTTCTTCGAGGTCTTGAGTGCGACGGCTTCTGATTTTTCTCTCACAATCGAGACTGTTCCATTCTTCTTGTACTGCCCTAGAAAATATGCGCTCCAAAGATAATATCAGCAAAAAAGAGGCCGAGCAATATGCTCGGCCTCTTTTTTGCAATTTCTCTATTCGTATCATCAGAATTGCTGTCCTTTTCCAATATTAGGGCGAAGAACATTATTGATGTCTGTCAATTGAACCTGTCCGTTCATGTCCAGATCTGCAGCGTCGTAACCCGCAGTTCCCAATAGAGGCCGCAATCCAGATACGTCAGTATTCTGTGCTTGGCCATTACCGTCATAGTCACCAGAGAACATGGCATATTTTCCAGTAGCAGTCAAAATTAAGGCATTGGCATTACCAACTACCGAGCTTGATGCTGAAGCCAAATCCACATCTGTAGAAGTCGCATATAAGAATTGGGTCGTTGCAGACATCACTGGGATATGGTTGCGATGGTTCACTACTACAAAATAATTATCTGCAGTCTGATCAAAGGTCACTGGCGAAACACCATCGGTATCCACTACATCACCATCACGCTGCACTAGGGCAGACTTTGCATCGATCAGCAAGCTGTTGTCTGAAGCGCTTCTTAGTTCAACCCATACCCAATCTACAATGGCATCGTTACCAGTTACGGCAAATACAGAGGCATTACAGGTAGCACCATCGGTATATGGTGTCGCTGTAGGTAAGATCGCTCTAAGGTCATCTGTCATCAAAGCATCTCCAGAGTTTTTAGTAGCTCCTTCCAAATAGATATCTACTGCAACAACGGCAGTTTCACAAGCGTCACCAATTCCGTTGGTGTTAGCATCCTCTTGGCCTGGGTTTGGAACGGTAGGACAGTTGTCAACACTGTCCAACACCCCGTCTCCATCGGTGTCAGCTTCTGCACATATTTCCACAGAGAAAAGTTCAATACTACCTCCATCTTGCCCAGCATCATCAGTCACTTCTAAGGTCCAAGTGCCATTTACAATTGCGCCTAGCTGTCCATAAAGAACCGAAAGGTCGCCCTCTGGAGCATAGGTGCCCGTGATGTCACCATTTCCACCGGGTAGGACATTGGTCGATTCGTTGTCGAAGGTGACATTGATATATCCGTCTCTATTTCCTCCATTGTCTGTAGAAAGTTCTACACGCGTACCATCTGCAGCAATTAGGAAAATATCCAAGTCGTCATTATAGGTATGTGGAATATTGATATTTACATTGACATCGGTCACTACAAAAGTAGAAGGAACCCCAGAAACTGCTGTATCACTCGTATAAGTGATTCCGCCAGTGGTACTAATAGTAATTGGCGTATCGGTGGCGGTGAAGATACCACAGTCGAATGCTGAGGTGGTAAAGCTTCTCACCGCAGAATAGCTTCCTTGGCCACACTGATTGGTAGCTCTTACTCTCCAATAATATTGAGTTCCTGCTGACAACGTAGTAGCCGTATATGATGTATTGGCGGTAGTAGTGTTCTCGATTACATTGGTAAATCCACTGTCTGTGGCGATTTGTACGTCATAGGTTTGAGCATTGGCATCTGCATTCCAAGTGAGGTTGGCATCAATAGCTTGGTCGATAGCACCATCGGCTGGCGCTGTCAAAGTCAATGCTCCAAAGGTAGTACTGAAAACATTAAGGTCCACCACCTGATCTTCGGTCTGGGATGTGGATGTACCTCTGATGGTGATTGCGTAGTTTCCTACGGCAACGCTTCCTGTGCCACTTAACGTAACAGTTACAGGGGTCCCATCCGCCGTAGCGGAGGTTGGACTAAAGCTTGCCGATGCACCCGAAGGAACATTTAAAGCAGAGAAGTTGGTCGTTTCGCTAAACCCTCCAACAGTATTGTATGTAAAGGTGTAGACAGCATCAGCGGGCTGACATACACTATCGTCTATATTATCATAGGTCCAACCAAAGGCAGAGATCTCATTGATTGCGAAATCACTGCTGTTAACAGCAAAGAAAATATTATCGCTTGGTTCAATCCAAATTCTTGCTTGTGTTGTATTAATATTTGGCATCACAACATCGTGCGATCCATCATTCGGAACATTCGATGCTAACGTATAAGTGAAGGTATTTCCTCCGTCTTCGGACATCAAGATATTCACATTTGCTGCATTCACAGCACCAGCGTTGGTGCCTGCAACATCCCAAGTAACGGTTTGCGTAGAGTTGCCATCGTAGGTAACACTGGAAGATTGTGAGGTCACGGCAAAAGGACCAGACGCACCATCCACTGTGACAGCCATGGTATCGTAGTCGTTTTGAGGTGTTAACCCAAGGGCCGTGCCATTGGCTTCCGAGCGGTCTCTTACAGTGAGAGCAAAATTCATGGTCCTAGTTACTGTTGCTACGGTCTCCCATGAGGTATTATCGATGGTTTCAACAGGGTTCGATTCTGTTAATTGACCCGCAAGCACTCTACTCATTAGTGGCATTATACGATTTGGATTGGTACTAGGGGGTCTAGACCGGAAGAGTCCCCCAGAGGTTCTTGTAGGGCCAAACTGGGTATTCGATTGTTGTCCACTGTCGATTTGCTCCCAAGTATAAGTTAAAGTGTCACCACTATTCGCATCCGTCGCGGCTCCTTTAAGGACAAAGGCAGTACCTTGTGGAATTATGTAGTCAGCACCGGCATTGGCAACGGGGGGATCATTTGAAATGGCGGATTCCAAGTCACAGGTTCTTGTTGCAATATGATTGGATACCTGTAATATACTGAAATAATGAAAGTATGGATCGCTGTGGTCCTGAACGTCATTGCCTCCAGTAATACCAGCGTAGCCCATAATAGTAGTACCGCTTCCAGGTTCTGCATTTACACCTGTTCCTTCGGTGTTAAAGGCCCAAGTATGGTTAGCACCAAATTGGTGTCCTAATTCATGAGGAACATAATCGATATCGAAGAAGTCGGCCATGTATGGGCCTCCATCATTATCATTGAAAGGGTGGGTAGAAAATCCACTTCCCTTTTGACCATTATTACAGACACAACCAATACAACCGGCATTTCCGTTACCTGGAGTCGTAGGACTAAGGCCTAAAAGATGTCCAACATCATATCCGCCACTTCCTAGAACCGAATCTAGTGCTCCCTGAAGTTCTCCATTATAGTTACTGTCATTTGAGTATGGGTCTGTTCCAGTATTGGTATAGATCAACTCAGTAGGGTTACCAGCAGGGCCTGTGACGAGTGTAAAGGTGACAGCAAAATCTATTTCGAACATTTCGGTGCTTCTTGCGACGGTGGCATTGATCTGCGCCAAGGCATCGGCGACTGCATCACCATTAGAGTTATCGCCATCATCCCAGAATTGGGTATATTCGGCAGTGACAGAAAGTCCTAACACAAACTCTCTGAGAACCTGATCATTCGCATCTCTAGACACTAGGCTCGTAACATCTTGTTCTTTGATAGGCAGTTCTTCTGTTTCGGTAAGACATTCAAATGCATAGCTGCCGCTATCTCCCCTCGCTGCGCGATTGTAGGCGAGGTAGCTGCCAGAGCCTCTTTCCACTGGCTGCATGAACACCATCGGTTTTCCTACATAAGAAGTCATAGTTTTTACCCCTTGAGGAGAAACGGTAAAACGAATACGCGCACCTTCATTATCCAAGCTAAAACCAAGATAGGATTTGATCTCTGGGAACATTTTGGAAAGCTCAACGTTCAAAATAGGTGCCTCCACCACTTTGAAACGCTCTAAATTTCCCTTGTCATCTGGAAAGACCATAATCTTTTCTCCACCCAATGCTGCTGCAACTTCTCTAAGTGGCGTTCCGGATAATTGTTGTTTGAAGGCTTCAAAGTCTAATTGGTACACTTCAAATTCTCCTTGATTTAATTTATCGAGGGAGACCGTGTTGTATTGTCTATTGGAAACATCGCGCGTCCAATAACTGTTTTGTGCAAAACCAGTCGAAAAGAATATGGCCAATGCAAAACATACGAAGTGGTGTAGTGATCTATTCATAGGTTAATCTTCTAAATTTTTCCAGGGAATTTCTGAATTTGCCAAATGTACTTTTTTTGGACAAAAACTGAAAATTATATAGAGATTTTGTTGTAAAATGGCATATCTTGTAGTTGTCCATCAATAAAAATTACGAAATCGTCAATTTTCTGTGGGAAACTATCGCATAAAAAAGCTAGGCGTATCAAGCCTAGCTATAGTTCAAAAGGTATTATTCTAGAAGTTTAGAACTGTTGTCCTTTACCAATGTTGGGTCTTAAGACATTGTTGATATCGGTAAGTTGTACTTGTCCATTCATATCAAGGTCAGCAGCATTGTATCCGGCGTTACCCAGTTGAGGTCTCATACCTGAGACATCGGTGTTCTGAGCCTGCCCGTTACCATCATAATCACCAGCGATCAAGGCGTATTTTCCAGTACTTGTAAGTGTAACGGCATTGGCGCCTCCAAGAACAGTCGTAGGACTGGTGGATAGATCGAGATCTTTTGGGCTAGTATCTAAAAAGATAGTATTCGTCGAAATGATAGGAATGTGATTTCGATGGTCAATGACCACAAAATAATCACCTGCCGTCTGGTTAAAGGTGATGGCTGAGATTCCATCCATATCAACTACGTCGCCATCTCGCTGTAATAAGGCAGACCTACCATCGATAAGTACACTATTGTCTGAAGCACTCCGAAGTTCTATCCAGACCCAATCGACAATGGCATCGTTGCCGCTCACGGCAAAGACCGTGGCGTTCGCCGTGGCTCCGTCAGAATAAGGAGAGGTGGTCGGTAGAATACTGCTAAGGTCGTTGGTCATAAGCGTATCCGTTGAGTTCTTCGAGGCTCCTTCCAGATAAATATTTGCAGCAATCACGGCCGTAGCACACGCATCACCAACACCGTCGGAATTTGCATCTTCTTGTCCTGGATTGGCAACGGTAGGACAATTGTCAAGACTATCTACGACTCCATCATTATCCGTATCTGCCTCGGCGCATATCTCTACCGAGAAGCTATTGATGCTTCCCCCGTCCTGGGCAGTGTCATCCGTGACTTCCAAAACCCAATTTCCATTGATGAAGTCGCTGCCATAAAGTACCGATAGATCCCCTTCCGGAGCGAAGGTTCCTGTAATATTTGTTTCATTTGTAGGTAAAATATTGGTCGATTCATTATCAAAGGTCACATTGGTATAATCATCTCCGCGTTCCCCATTATCGGTAGAAAGTTCTACTCTTGTGCCATTGGGATCTATGAGAAATATGTCCAAGTCGTCATTCCATGTATGAGAAATGTCAATGGTAACATTCACATCGATTATTCTAAAATTTGTAGGGACATCTGATACAATGGCTACACTGGTATAGGTCTGGTTCCCAACAGTTGTAATATTTATGGGTGTGTCAATGGCGGCAAAGTCACCACAGCCAAACACCACCGTAGTGAAACTCCTTGGTGTAGAAAAGGCTCCTTGATCACAAGGATTGGTGGCTCTTACGCGCCAGAAGTACTGTGTGTCGGTTAATAATGAAGATGCCGTATAGTTGGTGCCAACGGTAGAATTACTTTCTACAATAGTGCTGAAGCTATTGTCTGTAGCGATTTCTATATCATATCCCGTAGCTAGAGGGTCCATATCCCATAAAAGAGTAGCGCTTGTCTCTATATCTATGGCCCCATCAGCTGGCGAGCTGAGGTTTAAGATGTCAAAATTAGAATTGAGAACAGCAAGACTCAATTCTTGTGTTTTTGTTAGCGAGGGTGCTTGTGCTTGTACCGTTATTGGATATGATCCTGAAGCGGCTGCCGCCGTATTGCTTACGGTCATTGTCACTGTGGTATTATTCAAAGAAGCCGAGGGAGGGCTGAAACTCACATTTGCACCCGTTGGGATACCTGTGGCAGAAAAAACGGTGGTGTCGCTAAAGCCATTCACTGTGTTATAGGTAAAGGTATATGTTGCATCCTGTGGTTGACAGATAATATCCTCGGTATTGGAAAAGATCAGTTCGAAAGCTGCAACCTGATTGATCGTAAAATCACTGTTGTTTACGGCAAAGAAAATGTTTCCGGCGCCTTCCACCCAAATTCTTGCTTCGGTGGTGTTGATGTTGGGTATCACCACATCATGAGACCCATCGTTAGATACATCAGAGGCTAGTATGTACGGAAACGTATTTCCACCGTCATCGGACATTAAGATATTCACGCCAGTTGCATTGACCACCCCGGCGTTGGTGCCTGCAACATCCCAAGTGATCGTTTGGACCGAATCGCCATCGTATACGACGTTCGATGTTTGGGAAGTGACCGCAAAGGGTCCTGAATTTTCATCGACAGTGACCGTCATCTGGTCGACGGCAGTTTGTCCTCCACGAGGATCATTATCTCTAACTGTTAGTCTAAAGTTGAGATCTCTGGAGACAGCTGCTAGTTTTTCCCATGTTGTTGAAATACCTCCGTTCGAGATAATGTCTGGTAGTCTCGGGATGTATCTTACAGGGTCTGAAGTGCCTTCAAACGTACGTACCAAAGGTCCGGCCGAAGTCGTCTCAGTGGGTACGCCCGAAGGCCCCAGATCATATTGCTCCCAAGTGTAGGTATGTGATCCGGTGCCATCCATATCTGTTGAGGACCCGGTTAATTTGTAAGGGGTCAACGCAGGGATCGTAAAAGAGGGACCTGCCTCGGAGGTTGGTGCGATATTTCCAGTAACCGTCTGATCGCCACAAGTACTATTGCCAGTAGAGACATTGTCCCAAATGACCTGAAGACTTTTCTGATGAAAATAGGCATCACTGTTAGACTGCACATTCTGCGAGCCACATATACCTGCATAGGCCATGATCGTAGTACCACTGCCCGGTTCATAAGCATTAGAAGCCGTTCTATTGCCGCCAGCACAATTGGCTTCGTTTCCATTAAAGGTGTGAGGAGCGCCATATTGATGCCCCATTTCATGTGCTACAAAATCAACATCGAAAACGTCGCCAACAGGAAATGAGAGTCCAGTGATACCTCTTGCCTTTGAGCCAGCAACACAAGGAGAATTTAGCGTAGCTAAGCCGCCACCTCCCGTGCTGAACGTATGACCAATATCGTAATTGGCATTTCCTATTATATTATCTATCACTGTTTGACTCTGACCAATAAGAACGTTGGCATCGTTGTTATTAAAATTATCAGAGTCGATAAAGATAATATCCTCATTATTGGCGATAATACTCATCGTGATCGACAGATCTCTTTCATAGATACCATTTACTCTCGTCATGGTTACGTTCATGGCAGCCAACACGGCTGCTTTCTTCTGTGCCAGCGTACCACTCTGTAGGTTTGCAGCATTCACATGAAAGGCAGAGTATTCAATAGTACTGGCAATGGCGAGTCTGAAATCGCGGAGCCGACCATCGTCTGCATTGCGTTGCATTTTATTGGCCGCGCTTTTTTCTGAAGCAATGATCGGGTCTATCACATGGCATATGAATTCTTCATCAAACTGAGGAAGATCCTTTTTTGCATAGACGATATAGTGATTCGTAGTTGCTGATTTTGAATAGGGGTCGATGTACTCCGCGCTGGTTCCAGGTAATAGTTTCATTAAATGTAAACCCTGAGGAGTTAAACTGAATCGAATTAATGTTGACCGGTCTGTAATGCTTTGACCTACGTAGGACCGTATTTCTGGATGCTTTTCTTGGAGGGCAGTTTCCATGATCGAAGCCTCCATCACCTCATATTTTTCTAACGATCCTGCTACATTTGGAAAGTCAACCAAAATACCAGAAAGTACTGTTTTATAGGATCGCTTGGGCGCTCTTTGCAGTATTTGTTTTAATCTAACGACATCTAATTCGTAGTAGATGGCTTTATTGGGCAGGGTTTTCCTAAGCGATAAGTTCCCTTTCGTGGCCATCTCATAGCTAGATTTTTTCCATAAAGATGATCCGTTTTGCGCAACGCTAACTGAAGAGAAAAGGGTGAACATCAAAAATGATAAGAAGATGCTACTGTAGAATGGTTTCATGATGATTCGGTTAAAGAAAGTTGGTTAATAGTGATACGAATAAAAATAACCTTTAGGATTAGGATGAATACTTAAATAGTCTATCATAGCTTTTGCAGAAAGATATATTTTGAAACAGATCGGTCATCACCTTTTTAAATAAAGACAACTCTTGTCATAATCGATGACGGCCTTTGCCTTCCTCAAAATATCGGCTCCGATGATACCGTCAACAGGTGTGGCATTGTGCTCCACCAATGCCGTATTTACATGTATCATATCAAACAGAATGATATCGAACCTTTTACGCTTCCAAGTGCCGATATGAATGCTGTTTCCTTTGGCGATCATCGTTTCGAGACCAACACCTCCCGCCCCAGCAGCTTTAATAGTGCTATCTTTGGCGTTTAAATGAAGACCAAATTTCTTTGCGGCCCCAATTCCTACGCAGGTGCCTGATGCACCCGTATCCAATATAAATCGTCCTTTAATATCATTGATCTCGGCAATCATCTCATAATGATTGGTATTGATTCTTTTTAGAGGAATTCGGATGTATCGTTTATCTTTTAAAAACTTTCGAAGCGAAGCCATTTTTATTGCTGATCAGCCATAAAATTACCATAATTAAAATTATACCTAATGATATCACCCAAATAAGTTTGTTGTTTTGTGGTTCGATCTGTCCGTAGAAAACGAAACTGCCCCAGTAATAGGGAGACTTCTTGGCATTTGAAATCGTCTCATCCGATAGATAGGCCAGTTTACTCTGATGTGCAGAGCTGTTCGCGGAGTGACTCCTTGCATACGAACGGTAGAATTTGCCCATCCATTGCGCAGTGGTCATATCGTTCACCTTCCATAGGGAGAACAGTAAATTCTCAGCACCGCTGGCTTTAAATCCTCGGGCAATGCTCATCGGTCCCTCGCCTTTTTCCAATTTGCCTATGCCTGTTTCACAGGCACTCAGAACAACAAGTTTTGGGTTCATCTCAATTGCCTGTAGCTCGGGTAAAAGCAAAGTTTGGTCAAAGAACTGTATCGAAGCTGGGATGCTGTTGCTACCGGCGTTGGCATGGGTGGAGAGATGCAAAATATCAAAGGATCTCGCAAGGCGTTCAAAGTGTTGCTTCGAGGCTTCTTCTCGTCTTAGAAAGCGTCCATGCATTTCATTGGCGATCATTTTTGCTTCATTCAATGAATGCATAAGTGGCTGATTGGTATTTTCGAATACAGGAAAGACGCCCAGTACTTCATCTTTATTTACGCGTCCCTTGGCTTCATCTAGATAGAAGTTTGCAGAATAGTTGTAGATAATTTGGTGCTCTTTTAGGATGTAAGGCAGCGCTTCAAATTGAAGCTCATCGGTAACTTGGGTCAGCAACACTTCAAAAGGAATAAAACTAAGTATACCGTCGGGTATAATTATTAGTTTATGCTTATTAGTAAAGCTATTGACGAGCAATTGCTTGTAAATACTGAAGGATGCATTCTTAAAACCTACAATATCATTGGTGATATTCGAGGCCTTGTCAAAATACCGAATGAATTGTTGTAAGTTATGTTCAAGCTCAGCCGTTCGTTCAATTTTTTGAATGCGGGTCATTCGCTCGTCAACAACAAATTGATAAATAGCATCTCTTCCAAAGAAGTACTCGATAAAGATCAGGTCGTCCTCCTTGATTTTGGTCTTTAGTTGGCTTATATCGAATTGATCCTTCATCGAAGGGAATTCTGACCGAAGCGTTTCATTGAATTCCTTTATGCGAAGCGCAACCTCATTTTTGGATTGAAGGAGCTCTTGAATCCGCGATAGATTTGCCATATCCCCTTTCAATTGTTCTAGTATAAGCGCATTATTCACGTTGGCCAGTCGTTGGCTCAGAAGGATGTTTTCTTGAACCAACTTCTCATCCCGTAGTTGCGCTATCGTATGATCCCGTAATAGTTGTTCCCGCAATAGGATACTCTTCGACTTTTCGGCATAGTGTAGTGCGCGATCTTCCCAACCTATTTGTTCATTAAGAAATTCAAACAAGATGGCAATACATCGCTCACTTCGATTCCTATTGTTTATCTGCTGAATGAATTTCGAAGCTTCATAGCCATGTTGTTCGCGAAGAAGGTCTTCTACGACGAAGCTAAGGTCATAGGCTTGGAGTGCCTTCTCGTATTCTTGCTCATTCCGAAAGAGTTGGGCGTAAAAGTCCAGAATATCCACTAGGGTCGTTTCTGGATACAGCAAAGACGGGTCGGGAAATGTTTCTTCTATTTTTGGAATCAAAATCTTCAAAGCGCTATGAAGACGTTGTTTCGCTTCTTCAAGACGGTTTTGTGCCATTAGAATGGTCGCTTCCTCTAGCCGAATCTTGGCAAGCTCTCGAGGCGCAATTTCCAGGCTATTAAGTGCGATATCGGCAGCCGCATTAAAATAAACCGCGGCTTTATTCATACGGCCCTGATGCACACTGGCCAGCGACAAGTTTTTATAGGCGTTGACTAGTTTTGTAGTGGTGGAATCGAACTCTTTGTAGATCTCTACTGCTTTTGTAGCATTCGATACGGCCTTCCCGTATTCATTGATAGCGATATAATTGACGGCTAAATTGTTGAACAGATCTCCGTTTGCACCCGCTTTTTTGGGGTATCGATCGATCACAGCATTCAAAAGGTCGATGGCCAGAGAAAACTGACCGCGACTTTGATAAACGATAGCAAGGTTGTTGGTTCCTGAAATGATGTGCGGAATATTCCTTTCTTTTTCCGCTTGCAGCAAATACTGTTTGATGGTGCTCTCTGCTTGTCCGTAATCTCCTATCTGGGTATAGAGATTACCCAATGGCTTCTTGCAGAACTCGATAATGTCATATCCTTCTAAACGTTCTTTATCGTACAATTGCGATGCTTTTTCATAGGAGGATATCGCTTTCAAGCTTTGACCAAATTGTCGTTGGTAATAGCCCTTATTGCACCATAGGAACACCATTGCCAACAGTTCATTTTTATTTTTTGGTTTTCGCCACAGGCTCTGTTCTGCGCGAATCAGAAAATCAATGCCTTCCAGCGAAGGGTGTTGTTGAAACTCATCCAGAACAGCGTAGAGATACTTGGCCAGGTCATCTTCCTGCTTTGCTATGTTCATTTCTTCGATTTGTGAAAGAACTGTACTATGCAGGAAAAGAAATATCACAAGAAGAAGTAGTCTCATGCTATGAAGATAATGATTTTGTTAACCTTGAATATTTTAATAAAGAAACATATCTATTTGTTTATTAATGAAGCGGGGAGACTATTCCTATAAGGTTTCATAAACCTTGCAGGAAGCGCTATTTTAAAATTTCCAGATAGCATAAAATTGCCATTGTCGGTTTGGGAAATCGAAATTTTGTACATATCGAATCCCCGCACTTGGCCCAATGCGGGCAGTACCAAGGGTAATATCTGCGAATATGCCAAGCCTGATGTCGCTAAAGGAATCTGAGATTTCGGAAGTTCCTTCGTCAAATAATTCTGGAATAGGGTCGCCTTGCTGATTGTTGATAAAAAGGAAATATTCCTCGCTAAAAGTCAGGGTCCTTTTATTGGAGACATCTAGCGAAACTTGGGGTCCGCCTCCAACACCAATGAATTTGTTAAGATTGTATCGATAGCTAACAGGTACGATATCGACATTGAATTTCTCTACTTCTGCATTGGACGTTCTTCTTCGTAAGACACGATCCAAGATACCAATGGGAGTGTCGATAGGGCCTATAACATCTTCCTGAACCGTGGTTCTGGTATCATAAGTGTGATTACCCAGCATCAATTCGGCCTGTAGGTATCCACGATATGATTTATAGGGTGAAATGGTGGCGCCAACGAAGTAACTTCGAGAATTGTCCACCTCTGGAAAGAGATTGAACCCCGTTTTAGCACCAATGGAAATTCCAGGCAAGAATCGAGTGGTGGAGTAATTGGTGAGTATCGGTTCGTTCTTGTCAAAAATGATGGCTGTTCGACTCCGTGTCTTTATCTTATGGAAATCCTTCCCAAATTTGATGCTATATTTTACAAAACCCTGTGTAGAATCATATTCCTTTACGTTCTTTTGATTACTTCCAGGGAGGTATATGTTCTTAAACGTGAAAATGGCTTGTTTATCAGTGAACATCGTGTCCAGACAGCTATAATTGACTTCCTCCTCTGGGCATATCTCACATTTGGGATACATGTCCTCAACCGCTAAGGTAGTTTTGTCGAACATATCAGGGATGTCCGTTTCGAGCCTAATGGTTCTGGCCGGACCTTCTCCATTGTTCTGAAAGCGGATCTTGTAGTTCACACGTTTAAAACGAACAAATCGGTAGTTAAGCAACACATCTTTTGTGGACATCTTGTTGGGATCGTGCGAGGTAACGATTTCCATTTCCATTTCCTTCACTTTATGGTCATCATAGTTCCTGTCGGGGACATATACGCCTCGAAGGGTGACAATGGCACTGGTGTCCTTGATCATTTCCGGAGTGGTCTTGATGGTATGAAAGATATTACGCTCTTCCCCAGGTTCCATATCGTCAAACTCCAAGATGTTCCATTTTTTGTATTTGGTCTTGGATTCTTCAAGGGTTAGTGGCAAGTTGTTTCGCAGCGTGGTATCTTGCAGTTGAATTTGATATTTCGCGATATTGTTTTCCAAAGATGCGAGCATACTATGACCATCATCTTTCTCCAATGAGGAAGCGATAATTTCTTCTTCGATCTTTCTCTCGCCATGGTAGGTACGAGTGTCGATCAATTCAAAATTGTCATTCTTAAATTGTCGCTCATTATAAAACAGATAGATACGCCCATTGGTGGTGTAGTCCTTCTCGTTCTTGTAACTGACCACCACCACCATTTCTTGTTCGGGAAGTGGTTCTCTATTTCGTTGTAGCCTAAAGCCAAAGTGTTCGTCCAATTGGACGATATCATTGTAGTCTTTGTCCACATTGGTGACCACTATCTTTTTGGGTTTGGCAACAGGGGGTTTGCCATTGTCATAGTTGTTGGTCGTCCAAAGTCTAGTCTCGAACGATCCTTTTTTCTTATAAACATGTTTGGGATTTTTATCGAAGCTGTAATTACCATCGCCGAATTCCCAGAAATAGGTATAAAACGCCTTCGGTGCTCCTGCGATTTGATTCAAAGGCGGAGTCTCGGGATTGTAATATACTTCGTTGCCATTTATATCAAATCCTATGACCGCAGTTCTCGTAATGGTATCATTCACAGAAGGTTGTTGTGCAAAAGAAAGGGTGGGGAACAAAGCAATACACAAAAGGGATGCTAGTTTGTTCATCATTAAAGTTTTAGTTAGGTGAATACTAAGATAACAAAAGCAGCGAAACCGAAGTTTCGCCACTCTAACCAAATTAATTATGAAAAGATCAAGGTAATCCATTGATAGCAGTGGTCAATTGTGCTTGGGTACCAACTATAGTTTCGTTAAGGTCTATAGTAATCACATCATTAGCTGCAATGGTCACACTTTTTATAGCATATCTCCAGTTTCCGTCTTCTTCGGTGACGAAGATCACATGGCATTCCAATCCAACAGGAATCTGTCCGTAGTGTTCGCTGAACATTCCGCTCACATAAGTATCCAAATTGGCCAGGCCAGTTTCTTCACCATCATATGAAAGATATACCGCGCTATTCTCATAGTCGTAACCGTCTGGTGCATCTACCAGCAATGTGGTCTTTGGTCTAGGATCATTGTAGAATCGATCTACATTAGACCATCCGAACTCATTAAGAAATGCATAATATTCCCCGCCTTCTGCAAATACTCCACCTTGGCCTGTTGCGTCTCTAGCTTCTTCCCAAGCCAGGTCGCCATCTTCATCGATGATACCGGTCCATAATGTCATTTCGTTGTCTGGGCCACCAGTAAGAGCAGTTGGGATAACCAATTGTACATTACATGTAAGATCTATTTCTTGTCCAGCTTGGGTAGCTTCGATAAAGAATTCTCCTCCCGAGATCAGCATCGCTTTGTCACCACTAGGTAGTACGCCCATAGTGGGTTTGTTGGTAGCTAGCATGTTGGCCTTATCAAAAAGCTCTACATACTCGATATCTACGGTTCCTGTTACAGCGTTTCCATTTAAGGAAAGACAAGCAGCGTTGATCGTGATGTCCACTCCATTTGCTGAAGTAAAAGTTGTAGATCCGTCGTTTGTGTCAAATTGAAAGTCTTGTCGAAGTGCATCCAATGCCTGCTCTCTTAGATCAGAGAATTCTTCCGCCGTTGGCGTGTCGAATATCATTGGGTCTGCGTCATCTGAAGTTGAACAGCTGCTTAATGTTAGTGCAGAGGTCAATAAAAGTCCAAAAATGTTTTTTAAAGTTTTCATGTTTTCTAAAATTTAAATGTTGAATGATTTTCTTGTTTTACACCCTTACATCAAATCCTAAGAAACTTTGTTACCCCTTTTTCTGAAAAAAATTCTAAATTCGTTGAAAACCTTAAGGTTAATGACCAACCAATCCCACCAAGACCAACGATATATCGAAGGTTTAAAGACCAATGATTCTTTTGTTATCAAAGAGATCTACAAGAACTTCGTTCCAAAGGTGATCAACTATATAAAGAACAACAACGGTGATGAGATGCAGGCCAAAGATGTGGTACAAGAGGTATTGATCACCATCTACGATCAGGCAAAGCATAAAGATCTGCAGCTCACCTGTCCTTTTGATGCCTATTTCTTTTTGTTGTGCAAGCGTCGATGGTTGAATGAACTTAAAAAAACTTCAAAAAAAGAGGTAACAATTAACGAGGAGGTCACATCTAAGTATGACGATGCGACCGAACTGGCAGCGCAAACGTCTATAGAAGCTGAAAAACGAAAGCTCTTTGCATTGATGTTTCAAAAGTTAGGAGACAAGTGTAAAGAGTTGCTAAGCACGAGTTTCAAAGTTAGGTCTATGGAGGAAGTTGCGAAACAGCTGGGAGTAAGTTATGCCTACGCACGTAAGAAGAAATCACTGTGCACAGGTAAACTTACCGAACTGGTGGTATCGTCTAAAGAGTATCAACGATTAAAACAGACCTCATGACTCAAGAAGAAAAATACCTACTATTTGAAGATTACCTCGCTGGGGACCTTTCAAAAGAGGCTGCCGTCGACTTTGAGGCGCAACTTTCTGCAGATTCCGAACTAGCAAATGAGTTAGAAGCCTATAAGAATATCTCAAAATTTTTGGAGAGCGAGTTCTCGGAAGAAAAAAAGGCATTTACCACTAATCTAGAAGCTATTTCCAATGAGCACTTCAATAAAAAGGAAGAAAAAAGGGAAACGAAGGTCATCCGATTCAGACCATGGCAGTATGCAGCTGCAGCGAGCATTGTGATCTTGATTGGCGTGTATGTCTTTAGTTTCTCTGGCACACCTGCATATCAAGACTACGCGATATATGAGACCGTTAGTTTGGTCGAGCGAGGCGAGGGGGAGGAGCTTCTGTTAAAGGCGCAAAATGCATACAACAGTAAAAACTTTCAAGAGGCCGAGGCCTTGTTTAAGGAAGTGTTGAAGACGGGGGCAGACAATGCTGAGGTACAATTTTATCTTGGGCGTTCTCTTTTAGAAGTAAATAAATTTAAAGAGGCCGATGCGGTGTTTGAGACACTTTCCAAAGGAAATTCTGCTTACAAGTACGAAGCCCGCTGGTACCAAGCCCTTGGAAAACTTAAAAATCTTGATTACAAGGGTTGCGAAGAAATTCTAAAAACGATTCCTAAAGAGGCAGGCATGTATCGACAGGCACGAAAACTGTTGAGAAAATTATAGCTTCTGATCGCTATTGCGCTGAGGGTTTAGGAGTGATGGCTTTTTTCCTATTTTTGCCGGATGATCATTACAGACACCCACACACATCTATACAGTGAGGCCTTCGACGAAGATAGGAAGGAAATGATAGCGAGGGCTATGGATGCCGGAGTCAAGCGGTTTTTTATTCCCGCCATCGATTCGACCTATACCGATGCCATGATTCAGCTTGAAAAAGAGTATCCCAAGAATATTTTTCTAATGATGGGACTGCATCCAACACATGTTAAGGAGAACTATGAGGAGGAGTTGGCGCATGTCCAAGCACAGTTGGCACACCGCAAGTTCTATGCGGTCGGTGAAATAGGAATCGATCTTTATTGGGATAAAAGCACGCTGGGAATGCAGCAAGATGCCTTCAGAAGACAGATTCACCTTGCGAAAAAATATGAATTGCCGATAGTGATCCATTGTCGGGAAGCTTTTGATGAGATCTTCGAGGTCCTGGAAGAAGAAAAGGATGATAAACTTTTTGGCATCTTTCACTGTTTCACAGGCACCTTGGAGCAAGCGGAAAGAGCGATCTCCTTCAACATGAAATTGGGAATCGGAGGGGTGGTCACCTTTAAAAATGGGAAGATCGACCAATTTCTCGAAGAGATCGACCTGAAACATATTGTACTCGAGACCGACGCGCCCTATCTATCTCCCACGCCGTACCGCGGCAAACGCAATGAGAGCAGCTATGTGACCCTAGTGTTGGATAAGCTGGCAGATATTTACAAGAGGACCCCAGACGAAATAGCACACATCACTACAGAAAATTCGAAGGAAGTTTTTGGTATTTAACGTCAATTTTAAAATTAAGTCTGTTAAATTTTGTTCATTTGTGAAGCATAATATCTAACCGACCAATTTTTGACCAGATTTGACGACATTCGGCCGTATCACGATCACGAGGTACATGAAGCCCTCCAAGAATTCAAGCGACATCCACTAGTAAAAGTGCTGCTCGGATTTGCTTTCCCAAATTTACCAGATAATGAGATCGATGGGATTTTGGACCAATGTCATTCCATAAAGGAATTTCAACAAAATGTCATCTATGTTGCCTTGAAGCGTCTCTTGGAAAATACCACCGAGGGCTTTACCACCAGCGGTTTTGATAAGCTTCAACCTGAAACATCCTATCTTTTCATTTCCAATCATAGGGATATTGTGCTCGACACTTCACTATTGAATGTTGCATTGTTGGAGCATGGTTTGGTGATGACAGCCTCTGCCATTGGGGATAATTTGGTAGGACGCCCTTTTCTTATGGCACTGTCCCGTTTAAATAGAAATTTCTTGATACAGCGTGATCTGCCTCCAAGAGAATTATTGAAAAGCTCCCAGCTCGTATCGGATTACATTTATGAGATGCTTTTCAAAGAGCATCGCTCGGTATGGATCGCGCAACGCGAGGGCCGTGCCAAAGACGGTGACGATAAGACACAGCAAGGCGTGTTAAAAATGTTAGCGATGGCAAGTGATGAGGCGAATATCATGGATTACTTTAAAAAGATGAAAGTGGTTCCGGTGGCTATCTCTTACGAATACGACCCGACCGATATTTTAAAAGTACCCGAACTTGTGGCAAAGCATCACGATGAAGAATATGTAAAGACCGGAAATGAAGATTTTAATGCCATAATGAAAGGAGCCCTTGGCAAGAAAAAACGGATTCATATAGAAATAGGCGACATCCTCGAGAAGGAGCTCGATGAGATATCCAGGAATGAGCAAAAGCCCAACAAACAGTTGCAAGCTTTGGCAAGTTTGATCGATGACAGGATCATTGAGAGTTATAAATTATGGCCTTCTAAATACATCGCCTATGATCTGATGCATGGAGGCGATAAGTATGCTCAGTTTTACACCGAAAAGGAGAAGAAGCAATTCGAGCGTCGTATAGAGCGCCGAGTAGATAGGGCAAACGAGGTTGCCATGAACAACTATCTCGCCATGTATGCCAATCCAGTGATCAATAAAGAACAGTTGACGTGACGAAAAAGAGCCCAAAGATATTGCTCATCTATACAGGAGGTACCATTGGTATGATCAAGGATTATGAAACGGGTGCCCTGAAAGCTTTCGATTTTGATCAGCTGCTAGAGCGTATTCCAGAATTGTCTCAATTGGATTGCGAGATCGAGACCATCTCATTTGAGCGACCCATCGACTCTTCCAACATGAATACTTCCTATTGGGTAAAGATCGCTGGCATCATAGAGGCGCATTATGATCATTTCGACGGGTTTGTAGTTCTGCATGGGAGCGATACGATGAGCTACACTGCATCGGCGCTTAGTTTCATGCTGGAAAATCTCGCAAAACCAGTCATTCTCACAGGTTCGCAGTTGCCCATCGGTGATCTTCGTACCGACGCGAAGGAGAATCTTATAACCTCTATTCAGATCGCTGGATTGCAAGAACGCGGAAGACCAAAGATCTGTGAGGTGTGCCTATATTTTGAATATAAATTGTACCGCGGTAATCGCACGACGAAGATCAATGCCGAACATTTTGAAGCATTTGCTTCTTTGAATTATCCGCCTTTGGCAGAATCGGGGGTGCATTTAAAAGTGTACGATGAATACTTGCTGCAGCCCAATCGCAGGAAAAAGCTCCAAGTGCATTATCAACTCGAGGACAACATCTCCTTAATAAAACTGTTCCCCGGGATCAATGAGTCTACGATGCGATGCATTATGCTCGCCGATCATGTAAAAGCTTTTGTTTTGGAAACTTTCGGAGCTGGGAACGCACCCACTCAAGAATGGTTTTTGCAATTGATAAAAGAAGCAAATTTGCAGGGTAAGATCATCATAAATGTAACTCAATGTTCTGGTGGTAGTGTGAATATGGGACAGTATGAAACGAGCGAATCCCTAAAGAGGTTGGGGGTGATCAGTGGAAAGGACATCACCACGGAAGCGGCCCTGGCCAAATTGATGTATTTGATGGGCGCAGAGGTCGGAGCTAAAGTATTCAAAACCATTTATGAAACTCCATTGAGAGGTGAAATGTCTCAAAATTAACGCTGGGTATTTTAGCATATGAAGTTTTTTTTGTTATTTGCCCTCTGTTTAATTTACAAATTAGAGAGGTGGCCGAGTGGTCGAAGGCGCACGCCTGGAAAGTGTGTATACGCCAAAAGCGTATCGAGGGTTCGAATCCCTTCCTCTCTGCAATAAGCACTATTATAAAACCAGGCAGGGTTCATATTCAAAATAAAAGTCTGCGTTAAGGCAATTACTTTTTAAAGCGAAGTTTTATTTTGAATATGAAAATTTCATAAAGAAATTGATAATAGTATTTTCAACAGTAGAGAATTGGGGATGAACGAGGTTGATCCCTTCCTCTCTGCCATCGATAGCAACTAGATCATAGAAAAAAGAATCGAACACGGATCATAAACTCATTGGTTTGACGAAAGCTGATCGATTTGCAGATGTTTCTAAAAATATCTAGGCACATTTTTAAAAGTGGCATTTAAGAGAATAAAGCATGAAATCCCTTATTCTCTGCTACAATGAACGTTAATTTAATAACATTTTTTTTATATCTTTAACCCAATTAACTAACAAAATTAATTTCATAGAAATGAAAAAATTATTCTCTACACTAACATTGGCTGGTTTCATGTTATTCAATACAGTATCGGTTTTTGGTCAGAATGCGGAAGCAACCGCAGAGGCGTCTAAACCTTTTCATCAAGTTCTGAAAGAATATTTTATCGCTGGTAGCCCTGGTTTTATGGGAATCGTTCTACTGTGTTTGATCTTAGGCCTTGCTTTCTGTATAGAAAGAATCATCTACTTAAATCTAGCGACGACCAACAATGCAAAATTATTGGCAAATGTAGAAGATGCACTTTCTTCTGGCGGCGTTGAAGCTGCTAAAGAGGTTTGTAGAAACACAAAAGGACCAGTAGCATCTATTTTCTATCAAGGATTGGACAGAGCAGATGAAGGTGTTGAGAATGCGGAAAAAGCAGTGATCGCATACGGAGGTGTTCAAATGGGACAATTAGAAAAGAACGTCTCATGGATCTCATTGTTTATCGCGATCGCTCCGATGCTTGGGTTCATGGGAACGGTAATCGGTATGATCTTGGCATTTAAAAAGATCAGTGCCGCGGGTGGATTGGATGCGTCTCTTATCGCAGGTGATATTCAGGTAGCACTATTGACTACAGTTTTTGGTCTTATCGTAGCGATCATCCTTCAAATTTTCTATAATTATATTATTGCAAAGATCGATAGTATCGTGAATGGAATGGAGGATGCCTCAATTTCGCTAGTTGACCTTTTAGTACGTCACAAATAAGATAACACCAATCTCAAGATATTATGAAAATAAGTAAAATAGTAGGTATAATCGCAATTATATTATCGGTTATTGGTGTCATTTTCTTTTTGATGATAGCAAACGGTGGTGAAGAGAGTAGCATGATCGGACCTATGCTTCAGCTGGGATATATCATGATCGCTATGGCGGCCATCGCAGCCATCTTCTTCGGATTAAAGGCAGCCATAAGCGGAGGCAATATCAAAAAGACACTGATCTCATTGGTAGGTTTAATTGTGATCGTAGGACTAGGATATGGGCTGTCGGATGTCAGCACTGACCTTATTCAAGAGTTCGCAAACAGAAAACAACCCATCATTGTAGAAGAATCTACATCGAAGTATGTAGGTACCGGATTGTATGTATTTTATATCTTCGCCCTCATAGCGATCGGTTCTATTATTTGGGGTGGGATTAGAAAAATATTAATCAAATAATTATGGCAAGAAGAGGGATACCGGAAGTAAATGCCGGATCGATGGCAGACATTGCCTTTCTACTGCTGATTTTCTTCTTGGTTACAACGACTATTGAGACCAATTCTGGTATTAATAGGAAGCTGCCGCCAAAGCAAGAGGAGGAGCCAGAAGAGGTAATTATCAAACAGAAGAATATCTTCACCGTGGTCGTAAATAAAGATGGACGACTACTCGTGGAAGAGGAATTGATGGATATCAAAGACCTAAGAGCCGCCGCAGTTGCATTCCTAGATAATGGTGGAGGTGAAGGTGAGAAAGGGAACAGATGTGACTATTGTAAAGGTGCCAGAGATCCAGAATCTTCTGACCACCCCAACAAAGCGATTATCTCCCTTCAGAATGATAGGGAAACCAAATATGAAACCTATATCGCGGTAACCAATGAATTGGTGGCAGCATATAATGAGCTGAGAGATAGAGAGGCCATGAGGATCTTTAATACAAAGTTCACCGCTATGGATGCTGAGTATCAAGCTGGTAAAACATCGCAAGAAAGGAAAGATATTCTTAAGCCAAAGATCGAGAGGATTCAAGAAATGTATCCTCAGAAATTGTCGGAGGCCGAACCAAGGAAAAATAACTAATAATTTAGGGTATGTCTAAATTTAAGAAAAAAAAGAGTGGAGACTTGCCACCGGTATCAACGGCTTCGTTGCCTGATATTGTGTTTATGTTGTTGTTCTTCTTTATGACCGTAACCGTTATGAAAGATGATACAATTAAGGTGACACAAACGATGCCAAGGGCGGATCAGGTACACGAACTCGATAAAAAGGATCCAGTGGTATATATCTATGCTGGGAAGCCGACTTCTGGTCAAGTGACAACCTCACAGATTCAGATCGGTGACAAGATCGTTGATGTTAGCGAAATTAAAGATTACGTAATTCTAGAGGTCAATGATAAGATCGCTGAGGAGAAAAAGTCGAGAGTTACTGTAGCTTTTAAAGTTGATAAGGAAACCAATATGGGCCTTATCTCGGATATTAAGCAAGAGCTAAGAGATGCCAATCTTCTGAAGATCAATTATATTACTGTCGATCGCGAAGCGGTGACACAACAATAAGAGAGAGTTTAATTTTTATTTCATAAAAAGACGCCCGCCAGGCGTCTTTTGTCTTTATATCATATATGGATTTACGTTATCTTTAATGTATCAAATTTGACTATGAAACGATTTTTGGAATCTCTACTCATCTTCTTGATCACCTTTCTTGGAATGGCACAAGATAGTTTAGAGGTGGAGTATACGTATCGGGAGGATCAATTTTATTTGGGCGTCACCTATAACTTATTGTTAGATGCCCCAGTCGGGGTCTCACAGAATAATGTATCCAATGGTATCTTTCTTGGATATATCAAGGATATAGCCATCAATAGAAGGCATACTAAGGCTTTGGGAATTGGGCTAGGATACAATCTTAATACTTATTTCACCAATCTTAGAGCATTCGAGGACAACGGACAAATTGGGTATGCCCAAATTTCTACCTTGGAATTCGATAAAAATCGCTTTACGACCCACATCCTAGAAATGCCCATTGAGTTTCGATGGCGCACTTCTACCCCTACAGAGTACAAGTTTTGGCGTATCTACGGGGGAGTAAAGTTGGGATATGTCTTTGCCAATAATTATGTTTTTGAAAGCAGTGAAGGAAAGGAACGTTTTTCCAATGATAACCTTCGTGATTTTCAATATGGACTCTCTCTAGCGGCAGGATATGGCACTTGGAATGCTTATATATATTATGGTCTTAATAGCCTTTTGGAGGATGATGTACGTACTATTCAGGGCAACGAGATCACCATGAGGGATTTGAAATTTGGGCTGATATTCTATATCCTATAGCCAAAATATGAAGGTGGCTAGTTGTGGTATGGTTCCAATAAGCAAGCCGATGACCAATTCAGTTTTGGTATGGGCTCTTAGGTAGAGCCTGGACGTTGCCACAGCGCCTGAAGCTAGAACGAAACAAGCGATCATCAATGAAATATTTATTTGATAGTGAAGGCTTAGACCAATCAAAAACACCACCAATCCTCCGATACCCATCATATGCATACTTGCTTTAAATCGAAATAGGATGAACAGATACGTTATCGACATAGTGATGATAATGCCGACGAAAAAATAAAATAATGGAGGGGAGAATACACTTGGAATGACGCGATAAATGATCATGAGCATTAAGATCATATTGGCAAGAACGGGTATTTTTCGTTCTTGTACATCCCTTAAAAAGATAGACCTTATAAGCCCCATGTTCTTTAGAAGAAAAAAGAACACAAATGGAATACAGATGCTCAAAATGACGATCTGTAACAAAACCCCCTTAATTAATGGGAGGGTGAAATTTCTAGGACTAACAATGAAGTAAAGGGCCGTTCCCATTAGAGGGATAAAGATGGGGTGAAAAAGGTATGATAGAAACCTTAGAAGTACACTCATATTTGCTTTCTAAGACGTGCTACAGGAAGATCTAACTGTTCCCTATACTTGGCCACAGTTCTTCGGGCAATCGGATATCCCTTCTCCTTTAATATTTTGGCCAATTTATCGTCCGTGAGCGGTTTCTTCTTATCTTCTTCTTGAATCACCGTTTCAAGTATCTTCTTGATCTCTCTTGTAGAAACGTCCTCACCCTGCTCGTTCTTCATGGCCTCAGAGAAGAAATCTTTGATGAGTTTTGTCCCGTAGGGTGTGTCTACATACTTGCTATTGGCCACCCTAGAGACGGTAGATACATCCATTCCTATGGTATCCGCGATATCTTTCAGGATCATAGGACGCAATTTTCGCTCATCGCCAGATAAAAAGTATGCCTCTTGATAATGCATGATGGCGTTCATGGTCACAAAAAGCGTTTGCTGACGTTGCTTTATGGCATCTATGAACCATTTGGCCGCATCCAGCTTCTGTTTGATGAACAGCACTGCCTCCTTTTGGGATTTGCTTTTGTCTTTAGACTCTTTATAGCCTTTCAACATATTGTTGTATTCCCCAGAGATATGTAGCTCAGGAGCATTTCTTCCGTTTAGGGTGAGCTCTAGTTTTCCATCCACGATACGTATGGTAAAATCTGGAACGACATGTTCAACGATTTTCGTATTTCCAGCATAGCTTCCTCCCGGTTTCGGATTCAGTTTTTCGATCTCCATAATGGCATCTCGCAAGGCCTCTTCGTCTATATCAAATCGCTGCAAAAGCTTTTTATAATGCTTTTTGGTAAATTGCTCGAAGGACTTTTCTAGTATTTCTATGGCCAGCTTTATCGGAAAGGTAAGCTCCTTTCTACGCAATTGTATCAGCAAGCATTCTCGTAGGTCTCTAGCCCCAACACCAGCTGGGTCTAGCTGGTGTATCACCTTTAGTACTTCCTCGATCTCTTCTTCGGTGGTATAAATGTTCTGTGTAAAGGCAAGATCATCCATTAGATCCAAGATCTGCCGACGTATGTAACCACTTTCATCGATGCTACCCACCAAGAATTCTGCGATATCACGCTGATTCTCGTTTAAGCGAAATGTATTTAGCTGAGTGGCCAGATGTTGTGTAAAAGAGGTGCCAGAGGCATAGGGAACCTGCTTGTCTTCGTCATCTCCACTATAGTTATTGCTCTGAAGCCGATAATTTGGGATATCATCGTCGCTTAAATAATCGTCGACATTGATATCCTGGGCATCGATGGTCTCGGTGCCGAAGTCGTCATAATGATCATCGCCATCGATATCATTGTCGTATTCATCGATGCTTTCTTTGCCACTTTCTAAGGCAGGATTCTCTTCCAATTCTTGCTTTAAACGTTGTTCAAAGGCTTGCGTCGGTAGTTGTATCAACTTCATCAGTTGAATTTGCTGCGGCGAAAGCTTTTGCGAAAGTTTAAATTGTAATTGTTGTTTTAGCATCGATCTTTATTAGCTTGTAATAAAATTAAAAAAAACCAACTACTTATGTCCAATAGTAGTCGGTTTTATCTTTTATTTCGAAAAAGGGTTACTATTATTAAAATTCAGCATTTTTAGGTGTTCTGGGGAAAGCAATGACATCCCTGATATTGCCCATTCCTGTCACGAATTGAACCAAGCGTTCAAAACCAAGACCAAATCCACTATGCGGGGCGGTCCCAAACTTGCGCAGATCCAGATACCACCATAATTCCTCTTCGGGAATATCTAAGGCGGCCATTTTTTCTCTCAGCACCTCAAAACGCTCTTCACGTTGCGAACCACCGACGATCTCACCAATGCCAGGGAATAGGATATCCATCGCGCGAACGGTTTTTCCGTCTTCGTTGAGACGCATATAAAAAGCTTTGATGCTGGCAGGATAATCAAATAGGATCACGGGGCACTTAAAGTGTTTTTCTACCAGATAACGCTCATGTTCACTTTGTAGATCTGCCCCCCACGCCTCGATCAGGTATTTGAATTTCTTCTTTTTATTGGGTTTGCTGTTCTTCAATATCTCGATGGCCTCTGTATAGCTTACTCTTTTGAAGTTGTTCTCTGTCACAAAGCGTAGTTTTTCCATCAAAGCTATTTCACTGCGTTCGGTTTGCGGCTTCGACTTCTCTTCATTCAACAAGCGTTCCTCTAGGAAGTGTAAGTCTTCCTCACAATTGGAAAGTGCATAGTTTACCACATACTTGATAAAGTCTTCTGCCAGGTCCATATTTCCATCCAACTCGCAGAAAGCGACCTCGGGTTCGATCATCCAAAATTCTGCTAAATGACGAGAAGTATTTGAGTTTTCAGCTCTGAAGGTAGGGCCAAAGGTGTAAACCTGACCTAATGACATTGCGAAGACTTCAGCCTCCAATTGGCCCGAAACCGTGAGGTTTGTTTCCTTTCCAAAAAAATCCTCCTTGTAATCGATCTGACCATGCTCATCCTTTGGAGGATTGGAAGGGTCTAAGGTTGTTACGCGAAACATTTCTCCAGCACCCTCTGCATCACTTCCTGTGATGATAGGGGTGTTTATATAATAAAATCCATTCTTTTGAAAATACTCATGCACAGCGAAGGCCAATGCGGACCGCACTCTTGTTATTGCTCCAAAAGTATTGGTGCGTGGCCTTAGGTGTGCTTGCTCCCTTAAAAATTCCAAAGAATGTCGCTTTGGCTGTAGCACAGTCTTCGACACCTCATCGGGATTTGCTTCTCCATAGACGTGAATTTGATTTACCTGGATCTCCACACGTTGCCCACTGCCTTGACTTTCAACAATATTTCCAATTACCGAAATAGCAGCCCCAAGAGTCACTTTATTCAAAAGCGCTGCATCCATCTTTTCAAAATCTACTACACATTGAATGGTTTTTATGGTGGAGCCGTCATTTAATGCGATAAATCTGTTGGCCCTAAAAGATTTCACCCATCCGTTCACCTTTACCTCTTTGTGGAAATCTTCTGATAACAAAAGCTCTGCAACTTTGTATGTTTTCATGTGTAAAAACGCTCATTTATTAAGGTGTCAAAGATACTTTTTTTAAAGAAAAGCAGATAGCTTTTTCTGTTTTAAAAGTTTATTTTTGTAGGAAAAAAGACATTTTATCACTATTTGTAGTTAGATAAAAAATCACCATAAAAGCGATTTTTTAGTAACAAGATGTTACGTAAATTTGAGTTATACATTTTTTGGGACTTATAGCTTCTGTTGTATGATCCCTTAAAATGAAAGGTAGGTTTGGGGGAACTTACTATGAAATCCCTGCTGGTAGCTACGAACCAGCAGGATTTCTTTTTTTATGGCATTGGTCTCCAGTGATGATACATGGTCAAGCTTCCGCTCCTCCAAAATGACACTTCTTACAATAAATAGTAACTTTCTTTAAATCGGCATGGGATACATCACAAGCCTAAGTAAAGTTGCTCTGTTTTCAAAATTCGGATAGACTAACCATATTTAGTGATGCGATAAGTGGGGAAAAATGCCCGCGTTTTAAAAGGAAGTTTGTCTTAAATTTATCCTGCTATTAATCGATAAATGCATTTCAACCATGCATTTAAAGTTTAGGGGTAAGTTGGGGAACTTACGTGGAAAGCCTGTTTTATACAGGCTTTCTTGATTTAGTGATGCTGCAATGGCACGAGCGAAGCAAAATGGAATCGCAGTCGAACTTGCCTTGTTGGTCAGAAAGCCTATCCCCGCAAGATGATAGGTCTACCAAAGTATTTTCAACAGGCCAAGCGCATTTATCAGCGCTATGGTCATAGGATTTGGAATCATATACACTAGTCCTGATTATCCAACACTATGGATGCTACTTTGGTTGATCTTCGCCCTGATCCTCTTCTGGAATGATGTTAAAGGCAGGTTCTTTCAGCACTTCTTTGTTGGCAATATTTCGTTCGAGAGAGAGCAGGAGCGAAGGGAGCAAGAGCAGGTTTGCCAACATTGCAAAGAGCAATGTGGCCGAGACCAATCCGCCTAGTGCGACGGTACCACCAAAACTGGAGATCATAAAAACGGAAAAGCCAAAGAAGAGAACGATAGAGGTATAGAACATACTCAGCCCGGTTTCCCTCAAAGCAGCATAGACCGATTTTCTGATCTTCCAATTATTTGCGATCAATTCTTGACGGTACTTCGCCAAAAAGTGAATGGTGTCATCTACCGAGATTCCAAAGGCAATGCTAAACACAAGGATCGTTGATGGTTTTATAGGAATTCCTATAAATCCCATCATACCTGCTGTGATCAGCAATGGCAACAAGTTAGGAATAAGGGATACTATGATCATTTTGAAAGAGCGGAACATATATGCCATAAATAAGGCAATCAAAACAATGGCTAGAGAGAGCGATAACACCAGATTATTGACCAAATACTCAGTTCCCTTTGAAAAAACACGAGCTTTCCCCGTCATGCTAACCTCGTATCGGTCTTCTGGGAACACTTTCTCGATCTTCGTAAGCAGGTCTTCTTCGATACGATCCATTCTGTCGGTACCCACATCTCGCATAAAAGTGGTGATCCTAGCAATCTGACCTGTGGAATCGACAAAACTCTTGAGCAGATTTACATCACTCGAAGATTTCCTCGCATACGAAAGCACAAAATTGTTTTCTTGTGCACTGGGAATTTGATAGAATTTCGGATTTCCCCTATAATAGGCCTGTTTAGAATATTTTACAAGACTCACTATAGACATCGGCTTAGAAAGTTCGGGTGTCTCCTCGATAAGCTCCTCCAATTCGTTCATCCTTCTTATGGTGGCCAATTTCATTACAC
The DNA here is from genome assembly GCF_042675645.1 of Sungkyunkwania multivorans. Classification (NCBI taxonomy): domain Bacteria; kingdom Pseudomonadati; phylum Bacteroidota; class Flavobacteriia; order Flavobacteriales; family Flavobacteriaceae; genus Sungkyunkwania; species Sungkyunkwania multivorans. Next base: position 169,457 of record NZ_JBHTJH010000003.1, on the reverse strand, counting down.
CATTGGGCCGTTTGGTATCGATCATGATCTCCAAGGGCATCACTCCGTCAAATTCCTCTTCAAAAAAGCGAATATCACTGAAGAACTCCGTTTTCTTGGGCATATCTTCGATAAGACTTCCAGAGATTCGAATGCGATACATACCTATCATACTCGCGATAAGCAATAACAGTGAGATACTATAGATCGCAATGCGGTGGTGTCTTACCATGCGTTCCATCCAATTGACAAAGGCACCGATCCATTTTTTATTCAAATGCTTGAGGTGTTTGGTCTTAGGAAGCGACATGAAGCTGTACAAAATAGGGATGATCAGCAATGAAAGAAGAAAGATCACCAAGATATTGATCGAAGCGATAACACCAAATTCTTTCAAGATCTTGCTATTGGTAAGGATGAAGGTCGCAAAACCGGAGGCGGTGGTCACATTGGTCATCAATGTGGCATTTCCGATCTTGGAGATCACACGCTGAAGCGACAAGGCCTGATTTCCATGTTTTTTAACCTCCTGTTGATATTTGTTGATGAGGAAAATACAATTCGGGATCCCGATCACGATGATCAAAGGTGGAATGAGTGCTGTGAGCACAGTGATCTCATATTTGAAAAGTCCCAAAGTTCCGAAAGCCCACATTACACCGATGGTAACCACAAACATCGATATAAAGGTGGCCCTAAATGATCTGAAGAAAAAGAAAAAGATCAACGAGGTAATGCCCAATGCCGCAAGAATAAAAATGCCTATCTCATCTACGATATTCTGTGAGTTGAGTGTTCGTATATAAGGCATTCCCGAAACACGAACGTCAACATCGTACTTTTCTTCAAAGCTTTTTACGCGAGGAATAAATTCGTCGAAGACAAAATCTTTTCTAACAGGGGTATTGACGATCTCTTTGTCTAAATAAACGGCTGTTCTCACGGTTCCCGTTTCCTTATTAAAGAGAAGATTCTCATAGAATGGTAATTTTTGAAACAGCTCGTATCTTATCTTTTCTACCTCTTCTTTGGTTTCAGGATTGGATTTCACTAAAGATTCGAGGTCGAATTGCTTCTTTTGGTCGTTGCGTATCAACTTCTGAAGATTCTGCAAAGAGACCACCAGATCCACTTCTGGCATGGCGTTGAATTGTTCGCTAAGACGATTCCATGCATTGAATTTTTCAGGGGTAAAGAGTGAAGAATCCTTTACGGCAAGCACGATAAGATTTCCTTCTTCCCCAAATGTATTTAAAAACTGCTGGTATTCGACATTTACCTCATGATCATCGGGAAGTAGATTGGCTTCGGAGTGCGTTAGGCGCATATGTTTCCATTGCAACCCCATATAAACGGTTCCAGCTACGAGAAGCAGTAATATTAGAATTCTATTCCTAAGAATAATTCGGGCAACAGTGGCCCAAAATTTTGTATTTATCCAACTGATCATGCTATTTTTTTAGCTGAGGCAAAGGTAGCAAAAACCTGTTATGCAATCGAGGTGAAAATAAAGGATTTAGGATAACTATTTTCGGAGATATCCTTAAAAACCAAATGGGGAATTAAAGGTGAACTTCAGCGCAATATTATCATCAAAATTTGGTAAGTGATATGCGCCATACCTGTAAGATAGGCTAAGTCCAAAAGCCTGAAATAACGGATTGATCTTCAAATCTCGAAAAATACTGTTCAATTCTATACCAGACTCGAAATAACCATTTTCTATTGAATTGAAATCAAGTCCCGAGTGATCCTCAATATTGCTAATATCGCCAATGGCAAATCGGGTGATCAGGGAAATACCTGGGTTGAACCATTTTGCTATACGTACCTTGTTGAATTTTTTCTTAATCTGTAGTGAAACATATCTATCCGAGAAGAATTCGTTAAAATACATCGTTTCAAAGCTGACATTTCCAGCAGCGGTGAATCGTTTCATGATGGCATCGGCTATCGGATTGTTTGGATTGTTATGATATAATTGTTGCAGGGGAGCATCTCCAACAATAATTCCCGCTAAGGCGGTAAACTCGGTCGTATTGCGGTTTTTACCTTTTATGATGTGCGTCGCTTTAAGATCGACCTTGCTAAAATCAAGTTGGCCATCGAGAAGTCCATCGATTCCTTTGGTATACTGCGCTGTAAACTGTGGATAAGCTATTTTCGACTGGAATAGACCGTTCGGGGTTTGTGTATATTCGCTAAAAGGATTCCAGTTAAACCCAAAGGACGCTGTGGTAACATCGTGTTCTATAATTTGCTCTCCATTTAGGTTATAACTGTATTCATACAAAGGGATTACGCTGGTAGTGGCAACCTCTAATCTGGTCTGTATCTTAGGATTGATATTGTGAGTCAGATAGACCTCAGCACGTTCATTCCTATGAAAGAGACTCGTATTTAATATTCTCGCATCGATCAAAAAAGGGCTTATTGCCAATGTCGAGTAGTAAGTGTCACCTGTCTCGCGAAGATCCTCGCTATACATGGCGCCAAGCCATGTGTTGGAAAAGCGGTCAAATCGCACGGCAGCACCGAGGCCATATTTAGATGCTTTGTCTCTAAATCCATATTTAAAGAATCCATTGACGCGGAACTTGTTCGAGACATTGCTGTTCGTAACACCGCCAACTCCCAATTTGTAACCTTCGTAATTATTGAAGCCAAAAAGATGTCGCAATTCAAAGTCAAAGTATTTGGTGGGGATATAACCCTGCGCCAATTTTCGAAATAATCTAATGTTCTTTTCAACGTTCTGTTCAGCTACTACACTATCTAGTATTCGATAGGTCTCTCTTCCGCGCCGTGTAATGGAGTCTGTTCGATAGCTTTGCCAAATGGCCTCTTCTTGTTTAGCTGCGTTTTCGTCATAGCTTACGGCCAGACCAGAGCCTTTGATCTTGACTTCCTTATTAATTTCAACATCGAAGTTTTTGGTAAACGACCTAAGATACATGTGGTCCGTGGCTTCTTGTTCGTTGGTGTGGACCACGGTCGAATCTCTTTTTCCGATGCTGAATTGAACTGATCCCCCGAAAAGATTGATTCCCTCCTCATTTTCTCCCTTTGTAAGACTGATACTGGTCTTTTTTGGGAACCAGATATCTTGTTTTGGGTAATATTCGAAAATCTGTTCGGCTTTTATATCGATGACGGCCTTTAATTGTGCAATCGCTTTCTGCAAAGCATATGATTCCATGTCGATGTATAGCACGCCCTGCATCCCGACGGTTTCGCCTGTCTTTTTTGGTTTGTAGTAGATCATATAGGCAGGGCGACTTCTCTTATTCACAGTATCTAGGATCTTATAACTATATTCATTTAGCGCATTGTTGGCGATGGGATTGATATAATCTGTTGCAAAAAGAGTGTATTTGTCTTTGTAAAACGAAAAGGATTGTAATTGAATGGCCAAAAACTCGTAAATGGGTTCCTGGAAGCCTGCCATGCGCGTAGCAATTACATGCTCACGTTTTCCTTTTTGTTTGGTGAAAAGATATTCTGAGGCTTTTTCTGTCATATAGAAGTGGCTTCGACTCAGATTCTTTTTAATGTTGAAATTGGTAGAATCGACTTCTTTAAAAACGATTTTCCCATCTTTTTTTACGAAGATGGAATCGATATCTCCTTGGATGGAATCTGGGTTGGCACTAACGACCAGTTTGTTATAAGCTTTAAATCTGAAAGACTCGAGTGCACGTTCGATGTCGTTTTGCCTCCTGTTTTTTATGGTGTTTCTAATGATCTGTAAGGCGGGATTCTCTCCACCAACCAATACTACTTCTTGTAAGGATTCTACCAATGGTATCAGTGATACATTGAGAAAGCTTGAATCGTTTACAGAAACGGTTCTTTTTTTAAATCCTACATAAGAAATGGTGATTTCTGAGAAGTCGTTCGGGTCATTAAGCTCAAATTGGCCATCCCTATCGGTAATTGTGCCGACATTGTTTGAAGATATGACAGTCGCAAAGGGGAGTGGTTTATTGGTATTGGCGTCGGTCACAAGCCCCGTGATGCTTTTCTGGCACCAAGTGAAACCTGTGGTTAAAAAGAGAACCAAAAAAATATTAAGATGCTTCATCAACGATGCTTTGAAAGCGAAAATACTAGTTTTTTGCAATAAAAAAATGCGTCCCTACTCTTGAACGCATTAGTTTATAAGAAGTTTAACATTGCTCGTTAAACGGTCATTATCTCTTTTTCTTTCACAGCGTAGACATCATCGACCTTATTGATATAACTATCCGTTAATTCTTGAACGTCGATCTCTGCATTCTTCTGAAGGTCTTCAGAAACATCTGCTTTTTTAATTTCATTATTGGCGTCTTTGCGTGCATTTCTAATACTAACTTTGGCATGTTCCGCTTCTGCTTTGGCTTGTTTTGATAAGTCTCGTCGCCTTTCTTCTGTCAGCGGGGGTACATTGATGATCACACTTTCTCCATTGTTCATTGGATTGAAGCCAAGATTGGCGATCATGATCGCTCTTTCGATTTCTTGAAGCATCGATTTTTCCCACGGCTGAATGCTAATGGTCCGTGCATCTGGAGTGTTTACATTGGCCACTTGCGATAGCGGTGTCTGAGAACCGTAGTAATCGACCATGACACTACCGACCATGGCAGGTGACGCCTTTCCGGCCCGAATATTCACAAATTCCTTTTCTAAATGAAGAATGGCATTCGACATTGCTTCTTTAGCGGTATCTAGTATAAAGGTTATTTCTTCATTCATTTTTGAAAAAATTTATAATCAAAAATAGGACAACAAAAATAAAGCCACAAATACCTTAGCTACAAATTAACTTTGGTTCCGATTCGTTCACCAGACACTACTTTCAATAGATTTCCGGTTTTGTTCATATCAAAAACGATAATGGGGAGTTCATTTTCTTGGCTTAAAGTGAATGCTGTGGTGTCCATTACCTTTAACCCTTGTTTAAGAACATCATCAAAAGAGATATGATCGAATTTAGTGGCCTCTTTGTTTTTCTCTGGATCGTCGTTATAGATGCCGTCTACTCTTGTGCCTTTAAGGATGACATCGGCATTGATCTCAATGGCTCTTAAAACTGCGGCAGAATCTGTGGTGAAGTATGGGTTCCCAGTACCTCCCCCGAAGATCACTACGCGACCTTTTTCAAGATGTCGCAATGCCCTGCGTCGTATAAAAGGTTCTGCAACTTCGTTGATCTTAATGGCAGATTGTAAGCGCGTTTGTACTCCGTTATCTTCCAATGCGCTTTGTAATGCAAGCCCATTGATCACCGTTGCGAGCATCCCCATATGATCTCCCTGAACTCGATCCATACCATTGCTGGCACCTGCGACTCCTCTAAAAATGTTGCCCCCGCCTATAACGATAGCAACCTCCACGCCTTTGTCTACGACGGATTTTATTTCTTCTGCATATTCGGCAAGGCGTTTCGGGTCAATTCCATATTGGCGGTCACCCATTAGGGCTTCGCCACTGAGTTTAAGTAAGATTCTTTTGTATTGCATGAATTTTGTTAGAAAGATTGTGCAAATATATAAAAAGGGAATTTGTGTTTTTGTAATTCTGATGGTATTTAAAGAACAGAATTATACCATACCATCCGATAGGGACATAAAAAACCGCCGATTCCATAGGAAAGGCGGTTTGTATGATTTACCTTTTTCATAGATTTCCATCTTCATGGAAATGAAATAGAAAAATTTTTATACCAAAGAAACTTTTTTGAAGTCAACGACAGTGATGTCCCCAAAGGACTTCACATATTCTTCAACGGTCTTTTTCTCGTCCATGATAAATTTCTGGTCCAAAAGACATTGTTCTTGGTCTAGTGTTGTATTGTCAGAGATGAAACGCTCCATTTTACCAGGAAGGATCTTATCCCAGATCTGCTCTGGTTTTCCTTCTGCTTTCAATTGTGCCTTTGCTTCCTCTTCAGCTTGCGCTAAGACCTCAGGTGTCAATTGTTGCATAGAGATATACTTGGGTACATTCTTCAACGTCTTACCTAGGCGAGCAAGTTCTTCGTTGTCCTTTTCGATAGCGGCGATTCTAGCCTCTGTCTCGGCAGCTACGTATGCAGGGTCGAAACCTTTATAAGAGAGTGATGTTGCGCCCATCGATGCAACCTGCATAGACAATTCTTTGGCCAATTGTGCGGCCTTGTCTATTTTGGCAGAAAGACCAACGATAGCAGCGATCTTCTTTCCGTGAACATAAGAACCGATAAAAGGGGCCTCTAATCTTTCGAAACCACCGATCTCGATCTTCTCGCCGATAACTCCGGTTTGCTCAGTAAGCTTTTCTGCAACGGTCATTCCGTTGAAATCCGCAGCCAAAAAGGCGTCTTTGTTTTCAAAATCTAAAGCAAGGTCTGCCAGTTGCTCTGCCAAGGTAACGAAATCGTCATTTTTCGCAACGAAATCGGTCTCACAGTTAAGAGACATGGCGATCGCCTTGGTGGCATCTTCCGATACACGGGCAATCGCAACACCTTCAGAAGATTCTCTGTCAGCGCGTTTTGCTGCCACTTTCTGACCTTTTTTACGAAGTACTTCGATGGCTTTATCGAAATCACCTTCAGCCTCTACTAGGGCTTTTTTGCAGTCCATCATACCAGCACCCGTAGCTTTTCTTAATTTACTTACTTCGGCGGCACTTATCTTTACCATTGTCATGTGTTTTGTATTTTGTAGTTTATTTTTCAAAAGCCGAAAAGTTATAACTCTCCGGCTTCTGAATTTCACTAAAGTGTTATTTGTTACAATTTATTCTTTAGTCGTTGCTTCTTTTGCAGTCTCAGGAGCCTTTTCTTCTGTAGCCGGAGCTTCTGCCGCTGGGGCTTCTGCTTTTTCTTCTACAGCTTTCTTAGCTTCTTTTTCCGCTTTTCTTTCAGAAAGTCCTTCTGCGACTGCATCGGTCACATGGGTAAGGATATTCTCGATAGATTTTGAAGCATCGTCGTTGGATGGGATGACATAATCAACCTGACGTGGGTCAGAGTTGGTATCAACCATCGCAAAAATAGGAATGTTTAATTTTTGTGCTTCTTTTACCGCGATGTGCTCGCGCTTGATGTCCACTACAAACAATGCTCCAGGAAGACGTGTCATGTCAGCAATAGAACCTAGGTTCTTTTCTAGCTTCGCTCTTTGACGATCTACTTGTAAACGCTCTTTTTTAGACAGCGTGTTGAACGTACCATCTTTTTTCATACGATCGATAGAAGCCATTTTCTTTACGGCTTTACGGATCGTTACAAAGTTGGTCAACATACCACCTGGCCATCTTTCTGTGATGTAAGGCATGTTTACGTTTCCTGCTTTGTCAGCAACGATGTCTTTAGCTTGTTTTTTGGTAGCGACGAAAAGTATCTTTCTACCAGAGGCTGCGATCTTCTTAAGCGCCTCATTGGCCTCTTCGATCTTTGCAGCTGTTTTGTATAGGTTAATGATGTGGATTCCATTGCGCTCCATGTAAATGTATGGCGCCATGTTCGGATCCCATTTTCTAGTGAGGTGACCAAAGTGTACACCTGCATCTAGCAATTCTTTTATTTCTATGTTCTTTGCCATTTTTGTAATAGTTTACGTTCCGTTGAATTAGCAATGAATAAGTGGCATTCCGATAGCTATCGGAATCGGCCTTACCCATTTAGATGCTAAACTAACTCCCGGTTTATGGGACAACGACAACAATTTTAATGAACTTTTAATCGATTGCTGAATCTTTTTCAGCAAGTGCCCAGTATTAACGTTTAGAGAACTGGAATTTCTTACGCGCTTTCTTCTGACCAAATTTCTTACGCTCTACCATGCGAGGGTCTCTCGTAAGTAGCCCTTCTGGCTTTAGCGTAAGTCTGTGTTCAGCGTCCACTTCGCAAAGTGCTCTAGAGATAGCTAGACGAACAGCCTCGGCTTGTCCTGTAATTCCACCGCCATATACATTTACTGTAACGTCAAACTTCTCTGCGTTATCCGTAAGTGCCAATGGTTGCTTTACTTTGTATTGTAAAGTAGCCGTAGTGAAATAATTAGCTAGGTCTTTTTTGTTTACCGTAATGTTTCCAGATCCTTCTGAAACATATACACGAGCAACAGCGGTCTTTCTGCGACCAATCTTGTGAATAATTTCCATTTACTTAAGATCGTTTAAGTTAATAGCTTTAGGTTTTTGCGCCTCCTGTTTGTGCTCTGCACCAACATACACTTTAAGGTTACGGAATAAGTCCGCTCCCAATTTGTTTTTAGGCAACATACCTTTTACTGACTTCTCTACTAACCTTGCAGGATCTTTTGCAAACAGTTCGTTAGCAGTTAAAATTCTCTGACCGCCAGGATACCCGGTATGACGAACATATTCTTTCGCCTCCCACTTATTTCCTGTTAAGTTGATCTTTTCTGCGTTGATGATAACAACGTTATCGCCACAGTCAACATGCGGTGTGAAATTGGGCTTGTACTTGCCTCTAAGTAGCTTTGCCACCTTAGATGCTAAGCGCCCAAGCGTCTGTCCTTCAGCATCTACCAAAACCCACTCTTTATTAACAGTGGCCTTGTTGGCTGAAATTGTCTTGTAGCTTAATGTGTCCACACTCAATTAATTAAAATATTAAACATTCCTATCCCAATAAAATTGGGCTGCAAATGTACGGTTTTAAATTTTATTTACAAACCCCCTTTTGCAATTCATTTTCGGGATATAAAAAACCGTATTTCAACAACTTGGCATGGGGTCGATCTGTTAAGGTTTTATTAAAAAAATAATACTGGCTGTAACAGTTGTGTTCTATAAATGTCTTTGCTTGTAAACAAACTAACCAAAAATGAGATTCTTTCATCAATCAATCGTCATTGTTGTGCTCTTGCTTACGTCATTTTCTTGGGTATCGGCCCAGCAGAGTGTAGCCCCAAAATCACTAGAAGTTCCGAAAAGGATTTACACTACAAAAGCATTGAATGGGCAAGAGGCTCCGATCATCGATGGCATCATAGATGAAACTGCTTGGGATAATGTTGAGTGGACAGGAGACTATATAGAGAATCGTCCAGATGAGAATACCCAACCAAGTGTGCAGACCAAGTTCAAGATCATTTATGACAAGAAATACCTTTATATCGCCTACCGATGTTATGATCCCGAACCAGATAAGATCGAACGGCGTCTTTCTAGAAGAGATGGTTTTGCAGGGGATTGGGTAGAAATGAACATCGATAGTTATCACGACAAGCGCTCTGGTTTTTCCTTTACCATTACCGCTGCCGGGGTAAAAGGCGATGAATTCATTTCAAATAACGGTAATAATTGGGATGGTAGTTGGAACCCGGTTTGGTATACAGCAACGAACATCGATGAAGAAGGGTGGACCGCAGAGGTGAAGATTCCTTTAAGCCAGTTGCGCTTTGGTAAGGCTGAAGAGCAAGTCTGGGGTCTTCAATCCACAAGACGTTTTTTCAGAGAAGAAGAGCGCTCCGTGTGGCAACGGGTGCCCCAAGATGCAGCGGGATGGGTAAGTGAGTTTGGAGAGCTCCACGGACTGGTGGATCTGGAGCCACAAAAACAATTAGAGATCCAACCTTTTGTGCTATCATCTGCTGAGACCTTCGAAAAGGAAGAAGGAAATCCTTTTAGAGATGGGAAGGATCAAATGGTCAATGTTGGTATTGATGGCAAAGTAGGCGTAACCAATGATCTTACGCTAGATTTTACCATCAATCCCGATTTTGGACAAGTAGAGGCCGATCCTTCAGCAATCGCCTTAGATGGTTTTCAAATATTCTTTAGAGAACAACGACCATTCTTTGTAGAAAACGCGAATATCTTTAACTACAACTTTTCAAACTCTCAGGCGGGGAATACTTTCGGTTTCGATAACTTGTTCTATTCAAGAAGAATAGGAAGAAATCCAAATGGTTCTGCCAATCTTGGAACTAACGAGTATGCGGACCAACCAGAGAATACGACCATTTGGGGGGCGGCAAAGTTCAGTGGAAAAACCAAGAACGGTTGGTCGATCGGAATATTAGAAAGTGTCACTGCCAGAGAAAAAGCGGAAATTGTAGAAATAGACCCAAATACTGACCAACGTATTGATGGTAGGGAAGAAGTGGTGGAGCCGTTGACCAATTATTTTGTGGGAAGACTTCAGAAGGATTTCAATGATCGCAACTCTTTTATTGGAGGTATTTTTACTGCAACAAATAGGGATGCTCTAAGTGAAAATGTAAGCTTTCTGCACAGACGGGCATACACTGGCGGATTGGATTTTAAGCATCAATGGGATAACAGGGCCTGGTATCTAGGTGGAAATTTGGTGATGAGCCATGTAGAAGGAAGTCCAGAGGCTATTCAGAATACTCAAGAATCCATCACCCATTTATTTCAACGCGTTGATGCCGACCATGTGCGCGTCGACCCAAATAGAACTTCGTTGACCGGGACTGGCGGTAATCTTCAAATAGGGAAAATAGGAAAGGGTCATTGGCGTTTTGAATCCGGAATGACCTGGCGTTCGCCAGAGCTAGAGCTCAATGATATTGGCTTTCAACGACAGGCGGATGACATTCGTCATTATACTTGGGCAGGCTATCGCACTCTTAAACCAGATAAGACCTTCAGAAATCTTGGTTTGAACTATAATCATTGGGTAGCGTGGGATTTTGAGGGAAATAATAATCTAGTAGGCTTCAATGTTAATTCCTGGGCAAATTTTATCAACAACTGGTTTGCCAATATTGGGGGAAACATCACACCGGTGCGCTATTCGAATTTTGCTTTGCGTGGAGGGCCAAGACTTCGATTTACAGGAGATTATAACTATTGGAACAACATTGGGACGGATAATCGCAAGAAGGTGCGTTTTAATCTGAGTAATGGTGGTGGTAAGGCCTTTGACAATTCTACGAGTTTCTTCAGAATTGGTGGAGGCATCAGCTACCAGCCAACAAATTCCTTGCGTGTTTCATTGAATCCATCATATAGCCTAAACAATGACCAGTTGCAATATGTCGATAATTTGGAGGTCGGAAATGAGGTGAGGTATTTGAATGCGACCATCGATCAGCGAACGCTTAGTATGTCCATGCGGCTTAATTATACGATCAATCCAAATATGACCTTGCAATATTGGGGGCAGCCATTTATTTCAAGAGGTCGATATTCTAATTTCAAGCATGTCACAGATCCAATCGCCGACCGCTTTGAAGATCGTTTCGACCAATATGATGAGACGCAGTTAACTTTTGACCCCAATAGCGATGTGTATTTTGTGGACGAAGATGCAGACGGTACCGTAGATTATTCTTTTGGAAATCCAGATTTTGCGTTTGTACAATGGCGCTCCAATTTGGTCTTTAGATGGGAATACATTCCAGGTTCGGAGATTTTTCTGGTATGGTCTCAGAATGGTGGAGGTGGCGGCGACCCTGCGGATCCACTACTAACGAGTTTAAGGACCCAAATTTTAGACCAGACGATTGAGAATATCTTCTTGTTGAAGGTGACGTATCGATTTATACTTTAAGAGAGATCCCTCCCAAAGTCACATGCTTCGAGAGGGATCGGATAATTTAAAGAATAGACAAATTATATCAATTCTGGTCTAACAACGGATTGGCGTCCAAAGCTCTTTGTGGAATGAGCCATTGCCAACGTTCATCGCCAGCGGGAACATCGAATATCACAACGAGTGAGGCGGTATGGTTAGCACCATTTCTATTCAAAGGCTGGTTCAATCTTTTAAGATCATAAAATCTAAAGCCCTCGCCCCATAACTCGATCCTTCGCTGAATATAGATCTCATCCTTAAGTGCTTGCCCTGTATTGGTGGACAAGGTATAACTGGGGTCCCTATTTGAGGCTAATTCGAACAGCACTTGCCGAGCTGCCGTTTCATCCGAATATGACAATGCTTCAGCTTCGATCAAATACATCTCGGCAGCTCTCATATACGGCACATCCATTCTACTGTCACCCGTTGATTCCGAAATAAACTTTTGGCTAGTGTATGGTCTTCTAGCGTGCCGTGAAGAGATCTCTATCCCAGGAGGAAGCACATTGTGCTCGCCTGTTGGATCAAAAAGTTGTTTTCTAATATCGGTATCTGAGATCTGATCATATAGTAAGCTATTGATGGCCTTAGGATTTCCTCTAATGTTAGAGGAACTGAAATTTCGAGACATAAAAGCTCCAAAATTCCCAAAACGGTCGGTCTGGTCCTCTTGAATAAAGCTTCCCCACATCCACTCATCATTTTCGTAGTCGCTAAAGTTGTTAAAATAAGTATCATTGGACATTAGCGAATAACCCGAACGGGCCAAGGCAGCAAATTGTGCAGCAATCGCATAGTTGCCTTGTACCAAAGCGACCCTTGCTTTTAAGCCCTGAGCTACACTCTGATCCAAATGAGATTTGTTAGGTCTCGAGTAATTCTCAAGCGCAATAATGGCATTGTCCAGATCCTCATTGACCTGGGCATATACCTCTTCTACCGTATTCCTAGCTTGCGGTTCATTATCAACCGTTAATTTAATGGGAATCCCATCTTGAACATTATTTCCGCCAGGGACGTATCGACTTCCATATAATTGTACCATCTGAAAGTGAGCCCAGGCCCTATAGGTCAGTGCCTGCCCCAAAACAAGGTTTCTTTCCGCATCTGGACCACTGGCACTTGCGGCATTATTGATGATCAAGTTCGCATTTCTAATGATCCTATAATATGTTCTATAAGGGAACAAATTATCTGCATCTAGAGAGTTTGTATGGTCATTCCATCGGTAGGCGTTGATAAACCATCCATTTGCACGGGCGGTCATCACCAGGTCTTCTCCTAAGACGTCATTTTGTATCATCATGGCGCCGATGCCCGTCCGCCCTTGAGCTCCATACCGAACATAAAGGGAACGGTGAATTCCATTTACTATCAGCAAGAGATTGCCGGTGGTTGCAGTAGCGGTCTCGGTGGCCGTAGCATCCGTCGGAAGTTGTTCTAAAAAGTCTTCACTGCATGAATTGAAACTCAACAGCATGCATAAAGAAAAGAAGGTAAATAATATTTTATATGTTTTCATAACTTAAGATTTTTTAGAATGTTAGATTCAAACCAAAAGTGATTATTCTCGCAGGGGTAAAACGGTTAGATGTGGTACCGTTGAAATTTTGACCTACGTCCATCCCTCTTCTTTTGGAGAGCAAAAATAAGTTCTCTCCAGTTACATACAACCTGGCTGTACCTAGTCCTAGTGCATCTAGCACATTATTATTGAAGGCATAGCCAAGATTGACCTGTCGCAGCGCAAGATTTGTGGAGCTGGTCAACCATCGATCGGATGCAGCACCGAACTGCGCTGTCTGATTGACATCCAAACGTGGTACGTCTGTAATGTCTCCTGGTTGTTGCCAACGCCTTAAAATGTCTGTACTCAATGCCTGCCCATAGGTTCCAGAAGACATCAGGGTCGCATAATTGGTGTCATATGTTTCACCGCCTATTTGATAGGTGAAGGTGAATCCAAAGGAGAACCCTTTATAATCGACGGTACTGCTGAATGCTCCAAAGAGATCAGGTGTTGCCGTACCAACAAAATCCCTGAGTGCTTTATTCTGATTTGTGGTCACGTTCGTACCGTTGATCACTCTTTCATCTGTTCCGCCATCTGCCTCGTCAGGATCTAAAATATACAAACCAGCGCCATCCGCAGGGTCTACGCCATACCAATCTCTTAACCAATAGGCGAAAATATCTCCACCGACAACCAATTTCTTGGTTCCAGTTATTATTTCCTCTTGAGGTAATCTGGTGATCTCGTTTTTCAATGTGGACGCATTGACACTAAAATTCCATCTTACGTTCTCATTTCTTATTAAGTCTATGGAAAGATCCACTTCTAGTCCACTGTTTACCATGTCACCTATATTATCAGGACGGTCGTCCAATCCTGAAGAAACCGGGACAGGAACTTCGAACAATAGGTCTTTTGATTTTCTATTGTAATATTCAACCGTACCATTTATTCTATTGTCGAATAAGCCAAATTCTAGAGCGATGTCCTTCTGCACATTATTCTCCCATGTAAGATCTAAATTTTCATTGGAAATCCCTATAGAACCTGCTTCTGAAGCATTGTTGAAATCTGGGCCAACCCCGACGAGCCCTCGACTAATATATTCCGAGCCAAGGTCTTGGTTTCCAGTTTCTCCATAAGATGCTCTGAACTTCAATGCACTTAGCCAATCCCAATTTTGGACGAAACCTTCCTGATCGATCCGCCATGCGCCACCAACAGAAAAGAAATCTCCCCATCGCTCATTGACAAATCTAGAACTGGCATCTCTTCGATAAGATCCTGATAAATAATAAGTGTCATTATAGTCATAATTGACCCTACTCAGGTATCCTTCGATGGTAAGTCGATCGGTGAATCCATTGAGATCGGTCACAGTTACGAAGTTTGCCAATTCGGTGTTACCGTCAAAGATTTGGCCGTTTCTACTGCCATTGAGCACGTTAAGCTCTTCATCATAGCTTTCATGGCCCAAAAGAACCCCAACGGTATGGCTGCCAAAGTCTCTGTTATAATTCAATAGCTGGTTATAGTTGATCACCGTTCGTCGGGTATGAAATCTACTCGAGCTCCCTAAAGGTTCTGCATCTCCGATTATTCTGTTTCCATAGTCCTCATTGATAAAGAAACGTTGGTCTAAGGAGGCATTAAAGGTAAATTTGAAATCCTTCAAGAAGGTCACTTCTCCATATGTTCTGGCGGACAAAAAGGTGATCTCGTCTTTATCTATATTTAAAAGTGTTTCCTGAATGACGTGTCTTCCACTGGTGCTACCAACTCTTTCACTTCCTTCATCAAAGATCCTATTCCCATTCTCATCTAGGATGAAGGCACCCGTAACGGGGTCATGGAGATAAACAGGATATATGGGCGCAATGTATCTTGTCGTCCGGAATGGATTCACCAAAGAATTGGAACCACTGTCATTTCCTTGATTAGCTTTAGAGGTGGTCCCTGAAAGAATCACCCCAGCCTTAAACCATTCTTTGAGCTGGGAGTTGATATTCACACGCCCTGTAATTCTTTTAAAATCAGAATTGATCACATATCCCTCCTCATTTAGATATCCCAGCGATACGAAATAGTCCGTGGTCTCACTGGCGCCTTGATAGGAAAAATCGATATTGCTGCGTGTTCCTGCACGCAAAATCGGGGATTGCCAGTCGAGATCTCCTGCATAGAGTAAGCGTGCATTTGGATTCAATTGTCCGTTGGTCAATACGATCTCATCGTTAGGTACATTAAAAGGATTATACCCTAGCAACCCAAAAATATCGTCGGTCGCCGTTTGATTTGCAACATCTACAGGGGTGGTTCCAGAAATAGAGAGGCTGTTTCTATAGGCCTCCCACATTAAGGGATAATACTGGCGCGCATCAACCCGATCATATTCTGGGATCGATCTCGAGGTAATGCCTTGACTTATATTGAGGGTAATGATTTCTTTTCCTTTTTTTCCTTTCTTAGTGGTAATTAATACCACCCCGTTGGCAGCTCTACTTCCATATAAGGAGGTGGATGCCGCATCTTTAAGGACCGTGATGCTCTCAATATCATTCGGATTCAGATTGGAAAGCGCTAATTCTTGTAAAGGGACGCCATCAAGCACATATAAAGGATCGCTCGAAGCGTTGATCGACCCTATTCCGCGCACTCTGATGTTTGGAGCCGCACCTGGCTGTCCACTTACCACAGAAACGTTTACCCCGGCAGAAGCTCCTTGCAATGCCTGAGCGACATTAGATATCGGACGATCTTCAATCGCCTCGGCATTGATCTGTGTGGCAGATCCTGTAAAATCACTTTTCTTGGCGGTACCATAGGCCACCACAATGACCTCTTCCAGTTCACTTGCGCTACTTGTCAAAGAGACGTTGACCACCTTGTTGTTGCCAACGGTGACTTCTCGGGTCGTCATACCCACGTAAGAAAATACCAAAACTTCGCCAGTGTCGGCAATAATTTGATAATTACCGTCAAAGTCTGTCTGCGTTCCTCGGGAGGTGCCTTTTACCACAATAGAAGCGCCCGGTAGCGGGAAACCATCTCCATCGGACACAGTTCCTCTAATGGGATCCTGGGTGGCTTTACGTATCATTGAAGTTAGCCCCTTATTGATGGCATTAAGGGATCTATCCTTGGAGTTTTGGAGTTCTTGGCTCTCGATCTCCTCTAATATCTTTAGTACCGAAGTATCATTCTTCGGAAATAATACGATTTGATTTTTAAAAATTTTATAATCAATATAGGTCTTTGACAAGAGTAGTTTTAAGACATTCTGTATCTCTTGTTCTTGTGCGTGAATGGAGGTTTTTTTAGAAACGTCGACAAGACTATTGTTGTAAAAGAAATGATAATCGCTATCCTTTTCAATCTTAGCTAGGATGTCCTTCAGTTGGACATCTTCTAAATTCAAAGTTATAGCCTGTCCATACGTTTCACTGGCAAAGAGCTTTGCCAAACTGATACAGGCAAGAACGATATAGATCTTCATAATTCTTAGAAACCGTTTTCTAAGCGAGAAACCCCTAGGTTCGCTTTTTTTCATAATTTTGGAAAGTTAAAAGTTGGTCGATTATTTATTAGTTGGTCAATAATTGATGAAGGGGGTGTTGCAGCACCCTCTTTTCATCTGACCTTAGTCATTCATATCAAATATAATTTTCTGGTTTTCCTTAGTATAGTTGATAGGTGAGGAGATCATTAGCAACTGTAATGCTTCTTCCAGTTCTAGATTATCAAAGGTCCCTGTGTATTCATACTTCAAAAGGTTAGGTGAGTTAATAATTATTTTTACGTTGTATTTTCGTTCTAGGTCCAGTACCACTTGTTGCATCGGGGTGTTATTAAAAATGAGCGTTCCGTTCTTCCAAGCGATGACGTCTTCAGAGATCACCTCCTCAACAGCAATTCTGTTCTGAGTCTTGTGATATACGGCTTTTTGTGAAGGTGCCAGAATAATAGGAGTTTCTTCCTCTCTCAATAATTCTACTTTTCCTGTGATCAATGTGGTCTCCGTTTGCACGTCATTTGGGTAGCACTTTACATTAAAAGAGGTGCCTAATACTTTAACATTGAAGTCTTTGGTCTTGACCACAAAAGGCCGAGAAGCATCGTGTATGATATCAAATAAAGCTTCCCCCACTAGCTTAACTTCTCTAATGTCTTTTTTAAAGGTAGGCGCAAATTCGATATGACTGTCTACATTCAATAATACTGAGCTGCCGTCTGGCAGGGTCACCTTTTTCCCTGCTGTTTGTTTATAATAGGTAATCGTCTTTCTATGAGGCTCCTTTTCTGTAGGAGAGATAGTGTCCAAAGGCCTTTGGACTAGAAAAAATATACCTGTAGCGACCAAAATGATGGCAGCGGCATAGGGAATATACTTTTTATAGGCACTGCCCATGCTTGTTTGAAAGCGTATTAGAGAGGCGTGACTCGAGGCGTCCTTCACCGAATTCAGGTGGTCCGCTACATATTGAGCTTTAAGCAGATGGTATTCTTCTTGATTCTCTTTGGAAAGCCTTACCCATTCCAAAACCTCTTCTTTCTCGGAGAACGTGGCTTTTTTCTGAAAGTATTTTTTAAGGAGGTCTTGGTTCATTTAGTTGGTCATTACACTTATATAGACGTAAAAAATAAGAAGACCCCCTAGTGAATGCTTAAATTAAAGTAGATGTAAAAAATCTTGAAGGTGCAGACGCATATGGCGAAGGGCTCTGGTCATGTGGTTCTCAACCGTTTTCACTGAAATATGAAGCTGCTCCGAAATGGCTTTGTTTGTCATCCCCTGAACTCTGCTTTTCATGAAGACCTGCTTGCATTTTTCAGGGAGAAGTGCAATCGCTTTTTCAATTTCTAAAGCTAATTCCTTCTCTATGATCGCAGAGGCTGCAGCATCTTTCAAAGCGTTATAGTTGATCGTGTTTTCCAAAAGCTCTAAGCGATGTCTAAATCCCGTCTTACGGCGCTGCTTTCTTAAATGGTCGAGGCAAGTATTCTTTACCGTGGTGAAAAGGTAGCTGTTCAAATTGGTCTTTATGTTCAGGGACTTCCTTCGCTTCCATATCTTTATAAAGACATCTTGTACGATTTCCTCGCTGTCCTCTGCTTGGGATATATAGTTAGACGCTATAAAACGGAGTTTAGAATGGTAAAGTCTGAAGAGCATCTCGAATGCTGCCGCATCGCCATTATTTAAGGATAAAATAAAAGCTTCGCTATTCATATAGAGGGAATCATAGCGCATGAGACGGTTGGTTTGTTAAGATAAACTTAATAAAAAAATAACAATAAGAAGCGCAAATGAAAATTATTCTATGAAGTTCATGTCTTAAAATAACGCCCTGGTGATCAAATATTTGCTACTTTCTATAGTAGTAAATGTATCACAAAAGATTGACCGAGAATAACGATCGTTTAATGTGCCTCGAGCCAGTTTTCGCCAACTCCCATTTCAACGTCTAACGGCACGGTCAATTTATAGGCATTCTCCATTTCGTGTTGTATAATGGGTTTGATGGTCTCTAATTCGTCTTTGTGTGCATCAAATACTAATTCATCATGTACCTGTAATAGCATCTTGGATCTGAAATTCTCTAGCTTGAAACGTTTGTGAATATTGATCATGGCAATTTTGATAATGTCGGCCGCGCTTCCCTGAATCGGAGCGTTTACCGCATTTCGCTCGGCTGCACCACGTACTACGGCGTTACGACTGTTGATGTCTTTTAAATAGCGTCTGCGTCCCAGAATGGTCTCTACATAGCCATTTTCACGCGCAAAATCAACTTGATCTGCCATATATTGGCGCAATTTTGGATAGGTTTTGTAGTAGGTGTCGATCAGTTCTTTGGCCTCACTTCGCGAAAGATCCGTCTGGTTGCTCAATCCAAAGGCCGAAACGCCATAGATGATACCAAAATTAACGGTTTTGGCATTGCTGCGCTGTTCTCGGGTCACCTCGTCTATGGATACATTAAAAACTTTCGCAGCA
This sequence comes from Sungkyunkwania multivorans, assembly GCF_042675645.1. NCBI lineage: Bacteria > Pseudomonadati > Bacteroidota > Flavobacteriia > Flavobacteriales > Flavobacteriaceae > Sungkyunkwania > Sungkyunkwania multivorans. Next base: position 150,422 of record NZ_JBHTJH010000003.1, on the reverse strand, counting down.
GTGGAAGCATGAATATCCTCACCGTCCTTAAATGCCTTTATCATATTCTCTTCTTCACTTAAGGCAGCGATGATGCGTAACTCTATTTGCGAATAATCGGCCGCGAGCAATACATGATCTCCATCTCTCGGGACGAAAGCTTTTCTCACTTGCCTTCCACGCTCGGTTCGGATAGGAATATTCTGTAAATTCGGATTGTTGGAACTCAATCTGCCAGTAGCCGCAACGGCTTGGCTGTAAACCGTATGAATTCTATGGGTCTTAGGATTCACCTCATTGGGAAGGGCATCTACATAGGTGCTTTGTAATTTTTTGTATTGACGGTATTCTAGGATATCGGCAACGATCTTATGGTCTTTTGCCAAATAGGATAGCACATCCTCTGCCGTTGAATATTGGCCAGTCTTTGTCTTTTTTGGTTTGTCCACCAATTTCAACTTATCAAAAAGGATGGGTCCCAATTGCTTAGGAGAGGCGATATTGAACGTTTCTCCCGCTTGATCGTAGATCGCCTTTTCCAAGCGTTCGATATCTTCGGTAAGTGCCGAAGAAAGTGATTTCAAATAATCGATATCGACATTGATGCCTTCGATCTCCATCTCTGAGAGTACACTCACCAGCGGGACCTCGACCTCTCTAAAGAGCTTGGTGAGGTTTCCAGCTTCCATTTCCTTTTCGAAATGCACCTTCAATTGCAGTGTAATGTCCGAGTCTTCTACGGCGTATTCGGTTTGCTTGTCTATCGGGACAGAACGCATAGAACGCTGGTTCTTTCCCTTTTTACCGATGAGCGCTTCTATAGAGACGGGCTGATAGTTAAGATAGGTCTCTGCCAATACGTCCATATTGTGTCGCATATCGGCATTGATCAAATAATGTGCGATCATTGTATCAAAAAGCGGACCTTTTACTGGCATATCATAATTGGACAATACTTTGATATCGTACTTTAGATTCTGTCCGATCTTTTCAATATTCTCGCTTTCGAAAAAAGGCCTAAATTCCTCCAATATCGTCTTTGATTCTTCTTGATCTTCCGGGAAGCCCACATAATATCCTTTTCCGACTTCCCAGGAAAAAGCAATACCTACCAATTCTGCCTCCAGCGATTTTATGCTGGTGGTTTCGGTATCGAAACAAACACTTTTTTGCTGAAGTAATTTCTGAATTAATAATTTCCTTGAAAGTGAGGTGTCTATAAATTGATAAAAATGCTTGGTATTTTCGATGGTGCTGTATCCGTTGATGCCCGCTTCTTTGTTATCGGTCGTGCCGGTGCCCGGCTGCGCAAACAGATCGAACTGGGTGGCATCGGCAGCACGTTGCTTTGGGCTTTTAGCGCTACTGGTCTCTGTTGCCGGGGCTGCTTTGTCCTCTTGTCCAAAGGTCTTTAAAAAGTTATCGGTCATACGTCGAAACTCCAACTCCTTGAAGATCTCGGTCACTTTTTCGACATCTGGATGGGAAAGCTCAAAATCTTTCTCATGAAACTCGACCGGAACGTCCAATAGGATCGTTGCCAGCTTTTTGGAAAGCAGGCCCAATTCTGCATTGGCCTCTACTTTTTCCTTCATCTTTCCCTTTAGCTGATCGGTATTGGCTAACAGGCCCTCCATACTTCCAAATTGTGCCAAGAACTTTTTTGCCGTTTTCTCACCTACCCCAGGAAGTCCTGGGATATTGTCGATAGAATCTCCCATCATTCCCAGAAAATCAATGACTTGTTCAGGGCGCTCTACCTCAAACTTTTTTTTCACCTCTTCAATTCCCCAATGTTCCCAGCCATTGCCCATACGCGGTGGTCGATACATGACGATGTTCTCTGATACCAATTGTGCAAAATCCTTGTCTGGAGTTACCATATAGGTCATATAGCCTTGCTTCTCCGCCTGTTTTGCCAGCGTACCTATCACATCATCGGCTTCGTATCCTTCTTTGACCATCACCGGAATATGCATGGCCCTCAAGATCTTTTCAATATAGGGAATGGCGATTCTGATCGCTTCGGGAGTCTCGTCTCTATTGGCCTTGTATTCGGGAAATAGCTCTACGCGGTCCACGCTGCCTCCTTTATCGAAGCAAACCGCAAGATGGTCTGGTCTTTCGCGCTTTATCACATCCAAAAGTGAATTCATAAAGCCCATGATGGCACTGGTATCCATCCCCTTTGAATTGATTCTTGGATTTTTGATGAATGCGTAATATCCTCTAAAGATCAAGGCATAGGCATCTAAAAGGAAAAGGCGTTTTTTTTCTGACATGAATGATCAATTAGGTTGAAGGACTAGGCCCAAAACTCAAAGCTACAAAGTTTAGCCCGTTTCTTTAGAACGCCAAGATGAAAGTTTTTAACGATTTGCTGGTGGGATACCGTAAAAAATGGACGACGCTAGTTGTTAATTTTGCTTTAAATAGGAGACCAACTGACTGAATAACTGATATTTTTGCAGATATTGAATAGCTACTACTTATGTCTAGATTTTTCATCATACTTGCGATCATCTATCTGATTGGCGCTTTTTATAGTTTTCAAGCATTCAAGACCCTTGTAAAGAATCAATGGTTATATGCTTTGTACGGATTGATCTTTCTTGGGGTATTGGTCAATTTATATATTCAGTTTAGTGGCTACGAACGCGGACAAGCCATGACCTCGGCGATGAGTATTTCCATGGGAGTTTTTTTGGCATTTTTTACACTAGGCCTTTTTGGCGGAGCCTTTATGTTGTTCGAAGACATTGTACGATTCCTGGGTTGGGGCTACAACAAGTTTACTGGAACAACGAATGGAAGCGGAGGATTTCTTCCTTCCAGAAGAAAATTTCTGAGCCTTACCGCGTTGGGCGTTGCAGCTATTCCCTTTGCTGGGCTATTGTATGGGATGTATAAAGGGAAGTATAATTTCAGGGTGTTGAAGTATACCTTACATTTTGAAGACCTTCCCGAAGCATTTGATGGGTATCAATTGACCCAAATTTCCGATATACATTCCGGTAGCTTTGATAACAAGAAGAAGGTGGAATATGCCATAGACTTGATCAACGAGCAAGCATCTGACATCATTTTGTTTACGGGTGATATGGTGAACAATTTGGCCAGTGAGATGGAACCGTGGAAGGATACTTTTGGAAGGTTGAAGGCAAGAGATGGTGTTTACTCGATTCTCGGAAATCACGATTATGGAGACTATTCCGACTGGAATGGAGATATGGAGGCAAAGCAACAGAATTTAGACCGTTTGAAGGAAATTCAGAAGGAGATGGGATTTGACCTATTGCTTAACGAAACACGTTTTTTGGAGAAGGATGGACAACGTCTGGCATTGATCGGGGTTGAGAATTGGGGGGCAGGCCGCTTCAAAAAGGCAGGAGACTTGGACAAGGCGCTGACACCTGTATCCAAGGAAGATTTCAAGATCTTGATGAGCCATGATCCGTCGCATTGGGAGATGGAAGTGATCAATCACGATGCGCACATACACCTAACACTGAGTGGACATACGCATGGTATGCAATTTGGAATTGAGATACCAGGATGGATAAAATGGAGTCCTGTTAAATGGCGTTATCGCTATTGGGCTGGGATCTATAAAGAACTTGACCAATACATAAATGTGAATCGTGGATTTGGATATATCGGCTATCCTGGAAGGGTAGGTATATGGCCTGAAATTTCGGTGATAGAGCTGAAAAAGGGTTCTAAAACTACGTAATTTGCAGAAAATGTTAAATTTGTAAATTAAATTTATCAGCCAAAATCAAAACCTATGTCAAAATTTGGTGAATTAATAGATGCGGATATTCCAATCTTGCTTGATTTTTATACCGAGTGGAACGAACCATCGACGGCCATGCATCCCGTACTTAAAGATGTCGCAGCGGCTATTGGTGATAAGGGAAAAGTCATAAAGATAGATGTTGATAAGAACCAAGAGTTGGCTGAGGCGCTGCGTATCAAAGGGCTCCCGACCCTGATGATCTACAGGGGAGGAGAAATGGTCTGGAGACAGAGTGGGGAACAAGATGCCAATACCCTTATCGGACTTATGCAAGAGTACGTGGGCTGATGGCCCTAAAGGTAAAACCTCTATCGTGATAGTACGTCAAGACCTTAGGTAAGGCGTATAACATATTTTTAGAGGCTTTTACACTATCGTGAAAGATGACGACACTTCCTTCCTTTGCATTTTTCAAGACATTATCGACGACCTTGTCTTGCGAAATCTCAGATTTCCAATCGATCGCAACCACATCCCACATCACAATGGTGTACCCTAATTTTTGGAGCATCCTTGCTTGCGTAGGTGTTATTTGACCGTAAGGAGGGCGAAATAGCTTCATATCCATCTCCTTGCTTCTATTCGGCAAATCCTTTTTAAAATCACGAATAAAACTCTCCAATAGCACTTCAGCTTCGAGTACATTGGACAGATACGCTTCATTAGAACACTTCCAACCCTTGACATGGTTGTAAGTATGATTGCCAACAGCATGCTTTTCTGTAAGGATCCTTTTCAAGATCGCCGGATATTTATCGACATTGTCTCCAATACAAAAGAAAGTGGCTTTTGCATTAAAGTCCTTTAGAATATCCAACACCCGTTCTGTGATCTCTGGGATAGGGCCGTCATCGAAGGTGAGATAAAGGATCTTCTCTTTGGTGTATGATCTCCAAAGGTAGCTTGGGAATGACTTTCGAAGCAGCCAAGGAATCTTTGGAGAGATATAGCTCATGTTACTCTATGTTTGATGGCAGCGAGTCCATATCTGGTTGCTCTGCATAGAGTTTCATAAAAGGTTCTATATAACTATTGAACTTTTTCGCTTCCACTTCCAAAATTGCAGTGTCATTATTCCTCATGAGGATATCGATCAAGGTGCGATAACTTTCCACCTCCTCTACAATTCGCTTGCTTAGTTGCATCTTCAGCTGTGGGTCCAAATTATTCAATTCGGCCAACCGCTTTTGATACTCTCCAGAGACATCGGCAAATAGTTTTCTTGCTTTATCAGCATTCCCAGCTTCATAATAAGCGTTGATACTTCGGTCTAGGAGTGTATAATAATCATAACTTCCGTAAAGCTCCATAAAGGGTTTGGTCAATTCGATGAAGGTATCCAATTCGGATTCCACGAGCTGGGTATCTTTATAGCGCATGGGCGTTTCCAGCAAGTTGCGATAACGCTCGATATTCGTTATGATATCTTCTCCAACAGTATATTTATTACTGCGTTTCAAGCTTTCGTAATAGCGTAGTTGCTCCTTATACTTCTGTGCAACTTCTTTATAGATGTCTCTAGCACGATCTTCTTCACCGAGATGATAGTAAAAACCAATGTACGGGTCGACCAGGCTATAATAGCCAAAATATTTTACTGGCATCTTTTCCATGGCAAGGTCTGCGATCTTCTTGGCCTTTTCATCTTTACCCTCGGCGATCAGCTTTTCTGCCAAACGTGCAAGATTCCCACGATACGAGATGCTATTCTTACGGGTTTCGGGATCGTGATAAATGTCTGGTGACCCAGAATTGCCCCAATCCCATTCCATCACGATATCATACATAGTATCGGTATCGATTCGTCCCATCTCGTAAGGGTTATTCCTATCTACAGGGGTTTTTATCGGCACTAATTTATAGGTTAGCCCATCTAACTGTAAATAATCCTTTAGCCAAATATATTCTTCGGGGCTATAACTACCGCCTGTAAAATATATAGGACGTTTCCACTCATTATTCGCCAAAATATCTAGCATCATGATTCGATTTTTGGCCAATCCACTCGTCGGTAGATCGATATCGATATAGTCGACGATCTTGTCGGCATCCTTCTGTGCAACGATACCATATTTTAGCACGTTTTCTTTATTTACAGGAATACGGATCTTATTGGTTGGGTAGTAGATCATGTCCAAAGCGCTTTCCGAGTACAAGCTAATGTTATCCCCTTGCATTCGTTGAAGCAATGCTCTTCTTCTGTTGCCAGGATTATCGCTAGCGATCCAATTCATAAAGTCTTTGATGTTCCAGCGTTGCTCGCTAAAAGGCTCAACAGGTTCGTGCACGATATAATCATTGACACCCCAGGCATATTGATAGTGCTGAAGTTGAGATTTTACAGGTGGGCTATCATAGGTCTTTCGCTTGGTCTGATCGATGTACCAGTCAGTTGCCAGAAGGCTTGTATTGATGGTGCGAACGTCTTGGCGGTATTCCTCAATATCTTGTGCGTACCAAAGCGCAAAGGTGTCATTGTCACCAATGGTATATATGATCGCATTTTCTTGGCAAGAATCCAAATAGGCCTTTGCCATGGATTGTGCCGTATAACGATTAGACCGGTCATGGTCATCCCAATTTTGGAAGCCCATTAACACCGGTACTGCCAAAAGACAAACAACGGTCACCGTTGGGGCCAATATTTTTGGTGATAAGAATCGCTTGAACTCATCATACAATCCGTAAACCCCCAAGCCGATCCAGATGGCAAAAACATAAAAGGACCCTACCAATGCATAGTCTCTTTCTCGTGGCTCAAAAGGGCGCTCGTTGAGGTATACCTTTAGTGCCAGACCAGTGAAAAGGAATAATACTAGGAGCACCCAAGACCATTTCATATTTTCCTTAAAAGCAAAGACAAAACCAATGACACCTAATATGAGTGGTAGGAAGAAATAGGTGTTTCTCGCTTTGTTGTTTAAAGAATCGGAGGGCAAATAGTCCTGATTTCCAAGTTTCCATTCGTCTATGAGCTTAATGCCGCTTATCCAGTTGCCATTGACCACATCATTATTTCCTTGGACGTCATTTTGCCGTCCCACAAAATTCCACATAAAATACCGCCAGTACATATAACTCATCTGATACTGAAACAAATACTGCAAATTGTTCCACAGTGTGGGTCGTTCAATATCTAAGTGACGCCAATTCTTTTGGAGGAATTTATGATAATCTTCCTCGTCAGCCTCCCCATTGGCATAGTCCGCTTTGAATTGCCGAGCTTGGGATTTTAAATATTCATACTCTCTATAGAAATAATTAAGCTGTTCCTCATTAAGCTCGCCATATTGATCTTCACGAATACCGATATATTTGCTCTGCGGTACCATTTTAAAATCCAAGGGACCGATGATCTTCATATAATTAGCGGCGTGCTCAGGACTCCACATCCTTGGTAAAATACCCTTGTGCTTCCGATTGGAGTTGATGCGGGCTTTCTCCCATTTATTGACTATTTGATATTTGCCAGTCTCATAATTTCGTTCATATTTTGGCTTATCATCTATGTAAGGCTCTTCTTCATCTTGACCAGAATACATGTCTGTGAACATTGGGCCATAAAACAAATGTGTTTCGGGATATTGCTCTAGATTGTAATATGCAAGTAGCAAACGGGCATCGGAAGGAGCATTTTCGTTGATCACCGTATTGGCATTGGCACGGATAGGTATCATTACCCAAGAGGAGAATCCTATCAGAACAAACAACACACAAAGGGTGATAGTATTTAGTTGAACATATTGTTTCTTACGGGTGTATCTCAACAAGAAATAAAATGCGGCGATGATCGCAATTCCTGCGATGATGGTTCCAGAGTTGAAGGGTAAGCCAATAGAATTGACAAAAAACACCTCTAAGTATCCAAAGAATTTTAAGGTAGACGGTAATAACAGCTTGAAGATGAACAATAAGACTGCTACAGATACCACATTCGCTAAAATGAAATTCTTTACCGTTACCTTCTCGTAATTCTTAAAAAAGTAGATCATTCCAATCGCAGGGATCGTTAAGAGTCCCATGAAATGGACCCCAAAAGAGAGCCCGATCAAGAACGCGATGAGAATCAACCATCGATTGCCTCGCGGCTTGTGCATGTCCTGTTCCCATCTTAGAGCCAACCAAAACATCAAGGCCATTATAAAGGTGGCCATAGCATATACTTCGGCCTCTACGGCATTGAACCAAAAACTATCAGAGAACATATAGGCCAAAGAACCAACAAGGCCACTACCAAAGATGGCTATGTTTTGAGCGGAATCCGCTTCTTCATCCTTCACAACAAATTTTCTTACGAGGATAGTAATACTCCAAAACATGAAAAGAATGGTGAAAGCACTCGAAAACACCGACATGTAGTTGACCATCAAGGCAATCTGGTCGGGCTCAGAGGCAAACATGGCAAAAAAGGCTCCCATCATCTGGAACAAAGGTGCCCCGGGAGGGTGACCAACTTGCAATTTTGCTGAGGTAGCGATATACTCGGCACAATCCCAAAAGCTGGCCGTTGGCTCTACGGTCAAACCATAGGTGATCAGTGCTATCGTAAATACGGTCCATCCAAGGATGGTGTTCAATTTCTTAAAGTTGAAAAACGTCATAGAGCGTTGAAAATTTGACTTGTGGCGAATTTAAGAATTATCGCTGGATACCGCTGTTTTTTTTAGCAAACGTTAACATGCGGTAAAATTGTATCGCTCCGCGCCTTATACTTCGGTAATTTTCCCAAAAAATGTTTGTGCATATAAAAGTTTGGTTTAAATTTGCACTCGCATTTACCGAAAGGGATGCAGTATATATTGGTATTGGCCTATGGTGTAATTGGTAACACAGCTGATTTTGGTTCAGTCGTTCAAGGTTCGAGTCCTTGTAGGCCAACAGATAAGACCTCTTAGTTTGAAGAAGCTAGGAGGTTTTTTTATTTCGAAATCGTTTCTATTTCAAAAGTTTGTAAAGCATCGGGTTAAGAATCGCTGGCCATCGTGAAACCTCTTGATTTGAAGCACGATAGCAATTTTCCAAAAAAATTTTAAAGAAAAACCAAACCCTCCCGGTCATTTTCTCGTAGGTGTCTGAAATCGTCATGCCAATTGGCAGACATTCACATCATAATACGTATGAAAATGAAAACTACATATTTAGAAAAACTAAAATTTTTGATCACGGCTTCGGCTGTTCTGGTACTCGGTACGCCAAAAGGTCATGCACAACTGCATGAGACCAATGGCTGCGCAAACAACTTTAGCCTCAATTGGACGACCGCACCAAACTCGCAAGATGAATTCGACTGGACCCCAGAAGGAAGCTTGACGAATACCTTTACAAATGTGGATGGCTCAGGAGTGGACATGACCATCACTTTCAGCGGAGATACCTATGCGCTCGAAGATTGGAATTTTCGAGGAGGACCCGATACTCCCCACGTCGGTGGACAGGCTGTGAATGGGTTAAGCGAGGTTCTCAACCTTTTTACTTCTGGCTATTCAAATCAAGGAATTACCATGACAATTACCTTTAGTGAGCCGATCTTTGGTCTTGGTTTTGATATACATCACGTAAATGCAGGAGGCCAAAATGGAGATAAGTATACCATCACCGCCACCAATACATTGGGAGATACTGTCTATCCTATTTTTACAGAATCCAACACACCGTCATACACCACGAACAATAGAGGTGTTGTTAATGCCTTTGCTCCTTCAACATCTGGCGACAATGCATCGGTAGGGCTTAATTTTTACGATGATAATTATATCAACAGCATTACGTTGCTTTGGCAAGACTGTGACACCTGCACTCCAGGATTCGTGCATGGTTCTGGCTTGGGAAAAATAAGTTTTTGTACTCCCCAGTCATTGGGATTTGATGGTGTTGATGACTATATCAGTGCCCCTGCTTTTTTAGGAGGAGAAGAGGAAGCGACCATGATGGCTTGGATAAAGATCGATAATGCGTCCAACGGTCCTTCAGATATTATGGGGCAAAGAAATTTTAGATTGTTCCTTAACGGTGACGACAAACTAAGGGCATACGTGAGAACGGACGCTCCAGCAGCCAACAATGTGAGTATCGCCGCAGACATGGCACCCACGTTGGAGAAGAATTTATGGTATCATGTGGCTACCGTATATGATGGAAATTCTCTAAAGCTGTATATCAATGGTGAACTATTGAATGAAGAGCGGGCCATTCTTGGTGGAAACATTAGGAACGGACGAAACTGGAATGAAAACCATGGTTTCTCGATCGGGCGAAATAGTTTTAATGAAAACGATTATTTCCATGGTGCTATCTCCGAAGCAAGAGTTTATAATGTAGCGCTAAATGAAGACCAGCTAAGGAAGCAGATCTATCAGAAAATAGAAGAAAATGATGGTGTTGTTAAAGGAAGTGTGATAAAGAACGAGATCACAGGTCTTTCTTGGGATCGATTGAGGTTGTACTTCGAAATGGACAACGTTGATGACCGATTGGCAACGACCACTGACGCCTCGGCAAATGCTATTGACGGGATTCTTCACAATATGAAAGAGCGTCAAGAAAACAACCAGCCCACACCTTATATTGCATATAAAAGTGGTAATTGGATGGACGAAAATGTGTGGTTACATGGTGATGTTTGGGATATAGATAATACGCCACATAAAGATTGGGCAATTGTAAAGATCATAAATGAGGCAAAACTATCATCGGTAGCTAGCCATACACATTTAGGGTTGTTGCTCGAAGAGGGCACTAAGCTAACGATACTCAATGATCAAGAGTTACAAAATACAGCCTATCTCAACTTGGATGGTGTCATTCGCTTAAGAGGAGAATCACAACTAATTCAAACGGCTGAAAGTATATTAGACCCTAACAGCAAGGGTAGTGTGGAGCGTTCGCAGCAAGGAACCGCAGATAGCTTCACTTACAACTATTGGAGTTCGCCTGTGGGTGCTATCAATGATGTGGAGAACAATAAGGCCGTGTCCATAAATCAAATCTTGAAAGATGGTAGTGACGTAACGAATTTGAAGGATATTAATTTTCGTAGTTCGCATACAGCTGCCGATAATGGGGCTACAAACCCCATCACCATCAGTGATTATTGGATATTCACTTTTAGAGGAGCGGCAGATGACATCAACGCATTTACCCAAGTGCGAAGCACAACGGCCATAGGTCCCGGTGCCGGATATACTATGAAAGGCAGCGGTGCAGGAACTGTTGGGCAAGAGCAGAATTATGTTTTTGTAGGAAAGCCAAACAATGGAGAGATCAGTCTAGACTTTTCGGCAGGAGAGCAATACTTGGTTGGTAATCCTTACCCTTCAGCCTTGGATGCAGATCAATTCATTCGAGATAATATCTCTTTGGCAAATGGTGGCAATAATACCACAAACGTTATCGATGGCACACTCTATTTTTGGGAACACTTTGGCGGTGGAACCCATGTTTTAAGAGATTATCAAGGAGGATACGCAACCTATAACTTATCTGGTGGGGTGAGTGCAATCTCACACCCAGATGTTTCGCAGACAGGAACGGGATCAAAAGAACCTTCACCATTTATTTCGGTAGCACAAGGATTCTTTGTGACGGCCGCAGATGGAGGTGCCATTAAGTTCAATAATAACCAGCGAACCTTTAAGAGGGAAACGGATGGAGCATCTGTTTTCTTTCGAAATGATGAAAACGCCACACAAAGTGATGCTATGGATTCACGGTTCAAATTAAAGTTGAACATCACCTCGACCAATGGTATTTCTAGGGAGTTGCTCGTCACAGAGGATGAACATTCCACTTATGGAAAAGATGTCGCTTACGATGCCCAAAACCAGGACTTCGTCTATGACGATGCCAGTTGGATCATAGAAGAAGAGAATTTTATCATTCAGGGAATACCATTGATCGATGAGTCAACCGAACTACCATTGACGATCAAAGCTAGAAATGCTGGATTAGTTACGATAGCACTAGGCGATTTACAGAATCGCCCCGAAGGATTAGAAGTGTTCCTTTACGATTCAACGACCGAAGAGCGATTTAATTTAGAAGATGGAGTGCTGCGCTTGGACTTGCCTTCTGGCACCTTCAAGCATCGTTTTAAGTTGGTATTCTCAAGACAACAAGTTCTAAGTATCGAAGAGGAACAATTATCAGAAGAGACCATCAAAATCGCGACATCAGAGAATCGGTTGATGATCATTGCCAATGCGATTTCCAATTCATTGAATAATGCAACATTATATAATATGCTCGGACAGGAATTAAAGAGCGTAAAACTATCAGATGGTAAAGCAGTGATCGCAACAAATGGACTTGCAGGGATGCATATCGTCAAAGTTGAAACTGCAAATGGTATGTTCTCTAAAAAAGTGGTGCTAAGATAGTTTCGCTAGCCAAAAATGGCAAAAGCTATGGCCAATAGGCCTACAATTACACAATAAATTGCAAAATAGGTAAGCTTGCTGTTTTTGACCAGAGCGATCATCCATTTACAGGCAAAGAGTCCAGACAAGAAAGCAGCTATAAAACCCAGCGACAGTGGTAACATCTGTTGACTGTCAAAAGAGAGCTCACCTCCAAGAATATCCTTGGCGATGGCACCAAAGATCAGCGGTACGACCATCAAAAAAGAAAAGCGTGCCGCTTTGGACTTGTCGTTTCCTAGCAAGACCGATGTAGAGATCGTAGCGCCACTCCTAGAAATACCTGGTAACATGGCAATCGCTTGAGAAATACCAATGATGACCGCATTCGTATAAGAAACGTTCTTATTGGTATTTTTGGCTTTATCGGCAAAGAATAACAAAACTGCGGTAACAAGAAGCATACAACCTACCAATAAGATATTGCCTCCAAAAAGCGACTCTAATTGTTCTTCAAAGAACAATCCCACAAACACGGCCGGGATCATAGAAAGTATGATCTTTAAGGAGAATTGCGATTGTTCATTCCATTTAAATTGAAAGAGTCCGCCGATGATCTCAAAGACCTCCTTTCTAAATATCACCAGGGTACTGAGCGCTGTAGCAAAATGCAATACCACCGTGAACATCAGACTTTCCTCTGGAATGGAATTGTCGCCTAGAATGGCTTTGCCTAGCTCCAAATGTCCACTTGAGGAAACTGGTAAAAATTCGGTGAGTCCTTGGATGATTCCTAAGATGATGGCGTCGATGATTTCCATAGTTCGGTGAAATTTCAAAATTCAAATGACAAACCCCAAAGAAAAGGAAATGGAATTCGGTGCTCGAGATTTGAATTTTTTAAAGGATTACTTTTTTTTGTCAGGATTCAATAGAATGGCATATACTTCGATACCAAAACCGATCAGTACCAAGGTAGGAGCCAATCGTATACGCTGAAAATTGAAGATGGCAGGATTCCATACATCAGGGTCATCACTGCCGCCACCAGACATAAGGATAAAGCCTAGGGCGATAACCGCCAACCCGATGAACATCCAGGTGTAATTTTTCTTTTTAAAGATAAAATCTGCTTCAGGTTGTTTAGAGATAGTATTTTTTTTATTCTTCATACATTAATTAAGGTTCGATTAATAGTATAGGTCGTCGGTCCTTAAATTTAGGAAACGCTGGGTGGCCAAAAAGGTACTTATCCATGTAATTAGGATTCCAACCACAAAGATACCTGCAAATAATCCAATGACCATGAACTGATCTTCCATAAGATTTAGGTCTGGAAACGTCTTGTTAAGATAATGAAGAACGCCGCCCATTCCGGCCATGGCCACAAAAGACCCAATGATGCCGAGACGAACGCTTTTCCATATAAAGGGTCGTCGAATAAATCGCTTGGTAGCACCTACCATCTGCATGGTCTTGATAATAAAGCGTCGCGCATAGATCGATAGTCTAATGGAACTGTTGATCAACAACATCGCGATCACTGTAAAAGCACCACTGATGATCAAGACCCAGAGGCTTATTTTTTTAATATTGTCATTCAGTAACGCGATCAAGGGTTTGTCATAAGCAACATCATCAACAAAATTTTTGGCTTTAAGATCTTCAGCAATATTGGCGATAGAATCGGCATCGACAAAATCGGCCTTAAGATAGACGTCGATAGAATTTTGAAGTGGATTATAGCCAAGAAACTCCATGAAGTTTTCACCGATTTCTTCACTATGGGCTTCTGCCGCATCTTCTTTTGACACAAAGGTTGCCGATTTGGTATAGTCAGACAAGGCAAGACTTTTTTCTAGCTGCTTTATCTCAACTTCTTTAGCATTCTCTTTGAGATAAACGGTCATTGCGATCTGTTCTTTAAAATGATCGGCAACTTTCTTCGTATTCAAAACCAGTAAGCCTAAGGTGCCCAGCAAAAAAAGGACAAGTGCAATACTAAGCACCACCGAAAAGTAAGAAGAGATCAAACGTCGTTTTTGGTACCTTTCAAAAGAAGAGCTCATACGATTCTTAGAAGTTTGGGTAAAAATAGTAAACTAAATAGACAACGTGCAATTTTAAGAAATATTTGGGCCTTTCGTTGAAAATGTCACCCTTGAAACGATCATTTTCAAGAACGAGGCAATGGAACGAACATGGGCAAAAAAATACGCTAAGCGGACCTTTTATTTGCATATTACAGTTTTACGGGCTTTCTTTATCTTCGGTTGGCATGCTATTTGTTCAACCGTACCAAATTTTAACCATAAAAGAAACATTATGAAAAAAGTATTTTTTTTAATGGCTATCTCCATGTTAGGACTTAGCTCTGCAAACGCTCAAGACATAGATGTCGGTATCAAAGGCGGACTCAACTTTGCCAATATCAGTGGGGATGGGATCGATGCAGATAGCCGTACGGGCTTCCATGCTGGACTTACCCTAGAGGTCAGTCTGTTGAAGACCTTTGCGCTTCAGCCAGAACTGCTCTATTCTACCCAGGGTGCGAAATCTGGAAATGAAGAGTTTAAATTGGATTACATTTCCATTCCTATTCTCGCCAAGTATTATATTGTGCCTAGTCTGCTTAGTATTGATGTAGGTCCGCAGTTTTCCTTTTTGATCAATGATAATGCAGATGAGTTTCTGGGAGCTGTTACCGAAGCCGATACCAGTTCGTTCGATCTTGGCGCAGCTTTCGGATTAGGGGCAAAAACACCATTCGGACTATTTGCTCAAGCTAGGTACGTGCTAGGGATTACCACAGTGAGTGAAAATCCGGATGTAAACAACAATGTTTTTCAGCTTTCCGTAGGATATAATTTCTAAGTAGTCAAAACAAGAACACAAAAGACAGAAACGGGGCCTATGCCCCGTTTTTTTGTGGGTCAATTAAACTTTTCTCTTTTACCCATTAGCTGTACCTTTGCCACTTCAATTTAAAGGTGATGAAGTACAACTTTAACGAGATAGAGGCCAAATGGCAGAAATATTGGGCAAAGAACCAAACGTTCAAAGCTGAAAACCATTCAGATAAGCCAAAATACTATGTTTTAGACATGTTTCCCTATCCTTCTGGAGCCGGGTTGCATGTTGGGCATCCCTTAGGGTATATTGCCAGTGATATCTACGCCCGATATAAGCGCCACAAGGGATTCAATGTTTTGCATCCTCAAGGCTATGATAGCTTTGGCTTACCCGCAGAGCAATATGCTATTCAAACCGGACAGCATCCAGCCATCACCACGGAGACCAATATCAAAAGATATAGAGAACAGTTGGACCAGATAGGGTTTTCCTTCGATTGGAGTCGTGAGGTTAGGACCTCAGATCCTAAATACTATAAATGGACGCAATGGATATTTATTCAATTGTTTGAATCCTGGTATTGTAATGACCATGATTCCGCATTACCGATAGATGACCTGATCGCCATTTTTGAAAAACTAGGTAATAGAACGGTGAATGCGCTATGCGACGAGACCGTAGAAGAATTTTCTGCCGAAGAATGGAATGCGCTATCCTGGAAAGCACAACAAGAGATCCTTCTAAAATATAGATTGACCTATTTGGCAGAGACCGAAGTAAATTGGTGTCCAGCCTTAGGAACGGTTCTGGCCAATGACGAAATCGTCAATGGTGTTTCGGAAAGGGGAGGCCATCCCGTAATACGCAAAAAAATGACCCAATGGAGCATGCGCATCAGTGCCTACGCACAGCGCCTGTTAGATGGATTGAACAAGATCGATTGGCCACAGCCGTTAAAGGATTCCCAGACCAATTGGATCGGCCGCTCTGAAGGAGCTTCGGTGACGTTTAATGTCCTCCCCCCAGCCCCCTCCGACGGAGGGGAAGCAGATTCAAAATATTTTTGGACAGCTAAACCTGAGATTGCGGCTATTCTGCTTGAGAGAGCAAAAGAGATGCGTAAAAACCCTACTCCCGCTGAAGCTTCAGTTTGGGAAAAGCTTAGAGGAGGAAAATTAGGAGCCCGTTTTAGAAGGCAGCATCCTATTGATGAATTCATACCGGACTTTGTATGTCTTGGGAAAAAACTCATAATTGAAATTGATGGTAGAATTCATGACCATCAAATTCAAAAAGATAGCGAAAGAGAAGTTGTTTTAAAAGAGAAGTTGGGATATACCATACTTCGATTCACTAATGAGGAAGTCGAAAAAGATATTTCACAAGTAATAGCAAAAATCAAAGAGGTATTGAACTCCCTCTCCATTGGAGAGGGCAGGGGAGAGGACAAAATAGACGTCTTCACCACACGTCCCGATACGATATTCGGAGTGTCCTTTATGACCTTGGCGCCCGAACACGATCTTGTTTCCAAAATCACCACCGCTGGGCAAAAAGCTGCCGTTGATGCGTATGTCGAAGCCACAGCCAAACGCAGTGAACGCGACCGTATGGCCGATGTGAAGACCATCTCCGGGGTATTTACCGGAGCGTATGCAGAACATCCATTCACCAAAGAACCTGTACCCATCTGGATCGGTGATTATGTGTTGGCCAGCTACGGGACTGGGGCAGTAATGGCCGTACCCTGCGGCGACCAGCGCGATTACGATTTCGCAAAGCACTTCAATATTGAAATTCCGAATATTTTTGAAGGCGTGGACATTTCCGAGGAGGCCTTTGCCGATAAGGAAAATACTGTCATAGCCAATTCAGACTTCCTTAATGGGTTGAATTATAAAGAGGCCACCAAAAGGGCCGTAGAAAAACTTGAGGAGATCGGTCAAGGAGAAGGAAAGATAAATTACCGCCTTCGCGATGCGGTCTTCAGCCGTCAACGCTATTGGGGAGAACCCTTCCCAGTATATTATGTGGATGGGATGCCACAGATGATCGAAGCGAAGCATTTACCGATAGAACTTCCCGAGGTGGAGAAGTACCTACCTACAGAAACTGGCGAACCACCTTTGGGCAATGCTACCGTCTGGGCATGGGATACATCAACCAATTCCATCGTGGAAAATGATAAGATCGATCATAAGACCGTCTTTCCATTAGAGTTGAATACCATGCCGGGTTGGGCAGGAAGCTCACAGTATTTTAATCGCTATATGGACCCGCATAATACCGAGGCGATCTTTTCTAAAGAAGCGGTGGACTATTGGCAACAAGTGGATCTTTATATCGGTGGAAGCGAGCACGCCACCGGACATTTATTGTATGCACGTTTTTGGCAGAAGTTTATGTTCGATAAAGGTTTGGTGCCAGTGGACGAGTTTGCTAAAAAACTGATCAATCAGGGGATGATCTTGGGGACGAGCGCTTTTGTTTATAGAATTATGTGGGCGCTTGATTCAGGTCCAATGATTGATACAAAAAAACTACCGACGGTTTTAGTTTCTAATGGAGTAAGAAATAATATAGAATCTTTAAGGTCGAATCTCAACGAAATACTTGCAGCTGTTTATCCAGAGGAGACTGTTACGTTTAGCGAGCAAGCGCTAAAAGATGATTCACGAGTTTTATTCGGACAGATTCATGCAGATGTGTCTCTGGTAAATGCCTCGGACGAACTAGACATTGAAGGATTCAGAAATTGGCTTCCAGAATTTAAAGACGCGATCTTTATTGGAGAAAGTGGCAAAGTCCTCTCCAATGGAGAGGATCTAGGAGAGGACGTCTACAAAGTCGGTCGCGAAGTCGAAAAGATGTCCAAGTCCAAATACAACGTCGTCAACCCGGATGATATCTGCCAAGACTACGGTGCTGACACACTCCGTATGTACGAGATGTTCCTAGGGCCATTAGAACAGGCAAAGCCATGGAATACCGCCGGGATCACCGGGGTGCATTCCTTCCTTAAAAAACTTTGGAAACTCTATATCGGTGAGGGAGGCGTTAACTTTAATGATGCTGCACCGACCAAAGACAATCTGAAGACCTTGCACAAGACCATCAAAAAGGTAGAGGAAGATATTGAGAACTTCAGTTTCAACACTTCGGTATCCACCTTTATGATCTGTGTGAATGAACTTACAGCGCAGAAGTGCACTTCTAAAGAAATTTTAGAGCCCTTGGCCATTTTGATCTCACCCTATGCGCCACACATTGCAGAGGAGCTTTGGGAAAGATTGGGCCATAGCAAGTCGATCGCTACAGCACCTTTCCCACAATTTGATGAGAAGTATTTGGTGGAAAGCAGCAAGGAATACCCCATCTCCTTCAATGGGAAAATGCGCTTTAAGCTCGAATTACCATTGGACATGAGCAAAGAAGAAATTGAAAAAGCAGTGATGGCTCACGAAAAGACACAGGCGCAACTTCAAGGGCGTCAGCCGAAAAAGGTGATCGTAGTGCCAGGTAAGATTGTCAATGTAGTAGGTTAGTGGAATAGAACATGGATTTTATTCCTTCCCTTGACAAGGGAACCTGCCTGCCGGCAAAGGCAGGGGTGCCCGAAGGACGGAAGGGTTTTGCTCTCCGCAATTCCTAGAACTGCTTCTAAACTACACTGCTCGATACAACTTTTGCCTTGCAAAAGCCACTCGAAGTGACATTGAAAGTGACAAAACTTCAGTAAAAAAACGGCCTCGCCATTTCGGCGAGGTTTTTGCTTTTATTGTTGTAAATTTATATTTCAACTAAAGAAAAAGAAAATTATGTTTGGATTTGATATGGGCTATATTCTTATTGCCGTGGTCTTTGGAGGAGTAAGCATGCTGGTGAGTGCTCGTTTAAAGAGTAAGTTCAAGAAATATTCGAAGGTGCATCTTAGAAATGGGATGAGTGGTGCAGAGATCGCAGAGAAGATGTTGGCCGACCATGGTATCTATGATGTACAGGTCGTTTCTACACCAGGGATGTTATCCGATCACTATAATCCTTTGAAGAAGACCGTAAATCTTAGTGAAGGTGTATACTCTCAGCGAAATGCAGCGGCTGCGGCTGTGGCTGCGCACGAAGTTGGTCATGCGGTACAACATGCCAAAGGCTACGAATGGTTGCAGATGCGCTCTAAGTTAGTACCTGTGGTAAGCATAGGCTCCAAGTTTTCAATTTGGGCAATTATTGGCGGTTTGTTCTTGATGCAGACCACACCTCTTGGTGGCACCATCGCTTGGGTAGGAGTAGGGCTTTATGGGCTAACTACCTTGTTCAGCTTTATCACGCTACCGGTCGAGTACGATGCCAGCAATAGAGCCTTGGCTTGGTTGAAGTCCAAGAATATGGTAAGTCAACAAGAGTATGCAGGTTCTGAGGACGCTTTGAAATGGGCGGCACGGACCTATGTGGTAGCAGCTATTGGTTCTTTGGCGACCCTGATCTATTTTGCGATGAGAGTGGCTGGAGCAAGTAGAGACTAATTATAAATGATAAATAAAATATTGAGAAAAGCGCGAAGAGGTTCGCGCTTTTTTATATGCTTATCTGTCTATCGATCTGCTGATTCAACGAGATGAAGGTTTCTGTCCTTGAGACACCTTCGATGTGTTGTATCTTTTTATTTAACACATTCATCAAATGTTCGTTATCCTTACATAAGATCTTGATAAGGATGGACCAATTACCCGTAGTATAATGGCATTCCAGCACTTCAGGAATTTTTTGAAGCTCTTTTACTGCCTTTGGATTGCTCATGGCCTTGTCTAGAAAGATACCGATAAAGGCCATGGTCGAATATCCAAGTACCTTAGGATTAACGATGAACTTAGAACCTGAGATAAGCCCTGAGGCTTCTAGCTTACGCAGGCGTTGGTGAATTGCCGCACCAGAAATACCCACCTTTCGCGCGATCTCAAGAATTGGCTTTCGGGCATCTTCCATAAGATTACGTAAGATCTCCTTATCGATACCATCAATTTCAACAATATTATTGGTAATTTTCATACTTAGACTTCAAATTGAAGTTAAAAGTACAAATTAAGTGTCAAACATGTATATGAAAATCCTCTTTGTATTTCGATTCAGAAGTTCATCCACCGACATTATCAGGATTGTATCCCAGATAGGGGACTTCTACCTCGTTAAAAGCTATACCAAACTCCTTCAATTCTTTAAGGATCGGTTCGTATATCTCTTTGGAGATGGGAATTTGTACTCCTGGAGTGGTGATCTCTCCATTTAGTATTTTAAGAGTAGCAATGGCAGTAGGCAGGCCAACGGTCTTGGCCATTGCAGTATAGGTCTGATCGTCTCCAATGACCACCATATTCGCATCGATCTGTTTTTTTATGCCATCCATTTCAAACCCGAATTTATGGTACATCACGATCATGTCCTTATCATTTTCATCAAGGGTCCAACTGTCTTCCAAGATCTTTTGCAAGATCTGTGCAGGAGTGGCATTCTTAAGTTCTACTTTCTTCTGGGCATTAAATAGGTCCAATTCTTCAAGTTTTCCCCACATAATGTCGTCCTGGTCGATCTTTAGATAATGGCGAAGCTTTAGTTCCACGGAATCCGAAGGGCTATAGGGTAAGAACGAGTTGATGAAATCGCGATAGCTCATATTCTCAGAGTCTTCCAAAGTATAGCTGTCGTCGGTCATCCCTAGTAGTACGAACATATGCCAAGCACGCGAAAACCCAACACGCCTGATAGTACCTCGATATAGGGTGAGCACGTCATCGAGTCCGTAGGCCGATCGATAATCTAAAGAATCGCGATTAGCATAGGCCTCGAACCTTCCATAGCCTTCGATGTTCAAAAATTCTGTTCTTCTAAAGAGTCGGTGATAAGGAATGTATTTGTATTTCCCCTCTTGAATGAACTTGGCCGCGCTTCCTTGACCAGCAACGACAACATTTCTTGGGTTCCAAGTAAATTTATAATTCCATAAGTTGGTGTCACTTTCCGGAGCTACCAAACCTCCTGTGAAGGATTCAAAAAGAATCATTTTTCCACCGTTATCTCGGATACGATCAATGACCTGCATGGCGCTCATGTGGTCGATTCCTGGATCCACCCCGATTTCGTTCATAAAGATCAGTCCTCTTTCCTTCGCATCACTATCGAGCGCTCTCATCTCTTCGCTGACATAGGAGGCGGTAACCATATGTTTTTTAAAGGTGATACAGTCCCTGGCCACCTCGATATGAAATCTTGCAGGGAGCATCGATATGACTATATCTGCCTTTTGTATGGCTTTTTTTCGCTCCTCGGCTTTAAAAATGTCCAAAGCCATGGCAGTGGCGTTGTTATGATCAGTAACTTTGCTCTTGGCTAAAGCGAGGGAAACATCAGCGACTGTTATATGGAGACGTTCAACTTGAGATTTGTCTAGTAAATATTTTATCAAGGATGAAGCAGAACGGCCTGCACCGATTACCAATATGTTTCTCATAGCAAAAGCAAGGTTTTATAAATATCACACGAATGTAATTAAATGTTACATTTATAAAAAATCATTTTAACGAAAATCGATGAATAAAAGAATACTCTTGAGCGGGGCTGTTTTTGGACTTTTGGCCGTGGTCTTTGGTGCTTTTGGAGCGCATGGTTTGAAAGGCCTGTTGGCCGCTGATACCCTTAATTCTTTTGAAACAGGAGTCAAGTATCAAATGTACCATTCCTTGGTGCTTCTTTTCTTAGGAAGTTTTGATAGAATTTCTCAAGACAAGAAACGCTTGCTCTATTATCTGTTCTTGATAGGTATTTTGTTATTTTCTGGATCGATCTATTTTTTGACGATCGATGAACTATTGGGAGTGGATTTGCGTATAATAGCTTTTTTAACACCAATAGGTGGTACATTGTTGATCATCGCTTGGATATTGTTAGGAATTCGTTTTTTTAAGTTAAAAAATGACAATTAAATAACCGTCTATAACGTTTTCGTTAAATAATTTTTAGCTTTGTATCCATAGAACAACACAAATTTAACATCGTTTTTATGGAGGCAAACACGAAAACCTCGAAAACGATTTCGTTAGAAAATTACGGAATCACTGGTGCCACCGTGCACTACAACCTATCTCCCTCAGCATTACACAGAATCACCATCGAAAAAGGACAAGGCGTTGAAGCCAGTTCTGGAGCTTTGGCTGTCAATACGGGCGAATTCACTGGGCGCTCTCCCAAGGATCGTTTTATCGTTAAAGATGATATCACCAAAGACGAGATCTGGTGGGGAGATATCAATATTCCTTTTGAAAGTGATAAGTTCGATGCTTTATATGATAAAGTGGTAGATTATCTTTCTGGAAAAGAGATCTTTGCCAGAGACTGTTATGCCTGTGCGGATGCCAATTACAAGACAAACATTCGGGTGATCAATGAATACCCTTGGTCAAATATGTTTGTTTATAATATGTTTTTACGACCTTCAGAAGCGGAATTGGAGAATTTTGAACCAGAATGGACGGTTGTCAATGCCCCTGGTTTTATGGCGGATGCCGAAGTAGATGGCACAAGACAGCATAACTTCGCGATCTTAAACTTTACAAAGAAGATTGCCTTGGTCGGTGGAACTGGCTATACAGGAGAAATAAAGAAAGGTATTTTTTCCGCTTTAAACTTCATCTTGCCTGTTGAAAAGAATACCTTACCTATGCATTGTTCCGCTAATTTGGGCAAGGATGGTGATACCGCCATCTTTTTTGGGCTTTCTGGAACGGGGAAGACAACGCTATCGGCAGATCCCAAAAGAAAATTGATCGGAGACGACGAACACGGCTGGACGAACGAGAATACTGTTTTCAATTTTGAAGGTGGATGCTATGCCAAGGCCATCAACCTTACAGAGGAAAGTGAGCCAGAGATCTTTCATGCTATCAAAAAAGGAGCGATCCTCGAGAATGTGATCATGGATGAAAACGGGGTCGTTGATTTTACCGATACGAGCATCACACAAAATACTCGGGTCAGCTACCCTATCTACCATATCGATAACATTCAAGTGCCTTCAATAGGTCGAAACCCAAAGAATATTTTCTTTTTGACAGCTGATGCCTTTGGTGTTTTGCCTCCGATATCGAAGCTAACACCGGCTCAGGCGGCCTATCATTTCATTTCTGGATATACAGCTAAAGTTGCCGGAACGGAAGCTGGAGTCGAAGAGCCTCAACCTTCATTCTCTGCATGTTTCGGGGCGCCTTTTATGCCCTTACATCCCGCACGCTATGCAGAAATGTTGAGTAAAAAGATGCAAGAAGCCGGAGTGAATGTTTGGTTGGTGAACACCGGATGGACAGGAGGTCCCTACGGTGTAGGAACTAGGATCAAGTTAAAGTATACACGTGCTATGATACAAGCGGTGCTCAATGGAGAATTTGGCCTTTACAATTATGACGATTATCATATCCATTCGGTATTTGGTGTGGCACAACCCAGAAAGTGTCCTGGCGTGCCAGATACTGTACTAAGTCCTAGGGCCACATGGAATGATGATGAGGCATACTATAAAATGGCTTTTAAACTAACCAATGCTTTTAGAGAGAACTTTAAAAAGTTCGAATCTGACGCTAGCGAAGAGGTTAGACGAGGTGGCCCTCAGCGCTATGCTTTCTAATTAGAAACAAAAGATAGAATAAGAAGGCCTGAAAGAATCAACTTTCAGGCCTTTTTTATAGTTACCTCTCTTAGGATTACTTTTTATTCGCCTTGGTGATATATTTGTCCAACGCCATGGTCATAGAAGGTGTTTCCGGTGTCGGTGCCTGTATATCTACTCGTAGGCCCTCGGCCTCAGCCGCTTTTACGGTAGTATTGCCAAAGACCGCAATGCGCGTGTCGTTCTGCTTGAAGTCCGGGAAATTCTTGAATAGGGATTCGATTCCAGATGGACTAAAGAATACCAAAATGTCGTAGTATACATCTCTAAGATCCGACAGATCGCTCACCACAGTTCTATAGAAGATTCCGCGTACCCATTTCACTTTTAGTTCGTTCAACGTATTTGGAATTTCTGGCTTTAGAACGTCCGAAGAAGGCAATAAGAATTCCTCATCCTTGTATTTTTTGATAATGGTTGCCAGTTCTTCGAAAGTACGTTTACCAACATAGATCTTCCGCTTGCGATACACAACATATTTCTGTAGATAATAGGCAACAGCCTCTGACTGACAAAAATACTTCATGCTATCCGGCACTTTGAAACGCATCTCTTCGGCAAGTCTAAAATAGTGGTCAACGGCGTTACGGCTCGTTAAGACGATAGCAGTAAATTTTGACAGATCGATCTTTTGCTGTCTTATGTCCTTGGCGGTAAGTCCCTCTACATGTATGAAAGGTCTAAAATCTATTTTTACCTTTTGTTTCTCTATAAGTTGTAAGTAGGGGGAATTTTCTACTTTTGGTTCTGGTTGAGAAACCAAAATTGTCTTAACCTTCATATATGAAATAATTTAAAAGTATCTATTTGAAACAAGTTTATACACGATCAAATAGGGTGCTATTTCAAAGGCGCAAAGATACAAAATAAAATAAAAGAAGTGCTTGCTAATTAAGTTTTGATGATTTTTGAGAACTATGTAGAAAGAAATGCAATTTAGTAGCCCAAATAGGACAATAGTTACGAAAAAGAATGTCTTTTGACCGAAAGGGGCATAAGTCGTCAATAATAGCAGAGGTAGAATATATTGGGCGATCAGATTTCTATAGCTAAGCTTCTGAAAGTTATATTGGTCCAAAATACCTTCAAACTCAAAAGTGACTGCAACGATCTTCTCTAAAAGATACTTGAGACCAACAAAGGCCGTCAAAAATGTGGTTACCTGTATGAAAAGAGTCGCGTCAGAGGAACGTACTTCTAATTGATACAGCGCAAGCACGATCAGCGCAGAGAACGACAAGACCTGCACGACGAACAATAGAATGTTAAATCGGGCGGGGATGGGGTTCTTATCCTTGCCATATAGCAACAGATACTTATTGGAAGTTGGCAAGGTGTGGAAATGAATGAAGCGGAATGGAAAAAGGGCCTTTGAGGTAACGATAAGCAATAGACAGGTCATAAAAATTATGGTCATCCAATCATCAGTCGCGATATGTCGAAGATGATACGTCATTGCTCGTCTATTGCAATTCTGCGTCCTTGAAAACCTGGCGGGATACCATATTCGGATAGTGCAACTCTGAAAAATTTGATCTTTTCATATTTCTCGTCGATCTCCGATGCTGGCCTTCGATCCTCTTCTTTCTTTTTCAGTTCGTTGGCCATTTCGATGCGTTTCAATTCTGACGGGGTCTTTAAAGAAAAATGGAGCCTTAGCGTTTCATTGGGTCCTATGATGATGCTTTCACCATTCTTCATCTCCTCTGGGATAAAGGTGAAACCAGCGGCTATCTTGTTGTTTTCGAACAAGTAAAAACCGTGAAAGATGATTTCTTCTCTCAGATCGATCGCCTCGTTATACGGATTGAAAATTTCCAAAGGAATTCGATCAGCAGTATTTGGAGACAATACCTCAAGAGGAATCACACATCGTAACTTTCTGTACGAATGAAATTCGTCGATGATCTTTCCCTTCAATGTCCGCTGCTTATAGGCAGAAAATGTTTTCATGTCGTAAGGTCTGCTGCCTTTGTGAACATAAACCACTTTTTTTCCCTGCATCTTCATTTCGGTACTATCAAGGTCGTACTGGCTCTTTCTATAAAAGATGTTATTGGCCGAATAAGTGTCGACACCTGCATAGAAGGCATACATGCTGGCATCTCTATAGGAATTCTCAAAAACGACCGGCAGCCCTCCAGATTGCTCATAGAGATCGGCCACCCAGGTCTTGTTGCCATGGGCTTCATAGTTGATAGGTAGCAATCCCTCCTTTACCAGCGCTATTCTTGCAAATAGGATAACGGCCAGGTTTACCAAAGCCAACCGAAAGAACCATTTTTGAAAGCGGACATTTTCAATCAAATAATAAAAGCTGATCACCATGAGAGGTACAATGACTTCGATGGTCCATTGTGGTTGGGTGTTTCTCTTGAAGCTGCTGAACAAGAAAAATATCAATGCGGTAAAGACCACATATTTACATCCTTTTTGAAAGCGATCGCGACTTTTAAATTTGAACAAAGCTAGAAAGACAAAGAAAAAGATAAAGCCTCTTGCTCCAAGTTGCCCACCAATATACTCAAAGACCCTACCCGCTTTAAAGTTGGTCTTCGCACGTTCTATGATGTGATATTCCAGCGTATAAAACTCTGTCTCGTAGAGCCACATCAAATGTGGTAGGAACAGGAGCAAGGAAAAAAGGATAGCGACCCAAAATCTGAATTTCAACAACAATTTTGGATGGGAAATTAGAATGCCCAAGATCAAAAGGATCGCATGATATTTGCTATACATCAAGGCCGCCATTGAAAACCCTAATAAGAGCACCCATACCCAAGCATTGGAAGATAAGAATCGTTTGTATGCGTACAAGAACAAGGCCCCAAAGAAGATGAGCGGCGTGTCCGGTAACATAAAGAACCCATACACATTGAACAATGGCAAGGCCACGGCAATGGCACAAAAGAGTAGGATATTTTCATCTCTTTTTGGAGAATCTATCAACAGCCAGGTAAGGTAGATAGAGCCAGCGAAAAGAAACGGGGCAAAGAATCGGACACCGAGCTCTCCGCCAAAGATCAGGCCACTGATCTTAATGAAAAGCGCCATCATCGGCGGATGGTCAAAGTAGCCCCAGTCGAGGTTCTGTGCAAAATACCAATAATAGGCTTCATCAAAGATCAGGTCGGTAAAAAGACCTTGGAGAAGATTGATGATCAGCATGGCCCCAAGAAATATCAGGAGTGTCTTTTTTGGGTTTTCTTTGAATTTTGAAAGCCATTTCATGCGGTTAAAATTAAACAATTTGGTGTTAGTTGAAAGTGTTAAATGCATATTAAAGCAAACATTGTACGGCATTAAGAATTGGAAAGTATTATTTTTGTTTCCGAAAAATCCATATACATGGTTGATAGCTTGGTGATCATACCAACATATAACGAAATCGAAAACATCGATGACATTATAAGAGCTGTATTCTCGCAGGAAAAGGAATTCCATGTGCTTATCGTCGATGATAATAGTCCCGATGGCACAGCAGATAAGGTAACGACACTTCAAAAGGAGTTTCCAGACAGATTATTTTTGGAAAAGAGAGCTGGGAAAAACGGTTTAGGAACTGCTTATATTCACGGTTTCAAATGGGCGTTGGACAGAAGCTATGACTATATCTTTGAAATGGATGCTGATTTCTCACACAATCCCAAAGATCTGGCCCGCCTTTATGATGCTTGTAAAAAAGAAGGAGCCGACATGGCTGTCGGTTCAAGGTACATCAACGGGGTCAATGTCGTCAATTGGGCCATGAGCAGAGTACTCATGTCCTATTTTGCATCCAAATATGTGCGTATCATTACAGGTATCCCCGTACAAGATACTACCGCCGGATTTGTTTGTTACACGAGAAAAGTATTGGAATTCATCAACCTAGATAAGATTCGTTTTGTGGGCTATGCCTTTCAAATCGAGTTGAAGTTCAAAGCTTGGCGCAGCGGCTTTAAGATCAAAGAAGTGTCAGTCATTTTTACCGATCGCAGCAGAGGAAAATCCAAAATGAGTTCGTCCATATTCTCTGAAGCTATTTTTGGGGTCATAGGAATGAAATTAAGAAGTATCTTCTCAAAACAGCAAAAGTATCATGGGGAACCATCTCATTAAAAATGCCAAGGTAGTCAACGAAGGGCGTGTAGAGCAATGCGACGTCCTCATCCAAGGAAAATACATCAAGCGCATAGGCACCGACCTAAAGGTCGATGATGATATACAGGAAATCTATGCTAACGGAAAGTATCTCGTACCCGGAGCAATCGATGATCAAGTACATTTTCGGGAGCCTGGGCTAACGCATAAGGCCACCATAGCCACCGAGTCTAGGGCTGCTGTGGCTGGCGGAATCACCTCTTTTATCGAAATGCCCAATACCAATCCACAGACGGTGACCATCGGTCATTTGGAAGATAAATTTGCCATCGCAGAAAAAACCTCGGCAGCCAACTTTTCCTTTATGTTTGGGGGCACCAACGATAATCTTAAGGAGATCCTTAAGGTGGATAAAAGAAATGTTGCAGGATTGAAGCTTTTCTTGGGATCTTCGACAGGAAATATGTTGGTGGATGATGAGAAGGTGTTGAGAGAAATATTTTCTAAGACCGACCTCTTGATCTCTGTCCATTGCGAAGATGAAGCGACCATCAGAGCAAATACAGCAAAGTATATAGCGCAATATGGAGATGATATCCCGATAAGGTTTCATCCACAGATCAGGAGTGTGGAAGCATGCTACCTGTCATCATCAAGAGCCATCCAATTAGCGAAGGAGACCGGCGCAAGGCTGCATGTTTTTCATCTCTCCACCGCCAAAGAGATGGAATTGTTTAGGAATGACATTCCATTGGAAAAAAAGAAGATCACTGCAGAAGCATGTATTCATCATTTATGGTTCACTGATGCGGATTATGAAGAAAAAGGAACCCATATAAAGTGGAATCCCGCCGTAAAAGGGCAGCAAGATAAAGATGCCTTGTGGGAGGCACTGTTAGATGATCGTATCGATGTGATCGCAACAGACCATGCACCCCACACCTTAGGCGAGAAGGCAAATGTCTACACCAAGGCGCCATCTGGCGGACCCTTGGTCCAGCATGCCATGGTCGCCATGTGGGAGGCGTATCATCAAGGCAAGATAAGTATTGAAAAGATCGTTCAGAAGATGAGCCATAATCCAGCAATTCTTTTCCAGGTGGAGAAAAGAGGATTTATCAGGGAAGGCTATTTTGCTGATCTTGTGCTCATCGATCCCGATGATTCTTGGACAGTTTCCAAGGACAACTTGCTGTACAAATGCGGTTGGTCCCCTTTTGAAGGAACAACATTCCAATCCAAGATAACACATACCTTCATCAATGGGCATTTGGCATACCACAACGGACAACTTAGTGACGAGCTAAAAGGAATGCGCTTAACATTTGATCGATGAGAATACCTTTTTGTTACATATCTGTTCTGCTGATAGTTTTAATTTCCTGTAAGGAAAAAGAAGTGGTGCCTAGACCAGAGAATTTGATTTCAGAGGATAAGATGGAAGATATTCTATTTGATGTTTATTTTTTAAATGCCACGAAGGGTTATAGTGCTGGGACTTTGAGTTCTTGGAAAATAAAACCAGAAGATTTTATTTATGAGAAGTATCAAATAGATAGTCTCTCCTTTGCTCAAAGTAATATTTATTACGCATCTAACCCGCAAAAGTATGCGGCACTATTTAATAAAGTGGAACTGCGCTTCATTGCATTAAAGGATAGCATTGACAAGAAGATGCGAACCTCTAACGAGAAGAGAAAGGAAACAAAAAATAAAACCGAAAGATCACAAAAGATGCGGGAGAAGATCAAAGACAGCACAGAAGAATAGTTGTAATCACTAATCCTTCATTAGTTTCGCGGCGACCTCTTCGATCGTATCGTCTATCGGATTGAAATTGAAATTCAAGGCCTTTGTTATCTTTTCGTTACTGAAATATGTAAGAGACCATGCGGTATGTGTGAGCTGTTTGGTTAATCTTCTCTTTTTACGAAATACAAAATGGCGAAACCAATCCAATCGCCAGGCCAGTTGTATCATCCAATTCTTAAGAGTGATAGATGGAGGTTCGCTGTCGCATTCTACAGCGATCTTTTTACATATACTTTCAAAACTTCGATTCTCTGCCACCAAGATATAACGCTCGTTCTGTTTGTTACTTTCCATGAGCATCAAAAGTGCTTTGCACACATCTTTTACATCCGCATAGCCCGTCACTCCTGGAACTTTGTACTTAAATCCTCTTGCTGCCGCGGTAAAAAGTTGACCACTCGGAGAATCCCAAAACCCTGCGCCTATGATCACTCCGGGATTTACGATGGCCATATTCAATCCCTCTTGGCTTCCTCGCCATACCTCAATTTCTGCTCCGTATTTAGAAATGGCATAACAATCGTTGTCCGCTTCGACGTTCCAGGTAGCTTCTTCGGTGATGAACTGGCCGTCTCGCTTTTCGCCAAGTGCAGCGATAGAGCTTACATAACATAATTTTTCTACCCGCTGAGAAATACTAAGATTTACGATATTGGCAGTGCCCTCGATATTGGTCTTCTTCAATTTATCGTAGTCATTGGGGTCAAAAGAAATCAGTGCGGCGCAATGATAAACTTTCGTTATCCCTTCAAAACAAGGCTTCAGTGAAGGGATATCGGTAATATCGGCTTTCACCCATTCGATAAGGGCAAACAGCTGATCGACATTTTCTGAATAAAATGAAAACACCTCCTTTACCTGTTCTAGCTTCTCTGGATTTCTGTAAGTCGCTCTAACCCTTATATCTTGCTTTGTGAGATCGAGCAATAAATGCGAACCTACTAGTCCTGTGCCTCCAGTTACCAATATCATGCTGCTAAAATATTAAAATAGTTAGGACGAAATCATATTTGCCCCGCTTTTCTAATCCCCAAAAGGGCGAATTGTTATCTTTGCGCTGTTTATTCTTGAAACGCTGTTTTGAAGACCATGGCAGCGACCTGGAATTTAAAAAAGATAGCTGGGCTCCTGCCCGTTCGTTCAGGCGGCAATCTCGTTTTTTTTGCGGAATTTTCAGCTTCGATAGTATCATTTAAAACCTATAAAGATGCCAACAAATTTTGTTGAAGAATTACGGTGGAGAGGGATGTTGCACGACATCATGCCAGATACCGAAGAACAATTGCTAAAAGAATCAACAGCCGGTTATATCGGCTTCGATCCTACTGCCGATTCGCTACATATTGGTAGCTTGGTGCAGATCATGATCCTCATGCACTTTCAGCGAGCCGGACATAAGCCCATCGCATTGGTCGGTGGTGCTACTGGGATGATAGGTGACCCCTCCGGTAAATCTGATGAGCGAAACCTGCTCGACGAGGCCACCTTGGCAAAGAATATCAGTGGTATCAAAACACAGCTAGAGCGTTTCTTGGATTTTGACAGCGAGGAAGAGAATGCAGCAGAATTGGTGAACAATTACGATTGGATGAAAGAATTTTCGCTGATCGATTTTGTACGCGATGTCGGAAAGCATTTGACCGTTAATTATATGATGGCGAAGGATTCTGTGAAGAAGCGTCTTTCTTCCGAATCTAATGTGGGGATGTCTTTTACAGAATTTACCTATCAGCTATTCCAAGGATATGATTTTCTTCACCTATATAATGAGAAGAACTGTAAGCTTCAAATGGGAGGTAGCGATCAATGGGGGAACATCACTACAGGAACAGAATTGATCCGACGGAAATTAGGAGGGAAGGCATACGCCATCACCTGTCCATTGATCACCAAGGCAGATGGCACCAAGTTTGGAAAGACCGAAGGCGGCAATGTTTGGTTAGACAAAGAGCGTACTTCCCCTTATAAGTTCTACCAATATTGGTTAAATGCTTCTGATGAAGATGCCGAAAATTATATCAAGATCTTTACTTTTTTAACAAAGGAAGAGGTCGATGCTTTGATTACAGAACATAAAGAGGCGCCACATTTGCGTGTATTGCAGAAGAAGGTTGCCGAGGAGGTGACCAAGATGGTTCATTCTGAGGAAGATCTGGAAAATGCCATCCGAGCATCCAACATATTATTCGGAAAATCTACCTCCGAAGATTTAAAGAAGTTGGACGAACAGACATTTTTAGATGTTTTTGATGGCGTGCCGCAAGCAGCGGTTTCACGTGAGGAAATTTTAAATGGATTGGACATGATAGGGGCCCTAGCGGCCAAGACAGGTTTCCTAGATTCAAATGGAGCCGCAAGGCGCGAGTTGAAACAGAACTCGATCTCTGTTAATAAAGAAAAGGTAAAGGAGGATCACATCATCACTGAGGAAGATTTGATCAACGACAAATTTGTGCTACTACAACGCGGAAAGAAAAATTACTATTTATTAAGCGTCGAATAGTGTTCAAAATATATTCAGATATCGGTATTCAGAACGGATGAGGTATAGAGGTGTTATCAAAGTGCTTTTCTGTGGATGCTTTCTTTTGCAAGGATGCTATTCATATAAGGTGCTAGAGCATAAAGCTGATGAAGATATCCAGTCGGGAAAGGCATATAGATTCATATTGAAACAGGGAAAGCAGTGGGATGTGCTGGTAGAAGAGGTCATGAACGACACCATCATCGCGAAGACCCGAAATGCGACCCTTGTGAAGTTTCCGATAATTGAGATAGCTGAAATAAAGAGAAAAAGACTTTCGCCTTTTAAAATGATAGGTTTGGGAGCCGTTTTTACGGCTGGAGCTGTCATGATATTCAATGATGATAAGGAAGCGGTTTCACAAGTGATCGATCGTTGATCGCAAATGCTAAAAAAGAAACCCCATCATTTCTATGACGGGGTTCTTTCGGCTAATAACCTTAAAAAACAGTCAAACATGAAAAAATTAGCCTTTTCCTTTTATCTTTTCCCAATTTTTGTCAGCGACTAATTTCAGGCTATCTGGGTTTGCTTTTTGCCAACGCGTCAGGGTATTCATTCCCCAGCTATTATAAAAAAGATAGAGCTTTCCATCTCTGATCTCATAAGTTTTTGGATCGACCTTCACTTTCTTATTCAAAGCGACACCATACGCGCAAAATCCACCATATTCGGGAAGGTATCTTTCAGGCTCAGCAGTAAACTTTTCTAGATTTTCCTTCGAAGAAAATAAAAAGGTAACCTTATTGAACTCTGAACTAAGGGCTTTGTCACCTTCTTTAACGACGCCATCAAAGTAGGATACGATATCATAACCCCCTATCGCATAACCTCTTTTCTGATAGATGTCCGTTTGGCCAAAAGCATAGCCTACGAGCAAGAAGGCAATAATTGAAAATTTCATAGCAAAGGTATTATTTAGATTGGTCGAAATGAAGAGCGTAGCCTTACAATGCGATACCTTGCTATAGCACCATCAGATTGCAACCTCGGATGTCGGCATGGTCAAATCGGCCTACCACCTCAAATTCGCCATCCTCATAGATCTTTCCAAGGTCTTGTGTTGCGATAAAGGAGCAAGAGTTGAAGTTGGCAAGGTCGATCACATTGATGCCACCCGTCTTGTTCGATGGTTGGATGGAGCGCGGATCTTGAGGGTCTCTGATCAATATTTTCATCCATGGGGGGCACTTAAAAATTCCCTCTCCTTTAGAATAGGCCTGGGATAATAGCTCCGTCATTCCATATTCCGAATGTATTTTATCAAGACCAAAACCTTTTTTCAGTAGTTGGTGAAGCTCTGTGCGGATCAACTCCTTTCTTCGCCCTTTCATACCACCTGTTTCCATGACAAAGGTATGTTCTAGTTGAAATTGATACTTTTCAATAAGGTCCAATAATGCAAAGGACACGCCGATGAGCAATATCTTTTTTCTCGAGGCCTCCAATGCGCTGAGTTTTTCATTTAAAGCGGACAAATTGTTGAGGTAGAATCCGCTATCCTTATTTTTGGAACGTTCAATGAGATCTTGAACCATATATATCAACGAAGAACCCTCGCGTTCTAGGTAGGAGGGGAGTAGTGCCAATATCGTATAGTCTTCGACATTGCCATAAAAATGCTCGAACCCTTTCAAATAACTCGTTTCATAGAGTTGTATATCAATTACATGGTGCTTACTCGTGGTATTCCCTGTTGTTCCGCTACTGGTAAAGGTCTTCTGAGTATTTTTTGTTGAAGAGAGAACTTCGCGCGACTTGAAGAATTCTATGGGAAGAAAGGGAATGTCTTCGATCTTACTCACATCGCTTGGGTGAACATACAAGAGGTCACAAAAGGAACGATAAACATCATTGTTTTCGTGCTGATACTTAAAGATATCGAGGGTTAGTCGATTGAATTCCTCATCTGATCGTATGTTAAATATATCGCTCGGATCCATGCATTGCAAAAGTAGCTCAAAAAAAGAAAAGCGCCCTAAAAGGACGCTTTCTCATGATATGTGAATTATATTATTCTACGATCAATTTTCTCGTAGCGGTCTTATTCTCTTCTGTGACTCTAAGAATATAAATTCCAGTGGCGAGCGACCCAATATTCAACCTGTTGTCAGCGATTGAGCTTTCGAGTACTTTCTTGCCAAGAATACTATATACCTGTACTTGCACGTCCAACCCTCTTGTAGTAAAGATGTTCACATATTGTTTTGCAGGGATCGGATAGATGCGAAGTTCACCTGCATCAAAAGATTCATTAGACAAGATACCTCCAACCGAAGCAGGATATACCTGTGGTGTGCCACTAAATTCACCTACCAATACACGGATCGGTGTAGGCCCTGTCGGAATGGTCTGTCCGTCCAGGCCAGCCGCGGCAAATTGTGTTCTTAATGTGGTGGCAGCTCTTGCCGATGGGTCAGAAATACTGTAATTGGTAGAGTTTGCAAAGGTCATTCCGGCATCAGCAAAGGTGACATCCGCTATTTCTACCAAACTAGAGTCGTAATTATTGAAGTTATTCAAAATATCCAAGATCGTCGCAGAAACGGTAACGAGTGGATTTCCTGTAGTTGTTGCAGCACCAGGGTCCTGAGATGGTCTAAATTGAAAAATGTTACCAAACTGAGAAAGTTGTCCAGTGAGACCAGTAATTCCATCTCCAGTATTGTAAGTGGTAGTGATCACTCCAGAAGGATCATCGATGAGAATGGCGCCAGAGGCGTCTGCAATGAAGATCTGGTTCCTCGAGTTTCCTGCTACAAAATTCACAAACACCTCATTGGTCAAGGTAAAATATTGGTCGATAGCACCAGCTCTTACTGCAGCAATGTTCGCGGCAGCCGTGGCAGAAGCTACACTGAAGGAGATGGATTGCGTATCGACAACCATGCTTCCTGAATCAAGAAGATCGGCAGTGACGTTATAGGTTTGTCCATCGGCGGTGGCGATTGGAAAAGGACTAGAAACACCGTTTGTGGTATTTCCGTTTACCGTGACATTCACAGTTTCACCTCCAACCAAGTTCGCCGTCACATATTCCAAATTCACATTCGTCGTGCCTGGAGCGAATACGGTCATATCCGCTGGGTTGGTGATAGTGATGCTCGGAGGAGGAGTTCCTTCAAAGACGGAAATATCATCTAAAAAGAATTGTTCCGCTCCTGCATTGACCAAAACTTGTACTCGGATCTGTAAGGTGCTTCCCGTGATTCCGGCTTGTTGGATGGTCTCTACGGTATTCCAATCAGCACCTCCGGATTCTCCTAAGATGGTATGTGTCGCATCACCTAGGCCATTCCAGTTTTGGATGAGTGTAAAAGGACTTCCATCAATACTATAGGAAACATCATAAAAGTCAAGGGGTTCAAAACCACCAGCATTATTAGAGGCTGTAAGCTGAAAAGTTACAGGACCTGTAGCTCCTGAAATATCAATGGATTCAGATTCCCAGATAACTCCTCCTGTGCCGTCAGTATCCCTAAAACTGAAAACACCCGTTTCGGTCCATGCCCAATCTGAGGTTGCGGTCATGTTTGCGTTGGTAGCATCGAGCGTCCATTTGGTCACACCTGCTGGATAATCTCCAGAGTTGGTAACTCCAGGGCCTTGGATTCCGGTATTGTTCGTGTACGATTCGAAGTCCTCTGTCCAAATTTGCCCAAAAGACAATGTACTTACCATGAGGGTGATAAGCACTAAAAAGTAATTTCGTTTCATTGTTTGATTATTTAGTGTATTAGACTGTATCAAATATACGAAATCTTCGTCGCGTTTTGGACGTCGGGAGAACGATAATCAAGGTATTCTTAACTATTTGGTCACATACCAAGTCAATCGTAACCGAATATGTTCATGTGGCCGCACCTTATCCCAGAGATTTAAGAAACACCTCTATGCACCTGACGATACTCGGTTGTGTAAAAGGGAATGCTCCATCACCTTTTTGCTTTTTATTAAGATCACTCCTTTTCGACTGGAAGACTCTCTATCGTCGCTGGCGCAACAGAACTATCATGAGCATTATGATATTCCTGTAAAAGATTCATCATGGCAGTAATAAGATCTTTGATCTCTAAGAGTAGCCCAAAATACAAGGTGGTATTCTTCGGGCTCGACTCTTCAGTACGCGTGCGTTCCACTTGCTTTTGGATCTTCTGTTTCACCATTTCAAAAACGGCTTGTTTGTTATTGAGAATATCGCCAATTTGTTCAAAAGAACGAGAGTCGAAAGCTTCCTTGGTGCGATTCAGAAGGTTCTCTAAGGCATCATCGACCTCTTTTAGCTCTTTTATTTGACTGAAGGTCAATTTCTTGTGATTATTATTCACATGTTTATGACTCACTTTAGAGATATATTCAAGTGATTGCGTCATATCTTGTAAATAACTCAGGACATTGATGTAGAAATTACTGGCTCCAATACTAGATTCGTCGAGATTCTTTATGAAATAGAAGATATTATCTCTTAGATCATCTATTTCATTGGACAATTTCACTATGTTCTTCTTGTTCTTCTTTAACAGTGGAAGGTCTTGTCTTGCCAATCCTTTCATTGCATTGGTCAAGATCTTATTTCCTCGATTGACTACGGCCGAAATATTATCGGCACTTTCATGGATCACTCCTTGAACCGAGCTACTCTCAGCTTGCTGCAATTGGTCTTCGGCTTTTATTTCTTTTGACTTTCTTTTATGCGCAATGTAATTTCTCGCTAATAGTAATATAGCGGCAAACAATAGTATCGCTATTGCGGCACCTTTACCAAAATTGATCAGAACGAGTATGGTTCCCGCGGCGATAAAGGCGACGATCGCCGTCATAAACCAACCGCCGATAACATTTAATACCCCTGCAACACGGTATACGGCACTTTCCGAGCCCCAAGCTCTGTCGGCCAAAGAGGTCCCCATGGCCACCATAAAAGTGACGTAGGTGGTAGACAGCGGTAATTTGTACGAAGTAGCGATAGAGATCAATATACCGGCTACCATAAGATTTACAGCTGCACGAACCATGTCAAAAGCAGGGAGTTCATGTGTCTTATTTTTAGGAAGCGCAATAACTGGCTTTTTGAATTTCTCGTCCATATTTGCTTTTACGCCAGCAGGAATGATAGATGATAGACCTCTCGACATAAAAATGGTAAAACGAACCAATCCTCTTGAAAGGAAGTTGGGATTAAAACGCTCTCTGGCTTCTCCTTCTCTAGATAAGTTAATTTCTGTCTCAGCTACATAGCGCGCCTTTTTCGAAAACCATAATGTCACCACCATGACCATACCAGAGATGAATAGCAAAAATGTCGGAGTCGGAACCTTTTTCGCTAGAACGTCCATGCTAAATTCTGTAGCCGCGATTCCTGATGCTGACCATGCATCAAAAGATTGGTAAGCTGCTATTGGCACCCCGATGAAGTTTACCAGGTCGTTCCCCGCAAAAGCCAAAGCAAGAGCAAAAGTACCTACACCAATGATCAGCTTATAGATATTTGTTTTTACAAAAGCGATCAATATGTAAGAGATGATCGACCATAACACCAAGCTAACGGCGATAATAAAATATACTTGATTCTCTAAGAAGTCTTTAATGGTTGCGCCACCTATAATATCGAAACTTTCGCCGGCGATTGCTGTGCCCTTGATACCTTTCATCAAAATGAAATAAACGATAGATGTCAAGGCAATTCCGCCAAAAATGGCACCTACCCATTTCGCTTTCTTTTCAAAATCATAGGACAACAACAAACGGGAAATCCATTGTACGATGGCACCTATGGAAAAAGCGACCACGACCGATAATAGAATTCCTGAAATTATCTGTAAGGCCTTGGAGGTATTGATATAATTGACTACATCTCCGAAGTTTCCGCCGTCTGCACCAATGGCGACCAATGCCATGGCGACAGAAGCCCCTAAGAGTTCAAAAACGATAGATACGGTTGTTGAGGTCGGCATCCCTAAGGTATTGAAGAAATCGAGCAACAAAATATCTGTGATCATTACGGCCATAAAGATGAACATGATCTGCTCAAAATTGAACATCCCTGGATTGAAAATTCCTTTCCGAGCTACTTCCATCATCCCGCTCGAGAAAATGGCTCCACAAGCAATACCGATACTCGCAACGATCATGATCGTTCTAAAAGAGATCGCTTTAGAACCAATGGCGGAGTTCAGAAAGTTCACTGCATCGTTGCTAACTCCTACCACAAGATCTGCGATGGCCAAGACGGCCAGCGCAATAATCATCAACAAATAAATATTATCCATAATCCAAAAAATAAAATAGCGTGCAAATATCTAAATTGAAAGCCAAGGTAACGTTACCAAAACATTATTTGATGTTTTAGAAATGTATATCAAATTGAAGTCTGTACATTAACTGGCCATTGTTATCGGCAAGCGATAAGTAGCTAAGGTCACTTTGCACCTTGAGTTTGTGCCCTACAATAAATCTTGAAATACCAAGAGTGTACTGATTCTCTATATCTCTACCTGTAATATTTCTATCAAGGCTAATATTGGTATAGCGACCCGCAACTTCCCAGTTACTCTTCAATAGGTAGCCCGCCTGCAAGTTGATGCCATTACCGACCTGCACCACATCACCGGTTGGAGTTCCGTCGCTATTTTTGGCGATGGGATCATCTGCTTCACGGGCAGCGTATTCGCCCATGAAAGAAAACCCTTTATACTTGAAAACGGCATCCACAAATAGTGTGGAGATATCGGTCTCGTAAAATCCTACGTCATTCACCATGTAAGAACCTAGATTGCTTCGATTCTTTACAGCGTTTTGGTTGAAGTCATAGGTCGCGGCGAGCATCAATTTTGGTTTTGCTTCGCGCTTTAGATCACTGCCACTATACTCCCCTTTACTTTTAAAGGTGCCGAAGGGTAACAATTCTAAACGCGCAGTGTATTGATGGCCACCAAGATTCCCTGAGGTAACATTTCTACCTTCCCCCTGCGAGAATGCTAACTTTTCGCGAACTAGAAACTTGTCTGTTAGGTTAAAGTGATGTCGGAGTTGAATGCCCATATCACGATCAATGTTGAAACGGCTATTGACAAGTGAACGATCTACCAATTGCAAATTTCCTGAAGAGATAACCCGTTCCACATTACCCGGCAATTTGGTCTGTCCCAACCAAAGTTCGAAGTTCTCATAGAAATTCCACATAACGACCGCGTCTAGGATATATCGCGCCGAATTACCAGTAAACTCTGATGCTCCTGAAATGTCTCTGTTAGAAAGTCCGAGCTCTAACTTATACTTGAGTTTTGTAGAATAGGCAAAACCATCAAACTTTAAACGTGCACGTCTTACTAAGAAGTCAAATTCAGGATTGATGACATCTCCATTTTGGACGTCCCAGTTAGAATTATACAGGAACTGCATTCTCGCAGCAAATTTCATGCTCCAAGTGCTATCTTTTCCTACTAGGTTAAGGATGCCTTTACCAAATTCAGGTGCGGGGGTTTTCTGAGAGACAGCTTCTAAGAAGGTAAATAGAAGGACTGCCGTCACAATAAATTTTAATTTCATTAGGATTACTAGTTTTTGTCGCTGCAAAGAACTAATAATAATGTTAACTTAATGTTTCTCTGAGATTATTATTGAGTGAAAGATAAAATGACCAAAATAAAAAGGCTACCTGGCCAAGGTAGCCTGAGAATTTCAATAAAATCTAAGTCGACAAAAACTAATAGATCTATGAAATACAGTCTGTCAAACGTTTTCTAGACGGTGCAAATTTCGTTATTTTCTAAGGCCCCTATGTGATGAAAACATTATGTATTTATTAAAATTTGTGAAAGGAATTGAAGAATGGGTAAAGAGAAATATGTTGAACTTATTTTGTGCTTAGGTCAATTCTATGGGTCATTTTTTCAATGTTAATTCAATGTTACGAAAAAGTTGTTTCAATGTAAATTAATTACTATCTTCGTAATAGGTAATTGATAAAATCTTACATCCCATGAAAATATTCGCTCTAACAATCACCTTGCTATTGGTTTCTTCCATGGCTTTTGCTCAAGAGATAAAACCCAAGTTTGAGAAGAAAGGAGAATTAACAGAAGCTACCTACTATCACGATAATGGTAAGATAGCACAACATGGTTTCTACAATAGCAAAGGAAAGCTACAAGGTACTTGGAAGAGTTATGACCTTGAAGGCAAAAAGGTTGCCATTGGGAATTATGACAATGGTAAAAAAGTAGGAAAGTGGTTCTTTTGGAATGCAGACACCTTGAAGGAGGTAACTTATGAGGATTATACTATTGCTAACGTGAGCGAGTGGTCGAAGAAAAGTACCGTTGCTAAGAATTAAGGCATCGAAAAATAGAACATAGAAAGCCGCGCAATTTGCGCGGCTTTTTTATTTACTCAATGTCCTTCGTTTAAACTACAATCTCACCCATCCTGAAGTCCAGGTGTCTCCTTCTTGCAAGGCGCCGACAAATGTCGCCGAACTGAACCAAGCATCTAAAGTAGTCGGGTCAAAGGCGTTTGCTGTGTATGAGCCTCTAAATCCAGAAATCTGGAAATCATCTGGTACAGCAGTACCGTCACTGTTGAAAGGAGCCCCGGAACCGTCTAATGTATAATTACTGTAAGTTGCAAAATCCGAAAGGTCGAAAGCGGCGTTTCCATCATGATCAAGGTCAAAAGAGTTTACGTT
Organism: Sungkyunkwania multivorans; assembly: GCF_042675645.1. Taxonomy (NCBI): domain Bacteria; kingdom Pseudomonadati; phylum Bacteroidota; class Flavobacteriia; order Flavobacteriales; family Flavobacteriaceae; genus Sungkyunkwania; species Sungkyunkwania multivorans. The sequence continues at coordinate 109,622 of NZ_JBHTJH010000003.1, read as the reverse complement.
GTCAATGATAGAGTTACGAACCTCGACTTCTCCAGCATTGAAGTTGATCAATGTTTGATCGTCATCGACCTCGATTCCTATCCCAGGAAAACCTTTGATGATCATGTTGTAAGCAGCAACTTTAGTGCCCGCTCTAAATTCGATTCCCTTGTTGGTGCCATCACCATCTTCGGCACCGATAAGGGTAATATTAGAAATTGTCGGATATGAGAATGGAATTGCGTCTGGAGTAGAGTTTAGGTTGTCGGCTTCAATTCCCTTGTCCCCAGCTAGCGCGGTCTGCTGTACGATCCAGAATTGCCCGCGTCCTACCCAACCGTCGGTCCAATCGATAGAGTCGTCTCCTGCACCAATTACTACGGCATACTTTAAGTCTACTGTTCCTCCAAAGAACTCTATGCCGTCATCGTTGCCAAGATATGCCTCAACGTATTCGATGGTGGTGCCATTTCCAACGCCATATAGCGAAAGACCATTGTATTCCGCATCATCGTTGATCTTACCACCCGTATATTCCAAGCGCACATATCTCAGAATCCCAGAATCATCATTCGAATCATTACCTCCATAGGTTAAATTGGCAACTTCGGTAGTTGCCGAAACTGCGGCTCGATTTATCGGGGCCTTTCCAGCGATCAACAATCCACCCCAATCTCCTGGGTTTGGTGTTGATTTATCCGACGTGAATACGATAGGTTGTGACTGTGTGCCTTCTGCCATGATCTTGGCACCTTGTTCTATGGCTAAATAAGAGAAAACGCCACCGTCCGAACCGGCTTGGATGGTCGTCCCCGCTTCTATGGTCAATGTAACGCCATCTACGACCGATACACCACCTCGCAACTGATAGCAGTTGTCTGCTGTTAAGTTTAGGTCAGAAGTGATTTGTCCTTCTAAGATCACACAGTTGTCGCCATTGTTTCCAGAGCCTTGGATGATGGTCACATCGCCAATAGTATCTTCATTTATCGTGCACGAGTGGAAGGCCATTGCCATAATTGCGGTCACTCCAAAGATTTTTTTGCTAATTGTTGTCATTGTGATAAATTAAATGTTCGTTGCTATTTTGTGTTTGCAGTTAAAATTTATAGGTTACCCCAAGGCTAAAATTGATACCGATATTAAAATCGTAGGTAATATATTCTTCACCTCTATCCGCCTGGTCTTGAAATCTTTCTATTGAAGGGTCCAGAAGGTTTTTGGCGCTCAGACCCAATTCCCAATGTTTTCCGATCTCATCCTTGAAGTTGAAATTGAGGGTGCCGTATCCTCTCTCAAAAATATCTCCAACACCATTGCCACCTGCAGAATAAATGCGGTCTCCAAAGACGTTGAAGTCCAATGTTGAAGAAAGCTTGTGATTTTTCATTTCCTTGCTATAGCTTATATCTGCATTAATAATAAATGGAGAAGCTCCCTGTAATCTTCGGTTGTTGTTGGTCGGTGCAATATTAGAACCGTTAAAGGTCACTGTATTCGGGTCTATCTCGACTTCTGTTTTCATAAGTGTCGCATTTAGTCCAACACTCCAAACATTATTTTCGGCTGCACCCAAGAGGCTTCCGATATTCTTCTTGGCTTCTATCTCTACACCATAGACTTTGGCGCTCTCTGAGTTGATAAAGGTATTTTGATTGGAAGCGGAGGCTACATAGACCTTTTCGATCGGATTTTCGATATACTTACCAAATAGGGTGGCGGCAAATGCTTCTCCCGTCGATTCAGGAAAATATTCCCACTTTATATCTAGGTTATAGTTATCAGAATTGGTGACGATCGGGTTCCCCAATGTGGCTTCTGTGACATCCTCATCTAAGAATGGAGCCACTTCCGTGAATTTTGGAAGGGTTACCGTCTTGCTGGCCGCGAAGCGAAGGTTGGCATTTTCATTAAGCTCGTATTTGAAGCTAATACTCGGTAATACAAAAAGCTCATTGATCGTCTCACTTCTAAACGGACTGGTTTCAAGATCTTCTATCTGTCTGTAGAAGACGTTTTGTTCAAAGTTTTCAAGTCTAGCACCTGCATTCAAGGTAAGCTTGTCTCCCAATTTCTTTTGAACGACAGCGAAACTTGCAAAGTTTTTAAAATCTGCTTTGTAGATCCTAGTGGGATTCAAGTTTTCCTGAACTACATAAAGACCATTTAAGAAATTACCTTCATTCAAAAATTCATCAGGATTATTGAAGTCAACATTTTCGTTGATAAAACCATTGAGATTGTAGTTGAGCTGATCCGCTTCAAAGTTTCTATTCTTAGCTCTTACGTCGACACCCATGGTAAACTTACTCTGGTAAGCTTCCGTATCGTCTTTATCAAAGTTGATGTCCATGCTAAACTTTCCGGATATATCCTCTTCGTTCAACACCTGATAGAAGCGTTGGTTGTTCGCTAGGTCAGGACTAACCCGATTTCCGAAGACAAGATTTCCATTCTGGAGTTCGGTAAAAAAGAGTTGCCTTCTGTCTGGCGTGTACCCTAGGGCCTTGTTGTATGCGGCACCCCAATTCAGTACATATTTTCTGTCGTTGAATTTATGTTCTCCCGTAAGTTGTTGTGTGAAGAGATTGTTCTGCTCAAAAGTACCTCGACGCAGTCGGATCTTAACATCGGTATCTTCACCTCCAACACCATCTACAAACGATCTTAGTTCGTCTTGGGTATCATTTACAAATAATGTGGTAGCCACGATCTTGTTATTGTTGTTCCATCGATAGCCGATACTCCCCAAGATGGTGGTGTTAGTGCTATATTGGTATCTGCTAACATTTTCAAAACGGCCAAAGCCGATAGGTTCACCTTGTGAGTTGTATGCTGCTTCGATACCGTTAAGAGCAGTGTTGTGATTTTGACCAAAGGATGCACTCACTAAGAAATCCAACCTTCGAGTTTCACTTATCTGGAAACTTTTGCCACCGATGATGTTTGCCCCACCATCTGGCGCGTTGAAACGTTTTTCGGGATTGAATGAAGTGTCGAAGGGATAGAAATCGATATCGGTACTTACATAATTATAATTTGGAATATTCACAAAAGCAGGGACATTCCTAGAACCGTCCTCGATTCCAAAAAAATCATATTTACCACCGTTCAGTAAAAAGAAATCATTGGATAGCGCATTAGAGTTAGCACCTGTACTTACACCAACTTCCAAAAATCCGCTACCTGGATTGTCCTTTGTGTCGATATCAACACTCGCACCTGCGAAATCTCCATATAATTCTGCAGAGTATGCCTTATAAATACCCAGGTTTTCAACGATCTTCGTTGGAAAGATGCCAAGATCGATCAATTTCAATTTTGGATTCAATGAAGGAATTGGAAGTCCGTTCAAATAGGCGTTATTGTAACGATCACCTAGACCCCTAACATATAATTTGTCACTAGCTCTCGAAATCCCCGAAGCTTTTGTGAGGCCAGTGGCAACGTCGCTCGCACCTTTTCTCGAAAGCTCTTGCGCCCCTATCTTAGTTTGAATTTCGGCCGCTTTCTTTTGTTCTAACTGCAAGGCAACTTCCGATTCTCTTTTAACAGTGGTTGTAACAACCACCTCTTCGAGCTGTGCGGCTTTGCCAGCTCCCATAGCGGTATCCACGGTGGTCGCTTTATCTCCTTCGACAATAATATCGGAAATCTCAACGGTCTCATATCCGACAAAACTAAAGACCAAGGTATAGCTTCCAGGTTCTAGATTTTCTATTCGATATAATCCATCAAAATCTGTGGTAGTGCCCTTCGTGGTTCCTTTGATCAGTACATTGGCAAAAGGTAGTGGGTCGTTGTTCATTTCTTTGTCAGTTATATTACCAACGATCGATCCCGTATTCTGCGCCGAAACATGAGCGACTGCTAAGATGGCTATCAGAGCCAATATTCTTTTCATGCGATGTTTTTAAATTCTGGGGCAAAGAAAGCGGTAAGGAGTAAAGATGATGTTACACTCAGGTTAAACATCTGTGATATGTGTGTTAGCTAAACGTTATCACATTAAAAGAATGTTAAGCGGTCTTTAGAATTAATATTATCTTTACTTTTGATGCAAACAACGCAGCAATAACGATGAAGAAAAAGGACATAAAGATCCTATTGGTTGATGATGAGCCAGATATATTGGAGATCGTTGGCTACAATTTGTCAACAGAAGGTTATCAGGTGTCGACGGCTACAAACGGTGTAGAGGCGGTCTCGAAGGCGAAGAAGGAAAATCCACATTTAGTTATTTTGGATGTGATGATGCCCGAAATGGACGGTATTGAGGCCTGCGAGCAAATGCGCCAAGTACCCGAACTATCAAATACCATCATCACATTCTTAACAGCGCGTGGTGAGGACTACAGTCAGGTGGCTGGATTTGATGCGGGAGCAGACGATTACATCACAAAGCCTATAAAGCCAAAGGTATTGGTTAGCAAAGTGAAGGCGTTACTTAGAAGATTGAAAGAGGAGGATACCGCAGCACAGGTAATGACCGTTGGCAACTTGGTCATCAATCGCGAGGAATATAAGATCGTCAATGATGGCGTAGAAATGATTCTTCCCCGAAAAGAGTTTGAACTACTTTCGCTATTGGCCTCGAAACCGGGAAAAGTCTTTAAAAGAGAGGAGATCCTTGACAAGGTTTGGGGAAATGAAGTCATCGTTGGGGGAAGAACCATCGACGTACACATAAGAAAACTGCGTGAAAAGATCGGCGACAATAATTTTAAGACTGTCAAAGGCGTAGGTTATAAGTTTGTTTTATAAATAGATGGCCAGAAAACTAAAACGGTCGTATCGATTTGCGCTTCGATCGTCTTTTTTTATAGCATTATTTTCAATCCCCACCTTAGGCATACTGCTTCATATTTTCTTTGAGCTTAACTGGTGGATACTTCTATGGTTTGCGCTGTTTTGCTTTGTTTTTTGCTTTTTTATACTTCAATATCGGGTAGAGAATTTTATCTACAAAAGGGTGAAGGATATCTACGATGAAGTTTCTTTGTTAGAGTCTACCTCGTTCCAGCGACAACCAGTGACCACCGATATGGCCACTCTAAAAAGAGAGGTTGAAAAGTTTGCCACTGATAAAAAATTAGAGATCGAAACGCTTAAGATCCGAGAAAACTATCGGAAGGAATTTCTAGGGAATGTCTCGCACGAACTAAAAACGCCGCTTTTTACTGTTCAGGGCTACATATTGACCTTGTTGGACGGTGCTATGGACGATGAAAATATTCGAAAAAAGTATTTGAAAAGAGCAAGCAAAGGCGTTGAGCGTTTGATCTATATCGTGAAGGACCTCGATATGATCACCAAACTTGAGGTTGGCGACCTGAATTTGGAAAAGGAAGAGTTTGATATTGTCGAATTGGTCGGAAACGTCTTTGAGCTCCTCGAGATGAAAGCGGCGAAGCAAGACATTACGTTGGCCTTTGACATGGTCTATGACAAACCGATCATGGTCTATGCAGACAGAGAACGGATTCAGCAAGTGGTCACCAACCTCATTGTGAATTCAATAAAATATGGAAGGGAAGAAGGAACGACCGAAGTAAGTATAGAAAATCTAGTGAAGAACAAGGTGCTCGTTCGTGTCACCGATAATGGCGAAGGTATCGAGGCAGAAAACATTCCAAGGCTGTTCGAGCGCTTCTATCGTATTGATAAAAGCGGTAGTCGTAAAGAAGGCGGCTCTGGTTTGGGCCTTTCTATAGTAAAGCACATTATCGAAGCCCATGACGAAAAGATCTATGTAGAAAGCGAATATGGAGTGGGTTCGGAGTTCTCATTTACGCTCGAAAAGGCCAAAGAGATCGCTTAGGTCGGTTTCCTTGTAGAACCCTCCAAATCCCGGATATCCATCCACTTTTTCTAACTTGTCTATGCTGAATTTTTTTTGATTACAACAAGGGGCGACCCCCATTTTTTTATAATACTTTGCGAGGTATTCTTGTTCGTACTGACCTGGTGTTGGAATCAAAAATGCTTTCTTGTTCACTTTCGCAAGATCCATCATGGTTGTATATCCTGAACGGCAAAGGACCATGGCGCTTTGGCCAAAGGCGATCTCCAGTTCCTTGGAGGTCATGAAATTGAATACGCGGCAGTTCAAAAAATCGAACTGTTCTTGCTTTTCTTCTACCTTTCCACGTATAAAAAGTACTTTTCCATTAAAGTCCTTTACTTCCTCAAACAGCTTGTTCTCAAGCATCGTACGTTGTGGCTCGGGTCCTGACAGGATGACCAAAAGATCATAATAGTCGATAGTTTCTGGCGTGCCCAATCTGCTTAATGGCCCTATGTATTTTAAATTTGGTAACGGCTTTTTTATGTGTCCAAGCTTCCCGCTAAGATTAGGTGTTCCTTCCACATCGGGCACCCAGCATTCATCAAACTTTTTAATGAATCGTCGATGCATCTTACTGCTTAGCCAGGTGGTATTGCCAGTAAGTACATTTAGTTGATGCGTGATAAATACCGAAGGAACTTTTTTACTGCGAACCCCAAATCTATTATCCGAGATGATACCCTGGATTTGCCCTTGTCTAACCAGTTTCCCAATTTGTTTTCTCTCTTTGTTTATGGCCTTGAACATCTTAGGAGAATCTTTGATCATCTTCAACTTAAAATGCCTTCCCTTCTTTGCATATTCAATTTTATAACTCGGGAGTTCGATGGTTTCTAACAAAGGGAATTCTTTTTTCAATAGGTCCAAGGACGACCCGTCTGAAGCGATCAAAGGGGTGAACCCGCTGTCCTGTAAAGCATTAATGATGGGAATGCAACGGGTGGCGTGCCCTAGTCCCCAATTTAATGGCGCCACGAGAATTGTTTTGGGCTCATTCATAAAAGTAAAGGTACGAATATTTTTAGCTGCTAAAGTTTTCCTTAATTTTGCCGCTACATTAAGAAAAGGTTGTGGGAAGCAAGAATAAATTAAAGCGATTTAAAGAGAACGAGACGTTCGCGAATGTCATTCAGCCTAGCAGGGAAGAGGCATTAAGCGGAAGTTTTGACCTTAAGGGCAAATGGCGCGAGCATTTCTTCAAGAATACGAATCCCATTGTGCTTGAGTTGGGCTGTGGAAAGGGAGAGTATAGTGTAAATCTGGCAAAAAAATACCCCGAAAAGAACTTCATAGGGATCGACATCAAAGGAGCGCGTTTTTGGAGAGGTGCAAAGACAGCTCTAGAAGAGGGAATTGCCAATGTGGGTTTTTTACGCACACAGATAGAATTGATCGAAAACTTCTTCGAGGCAGATGAGGTCGATGAAATATGGATCACCTTTCCAGATCCACAGATCAAGTATAAACGGACCAAGCATCGAATGACCAATAAAGTGTTTTTAAAGAAGTATCAGCGTATCCTAAAAAAGGAAGGATTGATGCATTTAAAGACCGATAGCGAGTTCATGCATGGCTATACCCTAGGATTGCTTCATGGTTTGGGACACGAAGTATTATATGCCAACCACGATGTGTATAAAAATCACGGGAGCCCAGAAGAAGTTACTGGCATTCAGACTTTTTACGAAAGTCAGTATTTAGAAAAAGGAAAACCGATCACGTACATCCGATTTAGGTTGCAGTAATTTTGTCATTCCTGCGCAGGCAGGAATCCAAAAGTTTAATATACCAACACTTTATTTTGAAACCAGAAAACCAAAACTTCTTTCAAAAGGTCTATGAAGTAGCTCGACTCATTCCCTACGGGCGTGTGACCAGCTACGGCGCGATCGCTACATATCTAGGTGCTGCTCGCAGTGCCAGGATGGTCGGGTGGGCAATGAATAGTTGTCCCGCGGACGTTCCGGCGCAGCGCGTGGTGAATAGAAAAGGACTTTTGACTGGGAAACACCACTTTCAAGGGATCAATCTGATGCAGCAATTACTAGAAAACGAAGGTGTCGAGGTGGTGAACGATCAGATTCAGAATTTTGAAGAAATTTTTTGGGACCCAGCTAAAGAACTAAAATAAAACCCCACGACGAGCCGCGGGGTTTCCATATATTCTTTTATAACCTTCATTTAGAATAAACCCACCAATTTGTAATTTTGGCCGTAATTACTATCCCAATAAGTAGTGCCGTTTACGGTATATGCAACAGCAAATTCTATTTCCCTCGGATCGTTTGTGGTATCGTAGCGAAGACGTCCGCTCCATCGTTCAACATCAAAGGCGTTAGGGCTATATAGATAGTTATAGTAGCCGACGCGATAGTATTGTTGAAAATCGAGCTCAAACTCTTTTACGGTAGCCCAGTCATCCAAGGTATATACGATTTTGACGCTTTTCTCTAAACTCAGATTCTGAACATCCACATTAAAGTCAACGGCGTGTCGCGTGATACGAGCATCTTCTGTTCGATATGAAACTTCGATGCCATTAAGAAAGGTGCCGCTATTATTGGTCATTTGATAATTTTGCCCCCATTGTTGTCCCAATAGGTTTGATCATCAACGGTATAGCGAACAGCAAATTCATTGGCGTATTCTGTATCCAATGAAGATGTTTCTCCATACCAGATCTCAAATCCATCTTCTGCAGGCCCTCTGTACGTCAAACCTACATCGACCCAAGAGCCATCCTTCCTTTTATGGTGAATGACCACCGTTTTTTCGAAGGCCAAGTTTTTCACCTTCACTGTGAATTGTCGCTGAATACCCTGATAAATTGGATTGCTGATGTCTGCCGTATAGGCTTTAAGAAGCTTCACTTCTGCCGGTGCCGAGGCATTGCGGGCGCTTGCTGGCAAACCCTGATCTGGTTTGGAAAGATGCTCTTCGGTTGTTACTGGATCGGTCGTGCAAGCGATAAGACTGAAAAGCACTGTGAAAAATACGATTGCTTTTTTCATCGGTAGTTGGTTTTAATGGTTACTAACGGTAACATGTTGATGTAAAATTATCGTTAAAAAGCAGCATTAACAAGGTTTTTCGCACGACTTAACCGAAGCTTAAATTTATAACGTTGTAGTGAAAAAGGGAATTTAACTATTTATTCATGATCACAAATTGCGATTGCCCATTTCTTAAAATTCGATCTCAAAAATGCAGACTCTATATTTTTCAGAAACTCATTTTAAGAGTTTGATAAATACGAAAAAAAGGTAAGAGAAATACTATTAACTATTAAAAGCTAACCCCAACTCCAACTGAGAACATAGAAGCGGTCGGAGCACCTAATTTGAAATGTTCATATCCAGCGGAAAGCCAATAATTACTGTAGTGGTATTTGCCTAAAACTCTGAATTGGTTCAAGGTCTCATCGTTGATAAAACTACCTTTAAATGATGATTCTAGACTAATAGGGTCTAACACAAATACCCGGGCACCAATTTGGTAAGAGAAACCTGTAGCATCGACTCCGCTACCTACGTGGGTAGCCCCTAATCCCCACCAAAGGCTCATTTTTTCAGTGCGAATACGATAGTAGTTTGCCATTGCGCTGACTATGGACAGGTTGTCCTCGTCCAAATTAGGGGAATCCTCTACAAAATTCAGGTAACTCAACGCTACACCGAAGCGTCTGGCGAATCGTGTTTCAAACCGTAATTGATGACCGTTGAATTTACTACTTTCTCTTAAAAAATTGTAGTTGAGGTCGAACCGAACAGTTTGTATGGTATCCCCATCGGTAAGACTATACTCGCCCTGACCGTTCTTGTAATAGGTATATGGGGAAAAGTCTGCCGTATGCATCGGACGGTCTACTTCCCAAGGCGATTCTCCCACAATACCGTACGCGGTATAACCGGCAATTTGTACAAAGAATAATGCGATATCCTCAGCAAATGAATTGCTATTATCGTCCGAACTGCTGCCATTACTATTTGAAACGGTTCTGCTCGTTGTAGCTCGGGTCTTGGTGCTTAGACTATTTTTGGATTTGTCTAGCTTTCCTTGTTGGCCGATAGCCATCGTTACCCAGCATAGCGAGACAGTGGTGAAGAGTATTCCTTTTTTCATGTTCATTGGTTATGAGTTGTTTTTTGAGGAAATACTTTATCAATAATTAGGCCATAAACAAAATCAATTCTAACGCTTCATTAATCTAACGGGAACACCTATCTTTGCACTTTAGAATGAATCTAATTAAGCCGTTGAAATCAAGAGATGAAGCTCAATAAACAAGACATACAAAAAGCACTTGAAAGCATCACCGTCCCTGGAGAAGGAGCCAACATGGTAGAAAGTGGAGCTCTGAAGAACATTATGACCTTTGCCGATGAGGTGGTCGTTGATATTACCATTACCAATCCAAGCCTTCAGGCCCGAAAAAAGGTCGAAGTGGACATCATGAAGGTGATCCACGAGAAGGTCTACGAAAAGGCAAAGGTGAAGGTGAATATCAAAGTAGAAGCACCCGAGAAACCTTCGATCAAAGGAAGGTCGATTCCCGGAATTACCAATATCGTAGCCGTAGCATCGGGTAAAGGAGGGGTAGGAAAGTCTACAGTAACAGCTAACTTGGCTGTGACACTTGCCAAGATGGGTTTTAAAGTAGGTGTTTTAGATGCCGATATTTACGGACCTTCAATGCCATTGATGTTCGATGTGGAAGGTGAGCGTCCGCTAGCGGTCAATATCGACGGTAAGTCGAAAATGAAGCCTGTAGAGAATTATGGGGTCAAAATGCTTTCGATAGGATTCTTCACACAGCCCGATCAGGCAGTGATATGGAGAGGCCCTATGGCCGCGAAAGCATTGAATCAGATGATATTTGATGCTGCATGGGGCGAATTGGATTTTTTACTATTGGACCTGCCTCCTGGAACCGGAGATATTCATTTGAGTATTATGCAATCATTACCCATCACAGGGGCAGTGGTCGTAAGTACCCCTCAGAATGTTGCTTTGGCCGACGCTAAAAAGGGTGTGGCGATGTTTCAACAAGAGAGTATCAATGTTCCGGTCTTGGGAATCATAGAGAATATGGCCTATTTCACTCCAGCGGAGCTACCAAACAATAAATACTATATCTTTGGAAAAGAGGGAGCTAAAAATTTAGCAGACGACCTGAAGGTTCCTTACCTCGGAGAACTTCCGTTGGTGCAGAGTATCAGGGAGGCTGGTGACGTTGGTCGGCCTGCGGCACTTCAAACGGCGACGGCTTTAGAAGAGGCCTTCGAAAAGTTGACCAGAAATGTGGTGCAAGAGGTCGTAAATAGAAATGAGAGCTTACCGCCTACCGAAGCTATAAAGATCACAACGATGGCAGGATGCTCGGCGGTTAAAAAGTAGAAATATGACAACAGAAGAACTTAGAGCAAATGTGGAAAAGGCATTAGATGAGATAAGACCTTTTTTAGAATCTGATGGAGGGAACATTTCGCTAGTGGCTATAGAGAAGGATAGGCTTGTCAAAGTACAGCTCGAAGGAGCCTGCGTGGGATGTAGTGTGAATCAAATGACACTGAAGAGCGGGGTGGAGATGACCATTAAGAAATATGCTCCCCAGATCGAAGAAGTGATCAATGTGGAAGTCTAACAAAAGACATTTGTCATTACTTACGATATATTTTGACCTTATGTTTGAAGTACCCAATTGTTTAAGATTAACATGATCAAGACCGATATACTTATCATAGGAGCTGGCCCTACGGGGCTTTTTACTGTTTTTGAAGCTGGCCTACTTAAGCTAAAGTGCCATTTGATAGATGCGTTACCGCAACCAGGTGGCCAATGCGCAGAGATCTATCCCAAGAAACCTATCTATGATATTCCGGCGTATCCCGAAGTTCTGGCAGGTGACCTTATCGATAACCTGATGGAGCAGATCAAAGCATTTGAACCCGGATTTACCTTGGGAGAACGCGCCGAAACGATAGAAAAACAAGATGATGGCAGCTTTGTCGTTACCACGAATAAAGGAACAAAACACCATGCGCCTGTGGTTGCGATTGCAGGTGGGCTCGGTAGTTTCGAACCACGTAAGCCTCCCATTCAAGGCATTGAGAACTACGAGGATAGAGGAGTCGAATATATGATCAAAGACCCCGAGATCTACCGCGAGAAAAAAGTTGTCATTGCTGGTGGAGGTGATTCAGCTTTAGACTGGAGCATCTATCTTGCAAATGTCGCAGGAGAGGTGAATCTTATTCATCGCCGTAATGAATTTAGAGGGGCTCTGGATTCTGTGGAAAAGGTAGAAGAACTTTCTAAGTTGGGAAGGATAAATCTCATCACACCAGCAGAAGTAATAGGCATAAAGGGTAAGGGTAAGGTAAGAGGTGTTGAGATCAAAAGACAGTCCGAAGAGCCATATATCTTAGAGTGCGATCACTTTATCCCTTTATTTGGATTGGCTCCAAAATTAGGCCCGATCGCCAATTGGGGGCTGGAAATAGAAAAAAATGCCATCAAAGTGAACAATGCGCTGGACTATCAAACAAACATCCCCGGCATCTATGCCATAGGAGATGTCAATACGTATCCAGGAAAACTGAAGTTGATCCTTTGTGGTTTTCACGAAGCAACCTTGATGTGTCAAAGTGCCTATCAGCGGATTCATCCCGATAAGAAGTATGTAATGAAATATACTACGGTTAGTGGCGTAAGTGGTTTTGACGGTTCTCGAAAAGAAGCGGAAAAAGCAGTCGTAAAGAAAATAGGATAAACGATAGGGATCGGTGAATTTCAATGAAGCCATAGCATATGTGTTGGAGGACAATTTGATCCTCTTCGCGGTGCCTATATTTTTGGTGGCCATGGTGTTAGAGGTCATTATCAGTAGGAAGAAGCATTTAGAACTCTACTATGGCAAGGATACCGCCGCATCGATGTGGATGTTGATCTTTTCCGCTCTTGTGGAGTTTTTTCCCAAAGCGCTGGCATTCATCGCCTTCTTTTATCTTCACGAGATAAGTCCATTAAAAGATATCGTAGGGCGCCAATGGTGGGCCTGGATCTCCTTGTTCTTTTTAGAGGATTTCACCTATTATTGGTTTCACAGAGCCAATCATGAGATACGCCTTTTCTGGGCTGGCCATGTGCCTCACCACTCTTCCGTGAAAATGAATTTTGGCACAGCCTTGCGACAAGGAGTAGGCGAACGGGTACATAAATTTTTCTTCTGGTTGTGGTTGCCACTTTTAGGATTTGACGCGCTTATGATATTCACTATGATGGGAATCAGCCTCATTTATCAATTTTGGATACATACCGAATTGGTGGGTAAATTGCCAGCTCCAATAGAGTTCATATTCAATACGCCTTCGCATCATCGGGTGCATCATGCATCTAACATCCGCTATCTAGATTGCAATCATGCCGGTGTGTTGATCATCTGGGACCGAATGTTTGGTACATTTTCTGAAGAAAAGTATGACGCCAAACCAGTATATGGCCTTACACAGAATATCGAATCGTACCATCCCTTCATCGTAGCGACACACGAATATAAAGCGATAAAAAACGATGTTTCTAGGGCAAAAAAGTTGAAGGATAAGCTCAAATATATTTTCTTTGCGCCTGGTTGGAGTCATGATGGTGAGGACAAGCGAGCGAAAGTGTTGCGAGCCAAATTAAAAGAATCCTATGACAGACGTTAAAATCAAAATTATAGACCGAGAAGGGGTTGAACACCATGTTGAAGCACCAACAGATATGGCAATGAACCTGATGGAGGTCGTCCGTTCATACGAGCTTGCTCCTGAAGGCACCATTGGCGTCTGTGGAGGCATGGCCATGTGTGCTTCATGTCAATGCTATATAAACTCGGGACATGAGCTGCCAGAGATGAGCGATGATGAAGATCTTATGCTGGCCGAAGCTTTTCATGTAAAAGATAACAGTCGTTTGGGCTGCCAAATACCGATCACCCCCGATTTGGACGGCCTTGAAGTGGCCTTGGCGCCAGAAAGCTGATGTTTAACGTATTATTGCATACATAACCAACGACCATCATGTCTAGTATTTTTACAAAGATCATCAAAGGAGAGATTCCCAGCTATAAGATTGCAGAAGATGATCACTTCTACGCGTTTTTAGATATCAATCCGAATGCCAAAGGACATACCCTTTGTGTTCCGAAGAAGGAGGAGGATAAGATATTTGACTTGGAGGAATCTACATACGCAGCGCTAATGCTCTTTTCGAGGAAAGTGGCAATAGCATTGGAAAAGGCGATTCCTTGCAAGCGAGTGGGGGTTGCCGTGGTGGGTTTAGAGGTGCCTCATGTGCATGTTCATCTCATTCCATTGAACGACATGAAGGAAATGACATTTAACCATAAAGTCTCGCTTTCGCGCGATGAGTTTGAAGCGACGGCTGCCAAAATACGAGCAGTACTACAGTCCTAGCAACTCTGGTCTTTCTACATAGATATAGGCGACGGTAGCAATGACGACGATCAGAAAGAATAGCAAATAGAAGAGAGCCGTGAATCGTAGTCTTGCCTTTTTTGGTTTGAACATCTTTTTATGGAAGTCGTAGACCCGCTCTATGTCATCGTCCCAGCGAACTGGATAGATGCGTGTCTCGCATTTTTGACATTCTAGAACCTCTTCGAGTTTTTTGGTCACACGATTGAACAGACGTGACGAGATATGCTGTTGTTTGAATTGAAGAAGTAAGCCCTCGTTGGTATAACATTCAGGGCAATGATTGCTCAACTTTGCCTCTTTGACAGTTACATATTTAGATTCCATAATTCATAGTTTTGGGACGAGTAGGTATTGAAAATACGATAAAAATGTACGATTTGGATGAATTGCTTACTTAGAAGGCATCACTCCTAAACAGATTTTAGCGTGACCTTCATGGTCGTTCCTTTGTCCAATTCTGAATGGTTCACCTTGATCTTACCATTGTGGTAATCCTCGATGATCCGCTTCGCCAAAGACAACCCTAAGCCCCACCCACGTTTTTTTGAAGTGAATCCTGGCTCGAAGATCTTCTTATGCAGGCTCTTGTGAATTCCTTTACCTGTATCAGAGATATACAATGAAACGGTGTCCTCGAGCTGATTCAATTCTATTCTAAGGGTGCCTTTTCCCTTCATCGCGTCAATGGCATTTTTGACCAGGTTTTCAATCGTCCAGCTATATAATTTTTGATTTCCCATCACATAAATAGGACCTTCGGGCAACTCAACTTCAAAGGAGACCAATTTAGAACTACGTGCCTTTAAATAGTCATAAGATTTTTTGGTCTCTTCAACAATGTCAATCTTTTCTAGTTCGGGAACAGAGCCCACCTTGCTAAAACGCTCTGTTATGGTCTGCAATCGATCGATGTCCTTTTTTATTTCAGTAAGGGTGTCCTCAGAGACGTTATCCGCTCGCAATATCTCTAGCCACCCCAGCAGGGAGGAAAGCGGCGTGCCAATTTGATGGGCAGTTTCCTTCGCCATACCTGCCCAAAGTTTGTTTTGCTCGGAAATTTTGGAGGTACTATAAAAGAAATAAGCTACCGCAGCGAAGAGGAATATGATAAGCACTAATGCGATGGGAAAATATTTTAAGGTGCGAAGCAGCCAAGTGTCGCCATAATATAGTTTACCATTGATAATGTTCTTATATTTTACTTGGATCGGAGCATTTTCCTTTCGTATGCGTTTTAAGACTTTTTGCAGATATGTGGTATCTCCTTCCACGATTTTCTTGGGGTCGATGTTCCGGTGGTCGGTGATGGTGCCATTCTCGTCTACCAGAATAATAGGAGTCGAGGTATTACTGCTTAGGACCTCTAGAACGAGATTCCCATAATCCTTTTCCAGATCTTCGCTCTGAACCAACTCTATCAGTGCAATGGACCAAAGCTCCATTTTTGTGCGTTCTTCTTTTTTTATAGTTTGAAAGAGTGAATATGTATTCCAAACGATCATCAAGACGATGACAAAGGAAGAAATGATCAACACGAGTCGCGTGTTGTTGTTTTGATCTTTAAAATTCATAGCGTTGCTTAAAGCATTTCCATCTTAAAGATAAACGAATTATACAGATATTATTGCAAGTGTTTCATGGGCAATGCAATCACACTAATTTGATACCTTTGCTAAAACTCTTTTTTTATGCTATCGATCGATCCAAAGGATATACCCACATCAAAACTGCATGGCTATTTGTTGGGAGCAGTAGCGCCGAGACCCATCGCTTTTGCGAGTACCATCGATACCGATGGAAATCCAAACCTATCCCCATTCAGCTTTTTTAATGTCTTTAGTGCGAATCCACCAATTATGATCTTCTCGCCAGCTAGGCGCGTACGAAACAATACGACCAAGCATACGCTAGAAAATGCGCTGCAGACCAAGGAGGTGGTGATCAATATTGTAAATTATGAGATCGTACAACAGATGTCCCTATCAAGTACAGAATACCCAGAAGGCGTCAATGAGTTCGAGAAGGCTGGGTTGACCATGTTAGATTCGGATATGGTAAGGCCTTTTCGTGTGGCAGAATCTCCTGTTCAATTTGAATGTAAGGTCAATGAGGTCATCGCCCTCGGACAAGAAGGCGGAGCAGGAAATTTGATCATTTGTGAGGTGGTGAAACTACATGTGGCTGAGCACATTTTGGATGCCGATGGAGGTATCGACCCTTTTAAGATCGATCAGGTTTCTAGAATGGGCGGCAACTGGTATTCACGAGCGAAGGATGGCGCCTTTACAGTGCCAAAACCCCTTTCTTCTTTAGGAGTGGGAGTGGACAACATACCAAAGCGCATCAGAAATAGCAAGGTACTTACTGGAAATGACCTGGGAATGCTAGGCAATGTAGAACAGCTTCCCACCCGCGAAGAGTCGAGAGCATTTGTAGAGAGTTCCATAGAATTGAAGAGTATCGTCACCGCCGACGATGAGGCGAAATTACATGCGAAGGTTCAGGAATATTTGAAGAATGACGATGTGCTTTCTGCTTGGAAAGTATTATTGCATAAAGAATAGCAATCGATTTTTTCTTGAGGTAAAAACAGTATCTTTGTAGAGCTTTTTTACAAATTTTCAGACGAGCATAAACAGTTTATCAATAGTTTTTTAATGGAAGTACAGGGAAGAATAAAGTTAATCGATGAAACAAAGACCTTCGGGAATAACGGCTTTAGAAAGCGCGAAATGGTGGTCACCACAGAAGAACAATATCCACAACATATCATGATCGAATTTGTGCAAGACAAATGCGATCTGTTAAATAACTTTCAGGTTGGGCAACAGGTAAAGGTAAGTATCAACCTAAGAGGAAGAGAGTGGGTAAATCCACAGGGCGAAACTAAATACTTTAACTCCATACAAGGTTGGAGAATAGAAAGTGTACAAGATGAAGCGCCGGCCGGAATGCCTCCTGTGCCACCCGCCGATGCCTTTGAGCCCGCGAATGACTTTAAGGAAGAAGAACACGATGATCTTCCTTTTTAACGAGACGGTGAATCACAAGAGCTCATCAATTTAGCTATAGAAGATATTTCTCGAACTTAAGGGCAACGGAGCCGAGCCAAGGTTGTTGAGCCTCGGAAATATTTTATCAATACAAGAAAGCGCCATAGGGCGCTTTTTTTCTTTTCTTTATTTTTGATGAAATTATCTTAGGCAAATCCTATTCCCAATGAATATCACAAAGAGCATTGAGACCCTATTCAAGCGGTTTCTTCCTTCTCCTTTTACCATTGCCATTTTATTGACGCTAATAACCATGCTGTTGGCCTTCTTCTTTACCCCTTCCAGATCCGAAGGAAACCATTTGTTGGAGATCTTTTCATACTGGGAAAGCGGCATATGGAACAATGACCTCTTGGTCTTTGCGTATCAGATGATGTTGATCTTGGTGTTGGGCCATGTTTTGGTGTTGAGCAAACCCATGAATCATCTGATCATGAAGCTTGTATCCTACGCGTCCAATACCGAAAATGCAGTGATGTTGGTGAGTTTCTCAACAATGCTCGTCTCTTTCTTTAACTGGGGACTTGGATTGATCTTTGGAGCGATCATGGCACGGAAGGTAGCCGAAAACGCCCAACAAAATGGCTATGCCCTCAATTACCCTTTGGTAGGGGCCGCGGGTTATGTGGGGCTGATGATCTGGCATGGCGGAATTAGTGGTTCTGCACCGTCAAAAGTGGCAGAGGAAGGGCACATCAAAAGTTTTTTGGGCGACGTGTTGCCAGCCGATGTGTTGACCACACTTCCAGACGCCATTAGTTCTAGCGAGACCATCTTTAGCTGGTGGAATCTTTTGATATTTGCGATCTTGTTGGTGATCATCCCGGTATTTCTCAGGCTTCTTGCAAAAAGGAGCGACCCTACTGAGATCAACCTGCCCAAGTATATGTTCCAAGCAACAAAAGGACAAGCACAAGGTGCGGAAAAGCTCGATGCTTCAAAGGTATTGGCTATTGGCGTTGGTAGCCTTTTATTGATCACGTTCTTCTATCAATATTGGGCAAAGATCAGTGATTTCGAACAATTAAAACTAACCCCAAATATGCTTAATTTCCTAATGTTAGGGCTAGGTGTGCTGCTTCACGGTAGTTTTAAAAGCTTTCTCAATGCAGTAGAAGAGGCGATCAAGGGAACCTCGGGCATATTGATTCAGTTTCCACTGTATTTTGGCATCATGGGAATTATGAAAAGCACTGGAATGGTCACAAGTATTTCGGATTTCTTTGTTTCGGTAGCCACAGAGACCACCTTACCGATATTTACCTTCTTCAGTGCCGGACTGGTGAATATTTTTGTACCTAGCGGAGGTGGGCAATGGGCCGTACAAGGGCCTATCGTCATTGAATCGGCAGTACGCCTAGGAGTGCCGTTGCCCAAGGCGATCATGGCCTTGGCCTATGGGGATCAGGTTACCAATATGCTACAGCCATTTTGGGCGTTACCACTTTTAGGCATCACCAAGCTTAAAGCAAAAGAGATCCTCCCGTACACCCTGCTATTGATGCTGTTGGGAAGTACTATCTATATTCTAGGACTTCTCCTACTCTAAAAGAAAAAGCCTCGGACTCCTCCGAGGCTTAGTATTGTGGTTTTAGGTTTCACCTTCAAAATACAAACTCAAAAAGCAATGATGAAAATAATTTTGTTTTTAAAGGCTATTACAAATTTGGTTAAAAAACTTCGAATTTCAAAGGAATAGCTGTTATTTTTGGGGTCTCAAAGACCTTAAAAAGAGCGCTTAAGTAATAATTAATGTTTTTTCTTACCGAAAAATTAGAATTTCCACCTCCTCAAAGTGCCTCTCCTGAGGGAATCGTTGCCGTTGGTGGCGACCTTTCACCACAACGGCTTATGCTAGCGTACCATAGCGGTATCTTTCCTTGGTTCGAGGATGATGAGGTATTACTGTGGTGGAGCCCCGATCCAAGAATGGTGCTTTTTCCCGAGCAATTGAAAGTTTCAAAAAGTTTACGACAGGTAATACGTAGCAAAAAATTCAAAGTGACCTTCAACAAGGCGTTTAAGGAAGTTGTTGCCAACTGTGCGATGATCGATCGTCCGGGGCAAGATAGTACTTGGATTACCAAAGGGGTGGTGGATGCTTATTCTGAACTACACAATTTAGGTCATGCACAATCAGTGGAGGTCTGGCAAGAAGATGAACTTGTTGGAGGTGTTTATGGGGTCGACTTGGGAAATATCTTTTGTGGAGAAAGTATGTTTTCTAAAGTGAGCAATGCCAGTAAAGTAGGATTCGTTTATTTGGTGGAGAAGCTCAAAAGGGAGAAATATAAGCTTATCGATTGCCAAGTGTACACCAAACATCTAGAAAGTTTGGGGGCCAAAGAAATACCGAGGAAGGAGTTCTTGAACGTTCTAAAGGCTTAATTTTAAACAAAATAACTTGGTTTTTATCTTAAAAAGGCTATCTTAGTTATTCCCTAATCTAAAAATACCTACGTTATGCCTACGCTAAGAACCAAACGCTTGGTGCTCATCATCTTTTCTGTGATGTCCTTTAATGTTCTTTTTTCCCAAGAAAGAATTCTTCCCAAAGGACTCGACGCATCCGAAAAAAGTCTGATATCCGATTTTCAGTTTAGAAGTGCTCGATTAAGCGCACCTCCATCTGGACCTGTAAGAACCGCAGCAGAATGGGAAGAAGTTGAATATCTGGTAGTGCGATGGACCTCTGGTTTTCAAAACATCCTTCGACAGATCGTACAGGTCGGGGTCAACGAATGTAAAGTGATGATCGTCACACAAGACCAGGCCTCGGTATCTTCCTATCTTAGCTCGGCCGGTGTGGACCTGACCAATGTGACCTTTGTCAATACCCAATCCAATAGTATTTGGATACGAGACTATGCCGGGAACACCATCTATTCGAACGATGTTGGGCAAAGAGCTTTGGTCGATTGGATCTATAATCGTCCTCGCCCTTATGACGACCTCGTGCCATCCGCACATGCAAGTGCCATCGGGATCCCACTCTATGAAACGAATTCCGGAACGAATGACCTTGTAAATACAGGAGGGAACTTTATGTCTGATGGACTCGGCAATGCCTTTGCATCCGAGCTTGTATTGGACGAAAATGCCGCCGGAAATCCTTACGGAGTTACCACAAAGACCGAGGCTGAGATAGATGCGATCATGTCCAATTATATGGGTATCAATAATTATATTAAAATGCCTGTATTGCCATACGATGCCATTCATCATATTGATATGCATATGAAACTTTTGGACGAAGAGACCTTATTGGTCAGCAAATATCCTACAGGGGTAGCAGATGGCCCCCAGATAGAAGCGAATATCCAATATGTATTGAATAATTTTCAATCACCATTTGGTACTCCATACAACGTAGAGTGGATAGATGCACCGCCTAGCACTTCTGGAAACTATCCAGACAACGGAGGATATTATCGCACCTACAGTAATTCACTTATCGTAAACAAGTCCATTCTTGTTCCTACATATCGACCCAGTGTCGATGGTCCTGCCTTGGCCCGTTATCAAGAATTGATGCCGGGATACAATGTCGTGGGAATCGATGTGGACAATTCAGGTGAAAATCTGATATCCATGGTAGGAGCTATTCACTGTATCACCCATACCATTGGGGTAAGCGATCCTTTATGGATCGTTCATCAGCCAGTGGATCTGGCTTTTTATGGTAGTGTTATAACGATTGACGCATCCCTAAAGCATAATTCGGGCATCAGTGATGCAAAGGTCTTTTGGAGAGAGGAAGGAACGACGACCTTCAATGAAACGACGATGACCCTTGTTAGCGGCGATAATTGGACCGCCGATCTTCCGTTGGCGGCAAGTACTAACAATCTAGAATATTACATCTGGGCAGAGGCAAATTCAGGAAAGACGATCACTCGTCCATTGGTGGCCCCAGCAGGTTATTGGACCACCACGATCGATGCAACGCTCTCTACAGAAGATTGGGCGCAGAAGAACATTTCGGCACCTTATCCTAATCCTACAAGAGGGAACGTTTCCTTTGACCTGAATAATGTAGAAGGACCAGTTGACGTTTCCATAAGTAATATGCTTGGTCAGAAATTATATACCACAAATATTCAACATGGAAATGGAATTTTGGACCTAAAGCTCGATGCCGATTGGAATGGGCCGCTAGTCATTTCCTTTTCGGGTGATTTTGGGAAGGTAAGCAGGAAGATCATTAAGCTCTAAAGTGAGAAAATAAGCATCGTATGCAGAAATAGGACGTATTGCGTTCTTTGTGTGTAATCTTCCCACCTAAACTCGCTACCGAGCTGAATTTTGGTCTTGGCACTAACAAGCCAGCCAATATCCAATGATAGTCGCTGGTCCAGTTGTGGATTATTTGCCTTTGCAACACTTAGCAGGCTTTCTGTAGAGGTAACAAGATAGGTTTCTCCAATGTCGAGCGTTTCTCCGTTAAGTGGAAGATCCAGGGCGAAACGATAGCGAAATCTATGAATAGTAAGTGACCTCGTAAAACGTTGTTCTGTTCTAATGCGATGCCCAAGCCTCAATTTTTCGTTGGTATGCGTACTATTGAATTGTTGTGTAAATCGAAGTTCATTGCTGTTTCCCGCAAAAATTTCTCTGAAGCGATATTTTATCCCAAATGCGATACTTCGCACGTTGGTCAGTTTTAGCTTAGAAAAGTGATCAAAATCCAATTGCCGGGTGGTAAATTTTAAATTTTCGGTCTCGTAGATGTAATTTCTTTGTTCCACACTAAAATTATGCGAGTAGTTAGTGCCAACCTTATAGTTGAGTGCAACTTTGGGCTGCCAAAAACCAGTGAGGTTCTCTTGTGAGAATGCAAAAGAACTTAAAAGAATTGCAAAAAGGATTATGCATCTATCAATATAGGACATGCTCATAGCCTGTTGATAAAAGTTCTCTAGAGAGCAAAAAATTTCCTTCGGCATCAAATAACAACTCATAATACCTATATTCCTTTTGCTTCTTGCCAGATACGACGATCTCATAGTTTAGACCCTCGATCAACAAGTTTTGAAATGCCTTGTAAATGGTGCTTTGGGTATCTTCGGCGTCTGCACATGGATATTGTTGTTGAATTTTTTTGATGCGAAACTTCTCAAAATGCTTTTTGAGATATGCATTCATTCGATCATAACTGGCTTCTGGGATTTCAATCTTTTTGATCACAAACTCAATATCTTCAAGAACTCCTTGTTCATTGAATTCCACACTATAAAATGCTCTCCTCTTTTTGAATTTTATTTCATAACTAATATTGTCACCGTCAATTTCCTTGTAATATCTTACTCTTCGTGCATCCATTAGCTGTGGTTCTAAGGATTGCAAAGCATTTTTTGGAAATTGTTCCTTATCTATCCGAAACTCCCGCTCCTCTTTTTGTTGGGCAAAACCGAGAGATGCTATGAAAAGCAATAAGAAGAGTATTTTAGCCTTGTACTTCATGATATCTGAAACAATTGATTTCGTGGTCGTTGACCATCCCTGTAGCTTGCATATGGGCATAGATAACAGTGGTTCCTACAAACTTAAAACCACGTTTCTTAAGGTCTTTGCTTATCTTATCTGAAAGTGGTGTATTTGCCGGAGCGTCTCTATAGCTCTCAAATTCATTGACAAGAGGTTTTCCATCGACAAAGCCCCAGATGTATTTGCTGAAACTTCCAAACTCCCCTTGAACTTTCATAAAAGCTTGCGCGTTGGTGATCGTGGCCTTTATTTTCAATTTGTTGCGAATGATGCCAGTATCTTGCATCAAACTTTCAAATTTGGTGCTATCGTAGGTGGCGATCTTCCTATAGTCGAAATGGTCAAATGCCTTTCTGAAGTTTTCGCGTTTCCGCAAAATAGTGATCCAACTCAATCCGGCTTGAAAAGTCTCCAGGATCAAGAATTCAAACAATTTATCTTCGTCATAAAGTGGTTTTCCCCATTCTTCGTCATGGTATTGTTCGTACAATGGGTCTCCTTCACACCATCCGCAGCGATGTTTATTCATGTTGGTGCCAATATTTTTAGGTAGCTAGTATTTATTTTCTCTATTTTTTGATAGAAGAAAGATATGTAAGTTTTTTCTAAAATAAGCACTAATCAGGGGTTATCATTATAATTTCGTCAACAAGAATAATACACATCAATAATGGAAGTATTTGAGAGAACCGTCATCGATACAGCTTTGGACAAAGCGATGTCCTATTCAGAATACAAGGCACTTGTGAGTCGATCGATCGAAAAAGGGCTTTCTACCGGACCGGAGCAATCAGAGGCCTTGCTCAATTACTCCAAGTTAAATGACCGTAGAATGAAACGGTTGGATAAGACCATCAAACTCTCTGAAAAGGCAAGACAACGGGCATTGAGCTTTCGCGGTGATGTCATTTGGTTGGTGCTTACAGAGAGTTGGTGTGGCGATGCGGCCCAGACCATGCCGGTCATAGATAAGATCGCTGCACTCAATGAGGGTATTGATTTCAAGGTGGTACTTCGGGATGATAATTTGGAGTTGATGGATCAATTTTTGACCAATGGCAATCGCGCGATCCCTAAACTCATTGCAATTGATAAGAAGGATGGAGAAGTGATCGGAGAATGGGGTCCTAGACCTACTACTGCAACACTGATGGTGAAAAATTATAAGGAGCAATATGGGAAGTTGACGCCAGAATTTAAACAGGAACTTCAAGTTTGGTACAACAAAGATAGGGGGCAGGATACCGAGAGAGATATTATCGAGCTATTGGGTTAGCTTATTTTCCTTGAAAGTAGTAGGTAATAGTGCCTTTCTGTGAACTCTTCGATAGGTCTTCGGTAAATTTAGCACGCCGCGCATAGGCCAAAGCATTGTCCCAGAGACATCCAACACTAGAAGTGGACGCAGTTTCATTCACTTCAGCTTCGATCACGTCACCATAATCATCTACGGTGATATTCACTACGATCTTTCCACCGCTCATACAGGTGTATGTTGGATTTGGAAGATGCTTTCTCGCCTTTCTGCCTAGTAATGAATAGGAAGCCGAACTAAAACGATTGCTGGTATCGTTATTTTTGGCAATTTCTTCGGACAGGTCCTTGCCATTAGAAGCCAATTCTTGTTTTTTAATGACCGAAGCGACCCTGTTATCATTTTCATTGTTCAACTCACCGTCCTCTTCGGAATCCGATTCGTTCGGGTCATCCTCCGATTCATTCTGTTGTGCTTCTTCCCTTATCTCATCCAAAGTCTTGAATTCCTCGATTTCCCTTTCCAATGCCTTTTGATCTTCATTGAACGCTTGGTTGGTCTGTAAATTTTGTGCTAAGTCCGTTAATTCTTCCTCTACCAATTGTTCTTCTTCCTCTTCTAACTCCTTAAGCACCTCCTCCGAAGCCGTCAGTTCATAGAATTGTTCTGGCTTATGCAAGGAAAGCCCTATATTGAAAACCAAGCTCACTACGAGCAAGGCGATCATACTGGTAATTATTAGGGCTTTATGTTGTGATTTAAGTCTCACAGCTTTAAAAATAACAATATTCGTTAGAATTTATTGTAGCTCAGCAATATAGTAATTTTCTACAAAAGGATGCTAGCTTCAAATTCTTGAGGCGAAATGGCGTCCTTTACATCGAACTCACCGATCTTCGTGCGTCTTAATGAAGAAAGATGACCGCCACTATTTAATGACTTTCCAAAATCGTTAGCGATAGACCGAATATAGGTGCCTTTGCTACATACGATCCTAAAGCTTACTTCGGGCAAGGAAATTTGGGTGATTTCAAAGGTGTCAATTTGTACTTTTCTCTTTTTTATTGCGATCTCCTTTCCTTCGCGAGCAAATTCATACAATCGCTTCCCA
Organism: Sungkyunkwania multivorans; assembly: GCF_042675645.1. Lineage (NCBI taxonomy): Bacteria > Pseudomonadati > Bacteroidota > Flavobacteriia > Flavobacteriales > Flavobacteriaceae > Sungkyunkwania > Sungkyunkwania multivorans. Next base: position 84,409 of record NZ_JBHTJH010000003.1, on the reverse strand, counting down.
TCTTTTTTTAAAGCTGAAAAAATAGGTGGGACCTGCTCCACTTCCCCTGTAAATTGTTGGGTGGCTGTAGTTATCAATTCCGCAGTGATATGTTCAAAGGGATAGGTTTTGTCAATTGGGGTCTCCAAGTCATAGGAAGGGGTGGTAGCCCCAAGGGTGATAGTGCCTGTATACTCTTTCACTTGCCCTTGTAATTCTGGGATGCGCTTGGTGAACTTCCCCGTGCAAATGATCAAGAGCCCTGTTGCGAGTGGGTCAAGTGTACCAGCATGGCCGACTTTGATCTTCTTAAGGTCGAATTTCTTTTTCAGTACCCACTTGATCTTATTTACGGCCTGAAACGAACTCCACACCAAAGGCTTGTCGATTAGTAGTATTTGTCCGTCTATAAAGTCCTCTGCTGTCTTGGTCATTGCTATGTATTGTTCAGTATTTCGGTCGCTATTCTTTCTACTATGCCAACGACCAAAGCATTGCCCATGAAGAATGCGCGCTTGGCATTGGTGATCCCGGGCAGTTTGGTGTGATCGTCAGGAAACATGTTTAACCGTTCTAGTTCGATGGGCGTTAATCGTCTAAGTCCGTTATCGGTTTGTACCACATGCTTGAAGCGTGAGGCTGATTTTCCTCCTTCTCCCGTAATGATGGTCCTGGAAGGCTTATCCAGTGCGTCGGGAAAGACCATGCTGCCTTCGCTGTAATGATATTCAAAGCCATTGCTGCTTTTTCTCACCTCCTTCTTAGCTCCCTTTAGATATTCCCATTTGGAAATTTCTTCTTCGGGAATGAAAAATTCCTCTTCAGCCTCTCCGTTTTGGAGGATGTCCTTGAGTGTGGTTCGGCGACCAGAAAAACTCGCAGTGGTCTTGCCAGTGTAAACAGTTCCATCTAGAAAGACACCGCTATTTTCAAAAGGAGACCCCTTTTTATTCTTGTTGAAATCCTTGCTAAGGGCAACAAGGTCTCCATCGATGGCAAAACGTTTTAATGAATTCGTTTCTGTAGTTGAGGCAAATGAAGACGCCATGAGGCCATCTTGCGATATCCAATCGGCTTTACTACTTTTTTGGATGATCTTGTGGATTTTTGTGCTCTTGTGATAGGCTAAGATAAAGACACGTCTTCTTCGTTGTGGCATGCCATAGTCGGCCGCATTGATCACCCGCCATTCTACGGCATAATCCAATTCCTCAAGACTTTTAAGAATAATCGCAAAGTCTCTTCCTCGTTGAGAAACTGGCGATTTCAGCAGACGATCAACGTTTTCTAAAAGAAGATACTTTGGTTTGTTTTTCTTTTCGGAGAGAATTCTATGGATCGACCACCATAACACCCCTTTTTTTCCTATAAGGCCCTTAGAATTTTTCAGTGCAGTAGCCACCGAATAATCTTGGCATGGAAAACCACCAACCAAAAGATCATGGTCTGGAATGTCATCGGTCGGAACTTCAGAAATATCCTCATTGGAATGATGCGCTGCACCAAAACGTGCTTCATACACCAACGAGGCGTGCTGCGTTTTGGTGGAAGGTTCCCATTGGTTGCTCCAAACTATTTCAAAGACTTTATCGGTGAAATTCCGATTGGCCTGCTCAAGGCCTAATCTAAAGCCCCCAACACCGGCAAACAACTCAACAACACGAAGGATTTCTTTTGACATTTTCCATATTTAGGACATGCAAATATAACAGAAGCGTTCGACCGATCCAAATGTGTTATCGTTAAGTCTTAAAGGTGATGACCGGGCGCAGCGCATGATTGACGAGATCTTCGCTTAAACTACCATTAAAGAAGTGCGCCAAACCCTTTCGGCCATGGGTGCTAATACCAATGAGGTCGGCGTCGATGCTCTTGCTAAAATTCATAATGCCATGTTCGATAGTATCGTCGTTATAGATGTTGTAGGTGCAATTAGGAATATCGAATTTGGAAGCAAATTTTTCCATTCTCTCCGTGGCTGCATGACTCGTTATGAATTTGTTGGGAGTATTGACCATCAACAAATGAATTTTAGCATCGAAGGAAGTTGCAAATGATAAGGCTTTCTCGAAAGTAGCTTTGTATTCGCTCCCAAAGTCGGAGGCAAATACGAAATTCTCTACATTCAAGGTTTCCATGTCTTTTTTAATGACGAGCACCGGAACATCTGCATTGCGAACTACCTTCTCGGTATTGGACCCAATAAAGAGCTCTTTCAGCCCTGTTGCACCAGCCGACCCCATAACGATAAGGTCAATGTTGTGCTTCTTCACAGAATCGATGATACCGTCAAAAGCCTGATGAAATTCGACCGTTTCTTGCACATCGATGCCTTTGAGGTAGGGTTGTTGAAGCAATTTTTCAAACTTTTGATGGGCCAATTTCATAAAGTATATGGCCTCTGGCAATTCGCCACTGCTTCCTGCGGTGGCCAAATGTAAGGGAAGCTCCAGCATGTGTAACACATATAGGGTGGCATTGTTCTTTTTGGCTAGATGCGCAGCCACTTTTAATGCATAAGCGGCCTTTTCGGAAAAATCGGTGGGTACGAGTATTTTTTTCATCATAAGATCAAAGGTTGATTATAGTATTAAAGTTACAAATAAATTTACTGTGTGGGCTGTATATAATTCCATAGAAAAATCGTATATTTGCACCGTTGTAAGAAAAAGTATCAGAGAGGGGACCAAAAGTCCCCTCGTTTTATAAGTACAATTGATGTTCAAAGAGCGCGTATCCCAACTTCTAGAAGAAGTGTTATCGATAAATGAAGATCTATTCTTGATAGACTTCACCATTGACGCTGGCAATAAGATCAACATAATTCTAGATGGCGATAAGGGTGTGACGCTGAAGAACTGTATGGATGTAAGTAGGCACATAGAGCACAACCTAGATAGGGAGGCAGAGGACTTTTCTTTAGAAGTTTCTTCTGCAGGGGTTTCTGCTCCTCTTAGACATGTGAGACAGTATGTCAAAAATATAGGCAGAAAGCTTAGTGTTAGAGCGGCTGGGGAAACGATAGAAGGCAAAGTGATAGCGGCTACGGAAGATGCGGTCACCCTGGAGTGGAAAGCTCGAGAGCCTAAACCTGTCGGTAAAGGTAAGGTGACTGTTACGAAGCAACAAGAGATAGCTTACGATGATATAGAAGAAGCAATAGTTATGATAACATTTTAATTTGAAGTACGCATGGAAAATCTTGCATTGATTGATTCTTTCTCAGAATTTAAGGATGATAAGCGTATCGACCGTGTAACGCTAATGGCAATTTTGGAAGACGTTTTTAGAAACGCGCTTAAGAAAAAGTATGGTTCTGATGATAACTTCGATATCATTATCAACCCAGATAAAGGAGATTTGGAGATATGGAGAAACCGAATAGTCGTTGCCGATGGTGAGGTAGAGGACGATAATCAGGAAATAGAGTTGAGCGCAGCGCGCAAGATCGAGCCTGATTTTGAAGTTGGTGAAGATGTTTCAGAAGAGGTAAAACTCATCGATCTGGGAAGAAGAGCGATTTTGGCATTGCGTCAAAATCTGATATCAAAGATTCATGAACACGATAATACCAATCTCTACAAACAATTCAAGGAGTTGGTCGGTGATATTTATACAGCAGAAGTGCATCACATTAGACACAGACAAATTGTGTTGTTGGACGATGAGGGCAATGAGATCATTCTGCCGAAAGAAAAGCAGATACCTTCCGATTTCTTTAGAAAAGGAGAGAATGTGAGAGGTGTGATCGAAAGTGTTGAGCTTAGAGGTAACAAACCGATGATCATTATGTCGCGTACGGCTCCAGAGTTTCTTGAGAAATTATTTGAGCAAGAGATACCAGAAGTATTTGACGGATTGATAACTGTGAAGAAAGTGGTAAGGATCCCTGGTGAAAAAGCAAAAGTAGCGGTAGATTCTTATGATGACAGAATCGACCCGGTAGGAGCTTGTGTGGGAATGAAAGGGTCGCGTATTCACGGTATCGTTAGAGAGCTTGGCAATGAGAACATCGATGTGATCAACTATACCAATAACAACCAACTCTATGTGACAAGGGCGTTGAGCCCGGCGAGAATTACATCGATCAAATTGGACGACGAGAAAAAGCGGGCCGAAGTATACCTTAAGCCAGAAGAAGTTTCCAAGGCTATTGGAAAAGGTGGTTTCAACATTAGATTGGCCGGTCAACTCACAGGATACGAGATCGATGTGTATAGAGAAGGTGTAGAAGAGGATGTGGAACTTGCAGAATTCTCTGATGAGATCGAAGCATGGGTGATAGAAGAATTTAAAAGAATAGGTTTGGATACGGCCAAGAGTGTTTTAGAGCGAGATGTTCAAGATCTTGTGAAGATCACCGACTTGGAAGAAGAGACCATAGAGGAGGTCGTCCGAATCTTAAAAGAGGAGTTTGAGGACTAAAAAACCTCAAGCTAGGGTTTTTTATATATTTTTGGGGTTAAATTAACAGTAGCGCATGGCTGAAAACAGAACAATGAGGCTTAATAAAGTATTACGTGAACTCAACATTTCGTTGGATAGAGCGGTAGAGTACCTTTCTTCAAAGGGATTTGAAGTAGAGGCTAGACCTACTACGAAAATATCTGCCGAGGTGTACAACGTTTTGCTTGACGAATTTCAAACTGACAAGAGCAAAAAAGTTGCTTCTAAAGAAGTTAGCGAAGAGAAAAGGAAGGAGAAGGAGGCGCTTCGTATTCAGTTGGAAAAAGAGCAAGAAGCCAAAAAAGTTCGTCAAGAAGTCGTAAAGGCCAAAGCGTCAATAGCTGGCCCAAAACAGGTTGGGAAGATCGACTTGGAGCCAAAAGAAACACCCGAAGAGACCCCAGAAAAAGAAGAGACTCCAAAAGCACCAGCTGTTAAGAAAATTGAGACCAAAGCTCCAAAACTGGCTGGTCCAAAAATTGTAAAAGATAAGATCGACCTGCCCGAATCTGATAGTGCTAAGAAGGTTTCTGAAAAGAAGAAGTCAGAAGAGGTGAAAGCAAAACCGGTGGTGAAAGAAGCTACAAAGGAGGCTAAAACCGCTGAAGCACCTGATGAGCAGAAAAAAGAGCGCATCAAAACGCAGTATCAAAAGCTCTCAGGCCCGAAGATGACCGGGCAAAAAATAGATCTTGCACAATTCAACAAACCAAAGAAGAAAAAGGAAGAGTCCAAAGGAGATTCTAGCGACGATAAGAAGAAACGCAGAAGAAGGATCACCAAGGAAGGTGCTTCCTCCCCGGGTAGTGGGCAAGGAGGTAACCGCCGAACAGGCAATACCAACGATCGTGGAGGTAGAAAAGGACGTAAACGTCAAGCACCTGTTGCGAAAGTAGAGCCTACAGAAGAGGAAGTACAAAAACAAGTAAGGGAGACCCTCGAAAAGCTTCAAGGGAAAACCTCGAAATCGAAAGGGGCCAAGTATCGCAGAGAGAAAAGAGATATTCACCGTCAAAAGACCGAAGACGAGCAAGCGGCTATCGAGGCGGAAAGCAAAGTACTAAAAGTGACAGAGTTTGTCACCGTTGCCGAGGTTGCTACCATGATGGAAGTGCCCGTCACCGACATTATTTCTGCATGTATGTCTTTAGGGATGATGGTTACGATGAATCAACGTCTAGATGCCGAAACATTATCTATTGTCGCAGACGAATTTGGATATCAAGTAGAGTTTGTAACGGCCGATATCGAAGAGGCCATACAAGAGGATGAAGATGCTCCTGAAGATTTAAAATATAGAGCGCCGATCGTTACCGTTATGGGTCACGTTGATCATGGTAAAACATCATTGCTCGATTATATCAGAGAAGAGAACGTCATCGCAGGAGAATCTGGAGGTATTACACAGCATATTGGGGCCTATGGCGTTCAATTACAGAACGGTCAGAAAATAGCGTTCTTGGATACACCCGGTCACGAAGCCTTTACGGCGATGCGTGCGCGCGGTGCCCAAGTGACAGATATTGCGATCATAGTGATCGCTGCCGATGATGACGTGATGCCTCAGACAAAAGAAGCCATCAGTCATGCGCAGGCTGCAGGAGTTCCGATCGTGTTTGCAATTAACAAAGTGGATAAGCCAACGGCAAATCCAGACAAGATCAAGGAGAAATTAGCAGCCATGAATCTATTGGTGGAAGATTGGGGCGGTAAGATCCAATCGCACGATATCTCAGCTAAAACTGGAACTGGCGTCAAAGAATTGTTAGAGAAAGTATTATTAGAGGCTGAGTTGCTCGACCTGAAAGCAAATCCAGACAAGCCTGCCTCTGGTACGGTGGTCGAAGCATTTTTGGATAAAGGACGTGGATACGTGTCTACCATTTTGGTGCAGGCGGGTACTTTGCGCATTGGAGATTACGTGCTCGCTGGTAAAAACAGCGGTAAAGTAAAAGCCATGCATGATGAACGAGGGAAGAATGTAGAGGAAGCCGGGCCATCCACGCCAGTATCGATCTTAGGATTGGACGGAGCGCCTCAGGCGGGTGACAAGTTCAATGTGTTTGAAGATGAGCGTGAGGCAAAGCAAATTGCTGTAAAACGTACTCAATTGCAACGAGAACAGTCGGTGCGTACGCAAAGACATATCACACTAGATGAGATAGGACGTCGTATCGCTTTAGGAGACTTCAAAGAGTTGAACATCATTCTCAAAGGAGATGTTGATGGTTCTGTGGAGGCATTGACCGACTCTTTCCAAAAACTTTCAACAGAAGAGATTCAAGTAAATATCATTCACAAAGGTGTTGGTGCAATTACGGAGTCTGATGTCTTATTGGCCTCGGCCTCGGATGCGATCGTCATAGGATTCAACGTACGTCCAATGGGGAACGCTCGCCAGTTGGCAGATAAGGAAGAGATCGATATCCGTACATACAGTATCATCTATGATGCGATCAACGATCTCAAAGATGCCATGGAAGGAATGCTTTCACCAGAGATGAAGGAGGAGATCACGGGTAACGCCGAGATCCGAGAAACCTTCAAGATCTCCAAGGTGGGTACCATTGCAGGGTGTATGGTCACCGATGGCAAGATCTATCGCAATTCGGGTATTAGACTCATCCGTGATGGAGTGGTCATATATACTGGAGAACTTGCTTCGCTGAAACGATTTAAGGACGATGTCAAGGAAGTCTCGAAAGGATATGACTGTGGTCTGCAGATAAAAGGTTACAATGACATTAAAGAAGGTGATATTGTGGAAGGCTTCCAAGAAGTGGCCGTCAAGAAGAAACTGAAGTAATAGTATCGTAAATATATAAAAAAAGGGCATTCAACTATGAATGCCCTTTTTTCGTCTATCTCGATAGCTTCCTTCTTCTTTATACCATATATTAATAGCTCTGAGGCCACACAGGTCTTTATTTGATATGCTGCGCTCTGAACGCTTCGTTACTTCTGTGGCGCCAACAGAAAGGCAGAAGGAAATTTTTTCTTTACTTCGGCCAAACGCTGGTCGGCTGTAAGTCGAGAAGTATATCTTCCAACATGCACCTTGTAATATGGAGTTTCAAAATACAAATTGGCTCTCCAATCTGGATATAACGACCTAAACTCCCCTAAAATCTTTTCTGCTTTGTTCAAAGATCCGTAGTACAGCTGAATGCGATAGTACATCCGATCGATGTCTTCATTTACCTCTTTTTTTAAGGCTAGTAGGCGGTCTATTTTTGGGTCCTGAACGATAGTGAGTTTCCCGTCTGGAATTATCAAACTAGGGATGCTATCTTGGGCCTGAGCCAGATTTATTTGTGCTGTTAGAAAGAGACCTGCAACAAGGCCAATTCTCTTGAAAGGTGCTAAAATGCTCATAATGAACTTAAATTTCTGCAAAGTTAAAATAATAGAACTTAAACAAACCTTATTTATTATTTAGAACAATTATAAATTATAAATTAAGAATACCCTAACATTTTCCATATCGTAGCTAAGTCGTATTTTTGTGTCCGGTTTTTAAACGGTGTTTTTTGCTGTATTTGCATAAAAAATCGTGCCAAAAGATAGACGATAATTTACATTTCAATATGAAAAAGGTGTATCACCGTAATTCTGTTTCAAGAATTTTTGGTTTTGCTTTAGCATTCCTGCTAACATTTTCAACCGCTCTATTTGCCCAAGAAGGCGATGTCGCCGCCGGGAAATCGCTCTTTAATCTCAATTGTGCTGCATGTCACAATCCATACAAGGATATGACGGGTCCAGCGCTTAATGGGGTTACTTCAAAGTATGAGCGCGAATGGTTGTACAAATGGATCAACAACAATGCAGCGCTCATCGCTTCTGGCGATGCCGATGCCATTGCTGCTAGCGAATGGAGTCCTACAGCGATGAACGCATTCCCGTTGTTGACAACAACAGAGATGGATAACATTCTAGCCTACGTAGAACAGCCAAAACCTGAGCCAGTTGTTGCGGCAGCTCCGGCTGGAGGTGGCGCTGTAACAGGAGGTTCGGGAATCTCTAACGAACTCATTTTGGGTGCGCTCGTATTGATCTTCGGTTTGTTGGTGATGATGTTGTTCTTGGTAAACAAGACCTTGCGCAGAATTGCTGAGGCCAATGGCGTGGAGATCGAAGAAGAGGCGGAAAAACGCTTACCGCTTTGGAAAGCGTTCGTTCAGAATCAATTCTTGGTGCTCGTTTCAACCATTTTCTTATTGTTGGCTGGAGCTTATTTTGCTTATGGCTATTTGATGCAGATAGGGGTTGATCAAGGGTACGAACCTGTTCAGCCAATTCACTACTCACACAGAATTCACGCTGGAGAGAACAAGATCGAGTGTAAATATTGCCACTCTTCCGCAAGGGTGTCCAAACATTCCGGAATTCCAGCTTTGAACGTTTGTATGAACTGCCACAAGTATATTGGAGAGGTCGCCGCTGAAACTTTGGCCGAAGGTCAGCAAGAATACGGCATCGACTACAATGCAGAGATCCAGAAGTTGTACAAGGCCGTTGGTTGGGATGGCCAGCAATATACCGGCGAATCACAGCCCGTAAAGTGGGTTCGTATTCACAACCTTCCAGATTTCGTTTACTTCAACCACTCACAACACGTAGAGGTTGCCGAGGTGGAGTGTCAGACCTGTCATGGGCCTGTGGAAGAAATGGAGATCATGTATCAGTATTCTTCTTTAACGATGGGCTGGTGTATCAACTGTCACCGCGAGACTAACATCAAGGTTGAAGGCAACGAGTACTATGCAAAAATTCACGCAGAACTTTCTAAAAAATACGGTGTAGAAAAGCTCACGGCTGCCGAGATGGGTGGTCTAGAATGTGGTAAGTGCCACTATTAAGAGTATTCTATAAAATCAATAATTAAGAAGTTAATTTATCTATATAACATGGCATCAAACAAAAAATACTGGAAAAGTGTTGAAGAGCTGAACCCAAACAGTTCCGTTGTTGAGACGCTAAGACAGAATGAGTTTGTTGAGGAGATCCCGGTGGACGATTTTCTTGGGGATAAAGAAACCCTAGAAACGTCTTCTACAACTCGCCGAGACTTTTTAAAATATGTAGGATTCAGTACAGCGGCAGCGTCATTGGCGGCATGCGAGGGTCCTGTGGTAAAATCAATCCCTTATGTAGTACAGCCAGAGCGTATTCGTCCTGGTGTTGCAGACTACTATGCTACGACCATCGCTGATGGATTTGATTTTGCAAATGTATTGATCAAAACTCGCGAAGGACGTCCTATCAAAGTTGAAAATAACAAAGACGCCAAAGTCAACGGAGGTGCCAATGCTAGAGTAAATGCTTCGGTACTTTCTTTATATGACAGCTTGCGATTGCAAGTTCCAAAGATCGATGGAGAAACAACAGATTGGGTTACTTTCGATGCCAAAGTGATCAATCAGTTGAGCGCTTTGCAACGTGCAGGAAAAGAAGTGGTATTGTTTACACAAACATTTGCTTCACCTTCGACCAAAAAATTAATTGAAGAGTTCAAACAAAAATATAGCAACGTACGTCACGTAGTGTACGATGCGATCTCGGAATCTGCAGCGCTAGACGCGTTCGAGGCCAAATATGGCGAACGTGCGATGGCAGATTACGATTTTGAGAAGGCCGACCTGATCATCTCTATCGGTGCAGATTTCTTAGGAGATTGGCAAGGTGGTGGATATGACGCTGGCTATGCCAAAGGGCGTATTCCAAAAGGCACAAAAGGTCACAAGACCATGTCGCGTCATATTCAATTTGAGGCGAATATGTCTCTGACTGGTGCTAATGCTGACAAACGCATATTGGCTACTCCCTCTCAGCAAAAGGTAATACTCGGAAACTTGTACAAAGCCTTAAATGGAGGTGCTGTTTCTGGTGATCATGCTGCCGAAGTAAAAGCGATTGCTGCAGAGATCAGAAAAGCGGGTTCAAAAGCAGTTGTGGTATCTGGAATCGATGATGCAGGCGCACAATCGGTTGTATTGGCAATCAATGAAATGCTTGGAAGCGAGGCCATTGATACTGCAGCTCCACGAAAAACACGCCAGGGAAGCGATAAAGCGGTAGCCCAATTCTTGGCAGATGCCAAGGCGGGAAGAGTAGGCGGAGTGATCATGGCCGGAGTTAACCCTGTGTATTCTTTACCCAATGGAGCAGAGTTCGCCGAAATTTTGAAGGGACTGGAACTTTCAGTGGTATTCACCATGAAAGAAGATGAGACAGCGCTTGCTTCAAAATATGTGGCTGCAGCTCCTCATTATTTAGAATCTTGGGGAGATGTTGAGATAAAAAAAGGGCACTTTAGCTTAGTGCAGCCAACTATTCAGACCTTATTTGATACCAAACAATTTCAGGACGCCATATTGACGTGGACTGGAAACGATAAATCATATTACGAATACATCAAGGAAAATTGGAGTGCTGGAATCTTAGGGGGAACCTCTTGGAACAAGGCGCTGCATGATGGTGTTTTTGCTGGTTCAGCACCTGCGGCAGTAGAAGCTGCGGCAGAAGCTCCAGAAGGAGATGTTGCCGAAACAGCAGCAACTGAGATGGCGGCAGTGCCAACCTCTGTAAATAGCCAAATCACAGATGCGGTCACTCAAGCTAATAAATTAGCTGGGACAAAGAAAGCAAATGGGTTTGAGCTTACACTCTATTCTAAAGTTGGGATGGGTGATGGTCAACAAGCCAATAATCCATGGCTGCAAGAATTCCCAGACCCTATAACAAGGGTGTCTTGGGACAACTATCTGACCATTTCTTCTGCAGATGCAGCCAACTTGGGTATAGAAAATTGGAATGTAGCCACTGGAGCCTTGGATGGTCACTATGCAAACATCACGGTGAATGGTGTGACGGTCACTGCCCCTGTGATCATTCAACCTGGTCAAGCTCCCGGTTCGGTCGGATTGGCCTTTGGTTATGGAAAGAGAGCTGGTTTAAAACCAGAAATGCAGACAGGAGTAAACGCTTTCCCATTATATAACGGTTTCAATGCCGTTCAAGATGTTACCATCGAGAAAGCAAGTGGTTCACATGAATTTGCGTGTGTGCAGCTGCACAACACCTTGATGGGGCGCGGCGATATCGTAAAGGAGACCACCTTAGAAGTTTTCAATACAAAAGATAAAAAATACTGGAACGAGATGCCTCATGTGTCCAAAGACCATGAGATGATCGATGCAACTTCTCCTGAAGCCAATCTTTGGGATGAATTTGATCGTTCTATCGGGCATCACTTCAACTTGTCGATCGACTTGAACGCGTGTACCGGATGCGGTGCTTGTGTGATCGCTTGCCACTCGGAGAACAATGTTCCTGTTGTAGGTAAGGAAGAAGTGCGTCGTTCAAGAGATATGCACTGGTTGCGCATCGATAGATACTATTCTTCTGCAGATACCTTCGAAGATGATAATCAATTCAAGGATAATATAAGCGGACTTACTGGCGAAACTGGGTCGCTTGAAGGATTTGGGCAAATGGAAGATCCTGCTGCCAATCCTCAAGTAGCATTCCAGCCAGTGATGTGTCAGCATTGTAACCATGCGCCTTGTGAAACTGTTTGTCCGGTTGCGGCGACGTCGCACGGACGTCAAGGACAAAACCACATGGCCTACAACCGTTGTGTTGGAACAAGATACTGCGCAAACAACTGTCCTTATAAGGTACGTCGTTTCAACTGGTTCTTGTACAATAAGAACGATGAATTCGATTACCACATGAACGATGATCTCGGTCGTATGGTGTTGAATCCAGATGTTGTTGTACGTTCTAGAGGGGTCATGGAGAAATGTTCGATGTGTATCCAAAAAACTCAGAAGACCATTCTTGATGCAAAACGCGATGGAAGGGAAGTTGGGGCTGGAGAATTCGAGACCGCTTGTTCTGCAGCTTGTGGCAATGGTGCAATGACCTTTGGTGATATCAATAATAAAGAAAGTAAAGTGGCTGAGTCTTTGAAAGATGACAGAATGTATCACTTGTTAGAGAGCGTTGGGACAAAACCCAATGTTCAGTATCATGTGAAAGTGAGAAACAGCTAAGACCGAGAAATAAATTAACTAAGAAACAATTATAAGAGGATTATGGCGTCGCATTACGAAGCACCTATAAGAAAACCCTTAGTAATAGGAGATAAAAGCTACCACGATGTAACGGTGGATATTGCAGCTCCTGTAGAAGGAAAAGCCAACAAACAATGGTGGTTGGTTTTTTCAATTGCCCTAGTTGCATTTCTATGGGGATTGGGTTGTATTATTTACACGATCTCTACCGGTATTGGTAGTTGGGGATTGAATAAAACTGTAGGATGGGCCTGGGATATCACCAACTTTGTATGGTGGGTAGGTATCGGTCACGCAGGAACATTGATTTCGGCCGTATTATTGCTATTTCGTCAGAAATGGAGAATGGCGATCAACCGTTCTGCAGAGGCGATGACCATCTTTTCGGTTGTCCAAGCAGGGTTGTTCCCAATCATTCACATGGGGCGTCCATGGTTAGGATATTGGGTGTTGCCAATTCCAAACCAGTTTGGTTCTTTATGGGTTAACTTTAATTCCCCACTTCTCTGGGACGTATTTGCAATCTCTACCTATCTATCCGTATCGTTGGTATTCTGGTGGACAGGATTATTACCAGATTTTGCGATGATCCGTGATAGAGCTGTGAAGCCTTTCCAAAAGAAGGTATACAAAATATTATCGTTCGGTTGGTCGGGTAGAGCTAAAGACTGGCAGCGCTTCGAAGAGGTTTCTTTAGTGTTGGCAGGATTGGCCACGCCGCTGGTACTTTCGGTACACACGATCGTATCTTTTGACTTTGCTACCTCGGTAATTCCAGGTTGGCACACGACGATCTTCCCACCGTATTTCGTTGCGGGGGCGATCTTTTCGGGATTTGCGATGGTAAACACCCTATTGATCATTATGCGTAAAGTGGTTAGTCTTGAGGCCTATATCACGGTTCAGCATATCGAATTGATGAACATTGTGATCATGATCACAGGTTCTATCGTTGGATGTGCCTATATCACCGAATTATTCATCGCTTGGTATTCTGGTGTTGAATATGAACAATATGCATTTTTAAATAGGGCAACAGGACCTTATGCTTGGGCATATTGGGCGATGATGACCTGTAATGTGTTCTCTCCACAATTCATGTGGTCGAAGAAACTAAGAACAAGTATTATGTTCTCTTTCATCATCTCTATTGTGGTAAACATCGGAATGTGGTTCGAGCGTTTCGTGATCATCGTTACCTCATTGCACCGCGATTATCTTCCATCTTCATGGACGATGTTCTCGCCAACATTTGTCGATATCGGGATCTTCATAGGAACAATTGGATTCTTCTTCGTATTGTTCCTTTTATACGCAAGAACGTTCCCAGTGATCGCGCAGGCGGAAGTGAAGACCATCCTGAAATCCTCAGGAGAAAGATATAAGAGATTAAGAGAATCTGGTGAAAGTTTGGTAGGTACGGGAGCCGATGAGCGCACCTCAAAGCCTGCCGCAAGCAAGACGGTCTTTATAAAGGCCGAAGAGCCGATCATTGTGGAGAAGGAAAAAGAAGAGCAATTGAATGACCTTCTTGGTTCTTTGGGAACATTCGACCCGAATACCCAGACAGCTGACGATCTTAAAAGAGTGAGTGGAATAGGACCTAAGATGGAGGAGACCCTTAACCAAATAGGAATCTACACCTTCGCTCAGGTGAGCAGAATGACAGAAAAAGAATATGACTTGTTAGATAGTATCACTGGTTCTTTCCCAGGAAGGGCACAAAGAGATGACTGGGCAGGTCAAGCAAAGAATTTTTTAAACGATAATGCATAATTATGGCTTCAAAAGTTGTACAAGCAATTTATAACGATGACGATGTGCTAATGAATGCGGTAAAGCAAGTCCGCGCTGCGCATCATCATATCGAGGAAGTATACACACCATTTCCGGTTCACGGGCTAGATAAGGCCATGGGCTTGGCTCCAACACGAATTGCCATTATGTCGTTTATCTATGGCTGTATCGGACTTACCGTGGCCATTGTGATGATGAATTTTATCATGATCGAGGATTGGCCACAGAACATTGGTGGTAAACCAAGCTTTAGCTATATAGAGAACATGCCGGCCTTCGTTCCTATCATGTTCGAATTAACTGTATTCTTTGCAGCACACTTGATGGTGATCACCTTTTATTTGAGAAGTAAGATGTGGCCATTTAAGGAGGCGGAGAATCCAGACGTTCGTACGACAGATGATCATTTCTTAATGGAGATCGCCGTTCATGGAAATGAAGAAGAAGTTGCGGCACTTTTGAAAGAGACAGGCGCAGTAGAAGTTAATATTCAAGAAAAGCACTAATAACGAGATGAAGAGCTTATCTAACATAGCAATCGTGATCATGGTAGCGGTCGTAATGACCTCCTGCTTTGACAAATCGCAACCCAATTACCAGTTTTTTCCTAACATGTATGAGTCGGTAGGATATGAGACCTATTCCCAATCTTCTGCCTTTCCTGAAGGTATCGAAGCGATGCAACCTGTAGATGGGACCATTTCTAGAGGTTGGATGCCTTATGATTATGAAGACTCTGAAGAAGGATATCAAGCAGCCAAAGCGAACTTGAAGAATCCATTGGAAGCCAATGAGGAGAACTTAGCCGAGGGCAAGGAATTATATGGCCTTTATTGCGCTATCTGCCATGGTGCAAAAGGAAACGGACAAGGTTGGTTGGTACAGAACGAGAAATTCCTAGGGGTTCCTAGCTATGACGATGCTGGAAGAGCGATCACCGAAGGGAGTATCTATCATGTGGTCTATTACGGTAGAAATGCCATGGGGTCACATGCGGCTCAGATCAACGAAAAAGAACGCTGGCAGATCACACAATACGTGTTGAAGCTAAAGGCAGACTTAGAAAAATAATAACGGAATTAAGGAAGATATAGTTTTTAAGATATGTACACGTTTTCAAGTAAATTAAAACTGTTTTCGATCATCGCAATGGTGCTTGGAGCCTTGCTTTTTGGATATGGCTATTTCACAACACCGCATTCGGTTGACGAGGTGAAAGAAATGTTGGCCGAGGAAGCAGCTCATGGGGGACATGGAAGTGAATCCGCACACGCGACAGATGCACATTCAGGAGCAGCGGTTTCTGCGCATGGTACTGAAGAGGCACATGGAGTTCATAGCGGTGACGAGCATGCCGAGCATGTATTGCATCAATTGCAGAATAGACCATGGTCGGCACTATATATCGCAGCTTTCTTTTTCTTTATGATATCACTTGGGGTCCTTGCATTCTATGGAATTCAAAGAGCTGCACAAGCTGGTTGGTCACCTGTCTTATACAGGGTAATGGAAGGAATCACTGGATATTTGCCTGTAGGCGCATTGGTCATGTTCGTGCTGCTCGTATTAGCATCTTTCCACGTAGGTCATAACCATATCTTTCATTGGATGTCCCCAGAACTTCTCGACCCAAATAGTCCAGACTATGACCCATTAACGGTAGGGAAGAGCCCTTATTTGAACGTGACGGGATTACTGGTCAGAGCTGCGATCTACATTGCAGGTTGGGCGTTATATCGCCATTTTTCTAGAAAATTCTCTATTGCACAAGACAGTGCAAATGACATATCTTATCACAAAAAGAACTTTAGAATCTCAGCTGCTTTTCTTGTATTCTTTTTGGTCTCAGAATCGATGATGTCTTGGGATTGGATCATGGCGGTTGATCACCACTGGTTTAGCACCCTATTCGGTTGGTATGTTTTTGCCGGAATGATGGTTTGTGGTGTGAGTACGATCGCAATGATTTCTATATATCTCAAAGGCAAGGGATATTTGGACTTTGTGAATGATAGTCATATTCACGATTTGGCCAAGTTCATGTTCGGATTTAGTATTTTCTGGACGTACCTATGGTTCTCTCAATTTATGCTTATTTGGTATTCCAATATTCCTGAGGAAGTCACCTACTTTGTGACGCGAATCGAGGATTATAAGTTGCCGTTCTTCGGAATGGTCGCCATGAACTTCATATTCCCATTGTTGATCCTGATGAATAGCGATTATAAGCGCTTGAACTTTATTGTGATCACTGCTGGGATTGTAATTCTTTTAGGTCACTATGTGGATGTTTTCAATATGATCATGCCCGCTACCGTGGGAGACCGTTGGTTTATCGGAGCAGCAGAGGTCGGGTCCATGCTGTTCTTTTTCGGACTGTTTATCTTTGTAGTATTTACTACGCTGACCAAAGCACCGCTTCTGGCCAAAGGTGACCCATTTGTGGAAGAAAGTAAGCACTTTCACTATTAATTAATTTGAAGATTTATTAAGTAAAGAGGATAGAATAAATGACTGCTCTATTAACGATAACAATTTTAGTACTTGTAGGAATTGCCATCTGGCAAATGACCAAGATTTTCGAATTATCACAAGTCAAGGCCGAAAAGTCAGAAGTTGCAAATGACAAAGACAATGATATCAATGGTAAATTGATGTTCGCCTTCTTGATCTTTATTTATTTGTTAACGATCTATTCTTTTTGGGAATGGGGAGATGTATTGCTGCCAGATTCGGCTTCAGAACACGGTAAAGATGTAGACCAATTATTGTGGATCTCTTTTGCTTTGATATTCTTTGTACAAACGATCACCCAATTTCTATTGCACTACTTCGCCTATAAGTACAGAGGTAAGGAAGGTAAAAAAGCATTATTCTATGCAGATAATGATAAGTTGGAGTTTATCTGGACAATCATTCCGGTGATCGTACTTGCAGGGCTTATCCTTTACGGATTATACACATGGACCAATATCATGAATGTAGATACCGAAGATGATCCTCTGATCGTTGAACTTTATGCACAGCAGTTTAACTGGAAAGCGCGTATTGCAGGCGAAGATAATGTACTAGGGGATGCCAATGTTCGTTTCTTACAGGATTTTGATGGGAAGAACCTTGTGGGTATCGACGCCTCAGACCCTAACGGAATGGATGATGTGGTCGTCCAAGAGTTGCACTTGCCGGTGGGTAGAAAGGTATTGTTCAAAATGCGTTCGCAAGACGTTTTACACTCTGCCTACATGCCGCACTTCAGGGCGCAGATGAACTGTGTTCCTGGGATGATCACGCAATTCGCCTTCACACCGACCACGACCACCGAGGAAATGCGTCAGAATCCTGATATCGTTGCGAAAGTGAAGAAGATCAACAATATTAGAGCGGAGAAGAGCAAAGAGCTCGCTGCGAAGGGAGAAGAAGGATTAGACCCTTACACATTCGATTATTTGTTACTTTGTAATAAGATCTGTGGACAATCCCACTACAATATGCAAATGAAGATAGTGGTAGATACACCCGAAGACTACGCGAAGTGGGTTGCGGAGCAGCCAACGTTCGCGGAGGTTATAAAATAATTGCTAGAAAAAGAAAAGATTATATAACGAAATTAAATTAGATATGTCAGCTACAGCACATGCACACGTTGAAGATCATGCACACGATCATGGACATCATCACAAAGAGACATTTATAACAAAATATATCTTTAGTCAGGACCACAAGATGATTGCAAAGCAGTATTTGATTACTGGTTTGATCATGGGAGCTATCGGAATTGCAATGTCATTGTTCTTCCGTATGCAATTGGCTTGGCCAGAGGAACCTTTTACACTTTTAGAGATCTTTCTTGGTGAAGGAGCTCCTGGAGGTGTGATGACCGCCGATAGATACCTGGCGTTGGTGACCATTCATGGTACCATCATGGTATTCTTCGTATTGACCGCCGGATTGAGTGGTACCTTTAGTAACTTGCTTATTCCGTTGCAGATCGGAGCACGAGATATGGCGTCAGGACTACTGAACATGATATCTTACTGGATGTTCTTTATCTCTAGTGTGGTCATGTGTATCTCTTTATTCGTGGAAGGTGGGTCGGCATCCGCAGGATGGACCATCTACCCTCCTCTAAGTGCCCTTCCTCAAGCAACACCAGGTTCTGGAATGGGAATGACCCTTTGGTTGGTCTCTATGGCCATTTTCATCGCATCGTCGCTTTTAGGTTCTTTGAACTATATCGTAACGGTGATCAACTTGCGTACCAAAGGTATGAGCATGACGAGATTGCCGCTAACTATCTGGGCATTCTTTGTTACAGCGATCATTGGGGTCGTATCGTTCCCAGTACTTCTATCAGCAGCACTGTTATTGATCATGGATAGAAGCTTCGGAACGTCATTTTATCTATCGGATATCTTTATTCAGGGAGAAGTGCTTCATTATCAAGGGGGTTCTCCAGTATTATTCGAACACTTATTCTGGTTCCTAGGACACCCAGAAGTATACATCGTGTTGCTTCCTGCATTAGGAATCACCTCAGAGATCATTGCAACTAATTCACGCAAGCCCATCTTTGGGTATCGTGCCATGGTCGCATCTATTTTGGCGATCGCTTTTCTATCGACCATCGTTTGGGGGCACCATATGTTCATCTCGGGGATGAACCCATTCCTCGGATCAGTTTTTACATTTACAACACTATTGATCGCCATCCCGTCTGCGGTAAAAGCGTTCAATTATATCACAACACTTTGGAAGGGAAATCTGCAGATGAATCCCGCGATGCTATTCTCTATTGGTTTGGTGTCGACCTTCATCTCTGGAGGACTTACAGGTATTATCCTTGGGGATAGTACACTAGACATCAATGTGCATGACACCTACTTCGTGGTAGCTCACTTCCACTTGGTAATGGGAATTTCGGCCTTGTACGGTCTATTTGCTGGCGTCTATCATTGGTTCCCGCGAATGTTCCACGGTAGAATGATGAATAAGAACTTAGGGTATGTTCACTTTTGGGTGACGGCAGTGTGTGCTTATGGGGTATTCTTCCCTATGCACTTTATTGGTATGGCAGGTCTTCCGAGACGTTACTATACCAACACAGCTTTCCCATATTTTGATGACCTAGCAGATGTAAATGTTGTGATCACGGTATTTGCATTGATTGCAGGTGCGGTACAGCTGGTATTCCTTTGGAATTTCATCTACAGCATCTTCTACGGAAAGAAAGGGCCTCAGAATCCATGGAAGTCTAACACCCTAGAATGGACGGCTCCAATAGAGCATATGCACGGTAACTGGCCAGGAGAAATTCCGCATGTATATCGTTGGCCTTATGATTACAGCAAGCCTGGACATGAAGAAGATTGGGTGTCTCAAATAGTCCCACTCAAAGACGGAGAAGAAGAATTACAACATTAACTGTTTTCAAATAATTTGAAGAAAGCCTTTCTAGATAGAAAGGCTTTTCTTTTTACTGTATATTTGTTTGAACACGAAAACTAAAGAACGACTCTCTTCTTCTGGGAGAGGGTTGGGGTGAAGGTCATATGAACGAAAATCTAGATCCTACAAACGAACAATTCTCTTCCGAGGAGCTCGATATCGAAAGAGCGTTACGACCATTGAGCTTTGAAGATTTTGCTGGCCAAGAACAGGTGCTGGAAAATTTGAAGATCTTCGTACAGGCAGCGAATCTTAGAGATGATGCCTTAGACCACACCTTATTTCACGGCCCTCCAGGACTTGGAAAAACAACCTTGGCGCACATTTTAGCGAATGAGCTGGGCGTTGGCATTAAAGTGACCTCCGGTCCTGTATTGGACAAACCTGGGGATCTCGCTGGACTTCTTACAAATCTCGAAGAAAGGGATGTGCTCTTTATCGATGAGATACACCGTTTGAGCCCAATTGTCGAAGAATATCTCTACTCGGCCATGGAGGACTTCAAGATCGATATTATGATCGAATCTGGACCCAATGCCCGTACCGTACAGATCAATCTTCATCCGTTTACGCTTGTAGGAGCTACCACGCGTTCTGGATTGCTTACAGCACCGATGCGGGCTCGTTTTGGTATCAGTAGTAGATTGCAATATTATACTACCGAACTGCTTTCTACGATCGTGGAAAGAAGTGCTCATATACTTAGGGTGCCCATCTCTATGGAAGCGGCTATCGAGATCGCAGGAAGAAGTCGTGGTACGCCCCGTATAGCCAATGCCTTACTTCGTAGAGTACGTGATTTTGCTCAAATTAAGGGGAATGGGAATATCGATATCGAAATTGCCAAATATGGGCTCAAAGCGCTTAACGTAGATGCCCATGGACTCGATGAGATGGACAATAAGATCCTCACCACTATCATCGATAAGTTCAAAGGTGGTCCAGTAGGGATCACTACATTGGCAACAGCGGTTTCTGAAAGTGGTGAAACCATCGAAGAGGTTTATGAGCCATTTCTCATTCAAGAAGGATTTATCATCCGTACACCACGGGGTAGAGAAGTAACAGAATTGGCCTACAAGCATCTCGGGAGGATCAAAGGTGGAACGCAAGGAGGCTTGTTTTGATGGTCAGGCTGAGCGCTGGCTTTGTTGACTTGCGCACTCAGCGTGACATTCGTGTATCCTACATTATAATGTATAGACCTATATGATATGGCCAAAAGACCACCCAAAATAAAAGTTAGCAAATTCTTTTGGAATATAGCGGTAATTGCCAAGAACCCAATTCCTTTTCACCGCCAATGCTTCTCGGAAGCTGGAGATTCCTTCATGCTAAACTTTGTTTTCAAAAAGCCTATATTTCTCTCTAGAGATGCCGAGGTCGCCAGACATATACTTCAAAAGAATCATAAGAATTATCATAAATCAAAACTCCAAACCGTTAATTTGGCCAAATACATCGGTCATGGTTTGCTCACCTCAAATGGTGATCATTGGTTACGACAACGTCGCCTTATTCAGCCTGCATTTCACAAGACCAAAATGGAGGGGCTCTTAGGGATCATGAAAAAGACGATCCAAGCGGAGATTCAGCGCTTACCAATGGACGACAACGTACCATTGTATCCGCTAATGAATAAATTGGCCTTTCAAGTGGTGGCTCAAGCACTTTTCAACTATGATTCGGACTCACATACCTTTGATCGACTGCAGAAGATCATCGAAGAGTTACAAGCGCATATCGTTAAAGAAATACGTTTGCCTTTTAAGAAATGGTGGTTCAAACTTAGTGGTAAAGTCAAATACCATGAGCATCTGGCAAAAGAAAGCAGGGCAATAATTCTTACGCTCATCGAAGAACGGAGGGCATCAAAAGATACGCACGATGATCTGTTGGACCTGCTTCTAAATGTCACCTACGAAGATGGCAGTAATATGAGCAATGACACCCTGATCGATGAGATCTTGATCCTGTTCGTCGCTGGCCACGAGACCACAGCAAATACCTTAACATTTACGTTGTCTTTATTGGCGCAAAATCCGAACGAGCTTAACAAACTGCGCCAAGAGATCGACGATATAGATGAAAATATTGATTTGATATCGCTATTGGCAAAGTTATCGTACGCGAAACAATGCCTCCGCGAGTCGATGCGACTTTATCCACCGGCATGGATCATCGATAGAGTAGCTTTGGCAGATGATACAGTAGGTGATTTTGCGATCGAGGAGGGTACCCTGTTGGGCATCTCTTTCTATGAACTACATCGCAACCCTAAATATTGGAGTGATCCAAGTGTCTTCGATCCCGAGCGTTTTTCTCCTCAAAGGATGAAAGAGCAATTTCCAGGGAGTTATTTACCTTTTGGGGCAGGACCACGACTTTGCATTGGTAATGGTTTTGCCATATACGAAATGCTATTGACGCTTTATACGATCATCAAAGGTTTCGATATTAAGACCGAGCAAAAGGATATTGTCGCCAATCCGCTGATCACTTTGAAGCCAGTGGGTGCCGAAGTCACCTTTACAAAAAGAAACTAGACATTGTCGTTAAAGTCAAAACATACCGCCCTGATCAAGACCGAAGCCAGGCGACTTGGCTTCATCTCTTGTGGGATTAGTAAGGCCGAATTCTTGGAGGAAGAGGCTCCGCGTTTGGAAGCTTGGCTCAAGAATAATATGCATGGCGAGATGCGCTATATGGAGAATCATTTTGATAAGCGCCTAGACCCGACCAAACTGGTAGAAGGTTCCAAGAGCGTCATCTCTGTATTATTAAATTATTTTCCATCAGAAACACAGGAAGATTCTGAAGCCCCAAAGATATCCAAATATGCTTACGGCACAGATTATCATTTTGTGATCAAAGATAAATTGAGACAATTGCTGCAATTCATCCAGAAAGAGGTTGGGGAAGTACATGGTAGGGCCTTTGTGGATTCTGCTCCAGTATTGGATAAGGCCTGGGCGACCAAAAGCGGACTCGGTTGGATGGGTAAGCACAGTAACGTCCTTACCAAACAACTTGGGTCCTTTTATTTTATTGCAGAGCTTATAGTGGATCTAGAGTTGGATTACGACACCCCCGTTACCGATCACTGCGGAAGCTGTACAGCTTGTATAGATGCCTGCCCAACGGATGCGATCGTCGCTCCTTATGTCGTTGATGGTAGTAAATGCATCTCCTACTTTACGATCGAGTTAAAGGAGGCAATTCCTGAGACCATGGAAGGAAAATTTGATAATTGGATGTTTGGATGCGACGTTTGTCAAGATGTATGCCCTTGGAATCGATTTTCAAAATCACATAGCGAACCACTATTTGATCCACATCCCAAATTGCTATCGATGAGCAAGAATGACTGGGAGGAGATCACAGAAGAGGTATTCAAAGAACTTTTTAAGCGGTCGGCCGTTAAGCGAACCAAATATGAGGGCTTAAAACGAAATATCAACTTTTTGAAACCAACTAACGGGTAGTCTCTCTCGCAATGACCTTGGTTGGAAGCTTTACAGAACGATACAAGCTACGAGAATCCTCCTTTTTTTCTTTGATCTCATTGATCAGGATAGAAGTGGCCTCTTTGCCCAACAAGGTGATCGGTTGATCCACAGTGGAGAGCTTCGGAGAACTATTTCTGGACATGAACCAATTGCTAAAGCCCATAATGGAAACCTGTTCTGGCACTTTGATACCCTCATCTTTGCAAAAGGCCAAACAACCCATGGCAACAAGATCGGTCATGGCAAAAATGGCATCTACTTCAGGATGTTCGCTCATCACTTTTTTCGCAAGGTCGTAACCATCTTCAAAGGATAGTTCTTCGCTGACATAGACCAATGACGGGTCAAATTGAATTTCCGCCGCTTCAACAGCCTTCTTATAGCCCAAATATCGGTTGGTGTAGGTCTCGGTTGGAAGAGGACCTCTTAGGTGTGCGATATGTCCGCATCCACTATCGATCAGATAAGTGACCGCATCGAAAGCAGCTTTTTCATCATCAATGCTTACTTTTGAACACTTTAGATCTTCAACAACCTTATCAAAAAGGACCAGTGGAATATTATTTCTCATCAGCTCCTTAAGATGGTCCACCTCTTTAGCTTCGGTGGCCACAGCCACCAAAACGCCGTCGACTCTCTTGTCTTTTAAGAGTTCTACCTGCTCTTTCTCTAGTTTGGCAGAGTCTCCTGAAAACAAGATGATGACCAAGTAGCCTCTAGATTCAGCCTCTTCAATTATTCCATTGAGAACATTGGAATAGAAATTGTGATCGATCCTAGGAATGATCACGCCTATGGTCTTCGATTCTTTATTCCTAAGGTTTAAGGCAAGTGGATTGGGCTTATAATTCAACTTTTCCGCTAGAAGGCGCACCGCCTCCCGAGTTTCTTTCTTCACGTCCTTGTAGTCCTTAAGTGCTTTGGACACCGTGGTCACAGAAACGCCCAAAATTTCGGCGATATCCTTGAGGGTTACGTTGCTCATGGGCGAGGGTTGCTTTTTACCGAATCTCTAACAACGATGTTGGTCGGCAATTGCACATGGTAGTGTTCTACAGGTTCTTTCTTCTTCAATTTAACGATTTCCTCTATAAGTAAGGAAACAGCTTCCTTCCCCATCTGCCTTCCTGGCTGATCTACCGTGGAGAGCGATGGACGTATGATCGAGGAGATCGGCGAATTGCTGAACCCCATCACAGAAATTTGATCGGGAATGGAAATTTTTTCTTCGTTAAAATAAGCGATAGCACCAGCGGCAACCATGTCGGTGATACAAAAGACTCCATCGATATCCGGATTTTCTTTATAGGCATCCTCGGCATGTTGCTTGCCATCATTTATGCTATATCCATCACACATATACACCAAACTGGGGTCGTACGCTATACCATGTGCTTCCAAGGCGCTCACATAGCCTTCATGACGATCAACGGCATTGGAAGCACCAAGAGGACCGCGCAAATGAGCGATCTTCTTACATCCACTGTCGATGAGTACTTTAACGGCATTGTATGCAGCTTTCTTATCATCGATGGTAACTTTAGAGCAAGGCAACTGCTCGGTAACCTTGTCAAACAGAACGATGGGAATCTCTTTTTTTATGATCCTTTGAATGTGACTGTATTCATCCGTCGCATCTGCAATTGCGATAAGAATGCCATCTACGCGCTTGTCTACAAGCATCTCTAGCTGCTTTTGTTCGAGCAGGTCAGATTCACCAGATTGAAGAATGATCACCAAATAACCGTTTTTTTCTGCTTCAGCAATGATGCCATGGAGACAACTCGAAAAGAAATTATGCACGATCTCTGGTACGATCACCCCAATGGTACGCGTTTCCTGATTCTTTAAATTAAGTGCAACGGCGTTGGGTTTGTAGTTGAGATTCTCTGCCAGCATCAATACCGACTTCCTTGTTTCTGGACTTACGTCCTTGTAACCCTTTAAAGCTTTAGATACCGTAGTCACTGAAATCCCTAAGATTTGAGCGATGTCTTTAAGGGTCACTTCTTTCATTTAAAGATATTAACAGTTAACGTTTTCGACGAGGCTCTAAGCTAATTAAAAAAACGAATAATTTTTTTAAAATTTTGTAAAAATGTATATTCGATAACTAAAATGGTAAAATTTTGAGAAATCTATAGGTTTTATTTCAACCAATTATCGATTTATCGAAAATGATCTGTTTTAACTAACTAACCAATTCCGCATTTAATGAGTAGTTTATCTAGTATTGACATTGGGGTGATCGTCATCTACCTCGTAGGTATTATCATTTATGGTATTTCTAAATCGAAACGAGGGAGCTCCGAAGATTATTTCTTAGGTGGACGAACAATGACTTGGCCCATAGTTGGTATCGCTTTGTTTTCGGCGAATATCTCGAGCTCTACCTTAGTAGGATTGGCTTCTGATGCTTATCAGACCAATATCAACGTTTACAACTACGAATGGTTCGCTGTCGTTGTCCTTATTTTCTTTTCCATTTTCTTTCTGCCGTTTTACCTCAGGTCTGGTGTCTATACCATGCCCGAGTTTTTAGAACGTAGATATGACAGCCGATCAAGATATTATTTTTCATTTATCACGGTCGTCGGTAACATTTTGGTTGATACCGCCGCTGGTCTCTATGTTGGCAAAATAGTGTTGACCCTATTGTTCCCACAATTGGATCCCAATGCAATATTGATCATATTGGCAGTTGCTGCTGCCGCATATACCATTCCTGGAGGATTGAACTCGGTGATACAGACCGAAGTGATACAGGCCGTGCTGCTAATTATTGGCTCATGTCTACTTACCTACTTCGCCTTTGATGAATTGGGAGGAGGTTGGTCTGCCATGATGGACAGACTAGATATTTCACTGGCTGCTGGCGATGTAGATTTTGGCGATAGAGCAAAGGAAGGAAAGTATATTCCAACGACTTCCGATCAAGTCTTTAGCCTGGTAAGGCCTAGCAATGACGAGTTCATGCCTTGGTGGGGCTTGCTTACTGGGGTGCCGCTTCTAGGGTTTTATTTCTGGGCCAATAATCAATTCATGGTGCAACGTGTCCTTGGGGCCAAAGACCTTAACCATGGACGTTGGGGTGCCCTGTTCGCAGGATTCTTAAAGCTCCCAGTGATCTTTATCATGGTAGTGCCAGGTGTTTTGGCTTTATTACTATTTAATCAACTTGATATATCCTCACTTAATTATCAACTTACCGATGGAAGTGTGTGTGCAGACCTATCAGATTGTCCAAACCTTACCTATCCCGTATTGCTATTCCAGTTGTTGCCAACAGGCGTACTTGGATTGGTGGTCGCCGGCTTAATGGCTGCGATGATGTCATCGGTCTCGGCAACCTTCAACTCGGCATCGACCTTGGTAACCATGGATTTTGCGCGAAAGATAAATCCGTCGCTTACAAGCAAACAATTGGTGCGCGTTGGCCAGATAACAACGGTGATCTTGGTGGTATTGGCAATTTTGTGGGTACCTCAGATAGAGAAGGTCAGTGATTCGCTTTGGAATTATCTTCAATTGGTGATTGCCTACACTTGTCCACCTGCCGTGTCAACCTTTATATTAGGATTGTTTTGGAAACGAGCCAATGGCAATGGGTCCATCGTTAGCTTACTCATAGGATTCACCCTGGCGATATTTATGATCCTTTCGCAGGTATTCGAATGGCTGCCAGAGGTGAATGAGATTCATTTCTTAGGAAAGGCGAGCATCCTATTTGTGATCTGTGTAGTGATTCACATTGTGGTAAGTTTAGCGACTCCTCCATCACCAGCAGCTCAGATAGCAGAATACACCTATAAAAAGGAAATGTTTACCGAGGAAAGCGAAGAACTGAAAAGTTTGCCTTGGTACCAGAATTATAGAAAACTAGCCATTATCTTGCTCATTGTTACGGCAATCGTAGTGGGGTCTTTTTGGTAGATGATACAATTGTTCTCGATTGGGATTCCCGTGGTTCAGTAAAATGACGTAGCGGGAATCTTTTTAATTTTTGAAATGTCTATGAAAAACTTGGGAATCAAAATATCGCTCTATCTCAACTATTTTGTCTTTGCAATTCTGTTGAATAGCGTTGGAATCGTGATTTTGAAGTCGCAGAAGAATTATGGCGTAGATGAGGTTCAAGCGAGTATTTTGGAGGCCTTCAAAGACCTTCCTATTGCGATCGTATCCTTCTTTGTGGCGTCTTTTCTTCCAAGATTGGGATATAAGAAAGCCATGTTGATCGGCTTAGGGCTCGTAGCTTTGGCCTGTGTGACCATGTATTTTGGAAATTCCTTTGATACCGCCAAATTGCTTTTTGCTACAGTAGGTGTTTCTTTTGCATTGATCAAAGTTTCGGTATATACCATGATAGGAATGGTTACCGAGAGTAAAAAGGAACACAATAGTCTAATGAGTTCCATTGAAGGGGTCTTTATGATCGGGATTGCCCTCGCATACTTTTTGTTTCCAGCCTTCAATAGCGAAGATAGCCCCAACGCTTGGCTCGATGTATATTGGCTGTTAGCAGGACTATCTGCTTTGTCCTTCTTATTCTTACTCTTTACTAAGTTTGAGAAAGAACCAGAAATTCCTGGGGCCAACTTGGTCGATGACTTTGCACAGATGTTCCGTTTATTGATACGATTGTTGATCATTGTATTTGTCATTAGCGCATTCCTTTTTGTTATGATAGAACAGGGAATCATGACCTGGCTACCTTCTTTCAACGACAAGGTCTTGGACCTTCCAGAGAACGTGAGTATCATGATGGCGAGCATCCTTGCCATTTCGCTTGCAATAGGAAGATTGTTGGCAGGCGTTCTAACAAGAAAGGTAGATTGGATTTGGGTGCTTACATCTTGCACGGTCGTTGCGATGCTGATGGTTGTCTTTGTGTTGCCCGAAACGGTAGGAGCAGATGTGGGTGAAATAGAAAAGTTGAGCGATATTCCATTAATTGGATTCGCATTTCCTATAGTAGGACTCTTTATAGCACCGATATATCCATTGTTAAATTCTGTGGTTCTCAGCGCATTGCCCAATAAACTTCATAGTCCAATGACAGGTTTGATCGTTGTGTTCTCGGCACTAGGAGGAACTTTTGGCTCAAGGGTCATAGGGTGGTTATTTAAGAACAAAGGTCCAGAAAATGCATTTTATTATACCCTCATACCGATGGGGCTGCTTTTAATTTCGTATTTTATTCTAAAACGACTTACCGCAAAGAATGCACTTCAAGCTTAACATAAAAGAGACCCTTGCCGTTCTTCTTGCACAGGAAGACACCGATGGTGATAAAAAGATCACCAAAGAGGATCAAGGCCCTAAAAAGTTGAAGTTGCAAAGTGACGATGGTAAAGAATATATCGTAAAAGGAACCTATCATCTTTCAAACCTGCTGCAAGAACTTGCATTAGAGAAGAAAAAAGGCAAAAAGGTCGCCGAGATTTCTCTTGACCAAATTGAAGAGCCTCCCACCGATCGCATTTCTAGAATGATCAGAGATTACTTCTGGGACGACCTTACACGCACCATCGACAGGAAAGGTATCCAAAGGATCCTGGAAGATGAGAAAGCCACTGATAAAACGCAAAGAATCTATGTGCCGGTCGATGATAAAAAGGGAATAAATTATTACAAAGAGTTAACTAAGGAACTTCCTCAACTGCAAGTGATCACCTTGCCCCAAAATATCACACCCGAATATGTGAGGTCGATCAATGACAAGCCTGGTATATTGGCATTGAAGCTCAAGAAAAATAAAGGGGTGCCCTTCGTGGTTCCAGGAGGAAGGTTCAACGAAATGTACGGTTGGGATAGCTATTTCGAAGGCATCGGGCTGTTGCTCGATGGTCGTATCGATCTTGCAAAGGCCATGGTGGATAACTTCTGCTATCAAGTAAAACATTATGGTAAGATATTGAATGCCAATCGCAGCTATTATCTTACCCGAACGCAGCCGCCATTTCTTACCTCATTCATTCGAGAGGTCTATGAGGCAGAAGGCGGCACCGATCATGCTTGGTTGTCCTCGACCTTGGAAATGGCCATCAAAGAATACAAGAATGTATGGATGGTTTCGGGGAAACGGCTTACCAAGAATGAGCTCAACCGCTATCTCGCAGAAGGCATCGGCATACCCCCCGAGACCGAAGATGGACATTTCGATGAGGTTCTAAAGACCTATGCTAGAAAGTATGAGCTTTCACTCCAAGAATTTACCAGATCCTATACCTCTGGAGAGATCAATGACGACGATCTCGACCGTTATTTCATTCACGATAGAAGTCTCAGAGAAAGCGGTCATGATACGAGCTGGCGGTTAGATGGTGTCTGTGCCAATCTCAATTGTGTGGACCTTAATTCCCTTTTGTTCAAGTACGAGACAGATATCGCCTATTTGATCGAGACCTATTTTGATGACAAGTTTGTAAGCTCGAAAGGCAAGAAATACAAATCAGAATATTGGCAAGACCTTGCTTTTTCGCGAAAAGCCCGAATGAATGAATATATGTGGAGTAAAAAGCACGACAGCTTTTTTGATTACGATATCAAGTATAAGAAAAAGACCAAGTTCGAGTCGGCTTCCAATTTCTACCCACTTTGGGCAAGATTATGTTCGAAAGAACAAGCCGAAAAAATGGTCAAGACCTTATTTGAAACCTTAAAACAAAAAGGCGGCATCTCCGGAACTTCAAAGAAGATGATGGAAGACAGAGACCCCTCTTTGCCACAACGACAATGGGATTACCCAAATGGATGGGCGCCTCATCAGATGATCATTTGGAAAGGATTGCTCAATTATGGTTTTAAAGAGGAAGCTCGCGAACTCATCTATCGTTGGCTGTGGACGATCACCAAGAATGCTGTGGATTACAACGGAACGATACCAGAAAAGTATGATGTCGTAGCCTGTACACATAAAGTATATGCCGAATATGGAAATGTCGGTACCGAATTCGATTATATTACGACCTCGGGTTTTGGGTGGATGAATGCTTCCTATCAATATGGATTGAGCCTTCTAGCTAAAAAAGACCGAAACAATTTAAACAAACTTATGGATCCCGATCAACTCTTCAACTAATGGAAGCCTATAAAAGAGCGATAGCCTTACTCGAAAAAGTAACAACCGACAAAGGATTTTTGGCAAGTGCCAACGATATTACCAATTATCGAAGAATTTGGGCTAGAGATGGTGTCATTTGCGGGTTGGCAGCCTTGCTCGATGGGGATAAGCAATTGGTAAAAACGTTCAGGGCCACCTTGCAAACATTGGCAGACCATCAACACGCCTTGGGCAATATTCCTTCCAATGTCTTTTTCGATAAACCTAAGACCCTCTTAAGCTTTGGAGGCCTAGCCGGTCGTGTAGATACCGTGGCATGGTTCATCATTGGGGTTTGCAACTATGCAAAATTGACCGACAATATCGAGTTTGCCAATAGGCATCTTCAAAATATCGATAGAGGTTTCCGATTGCTCGAGGCATGGGAGTTTAACAATAATCATTTGGTTTATGTCCCACGTTCGGGTAATTGGGCTGATGAATATATTACCGAAGGTTATATTCTATACGATCAGTTATTGCGCTTATGGGCGCTTCGATGTTACCAACAGTTGTTTCCCAATGAAGCAACAGCGACGAAAATAAAGAAGGTGACGAGAAAGATCATCGAAAATTATCGCAAGCATCATATTCGTAATGAGCCCTACCATCCAAAAGCGTATAAACAATTGCGCAAAAAGAACTATTGGGTGGCAAGCTTCAACCCATCAGGATATCAAAAACAATATGATGCCTTGGCCAATGCGATCGCTTTGATCTTGGAAATCGATAACGAAGAATTTGCCGAAGTTGTGATTCAACATTCAGAAAGATTGAGAACATCATTAAAATTACAACTTTTGCCAGCATTTTGGCCACCAATCAAACCTGAGGATGCGGATTGGAAGCTTTTAGAGAATAATTGTAAGTATGAGTTTAGAAATATCCCGTATGAATTTCACAATGGCGGAACCTGGCAAATGGTCAATGGGTTCTATGGTCTCGGATTGCTCAAATATGACAAAAGAGATGAGGCCGCACAGGTGTTGGAAAAGATCGACGATTTAAATGAGAAGGCAGATTGGGGATTTTATGAAAACTTCAATACCGAAACCGGTATGACCACCGGGGTGAAGCATTGCGCCTGGAGTGCTGCAGGTGCTGTGTTGCTTAAGAATTCTTTGGAAGGAAAAGAACTTTTAACCTGATCAATAGTATGGAAAAGACGGTAGATATCTTATGTGTGGGAGAAACACTCATAGACTTTATAGGTCACCAGATGGATGCAAGAATCAGCGAGACCAAGGATTATCATAGATATCTGGGAGGGTCGCCTACCAATGTAGCAATGAATATGGCGCGGCTGGGAATGCACACGGCCATGGTGGCATCGGTAGGAAAAGATGGGTTTGGAGAATATATTTTGGATAAGTTCAAAACGGCAGGCATTGATGCTTCCAATGTAAGAAGTCTTCATAATACCCCAACCACGGTGATCTTTGTTTCGAAGACCACTGGTACTCCCGATTTCATTCCTTATCGGCAGGCAGATCAACAGATTCACGCAGAGCAACTTCCTGCAGCCTTACTGGGCCAAACAAAGGTATTTCATACGACCGCCTTTGCTTTGAGTGGAAAACCTTCGCAGCAAACCATCATTTCCAAAGCTAAAGAAGCCAATGGTCTAGGGGCAAAGCTAAGCATCGATGTGAACTACGCCGAAAGAGTTTGGCCCGATCGGATGGAGGCGATGCGTATCATCAAAGAATATTGTTCTCTCGATCCCCTGGTCAAGGTAAGCGAAGATGATATGGCACGTTTGTTCGATAAAGAATTATCCCATCAAGAGATCTTCGATTTCTTCCATCAGTTGGGAGTGACCATTGTTTGTCTCACCTTGGGAAGCAAAGGCGTAAAACTCTCACAAAAAGGAAAAGAACCAATTTCTCTACCAGCTATCAAGATCGAAAAAGTGATGGACGCTACTGGAGCAGGAGATGCCTTTTGGTCTGGATTCTTGTTTGCCTATATCAAAGACAAAACGACGGAGCAATGTCTTAAAACAGCTTTGATGCTAGCTGCATTGAAGCTTCAGAACGTGGGACGTTTACCCGAGAATGTCGATGTGCTCTCAGAGTTATTGAAGATTACATAATAATGATGTTTCAGAAGATAAATCCCCTTACCTTTGTTAGCCAAATAATTCATTTCAACCAACGATATGAGTAAAGAAAGTAAAAGACGCGAAGCGCTTATATACCATGCAAAACCAACGCCTGGCAAAATAAAGATCGTTCCAACGAAGAGATATGCAACTCAACGAGATTTGGCATTGGCCTACTCGCCAGGTGTTGCCGAACCTTGCTTGGAGATCGCTCGCGATACCAATAACGTCTATAAATATACCGCCAAAGGAAATATGGTGGCCGTGATCACCAATGGAACAGCAGTTCTTGGTTTGGGAGACATTGGTCCAGAGGCATCCAAGCCTGTGATGGAGGGAAAAGGGCTATTGTTCAAAATATTTGCCGACATCGATGGTATCGATATCGAACTGGATACAAAGGATGTCGATAAATTCGTTGAAACAGTAAAGACCATCGCACCTACTTTTGGAGGAATCAATCTAGAAGATATCAAAGCGCCAGAGGCCTTCGAGATCGAACGCAGATTGAAAGAAGAGTTGGACATCCCAGTAATGCATGATGATCAGCATGGTACTGCGATCATTTCTGCCGCTGCCTTGCTAAACGCTCTAGAGATCGCCAAAAAGAAGATAGATAAGGTGCGTATCGTGGTAAGCGGTGCTGGGGCAGCTGCTGTGTCTTGCACACGATTGTACAAGGCGTTTGGTGCGAAGGCCGAGAACATCGTTATGTTGGATAGCAAGGGAGTTATCAGAAAAGATAGGGAAGGACTTAGTAAAGAAAAAGAAGAATTTGCTTCATCAAGGAAGATCGATACGTTGGAAGAGGCAATGAAAGATGCCGACGTGTTTATCGGACTTTCCATTGCTGATATCGTTTCTCCCGAAATGTTGATGTCGATGGCCAAAAACCCGATCGTTTTTGCCATGGCCAATCCAGATCCGGAGATCTCCTACAACCTAGCGATCGATACCCGAGATGATATCATTATGGCCACCGGACGTTCCGACCATCCCAATCAGGTAAACAATGTGCTCGGATTCCCTTTCATCTTTAGAGGAGCTTTGGATGTGCGGGCAACAAAGATCAATGAGGCCATGAAGATGGCTGCCGTCAAAGCACTGGCAAATCTTGCAAAAGAACCGGTCCCAGAGCAGGTGAACATCGCCTACGGGGAGACCAAACTCACCTTTGGAAAAGAATATATCATACCAAAACCATTTGACCCAAGGTTGATCGCCGAAGTTCCACCAGCTGTGGCAAAGGCGGCGATGGAAAGTGGTGTAGCAAGGGAAGACATTGAGGATTGGGAAAAGTACGAAGAGGAATTGTTACAGCGACTGGGGAATGATAATAAGATCGTTCGTTTGTTGCACAATCGTGCAAGGACCAATCCAAAAAGAATTGTATTTGCAGAAGCTGACCAGCTTGATGTTCTCAAAGCTGCTCAAATCGTTCTTGATGAAGGCATCGGGCACCCAATTCTATTGGGAAGAGAGGATGTGATCAAGGAGCTGATGGCAGAAATAGAATTTGATACCGAAGTACCTATTGTCGATCCAAAGAGTGATGAGTACAAGAAGATCAAGGATCATTATGCCAAGATCTACTGGCAATCTAGAAAGCGCAGAGGTGTTACGCATTACGATGCTAGGGCAAAGATGCGCGAACGTAACTATTTTGCTGCAATGATGGTGAACGAAGGCGATGCCGATGCCATGCTTTCGGGCTATTCTCGAAGCTATCCAACCGTGCTTAAACCATTGCTGGAATTGATTGGAAAGGCACCTGGTGTTGCAAAGGTGGCTACGACCAACCTGATGATCACCGAACGGGGACCGATGTTTTTGTCAGACACCTCGATCAATATTGACCCTTCAGCAAAAGAACTGGCGAAGATCGCTCAAATGACCGCCTATGCCGTGCGTATGTTTGGAATGGAACCGATCATTGCGATGCTCTCTTATGCCAACTTTGGGTCATCGGATAACGAAAGATCAAGGAAAGTAGGGGAAGCTGTCGCGTATCTGCATCGTTACTATCCAGATATCGTTGTGGATGGTGAAGTGCAATCGGATTTTGCATTGAATAAAGAAATGCATCAGGATAAGTTTCCGTTTTCCAAATTGGCAGGAAAAAAGGTCAACACCTTGGTCTTCCCCAATTTAGACTCAGCAAACATAAGCTATAAGCTGATGAAAGAATTGAACAAGGCCGATTCTATCGGTCCCATCATATTGGGGATGAAAAAGCCCGCGCACGTCTTGCAGTTAGGCGCTAGTGTTGAAGAAATGGTCAACATGGCAGCCGTGGCGGTCATCGACGCCCAAGAAAAGGAAAAACATCAGCGAGCGGATTAAAATGATTTTGTTACATTTGGGACTTTAATCTTGGGACCCAAAACATGATCACGCACATCAAAGGGCGGCTAGTAGAAAAGAACCCTACCGAAGTTGTAATCGACTGCAATGGAGTGGGGTATTTTATTAATATATCGCTGCATACATTTTCCAAAATTCCGGATGCTGAAAATCTCAGCCTATTCACCCATTTAATAGTGAAAGAAGATTCTCATACCTTATTCGGTTTTGTGGAGAAATCCGAACGTACCATCTTTAGGCTATTGCTGTCGGTTTCTGGGGTGGGAGCAAGCACTGCCCGAACCATGCTATCTTCTATGAGTCCCGAAATGGTAAGAGATGCTATCGCAGCGGGCGACGTCGCGTCGATACAGGCTGTCAAAGGAATTGGGGCTAAAACTGCGCAACGTGTTATTTTGGATCTAAAAGACAAAGTATTGAAGGTCTTTGACATCGACGAAATTTCTCCTTTTGAAAGCAATACCAATAAGGATGAAGCGTTATCTGCATTAGAGGTTTTGGGCTTCACGCGAAAATCCTCTGAAAAAGTAGTGGATCAACTCCTTAAGGAAACTCCGGAACTTGCCGTAGAGGATATTATTAAAGGGGCGCTTAAAAAATTATAATTGTATTGAAAACAACTAACAAACCAATATTTTTTACAAGAATACATCGTTTCGTTTTCGCACTATTTCTCTTTGGTGGTCTCAGTGCTACTTGGGCGCAACAAACTCCGAACGAAGCCGTTCAAGATTCAGTGAAGACGGGCCATAGCTTAGGGAGGATCGAATTGAAGAACCCCAATAGCATCGTTCAAAAATACACCTACGACCCTTTACTCGACAAGTACGTCTACACCGAGACCGTCGGTGAATTCGACATCAAATATCCGCTGATCCTTTCTCCCGAACAATATCAAGACCTTATCCTCAAAGAGAGTATGAAGGGCTATTTCAAAGAAAAGATCGATGCCATCTCTGGGAGAAAAGATGGTACCGAAGAGGCACGAAAAAATCTCTTACCAGAATTTTATATCAACTCTAGTTTCTTCGAGACCATTTTTGGAGGAAACACCATCGAGGTCATCCCGCAGGGTTCTGTGGCCATGGACCTTGGAATACGCTATCAAAAGAACGATAACCCTTCATTATCACCTCGAAATAGAAGCAATATCAGCTTTGACTTCGATCAGCGTATTAGCCTTAGTTTGTTGGGTAAAGTTGGAGAGCGTCTAAGAGTGACTGCCAATTACGATACACAATCCACCTTCAACTTTCAAAACCTGATCAAATTAGAATACGCCCCTACCGAGGATGATATCATTAGAAAGATCGAAGTGGGTAACGTATCCATGCCGATCAACAGCTCGTTGATCAATGGAGCTCAAAGCCTTTTTGGAGTAAAGACCGAGCTACAATTTGGAAGAACGAGGATCACGGGTGTCTTTTCCGAACAACGTTCCCAAACCCAGTCGGTCACGGCCCAAGGTGGAGGAACGCTACAAGAGTTTCAATTGTTCGCATTGGATTATGACGAGGATCGTCACTTCTTCCTGTCGCAATATTTTAGAGATACCTACAATAACAATATCAGTTCGTATCCTTATATCAATTCGCCCATTCAGATCACTCGTATAGAGGTGTATGTCACCAACCGTACGGCAAGGACGAACAATGTGAGGAATGTGGTGGCCATTCAAGATCTGGGAGAGTCCAATCCAGAAAAAACGACCTATGACGATCAGGTGGCTACTTTCTTTAATACGGCAGACCCCAATGCATTTCCCGATAACAGCAATAACAACTTCGACCCCACGGAAATAGGGAATGCAGGCAATATCTTGTCAGAGGCTATACGGGACATCGCCACTGTCCAAAGTGGTTTTACCCAAGGGACAGCACAAGAAGGTTTTGATTATGCGGTGATGGAATCGGCACGAAAATTAGAGCCGAACGAGTATCAACTCAACACGCAGCTTGGGTATATTTCCTTGAATCAACGACTCAGCAATGATGAGGTCATCGCCGTTGCGTTTCAATATACCGCTGGGGGCCAAGTCTTCCAAGTGGGAGAATTCGCCAATGATGGGGTGAACTCTACCGATGTAGAATTGGATGTCAATGGTCAGGTCATCGAAGTGAACAATCAGAGTCTGGTGCTAAAAATGCTGAAGAGTAGCGTTACCAATGTAGATCAGCCCGTGTGGGACCTGATGATGAAGAACATCTATTCTACAGGGGCCTTTCAGTTGAATCGCGAAGATTTCTCAATGAATATTCTGTATTCAGATCCTTCCCCGATCAACTATATCACGCCGGTCTCAGGAACCAACTTTCCCGATCCCGACCTGCAGGAAACGATATTGCTCAACGTCTTTAGATTGGACAAGTTAAATATTTATAACGACCCACAAGAAGGGGGAGATGGATTCTTTGATTACCTCCCTGGAATTACGGTCGATGAACAATATGGCCGCATCATCTTTACCACGGTAGAGCCTTTTGGGGAATTCTTATTCGAAACACTCGACAATACACCCGGCGTGGGTCCTGAGAATTATAACGATCCGTCCACCTATAATCCCAATCAGGCAAAATACGTCTATAGGGATCTCTATGATAAGACCAAAGCTGCGGCTTTTGAAAGTAGCGAACAGAATAAGTTTCAATTAAAGGGTCGTTACAAATCTTCTGGTGCCGGTGATGGTATTCCGATCGGCGCGTTCAACGTCCCACGAGGGTCGGTACGTGTTACCGCTGGTGGTCGTGTCTTACAAGAAGGGGTGGACTATACGGTGAATTACCAGATCGGGCGTGTGCAAATTTTGGATGAAGCCCTCAAGGCGTCCAACACCCCCATCGAAGTTTCGGTAGAGAACAATTCGGTCTTTGGGCAGCAAAACAAGCGCTTCACTGGCTTGGATATAGAGCATCAGTTCAATGACAATTTTATTATTGGCGCTACCGTCTTAAATCTTAATGAACGTCCGCTGACCCAAAAGGCAAATTACGGGGTAGAACCTGTAAACAATACCATGTTAGGTTTTCGAGGTAACTATTCTACCGAAGTACCATTTTTGACCAGAATGGTGAATAAGTTACCCAATATCGATACCGATGCACCATCCAATGTGTCGGTACGTGGAGAATTTGCGTATTTGGCGGCTGGAGCTTCCAAAAATTCTGAATTCCAAGGGGAGGCGACCTCCTATGTGGATGATTTTGAAGGCTCACAGACCAATATCGATATGAAAGGTGTGCTGGCCTGGAGTTTATCAAGTGTGCCAGAAGAAGTTCCGGGAGGTGATTTGCCTAATGACGATTTAGGTTCTGGGTTTAATAGAGCAAAATTAGCTTGGTACACGATCGACCCTATTTTTTATAGCTCCCAGCGTCCGGGCGATGTCAGTGATGATGATATCTCATTAAATGAGACGCGTCGCATCTTTATCAACGAGATCTTTCCGCAGCAAAATCTGGTACAGGGACAGAATACGGTACAGACTACCTTGGACCTGGCTTATTATCCCGAAGAAAGAGGGCCTTACAATTATACCAATCAGAATACTACAGCCAATCTTAACGAGATTCCTAATCCATCACAAAACTGGGGTGGAATTACTCGTGCCATCACTTCGACCAACTTTGAGCAGGCCAATGTAGAATTCATTCAGTTCTGGTTGTTGGATACTTTTACCGACTCTACCGCTCCGGGTACCGACTTGGGAGAACTGGTATTCAACTTGGGAAATATTTCCGAGGATGTATTAAAAGATGGAAGAAAACAATATGAAAATGGTTTGCCAACCCCTACAAGTAATGATTTCGTAACTGAAACAAATTGGGCATCGGTCCCCTCTGCCCAGTCTTTAGTCTATGCCTTTGATGCAGATGAAACTAATAGGGAGGCGCAAGATGTTGGCTTTGACGGTTTGTCCGATGCTTTTGAAGATGGTTCAGACCCAACTCCGGGTACACCACCAGATATTGATGCTACAGCCTTTGCCTTAAAACAACGATATAGCGGATTAGAAGATCCCGCTTTGGACAATTACCGTTTCTACCTGGCCGCTGACGGAACCATCTTAGAGCGGTATAGAGATTATAATGGTACCGACGGAAACTCGCCCGTGATCGTGGGAGATACGAATCGTGGGGCTACGACCTTGCCAGATACGGAGGATATCAACCGAGACCAGACGATGAATACCATCAATAATTATCTGGGATATCGTATTCCGATAAGAAAGAACATGCGACCTGAGAATCATCCCTTTGTTACTGATATCAGAATTTTAAGCAATGTGGAGGTGCCCAACAATGATGTGATCCCAGAGGTGCGCTGGATACAATTTAAGATACCGGTAACCCCTGGTTTCTACGAGAATCCGACCTTTGCACCTTTCTTTGAAAATCCAGATAATATCTCAGACTTACGCTCCGTGCGTTTTATGAGAATGTACCTTACTGGTTTCGACCAGCCTGTGGTAATGCGTTTTGGAACCTTAGACCTCATACGAGGAGATTGGAGGCGTTACACGCAGTCCTTGGACCAAGAAGCCGATAACTCTGGAGACCCAAATACAACTGTAGATGTAAGTGCTGTGAACATTCTAGAGAATGAGAATCGTTCTCCAATTAATTATGTCTTACCTCCAGGGTTGCAACGGGAACAGTTAAACAACAACAACACCATCGTCAATCTCAATGAGCAGTCCTTGGCGTTTAGAGTGCGTGATCTCGAAGTGGATGACGCAAGAGGGGTGTTTAAGAATGTCGATGTGGATATGCGGCAATACAAACAGATCAAAATGTTTATGCATGCCGAACGATTGCAAGATGAACCAGATATCACCGATGGCGACCTTATCGGTTTCCTTCGAATTGGTACCGACCTTAATGAGAATTATTATCAGATAGAAGTGCCACTTTCGCCAACACCGTATGTGATCGGCCAGTCCAACAGATTGTCTGCGGAACAGGTTTGGCCAGATCAAAATTCCATCGATCTTTCGCTGGACGTTCTTTCTAGGATCAAGTCAGAGGCATTGACATCGGGGGCATTAACGACAGACGCCTTGTTCTTTGATGTCAATGGAGAGGAATTGACCTTTGTGGGAGATGTGTTAACGGCAAATGTGACCCCTATTGCGGGAAGACATCGGGTAGCGATCTCGGGAAATCCAACGCTTGGCAGTATCCGAAATATGATGATCGGTATCAAGAACGGAACCAACAGGGATGTTGACGGGGAAGTATGGTTCAATGAATTGCGGTTGGCCGAATTGGATCAGCAAGGTGGTTGGGCCGCTGTTGGGGCCTTAGACGCTAATTTGGCGGATTTCGCATCAGTCTCTGCAACTGGAAGTATCAGTACCATTGGTTTTGGGTCGATCGATCAGGTGCCCAATGCTCGTGCACGAGAGGATGCACAAGAATATGCCTTGAACACCAATGTGAATCTTGGACAGCTATTACCTAAAAAGTGGGGCATACAGGTGCCTTTCAACTATAGTATTTCTGAAGAGCTGATCACTCCAGAGTTCGATCCCTTCTTCCAAGATCTGAAACTGCAAGACCAAATAGATGCTGCAGACACTCAGCAAGACAAAGATTCGATACGAAATACGGCGATAGACTATACCAAGCGTAGAAGCGTCAACTTTATCGGTGTGCGGAAAAACAGAGGAGCCGAACAAGAGCAACGCTTCTATGATATTGAGAACTTCGACTTCTCGTATTCTTATAACGAGACCAATAGACATAATTACGAGATAGCAGAATTTATCGACCAGCAAGTTCGCGTGGGAGCCAATTATGGATATAGCTTTAAACCAAAGTATTTTGAGCCGTTTAAGAATATGAAATTCTTAAGTGAAAAGAAATACTTGACCTGGTTAAAGGACCTTAACTTGAATCTACTTCCTTCAAATATCTCATTGACCTCGAATATCAACCGTAGCTTCAATGAGCAGACCTTTAGAGATGTTGGGTTGCCTCAAGGCTCTATCGTTCCAACCTTGCAGCAACGGAATTTCTTGTTCGATTGGTCCTATGCGATCACTCATAATTTCACACGTTCCTTGCGAATGAATTTCACGGCTTCCAACAATTTTATTGTAAAGAACTATTTTGAGGATGACGGCACGATCAACAGGGATCTGGGATTGTGGGATGGCTTTTGGGATACTGGAGATCCCAACAGGCATAGTACTGCGCTAAATGTTACTTACGATCTGCCTTTTAGCAAGATTCCTGGGCTAGGTTTCGTTACTTCGAGTTATAACTATACAGGTAATTTTGCCTGGACCAGAGGTTCAGATGCCTTGCAGGATGTGAGAGATGAAAATGGAAATACACTGGGAATTGTAAACAGGGTTGAAAATGCTGCCACACACAGCATCAACACCTCTTTGGCGTTGGACCAGCTATACAAATCGGTTGGATTGGTAAAAAAAGTAAAGAAAAAAGCAGGCGCCAAGAAAATTGCAGGCCCTGGCGGTGGCGGAACAAAGACGCCTCCCGTACCAGGAGCCAAACCACCTAAGAAAGAGAAAAAGGTGAAAGACAATGTGGGAACCAAAATTCTGAATACAGGAATAGGGCTGATCACAGCTGTAAAGCGTTTTCAACTGAATTATTCTCAAAATGGCGGAAAGGTGCTTCCAGGATATCTTCCAGATGTCGGGTTCATCGGAACTTTGAAGCCATCGGTTGGTTTTATCTTCGGAAGTCAGCAGGACATTCGTTTTGAAGCAGCAAAACAAGGATGGTTGACGCAGTTCCCAAACTTCAATCAGCAATTTACCGAGATCGACAACTCTCAGATAGATTATAATGCAGGTATCGACCTTATTCCAGACCTTACGATCGATGTGGTGGGTAACCGTAACTTCTCTGAGAACTTTGCGGAGAACTTTGAAGTACGACCCAACCCGATAAGCGGAGAACTTGAATACATTCCACAAATAGGCAACCGTTTCGGGAATTTCGGAATCTCTACAATTCTCATCGGCACGGCCTTTGGTAAAAGTGATGAGGAAATATCTCAAGCATTCGAGGATTTCAAAGAGAACAGGTTGCTAATAGCGCAGCGTTTGGCATTGGCCAATGGCGAGCCCATCGATACCAACTTGGATGCAGATGGTTTCCCAGAGCGCTTTAGCAAGAACAACCAGGCCGTATTGCTTCCAGCGTTTTTGGCGGCATACAAAGGTAGGGATGCGAGCAAGATCAGTTTGCGGACATTCAGGGATGTGCCGCTGCCCAACTGGACCTTAAAATATACTGGACTGATGCGTCTAAAATGGTTTAAGAAGAATTTCAAACGTTTTTCATTGGCGCATGGGTATCGAGCGAGTTATACGATCAACAACTTTAACGCGAACTTAGATTACCAGCAACAGGTGCGAGACAATTTAGATGCGAATGGAGACCCTATCGTTCCCGGATTTAGACCTATCAATCCAGTGAACGACGACTTCCTTAACGAAACCTTGATCACTAATGTGAATTTGGTAGAGCAATTCAATCCGTTGATCTCCTTCGATATGGAAATGCAAAACTCTATCCGAATTTTAGCTGAATTGCGAAAAGACCGGGCCTTATCACTGAGTTTGGACAACAATTTACTCACAGAGACCAAGGGTAATGAGTATGTGATAGGACTGGGCTATCGTTTTAGCGATGTGCGTTTTAACACGAATCTGGGAGGTAAAAAAGTAACCTTGAAAGGAGATATCAACCTTAAGGCGGATCTGTCTTTGAGGGATAACCTTACCATCATCAGAAATTTGGA
Source organism: Sungkyunkwania multivorans (assembly GCF_042675645.1). Lineage (NCBI taxonomy): Bacteria > Pseudomonadati > Bacteroidota > Flavobacteriia > Flavobacteriales > Flavobacteriaceae > Sungkyunkwania > Sungkyunkwania multivorans. Next base: position 41,803 of record NZ_JBHTJH010000003.1, on the reverse strand, counting down.
CATCAATAGCAATCAAGTGACGGCTGGTCAGAACATTTGGAGCATAAAATTTACCGCAGATTATGCCTTGAGTAAAAACCTTACGACACTATTCTTTTATGACCACACCTTCTCTAAATTTGCGATCTCAACGGCTTTCCCGCAAACGACCATTCGATCTGGATTTACATTGAGATATAATTTTGGGAATTAATTAATTCAGCTCTTTTATATTTTGCGGCTAAAAAAGTACATTTGCGTACGTCATTCAAAATTGAATGGTGGGGACTTAGCGAAAATGACCAGAAAGAGTCAGTCGTAGGTCTTTAGGGATCGTTACCAAACCATAAATAAAATAAGAACAGATGAATATACCTACCGAACTAAAATACACCAAAGACCATGAGTGGGTGAGGATCGACGGAGATATGGCTACCGTTGGAATCACCGATTTTGCACAAGGAGAACTGGGCGATATCGTGTATGTAGAGGTCGAAACTGTGGATGAAACGCTCGATCGTGAAGAGGTTTTTGGTACCGTTGAAGCGGTAAAAACTGTATCAGACCTATTTTTACCCCTTTCAGGAGAGATTTTGGAATTCAATGAGTCCTTGGAAGACGAACCAGAGAAAGTAAATAATGATCCTTATGGAGAGGGCTGGATGGTAAAGATCAAATTCTCGGATGAGGCGGAAGTAGAAGATCTCTTAGATGCACAAGCGTACAAAGACCTTATCGGAGCTTAGCAGCAATGGATTTTTGTGGTCGGCTCTTGTTTGTACATTGGCCATAGCGGTATTAAGCCTAGTGCCGGGCAAGGATCTGCCTAAAATAAACATTTCCTTTTTTGACAAGATAGGACATTTTGTAGCCTATGCTGCCTTATCATTTTCGTGGGGACTTTTCTTTATTTTCGAAAGATCGATCTTTTCAACTAGGAATGCCTACATAGTTGCATCGGTTTCAGCGATAATATATGGTGCCATCATGGAATTCTTGCAGCATTTTCTAGTTCAAAGTAGAACGTTTGACCTTTATGATATCTTAGCGAATTCCCTTGGTGCAGCCATAGGAATTGGTGTCTTAAAGATATATTATAGCATCGTTAAAAATTAAAATTTACTTGTAAAATTGGGTAAGAAATACTTACTTTAGCAAGAATTAAAACTTAAGCAATGGAACCAAAGAAAAATCCAAAAGCTAACTTAGATAGAAACATCGGACTGTATTTTGCGATTGGTCTGGCCTTGATCACTTTTCTTGCATGGAGAGGCATCGAGTGGAAGACCTATGAGAAATCTGGCTTTGAGTTTGATCAATTGGCCTTGGATGAAGAATTAGATGAAGAGGTGCCAATCACGCAACAATTACAACAACCACCGCCACCGCCACCGCCACCAGCGGCACCAGAGGTGATCGATGTGGTAGAAGATGAGGAAGAGGTAGAAGAGACGGTGATCGAATCTACGGAGACCGACTCTGAAGAGGTGATCGAGGATGTGGAAGATATTGAAGTTGAAGAAGAGGTGGAGGATGTAGATGTTCCTTTTGCAGTTATCGAGGACGTGCCTGTTTTCCCTGGCTGTGAAGGTGTTGCCAAATCTAAAAGAAGATCTTGTTTCCAAGAGCAGATGAACAAGCATATCCGCAAGCATTTCCGTTATCCAGAGATAGCACAAGAAATGGGTGTCCAAGGACGTGTGTACGTGCAATTTACGATTGATAAAGACGGTAGCATCACCAATGTTAAGATGCGTGGACCAGATAAGAATTTAGAAAAGGAAGCGGCTCGTATCATCGGAAAATTACCAAAGATGACCCCTGGAAAACAACGTGGTAGAGCAGTGCGAGTTCCGTTCAGTATTCCAATTACTTTTAAACTTCAATAAAAACTTAGGTATAAAATATATTAAATCGAAAATCCCGAGCATTGCTCGGGATTTTCTTTTTTGGTATGCTTCTTGTGTCTTAGCATAATATTAACATTAAAACCATTTATTATGAAAAAAGGCACGAACCTTTGGAAGGTCTTTGGCGGCAACCAAGAGACCTCAAAAAAGCCATCGAAGCACGATGCGAATTTACAAAAAAGACCGCTATTACATTTCCAGATCGGATTGATCCTTGCTTTGATGGCCGCTTATTTTGTATTGGAGGTCGAAACTCCTTTAAAAGAGGCCACAGTTGTTGCTAAGACCCAAGAGCCTCTCATTGAAAATCCCGTTTACGTAAACTACATTCTGGAGAAAAAGCCAGAACCGAAGATGGAGGAGCAGATCGAGAAAGAACCAAAGACGGAAAAGCCAATTTTGAATCCGGAATTCAAAATTGACAAAAATAGTAGCGATAGGGCAGAGACCAAAGGGGTGCAACCTCAGGAAGCTGAGAACCCGAATGAGTTTGACCCTAACAAAGTGGTGACAGGCGAGGAGGTCCTTGATGATCCCGTAGTTCCTCTTATATTGGTCGAGGTCTCTCCAATATATCCCGGTTGCGAAGGACTTGATAATAACCAAGACCGTAGGCAATGCCTTAGTGATAAGTTAGGGAAGCTTATACGAAGAAAATTCAATACTTCTATAGCTTCCGATTATGGACTCTCGGGAACACAAAGGATCTTTACCCAGTTTACTATCGATAAAAAGGGGGCGATCATCGATATCAAAGTTAGGGCCCCACATCCTGTATTAGAAAAGGAAGCCCTTCGGGTGATAGGAAAGGTCCCTACCATGATTCCTGGAAAACAACGGGATAACTATGTTAGTGTCAGCTATAGTGTTCCTATCGTTTTTAATGCATTATAAACCATAAGCGATCTATAAATGAAAACAGCCGATGGTCAACACCTTCGGCTGTTTTGTATTGATAAAGATCGATCTTTAGTGTGTGATATTGAGGTTTTTGATTCGTACAATTCCGTGCGAACCATTATAACTGGCATTTTGAACCGATTGTAAATAATTGCCAATTTTAAAATAATTGCCAGCCGTATTGGTGCCGATGGCTTGCGAGAAAATTTGTGTGGAGCCATCAAATAGTTTGACGATGCCGTTGTTATAGGTGATCTTAAAAGTATAACTGGTATTCAATCGATACCCTCTATCAATGATCTTACTTCCCCCTTGTACTTCTTCGGTGATATAGCCACTGATCTTCATACGCACGCCTCCAGAAGATTGATTCTCATCACCGATAAATTGAACTCTTATTACATCGTCTACAGTGCTAGATGGCCCGTGAATTTGGGCAAAGCATAGGACGCCACCCCTTCCATCCCTATCTTCAGGTAAGCGGTCGACGCGTAAGGTGAAACTCATACTATTATTTCCGTTAGAGCCATCCCAGCTTGCAAGATTCCCATTTTTCAATTCCCTTAATTCTACCCTAGGATTGCCAGAGCCGGATGAGCTCTCCGTACCACGATAACACTTGAAGAATGTCCATTCTCCATCAGTGTAGAAGTAATTGGGGTCAACATAGTTGTCAAAAGTCTTTCCAGTAGCCCTAAGCACATCATCGTGATAATCAGCCGAAGGACCTGGATTTCCTGTAAATCCATTTAGTTTCCATGCGTCTGAGGTCAAGCCCAAGATACTTCCTGGCGAATCACCTCCCGAATCACCTTCACCACCACCGTTTTCACCATAGATCTCTGCTTCTGTAAGGCTATTCCAACCACTACTAGAATTTCCAAAGCATGAGATACGTACATAACGTGCATCTACAGCATCAAAATCGTGGTTTTCCAATTGAAGTGTATTCCCGCTACTTCCGCTTCTTTTTTTGTCTATTACGGTCCTTAGATCAGAGGTTGAAGTACCTACCCGTATCTTGAAGTATGCTTTTCGGCGATCGCCCTTGTACCAGGCCAGCTTCACCCTAGATACCGATCTTACCGATCCTAGATCGTAGGTGATATATTTTCCGGTATATCCGTATGAAGACCATCTGGTACCTAAATTACCGTCTAAAGTGTTGGCTGGGCGGTTGCCGTCGTCGCCATTGGCCCAAGCGCGATTTGGTATAATTTTTACCGCTCTATCGCTTGATGGGTAAAACTCCAATTCTTCCATCGCTGACCCCTGTTCCGAGCAACCAAGCAAAAGAAGCGGAAATGCTGAGACGAGAAGTCCTAAACGATAAAAGACAATTATGAAGGTCCTGTTTTTAATAAAGAGCAATTGAGAATTCATAGTACTTTGGTTTTTGGTTAGTATTCTTGTTAAATCTATTCAATTTACGATTCATCTGGTTATCCAGATTGGTAAACCAATTTATGAAAAATTAGTGAATTCTCAATAATTTGATGATAAATTAAACAATATGGAATATGGATGTTTGTTTATTTGAAAATACATATTGATCGCTTATGGATGAGAATTTACCCTCTACTTGGACCCGGAAAGGAAAATGATACCCGCCATAAACCAAAGGGGTATGTGCAAGGCTAGGGCGCTTTGGGATCTTATGTTTGACGAAATTTGTTTTGCAAACAGTTTTGTGCATTCGCAGGGACGCCGAATCACAAACTATAATTTCACTATCTTTCGGCCATAAAAACGACCTATTTGCGTTATCTACCCATGAAGAAGACCCTTTTGTTATGCGCGTTCTTGGTTGCATTTGCAACAAATGCACAGAAAACTTATGATGCTTATTACAAATATCCTGTTTTTGAGGAATGCCAACAGGTGACCGTAGAAGAATTGTCCAGCTGTTTCGAGACAACTTTGAAAACCTTCATATTTGAAAATTTCGAAGTGCCTTCCAAAATAGCTCAAGAGGATTATAAGGGAAAGCTCGTCATTCTGTTCGAAGTGACGTCCGAAGGTGCATTCAAAGTGCTTTATGTAGACGCAGTCTATAAGGAGCTTATAGAAGAGTCCAAACGTGTTTTTGGCCTGTTACCAACGGTAGCTCCTCCTTTATATAGTGGTCGGCCAACATATATGCAATTCACATTGCCGGTCACCATACCGCTAACCAAAGAAATGACGCTGTCTAGCATTGGATCAAAAGAGAAAACCAATGCCATTTCCAAGGCTGAGGTAAAGAATGAATTCGATATGATAGAATTCGATTTAAAAAAAGATACCATCTTTGAATATTCCAGCGCGCTCAATATTCCGCTTTCACATGATCGCTATTCCGAATTTGATCAGGCACTCAATGTGGTTGGAAGTAATAATCACACCGCCTCAAAGCCCTATATCTACAGTGAGGTGTCTCGCTACTTCGATTTGGACGCACAGCGAGAATCGCTCTTAAAGAACAAAAGCGGTTGGTGGGGTCGTAAATTATGGAACGAACATATGGGTACCATCAGTGGTGAAAACTATTGGTTCACCATCGATCCTATAGTCGACCTTCAATTAGGGACCAGTGGCGACGATAATGTAGATTACACCTACAATAACACTCGAGGACTTCAGGTGCAGGGAGGCCTTGGAAAAGGTTTCAATTTTTCGGCCACTGTATTCGAAAGTCAGGCGCGTTTTGCCGATTATGTGAATCGCTATGCACGGAGCATTGCACCTGCCGGCGGGAATCCTGGGATTATTCCAGGGAGAGGCATCGCTAAGGTATTTAAAGAGGATGCCTTCGACTATCCCGTGGCCGAAGGTTATATATCATATTCCCCTACCAGAGCATTCAATGTGCAATTTGGACATGGTAAAAATTTTATCGGAGATGGGTACCGTTCCTTATTGCAAAGTGATGTCGCAAGTCCTTATCCATATTTGAAACTGAACACACAATTTTGGAAGATACGATACACCAATACTTGGATGTCGCTTAGAGATGTCCGTCCTGCAGCAGTAGATAGTACAGGTGCCTTTCAAACGAAGTATATGGCCAACCATTATCTTAGCTGGAATGTGAGCAAGCGCCTCAACCTTGGCCTCTTTGAGGCCGTGATGTGGAAAAATGACAATGGTCGCGGCTTTGATGTGAATTATTTGAACCCGGTGATCTTTTACCGAGCGATCGAGTTTTCTACGGGTTCTAGAGCTGGAAATGCCATCGTTGGATTGAGCTCTAAATACAAGTGGTCGGATACTTTTAATATGTACGGACAATTTATACTGGATGAATTTTCCTTGAATGATATCAAGGGTGGAAATAAAAGCTGGAAGAACAAGTATGGATACCAGATCGGGTTTAAATACTATAATGCCTTTAAAGTGAAGAACCTTTTGCTGCAGGCAGAATACAATCAGGTTCGCCCATACACCTATTCCCATAATACAGGAGTGTTGAATTATGGTCACAACAACCAATCCATGGCACATCTTTGGGGTGCGAACTTCAAAGAATTCATTGGGATAGCGCGCTATCGCCACGATCGGTGGTATGGTAGCGCCAAGCTCATCATGGGGCAGCGAGGTTTCGACTTTAACGAAGGTGGTGATACATTCAATTATGGGGGCGATATCTATCGCTCCGAGGTCGACCGTCCTAGCGACACAGGCATTGAAATCGGGCAGGGAAATACCACCAATGTATTCCTGGCGGACTTACAAGCAGGCTATTTGGTCAATCCAACGACGAATTTGAAATTGTTTGCGAATATCACCTATCGCAACTTTGACCCAGAGGCGGATACGGCGACCGAGTTTCAGCAAAATACGACATGGTTCAATATTGGTTTACGCACAGACATCTTCAATTGGTATTTTGATTTTTAATAACCTTTGTGTCATTCCCGTCCTTCGGCTTTCGCTCAGGATAAACCCTGGCGGGAATCCAATGATGACAGTATCGTCTAAGTTCCTGCTATCATTTATTGATAAAGTGTAAACTCAAAGATTGTTTTGTATACTTTTAAAGAGCCTCGTAAAACCTCGTTTATTCGTTGCAAAACAATAAACTGTAGTGTATCTTTGCAGCCGATTTAGAATGATACATGAAAACGATTTCTGAGACGACTACATCCACACGTTCTTTCGCTGTCATATTTGACGACTTCAAGCAACTAACAAAAGTTGGTCTGTCATTGAGTGTCGTTTTTTCCTCTGTCGCAGGTTATCTCTTAGGAGCAGATACCATTCAAATCCCAACGGTTATCATGCTTGCTCTAGGAGGTTATTTTATGGTAGGAGCTTCGAATGCGTTCAATCAAATCATAGAAAAAGATTTGGATGCTTTGATGCAACGTACCAAAAATCGTCCTATCCCTTCTGGAAGAATGTCCGTGAATGCAGCGTTTGCCATCGCATCTATTTTTACCATTTTTGGAATAGCGATCCTTTACATGATCAATCCTAAAACGGCGATGTTCGGTGCCATCTCCATATTTCTCTATACTAGTGTTTACACCCCGCTGAAGACCAAAACGCCATTGTCGGTGTTTGTAGGAGCCTTTCCAGGGGCCATCCCTTTTATGTTGGGCTGGGTGGCGGCGACCAATGATTTTGGTATCGAACCTGGCACACTCTTTATGATACAGTTCTTTTGGCAATTCCCGCATTTTTGGGCCATTGGTTGGATGTTGCATGACGACTATAAAAAAGGAGGATTTAATATGCTTCCAACGGGGAAAAGAGATAAGGCAACCGCATTGCAGGCCATTATGTATACCATTTGGTTGATCGTGGCCTCGGTATTCCCTGCCACCGGTTTAACTGGGGCATTGTATTTGTCCCCTATTGCAGCTGTGGTGGTAGGACTTCTTGGACTAGGAATGTTGTACTACGCGATTGGACTCTATCAAAAAATGGATAATAAGGCGGCAAGGGCATTGATGTTGGCCAGTGTTGCATATATCACCCTAATACAAATTGTTTACGTGATCGATAAATTCTTACACTAAATGGATCTTACTCAAGGAACAGTTCAGCAAAAGAATGCAAGAGCAAAAAAAATGATGCTTTTGTTTTTAATGGTGGCGCTTACCATGTCTTTTGCAGCTTGGACCAGTGCATATATAGTGAGTAGTTCTCGACCCGATTGGTTGTCAGAATTTGCACTCCCAAACATTTTTTTCATTAGTACTGGTGTATTATTGATGAGCAGTATCACCTTTCATTTGGTGAAAACAGCAATAAAGGCCAACAAGCGCGGTTTGGCTTCGATATTATTATTACTCACCTTGATGCTGGGTATTACATTCATTAGACTTCAGTTTGTTGGATTTCAGGAAATCATCGATGCAGGATATTATTTTACTGGACCTGGAAGCAGTATTACGATGTCCTATGTCTATGTGATCACTGCGGTGCATATAGTGCATGTCATAGCTGGTCTGATCGTACTTTTAGTAGTGACCATCAATCATTTTCGAGGTAAGTACAAGCCAGGGCAAACCCTTGGTTTAGAGTTGGGTGTTATGTTTTGGCATTTCTTAGATGTACTTTGGGTGTATTTGTTTCTATTTTTATATTTCTTTAGATAGGAAAAAAGCTTAAATTTGAACGATTTTTAAATTAGTAGATAAACTCTTTTATGGAAGCGACTGTTACTACAGGGACAGAAGGAAAAGTTTGGGGAGGCGGTAATCAGCCACTAGGTGCCAGTTATGGCAAGCTAATGATGTGGTTCTTCATCGTGTCGGATGCCTTGACCTTCTCTGGTTTTTTGGCCTCTTACGGCTTTTCAAGATTCAAGAATATAGATACATGGCCTATTGCAGATGAGGTGTTTACGCACTTTCCATTCTTGCACGGTGTAGATGCTCCTATGTATTATGTGGCATTGATGACCTTTATACTCATCATGTCCTCGGTCACCATGGTTTTGGCAGTTGATGCAGGGCACAAGATGCAAAAAAGCAAAGTGGTCCTTTACATGTTCCTTACCATTATTGGTGGTTTGGCCTTCGTAGGTTCGCAGGCTTGGGAATGGGCAACCTTCATCAAAGGAGATTACGGTGCGTTAGAGACTAGAGGAGGACAAATACTACAGTTCCAAGATACCGCTGGAAAGCGCGTGGCACTTGCTGATTTTGCAACTCCGATCGCCGATCAACGAACCACACATTTAGAGAAGAATGGTATTTGGTATCAAGGCGAGGGGTCTTTACCCAACTACACGGTACAAGAGGTCACCCAAGGATTTTTGGCAAATGATAACCTTCTTATCCGTTCAGAGAAGATCAATGAAGCAGGTGAAAAGGTCGTACTCAGCAGAGCAGCGTCTGTAGAACAAATAAAAAAGGCCGTTGGAGTGGTCGAAGGAGCCAATCTTATACACAACGAATACGGAAATCGTCTATTCGCTGATTTCTTCTTCTTCATTACAGGATTTCATGGTTTTCACGTATTTTCTGGAGTAGTGATCAATATCATCATTTTCTTTAATATCATCTTGGGAACCTATGAACGAAGAGGACATTACGAAATGGTGGAAAAAGTTGGGCTTTATTGGCACTTTGTAGACCTCGTTTGGGTCTTTGTATTCACCTTTTTCTATCTCGTCTAAAAAAAATAAATTATCCTTCTGCTTCGAAGGTTTAGGAAGCAGGAATTTAATCAAAGAAATTACGCCATGGCGCACGAACACAAATTAGCAATATTTAGAGGACTTTTAAAGTTCAAGAGTAACGTACAAAAGATATGGGGAGTCCTTATCTGGTTAACGATAGTTACAACGGTTGAGGTAGCTCTTGGTATTGTAAAACCAGAGTCATTGATGGTCAAAGTTTTGGGAATGAAACTTCTCAACTGGATCTTTATCATCCTTACCTTGGTCAAAGCATATTATATCGCTTGGGACTTTATGCACTTAAGAGATGAAAAATCGTCTTTGAGAAGAGCCATCGTTTGGACACCGGTCTTTTTAGTGGTCTATCTGGCTTTCATCCTATTGGTAGAGGGTGATTACATTTACGATGTGATGGACAACGGTTTTATGAGCTGGGATTTCTAAACCATTGCAGATAAATAGATAATATAAAAGGCCGCTCAGAATATCTGAGCGGCCTTTTTTTAATACGATTACCATATATTGGCCTAGGGTTTAAACCCTAGGATCGGTAGCTACCATTATTATTCTTTCAACGTAATTCTCAGGTCCTTTAAGAGCTCGTCATTGTCCATAAGCGTTTTCCAGTCAGCTTTTACAATAACGGTCTTCCCATCCTTTGAGATCTTGGCATCTTCAAAAGAGACGGATTCCACTTTTTTAGGAAAGGTGTACTCAATGGTCATGTATGAGCCCTTTAGCATATCTTCGAACTGTTGCATCATGCCGGCCATCATTGGGTCTTCTTCCTCTTCTTCGACCTCTTCTATTTCTTCCTCACTCTCAGCTTCTACAACTGCTAGGTCTACGCGTCTAAAAATGTTATTCTCAAAAGTATATGTAACCCTGTCTGTCTTTAACATATCGTCCATTTGTGGCGGTGCTCCTTGACCTGCGCCGCTCTGACCTTTCGCAACGTTCATCACTTCGGCCATATCATCGGCCATCGTGGCTAGCTGGTCAAAATCCTGAAATTCCTTGCTTATATCCATCACAAATATTCCTTTGGACTCATTCATCTGCATGCCAAGAGAAAATCCCTTTAAGCGTTTGATCTTCTGTTGCTCTTCAATAGAGAGTGTCGCAATACTGTCTTTGTATGCTTCGAGCATCTCAGAAAAAACAATAAGGGTATCCATTACCTTTGATTCTTTCTCTGGAGAAGGTGGCATATTTTCGTTGGCCAATTTCATCATAGGGGACATGTCTATGGTAGTAGTGTATTTACCACTCATGTCCTTGTCAAAGACAATTTTTTCTTTGATCTCGCAACTGCAAAATAAAAGGGCCACCATTGCGAGCAGCCCAAAAACTCTTTTTTTCATAGGTTCTTTAATTATCTATCGGGATTGTTTAAAATGATCAATGCGGCAATGACTCCAGGAATCCAACCGCACAAGGTTAAAAGTAAAACAATTAAAATAGACCCACAACCTTTTCCGATGACTGACAAAGGTGGAAAAACAATGGCAAGTAAGACTCTCCAAAAGCTCATAGTGATGATGATGTTTAATGATTGATGACGTTTATATGTTGAATTTGATTGTGTTTTGTTACAAAGTTGAACTATTTTTAGCTTTATGAAAGCGAATCCATGAGAAAAACGGCTGTTTCATTTTTGATGCTGGCGACCTTTACAAGTTGGGCGCAGTATTCCTTCCGAGGACATGTAGGAGGCGGGTCTGAAGTGACAGTGGTTTACCTTTCTATCGTGGAGGATTATCGAAAATTATCTAGGATTTCTTTAGACCAGATCATTCGGATGGCCGAAGTGGATAGCATGGGTATGTTTCAGTTTAGTGGAGATAATCTACCTTCCCATAATGGTATATATCGTATTCATGTGGACAGCTGTAATGACCAGGAAAATAGTATGAATCATTTTCTCGGTTATTGCAACGAGCGCAAGAGTATTTCCTTTATAGCAAACAATAAGGACACGATTTACTTTCCTTCCTCGCGAGATGGCGAACTACTTTGCGATATAAAGAGCAACGACCCGAGAGCGAGTATGCTGCTGGAGATCGATCAATTGAAGGAAGAAATGTTCTTTGATATATCCGAATATCCAAGTGCCGCCAATAGAAAGTTGAGCATGCAAAGTTGGTTTAAGAAATTACAGCAATATGGAACGAAACTCAATGAGCCGCTGGCCGAACTCTATATCTTTGATTTCCTTTCGGACAAACGCAACGAGACCTATGAATATTATTTGGAGGACCTCTCTAAGAACACCTATTACTACCAATTGTTGAATAGACTAAACAATACATACCCTGAGACCAAATACGCTGAGCTTTACGAAGCCGAGCTATCCTCAGACCAACATTTGATATCCTTAAGAGATACTGCTGGTTTTCCTTGGAAGTATTTGATCTATTCCATTCTTTTGGTTTCATTGGGGTTCAATGTATTTTTTCTGGCAAAATACCGCAGGGAGCGCAACAAGATCGCTTCCAAAAAATTGAACGGTCTAACGAATCAAGAGCAAAAGATCTTGGACCTTATTCTTCAAAATAAGACCAATAAAGAGATCGCTTCCGAAATTTTTGTGAGTCTAAGTACTGTTAAAACCCACATCAACCACCTTTACAAAAAACTCAATGTACAATCTCGAGAGGAGATAAAGTCATTAAACAGTAAGTAGATAGATAATTTCCACCGCGGGTCTAGACCCGATTTCAACCCTCTTTCTCGCCAACGATCGCTTCCTTTTTGGGATTTTCGCATCATTAGCAACTGTAAACTTAACGAGATGAAGACCATTAAACTGACCATGCTTATGATGGCATGCTATTCGGTGTCATTTGCTCAGTATATGAACAAAGAGATACTGAACAAAAAAGGAACCCCCTATCTCATCGGGGAAATCAACAAGGAAGGACTACAAAGAACTGCATATGCCAGTTGGTTTAACAAGAACTACGACGAATACGAGGTGGATGCTACCGCCATAGAATCCTTTATGAATGACATTAAGGAGATGAATATTCTTGTCTTTATGGGTACTTGGTGTGGTGATAGTAAACGTGAAGTTCCGAGATTATACAAGATCTTAGCAGAAGCTAACTTTCCCATGGATCAATTAAAAGTTGTGGCAGTGGACAATAGGGCGGATCATTATAAGCAGAGCCCATCACATGAAGAAAAAGGATTGAATATTCATAGAGTCCCTACCATTATCTTCTACGACAAGGGTAAAGAAGTTAACCGCATCGTGGAGCGTCCTGTCAATTCTTTGGAAAAGGATATTTCTTCGATCTTAAACACTGATGAATATACACCAAACTATAAAGTGGTCGCCCAGCTGCATCAACTCTTTAGCAGGAAGAACATGCGCTATCTAAGAAGGAAAAGGGAAAAATTGGCGGCTCGATTTAAGGACGAAGTGGCCAATGTCTACGAATTGAATACATACGGTAGGGTGTTGGTAACTTCGGGAAAGGATGAGAAAGCAACCTTCGTGTACGAGCTTAACATGGAGCTATTTCCTGAAGACGCCATAGCTCATTTCAGTTTAGGTAAAATATATGAAGCAACAGACCAAATGAAGGCGCTGTCCTTTTACCAAAATGCCCATTCGTTGCTTCCAGATAACCAAAAAATAAAACAGGCCCTCGAAAAGCTCCAAGCCCAGATGTCCGCTAACTAAATACCAAAAGGAACCGCTTTCTTTCGTGCTAAAAGTGTAATTTTGCAGTTTAAAATTTTTAACATGCAACTTTCAGAACAAGAATTGGTACGAAGAGAGAAGCTGACCAAGCTTCGTGAGCTAGGCATCAACCCCTATCCGGCAGATCTGTATCCTGTAGATACGACCTCTAGCATGATAAAAAAACAGTTCGAGGAAGGAAAGAAAGTTGTGATCGCTGGGCGTTTGATGAGTCGCCGTATTCAGGGCAAGGCGTCCTTTGCAGAGTTGCAAGATGCCGATGGCCGCATACAAGTATATTTCAATCGCGACGAGATCTGTCCGGGCGAGGATAAGACCGCCTATAACGAGGTCTATAAAAAATTGCTAGATATTGGTGATTTTGTAGGTATCGAAGGTGAGTTGTTCACGACCCAAGTTGGAGAACCGACCGTGATGGTGAAAAAATTCTCATTGCTCAGCAAAGCATTGAAGCCACTACCACTCCCAAAGACCGATGCCGAAGGAAATACCTATGACGAATTCAACGATCCAGAGTTGCGTTACCGCCAGCGATATGCAGACTTGGTGGTCAATCCGCATGTAAAAGACGTCTTTGTAAAACGCACCAAGCTATTTAATGCGATGCGCACCTTTTTCAATAAGGCAGGATACTTTGAGGTAGAAACTCCGATCTTGCAACCGATTCCTGGAGGCGCAGCGGCACGCCCGTTTGTGACACATCACAATGCCTTGGATATTCCGTTGTATATGCGTATCGCCAATGAATTATATCTAAAGCGTCTTATCGTTGGTGGTTTTGATGGGGTGTATGAATTTTCCAAAAACTTCCGTAACGAAGGGATGGACCGGACGCACAATCCCGAATTTACGGCCATGGAGATCTATGTGGCCTACAAGGATTATAATTGGATGATGGAATTCACCGAAAACTTGTTGGAGTATTGTGCGATGGAAGTCAATGGTACAACAAAAGCAACGTTTGGGGAACATAAGGTAGATTTCAAAGCACCGTACCCAAGAGTAACGATGACAGATGCCATCAAAGAATTCACTGGATTTGATATCACTGGGAAGTCAGAAGCCGAGCTGCGAGAAGCTGCAAAAGACATGGGCATCGAAGTAGATGATTCTATGGGGAAAGGAAAGCTCATCGATGAGATCTTTGGCGAAAAGTGTGAAGGCAATTTTATTCAACCCACCTTCATTACCGATTACCCCAAGGAGATGAGTCCACTCTGTAAAGAGCATCGCGAAAACCCGGAGTTAACGGAGCGTTTTGAGCTTATGGTCTGTGGCAAGGAGATTGCCAATGCCTACTCAGAGTTGAATGATCCCATAGACCAACGCGAGCGTTTTGAAGCACAATTAAAACTGGCAGATCGCGGAGATGACGAGGCCATGTTTATCGACCACGACTTTTTACGTGCTTTGGAGTATGGAATGCCCCCAACATCTGGTCTAGGAATTGGTATGGATCGATTGGTGATGTTCTTGACCAACAATCAGTCGATACAAGAGGTGTTGTTCTTCCCACAGATGAAGCCTGAAAAGACCAAGCCTACGGTTGAATTGACAGCCGAAGAGAAGGCTGTATTCACTATCTTAGAAAAAGTGGCGACCATGCCTTTGGCCGATTTGAAATCACAGTCAGGTCTCAGCAATAAGAAGTGGGATAAGACAATAAAAGGCCTCACCAAAAATGGTTTGGCAAAAGTGACCAAAACAGATGATGATCTATTGGTAGAAGTAGTTGACTAAAAAGGCTATGGGTTCTGCCAAAAAATACAAAGCATACATCTTGTGGGTGTATGCTTTTTCATTGTTGGTGCATTTTGTCATCAAAGATCGTTTTCAAATATTAGATGTGCTGTTTTATGCCACTCCGAAACTAGGATTGCTGATCTTGGGGATGTTTCTTATGTTGGTCTTCAGAAGAGCGAGAAGAGTTCTTATATCGCTTGTCGTAATAAACATAATGATCCTTGGTCTATGGATTCACGATGACTATAATTTCCGAACAGACTCCATCGGAGGCGACAATGGCGATCATTCTTTAATGTATTGGAATGTGGGAAGGAAGAATCCCTTTCCGCTCCCCCTAATTGTCGAAAAGGTCAAGGCACATCGACCTACCACCATTTGTCTTGTTGAAACAGAGAATATTACCTATGAGAACGTGATCCATCTCAGCAAATTACTTCCAAAGTATAATTTTAGCTGGTTATGGGGCGATATGTTAATAGCTCATCAAGATGGTATTCAACAGAATGAATACGTTTATCTCGATGACGGTTCCAAGTTTCATGATATAGCATTAGAGATGGAGGGCCAACAAATGAATATGGCGTTGGTAGATCTTATTGCCAGTCCCATAGATAGTAAGAAGGAGGCATTAAGCAGCTTGTATGATGCTTTCAAATCCAAAGAGTCTACAATG
Source organism: Sungkyunkwania multivorans (assembly GCF_042675645.1). Classification (NCBI taxonomy): domain Bacteria; kingdom Pseudomonadati; phylum Bacteroidota; class Flavobacteriia; order Flavobacteriales; family Flavobacteriaceae; genus Sungkyunkwania; species Sungkyunkwania multivorans. Next base: position 26,270 of record NZ_JBHTJH010000003.1, on the reverse strand, counting down.
TTGGTAGGAGATTTTAATGTTCCGTTCAACTCCGTTCATTTTAATGATTACAAACACGTTTTTAATAATGCTCAGCGGGATATTGGAAAAGGATTTACAACCACATGGCCTTATGGAATACCGCTATGGCAGATCGACCATATTTGGGTCTCTAATGATATATCGCTCAAACGGTTCGAGGCCATCTATGAGGTCGGATTTGACCATGCTTTATTGCTTGCCACCTTTTCCATTAAATAACGCCTTTTCCATACACGTATAAATACCTGATTTTTCATGAGTTCAAGGTTTTGAGAGGTGAATTTGATAATTTCGTGGTACAATTCACGGAACTATTAACTTTCAACGATTCAAATTATGAAAAATCACTACACTTATAGTTTGTTGCTATTCGCATCCTTACTTCTTTTTGGTTGCAAAAAGCAACACAAAGATGATCACGGGGGACATACGGTAAGCGATACGTATACCTATGATTATGCGATCAAATCATTTAACCAGACCAACGCACCGGCCTTGCAGTCTTTTGTTCATGCCACGCACGGTAAAGACTGGCTCTTATTTGCTGGAAGAACAAATACGGTAGATTCGCTTCTTGGAGGGCTTCACGATCTAAATGGTAATTATGCCAATACCTCTTTCGTTAAGAAATCCTTTAATGACAGCGTCTTTGTGTATGTTGCAGATAAGACCAATCCCAAGCGATATGCAATTCATTATAACGACGTATGGACAGAATTGAACGCGGCTTGTGAGAACGGAAATATCGCAAGTGAAAAATACTGCACCGACCTAAAAGGCGTCGACCAAGATACCTTCAGTGCCCTTTTTATCAATTCGAATCCTTTGGTGACCCAAGACGGCGGTTTTTTGTATGTAGTAGGCGGCTATGGTTCCATCGGGCAACAAAACACCAGCAAGTCGTACAATACCTTCAATCAAGTGGCGCGTTTCCATATCGCTTCGATGGTCAAGTTGGTGAAAGGAGAAACGCTTACCGACGTAGAATGGGCAACGCTATTTCGTCTAGGTCAAAATAAATCCTTGATCAGTACAGGGGCGGAGATCATGAAGATGTATTCAAAAAATTCCAAAGGTGGGGTGACAACCACATTTTACCTATCTGGCGGTCATAATTTCGGAACGACCGCACCAAATGATAATCAAAAGTATGTTGATGCGGTGTATCCCTTTACAGTAGCCGCTGGAGACAGCCTAAATCTTGCCATTAGCGTACAAGATGCTATTTCGGACGTTGAGGACCCTACACTTCCTATTGCGGATGAGAATTCGATATTTCGTCGTCGCGATGGCCCGGTGGTGCCGTCGATGTATTGGAACGACCTCAATAAGACCTACGAGCAGAGCCTGACATTTTATGCCGGCGTCTTTAAACCAGGCGAAGACCTACAAGCATGGAATAGTGCCATCTATGTTCACCCCGATTTTGCAAACGACAGGTTATATACGCATGATACAGCCTACGATCAGAATAATTACAATGTCTATGCCTGTGCAAATTTTGTCGCTTTTGATAGCGATACCAAGTTGCTGCACACCTTCCTCCTAGGAGGTATTGGCGATGGGAAATATACTCCGCAAAGTTTATCTGGTTTCACCAATACCGGCTTACATATCGCTTTGAAGACAGACTCGCTTAAAAGTAGCGTGGTCAAAAGACAGGATAATATCTTCGGAACCACTTCTAATTTTTACGGTGCAGAATCAGTATTAATTCCGAGTGAAGGGATCACGAAGGTAAAGTTTGCTGGAGTCGATTCAGAGATGATCGATCTAAAGAATGTGGCCTTTACAAAAGACAGTGTTTTGGTAGGTCATATTTATGGAGGGATAGAAGCATTTCAATCGAATCCTGGCACCTATGGCAAGGACAATTCCGCGGCTTCCAATAAGATATGGGAGGTATATCTGACCAGAAAGAAATCTTCTACTGACTAGAAAAAACATCGGCGCTCATCAAAAAGATGGGCGCTATTTTTTCAACCGAAAGGTCATCATCACTGGTAAATGATCGGAGGCGTCCTCGACCTCAGTGATGACTCGTGATGAAATCGCCTCAATAAAACGTTTGTTGTAAAAAATAAAGTCGATACGTCGGGTCGGGTCGATAGATGGAAAGGTCCCTTCATTTAGATCGTTCACGGCTGCGTCAATTCCTTCGATACTCATAATAATGTCTTTTAAAAGAGTCTCCTCTTTTGGCTCACTATTAAAATCTCCCAAAAGAATGGTAGGATGATCGGAGGCATACTTTTTATAGAGATCCGCAAGTCTGTTCAAATGCTTCATACGGGTTTCCTGGTCGAAAGCTTCTGTATGCACGTTGATGACCTTCACGGGCCTGTTATCGATTAGAATGGTGGCCACTTGGGCCAATCGATCAAGATAAAAAGGCGCCTCAAAGAAGTTGAGGCGCTCTACCTTATCCAAAATTATGCGTTGATGTTCCATAATGGGGAACTTACTTAGAATCGATTGCCCTGAAACCACTTTTCCAAAGTGCGCAGACCAAGGAGATTTGGGAAAGGGAACATATTTTTTATCCCAGTTGATGGCCTGTGCAACATTTGCATAGCCCATCTCGGCCAGTGCTTTTTGTTGGTCCACGAAATGAGACCTGCTAGAGGCATAATCTATTTCTTGCAAAGCCAAGATATCGATATGGGAAGATTCGATCACCTCCTGTACTTTTGTCAAGTTGCTATCAAAGAGCAATCGAGGCCGGGCTTTAGCAGTATTGTTGGTCATCCCGCTCAAGTAACCTATATTATAAGTGGCAATGGTGAATAACGAATCATTTTTGGTAACGTTCTCAACGTCTAGGGTCATCGACTTCTCATATTCGCTCTCTTCCAAGTTGGAAGATGACGCCCAAAAGAAAAATGCAAAGAATCCTACGACAAAAAAGAGAATGGCCTTTAATAAAAAAGAAAGAATTTTTTTCAATGAGTATAATTTATATACTCAAATGTAATCAACATATTTTAATTGTTGCAAATGACCTTTATTCTATAGAGGATAGGTATGAAAGCATGTCCAATTCCTTCCTTGCCTCTCGATAGAAGAAAAAGCTGTAAACGATCAAGAGAACGATGGCTGAGATTACGATATAAAGGTAAAATCCTGCCGATAGCGATGCTTTGAAACTGGGCAACATCAAATAGAATCCAAGTACGTATGCCAGAAGAATGATTGGTGTGAAAACGAAATGGACGGTTTTTCGAGAACTGTGATATCCAAACATTTGTTCAGCATACGCCTTTAATGATGCTGTTCGTTCAATTTTTGAAAATCTTTGGATGTCCCGATATTCGATCACCAATCGTAGAACTACTCCCAAGATCATCAAAGCTATTCCAACTGTTGGCTGTATGCTACGATATACTTTGACGTAGATCGCGAAGGCCATCAGAATTAATATGGTGGCAGCGAGGATGGCCAAGGTCCATCTTCTATTTTTTTTCAATTTTTTTGAAAGCCGTTCCGCCTCTGCAATGACAGTATCGCTATTGGTACTATCTTCCACATCCTTTTGACCACGCCAGGTAGCTTGTAGTTCTTCAAACTCGTTCATGAGATATTTTTTTTGATAATTTATTTTTAATTCGGTGAATTCGTACCCGAAGCGTATCTTCGGTAATACCAATGACCTTGGCGATCTCTTCGTAGCTCACACCTTCCAAGACCATCAGGATGATCACCCTGCTGCTTTCGTCCAAGGTCGCTAAACTTTTGTAGAGTAGCTTCAGTTTCCTTTCTTGGTCATTATCATACTCCTTATCCGCAGCGTCGGTAATGTTGGTCATTATATTTTCCTTGCGATTTTTTTTCTTTCTGAGAAATAACAGACAGGTGTTAACGGAGATTCGATAGATCCAAGTGCTTACGGAAGCATCCCCTCTAAAATTTTTTAAATGCTCCCAAACTTTGATAAAGACTTCTTGGGTTGCGTCTTTTGCCAAGGCCTCGTCTGCGGCGAAATATCCTTTACAAAGCCTAAAGACCTTGGCGTGATGTTCCTTATAAATAGCATCAAACAAAAGTTCTTTCTCGCCCATACTATTTTAAGGATTGATTGAGCTGTTCTAAAAACCATGAGGGCTGGTCGAACATTATAAAATGGGCCGAATCATCCGCGTAGAATATTTTCGCGCTAGGAAGTTTGGCAAATTGTTTCTCGTAGTTGCTTTTCACCATTTCTTTATTAGGATAGGTCGCTGCCAAAACGATCACGGGTATTTGGATCTTTGCAATGGCATTTCGGAGGTCTAATTTAAGAAGATCTGTGTAGCCATGCACATAGGTTTTCCTGTCTGCTGCAACCATCCAATCGGTGAGTTGCTGGTGTTTTTCCTTGTTGAGACTCATAAAGCTTGCATATTGTGAGGCCATCGCTCTAAAGCTGACATCATCCATCGCGAGTTGCTGTTTGCTGTATGGATTGTCATAGCTAATATCTTCACTTTTGAAGTTTGGGATCATCAATGCGCCTACGGAAGGCAAACCGTCGACAACGATCAATTTTTTGTAAAAATTTGGTTGGTCGCTTGCAAGCCAGAGGCCAAGGGTGCCACCAAGACTATGTCCAACGATCGTTGGCTCGTTAAGATTTTTCTCTACGACATAATTTTCGACAGCTTCTTTAATTTTTGGTAGCCAGGGAGTCTCTATCGGAGGGACATCTCCAAAACCAGCAAAGGTAAATATGTGACATTCATATTGGTCCTTTAAATTTGAAACGGTCTCTTCCCATACTTCGCTAGTACAGCTAAAGCCAGGAAAGAGAAGCACGGGCGCTCCAGTTCCTATGATTTCAACTTTAAATTCTTTTTGCTGACCGAAAGAAAGAAGACTGAAGATTGAGAATACTAAAAAACTTAAGACTGAATTTTTCATTTTATTTTGGTTTACGATTTCTCTTTGGATACATCAACCTTTCATTTGTTACCATTTTTTTCAATTTTTTTGACTTTTTCTGTATTAAAAAGATTCAACACCGAAGCGTGATGCCATTCATCGAAATTATGGTGGGATCCTTTTGGTATGTTCTGATATTATACTTTCTTTGCAGGCCCTAATAATAAATACCGTATAATGAGAAAATTGCCTACGATTATTTTGCTATTCGTTAGTTCATTGGCACTAGCACAAACCTATAGCAGCAAAACCGTGATAGCAAAAGCACCAAGCTATCCAAAAAATCCATTACCAGAAGAATTTACAACTTATAGTGTTGCGAGCCTACCGGTGCGGGGTATTGATGTTCTTTCAAATGAAGCCATTGCAGCTACATTAGACTTTCAAAGCTTTGAATACGTTACCAGCGGGGAAAGTCCAACCTTTTATGTTTCTTTGAAACCTTCAGATTCGCACATCACCAAGAATGTTTCTATCAATTCAGATGAAAGCATTTCGTATCAGGTAAAGACTAAAATGACCGTCAAGGTCTTGGTCACCGACCCAACCTTTAAAAAGATAATTTACACGAGACCTTACAAGTTGGAGGATAGAATAGAAAATCCTAGCAGTCCACAACAAAGCTCATTGGTCAACAAGAAAAAGGATACCGATTTCAACTATGAGAAAAAGGGGACGATCAGCAGAGAAAAAGCCGCTGAGTACATCACTTTTTCAGATAACGGTAAGAAATTTAGACTTACAGACAAGTTTCTTAAAGACATTTTGTCTGTTCAATACGAGCGATTGCTCATCAAAGTTGGTGAAGACCTGCGGAACAAATTCGATTATCGACTTATCGATTCTAATGAGATGTTCTTCCGAGTGAAGAAAGTAGATGAGGAAGCGGAATCCGAAGTGATGATCTCTGAGCTTAACGCCCTATTTGGTGGTGTTCAAAATATAGAGGACTATAACGCACTTGGCGATAAGCTGAATTCGCTCATCAGTTTTCACGAAAATGTAGCTTCCAAATATTCTCCAGAAGACAAGAAGCAAAAGAAGGTGGTTTGGGCTGCTAACTACAATTTGGCCAAGCTATACCGCATAAAGCGCGACTATGTGAAGGCCAAAGAATACATCAAAGAGGCCAAAGCCCTAGACGTGAAAAACGCGCGTACCCAATATGAGTTTGACGCCATCGTGCGCGAGGCAGACAAGTACGATGCCTTCTTTGACGAAAATGGCAACCGAAAAGATATCGAGCTTAACTACAGCGAGGTAAAGAGCACTGGAAGCGGAAGCGCTTTGGCAGATGGGGGAGAAGAAACCTCAAGAGAAGAATTAGAAAAGTATAATATCATCGCAAAGCCCGGATATGTTCTAGATGATAAAGGAAAGAAAATTCTAGAGGGTAAGATCACTATCGAATTTGGCGGAACCAAGACCAAAAAAGTTCTCGATATGGACAAAGGAGTCACTGTCGAAGAACCAAGTACGGACTATGCCAAGGAAGTCGAAGTTAGATACGAAAAGAAAGGAAAAGAAAAGACCAAGACCTTCAAGCCAAAGGATGAGGTGGCCTTCTGTATCTCCGAGACCAATGATTGCTATGAAGGGTTCAAGATAAAGCAGAGCTTGCTAGATGCGACTGCATTGAGCTTCGGGAGCAATGCTAAATTCTATTTGGTCAACCATAAGACCGAGAAGGTTACTATCTATCAAAACCTTACCAGCGATGGAGGTTACGTGATCAAGTTAAATAAAGAAGATAAAGGCCACAAATTAAAGACTTCCATGTCTACACTCGATTTTAATAAGAAATTGGCTGATGTTCTAGGAAAGTGTAAGGACCTTAAAACTCGTCTGAGAGATGGGGAGTTTAAGAACACCTATGAAGACCTAGTAAAAGTAGCAGACATGTATTCTGAATGTAGAAAGTAATCGTATTTTATTTTTCTAGCGAAAGCCTCTCGGACGAGAGGCTTTTCTTTTTTTGTGCTTTCACGAAATGAATCCTGATGGATACCGACTACTTCTTCCAGATGCGATATAATAAAAACCAGATGGAAAAATCGATAAAGAAAAGTACCGTGATATTTGATGGTGAGTGTAATCTATGTAATGGGGTCGTTGGATGGCTGATGCGTTTTGCCCCTACAGACCAATTTCATTTTATTCCGTTCCAATCCCCAAAAGGTCAGGATCTACTCAAAGGATATGGCTATCCTACCAAACGATTGGAAACGGTGATTCTGATCGATGAGGAAGGTCCACATACGCATTCGGATGGCTTTCTGCGCATAGTCTCCAAAATACCAAAATGGAAACTTGTCGCAGCGCTACTTGGATTCATTCCGAGGATGCTGCGCGATCACATATACAATTTGGCCTCCAGGAATAGAGTTAAATGGTTTGGCCGATCTCAGAGTTGCACCATTAGTTTCGGAAAATAAGAAATAGAAGTTCTACATCGATTTGATGTTTAAACAAAGAGCGCCTCAATTATCCGAGGCGCTCTTCGTTTAATAGCGATGCACATTTTTAAAATTCTGATCCTCCTTACCTTTAGATTTTGGTGTTTTCTCCCAATTTTGTCAGCCAATCGATGTCGTTCTCTACTGTAAGGATCATCAAGCTCGTGGCCGTGCAGAACACGGGACTTGTAATGCAATGATGGCCATTCCAACTACCATCCTTGTTTTGGATCTTTACAATTCTTCCCGATATCTTATCATACCAGGTCTTCCAATCATTGTCCTTGTTTACCAAAAGTGATTCACCCGTTTGTAGGTAGCTCAAGAATTCTTCTCCTCCGTTATTTCCAAAACCTGTCATTACATCATCGCGCTGCGCCTGTTCTTTAGCCGCATTATATACGCCGTAAGAAGCGCTGTACTTCTTCGCCTTATCAGCATCAAAACCGATCCGCTCAAGCGCTTGTGGTGTCACAATTTCTTCCACGGCTATGATTCCTTCCTCTTTGGCTTTGTTCAGTTGCTCTTCGGCCTCCCTGGCTTCTTTGGCTGTTGCCCGTACAGAACTACTAACGGAATATAACATAATACCAGCACCATCCGAAGTTTTTACATCGCCTGTTTGTTCGTCCACATTACCTTTTTGATAGGCTCGCTGTTTCTCGAGGATCTTTTTGTCTACATTGGCACCTACTGCCTCTGCTGACTCTAGGGCGTTGGTAGCAAATCCCGATTGTAGCACCCCTGCCCATCCAGCGTTTTTAACCTTCCCTTGGTCATCTGTAGCCATTTGGACTTTAGAGACACAGATGTCCAGGGCCCTTTCGATACGACGTTTTTTATCATCATTGAGCTCGTGGTTCAACAAGTTCGAAAAGAATTGCATTGTTAGGACCGCATCTATATGCTCGCCGAGTTTCGATTGTATCTGTGTTCCTCTATTCGTGGTGATGTAGGGGTCGTCCTTTGAAGTACTTTCTACGGCTAAGAGTAAGTAGTTCAATGCTTTATTTAATGAAGATGAATATTGACCGTCTTTCAAAGTGCTTCCACTTCTTAGAATGGCCATGGCTACCATGGCAGTTGTAGCAGGATCGGTCTTTACACTGTGGGGGTCCATTTGATGCTGCATAGAATGCAGGCCGGCTCCCCATCCACCATTGGGTTGCTGCGATTGGGATAACCAGTCTAGACCTTTGTCAATGGCCGTAATAATAGCTGCATCAGACTTAAAGATGGCATATCCTTCAGAAGACTGTTCACCAAAGGTGGTCATAAAGACACAACCTTTCTCGGGTTCCATGCTATGCGCAACTGGAGCTTTGAGCTCTGTGCTTCGATTCAAGAAGACGACGGTAACTGCTAGAGCCAGCAGGATGATGCTGGTGGCAGTGATAACTTTTGTTTTCATAACTGTTTGCTTTAGAATTTAGTGAACCTAAAGCTACCTTTGAATCCTAAGTTTTTCAACCAATAATGAGTTAAATGGTGATTTCGGTTAGTTAACTCGTCTTTTTCAGTTCCTCACTCTTTTTCTACAAATTCTTTTATGGAAATGTCATCGATAAGCACATCGGTGAGTACTGCAGTAGCTCCTTCAACATAGACCAGCGCGTAGCAATTGTTGGGTAGCGAGTCGAACTGTGTTCTGCGTACGGCTAATTCGGCATCATAGGCTTTGCTTTCTTCCATGTAGAAACGATCAAAGGGAAGCCTAAAATTTTGCTTTCCAGAATAATATCCCGTGGCTTTGGCCATAACAAAATCATTGTCCAAATCCAAGGGTTTTTCACTGATGGCACTCACTTTTGCAAACCCAAGACTATCCTTTTCTAGATACACGTAGATATCCTTATTCCGATTTACGGTGTCCTTTGTTTCAAAAGAACGAAGTTCGTAATTCAAAGTGATGTACTTTCCTCTAAATGGGTCGGAAGGGTCAATAGGCTGTGTTCTAAATTTATAGGGAGTACCCGCTATGATCGCACGCTCTTGTAAGTAGATCATATTGCCCGGCACTAGCCACTGAGCAATAAGTAGGAGGGTGAATGTTGTTATGGCGAACGCTTTTTTCATATCAAAGAATTTAAGAATTTTTAGATTGCTGTTTCAGCATTAGATAATTTGCTAAAAAGAATCCCACACCGAGCAACAAGAATAAGACACCGCGTATGACAAAATCGATGTTTGTATCAAAGAATCTACAAGCGATGAGTACCGTGATGATAATGAGCCCATAATTTAGTATCCCAAAATGATGCTTTTTTGAACCGATCCGTATGGCATAAATTCCTAAGGCAAATACGAGCAGGTTGGTCAAGACCATCGGAAGTATATCGCCGAGCGCTTTGGTAAAGAAGATGGCAGCGAAGATCAAAAAGGCGTACTGGAATAAGTTGAATCCTTTCAAGACTTTTTTGTTGAATAGGAATATCAACACTCCAACGCCTGATAGCAAAAGCATAGCGGTGATCAGGCTGTCTTGAGGTGAATAGTTGAAAGACTCGGGTATATCTTCCCAAAACCATCTAAAACTTACCATGACCAATAAGAATATCATACCTAGCGACCCAACAATTAGATAGCCATTGGTCCTTAGTTTCTTATCTGTAAATAAGGGGAGCTGACCGAGATTGTAGCATAGACCATATAATGCCACGTACATTAGAAATCCAATGGTATCATGCCCAACGACAAAGGCACCCAAAGAAATGGTGATGCTAATTGGAAGTAGCCAGTGAAATATCGACGTGATATTACCATCTTCATTGTTTTTGATCAGTTGGAGATAATAGGGTAGTAACATCCCGAACAACGGAATATAGAGCCAAGGGGTCTTATCTCCATCAAAATACCCTAGGGTGCAGGCATATGCCGTGATAAAAACAAGATGTAGTAGCGCCAGCGCGTGTGATTTGAGCAAATAGATCAGAGGGGCACAAAGCAGTATCCAAGTGAGCAAAAAAGAACTCATCTCCCCAGGGATATTGTAGATCTGACTTACCAAGGATAGGCTGGCACCAACTGCAAAGAACAAAAATGTACCCGAGGCTTCCTTCCAAGTTGCGCTTTTATCTTTGAAAAGAGAAAATCCAGTCAACCCCTGTCCTATCAATAGTGGGGCAAACGCCCAAATGGTCTTGGTGGTTTTAGAAAAGTCATCCCAATTGTGGGCTAAGATCAAAATGATACCCAGACCAACGAGCAAAGCACCAAAAACGCCAAAAATAGTAAATAGGCGATTTGGTCTATCGGCTGCTTTCGTCGCGTAGTATGATCGTATATTGTGAGAAACCTCGGCGGTAATTATATTCTTATCCAATAATTCATCGAGGTCCCTTTGAAGTTTAGAGTTCATAATGGTCGTTGTTTCAATTAAAGATATGAAATCATATCTTGGCTGGAAATCCCGCAACCCATCAAATTAGATGAATCACGGGAAGAACCAACCAACATCTTTTTTAGACATCTTCCTTCTCAAACAATTGAAGATCCCTAGTGTTTTTCTGTACGGCAACCGCCGCAAAGATGCTTAGTATAAAGGACATCGCATAAAATCCTTTTTCACTTGGCCATAAGCTGGCGTTCCATAATCCGATGACCAATAATAGCATGGCTGCAATGGTGGTGAACCAGCTAATGCCATAATACATATCGGTCACCTTAAGTCCCTCTTGCTTGTCACGTACTGATTTTTGTACGGAGATCACTGAGAATAGGCCAAATAGCAGAATGGTGAAGTAGTACCCTTTTTCGTTCAGTTCCATATCGGCATTCCAGAGACCAATACAATAAGCGACCATTCCGGTGAGTAATGCCAGCCAAGATGCTCCAATAAAGGCGGGAGTTGGACGTGGCATTACTGTTTCTTTCTTTTTTTCTTCTTTTTTGGAAGGAGATCCTTCTAAAAGATCCTTTTCCATGAGACTTTTAGGTCTCATTGATGTCTGTTGATTCATTGTAATAGTCATTTAAGAATTACAAGGCAAAGATGCAGTCACAGAAGATCTTACCGAAATCATTTTTAGTATAAAACAGACGATACAAAATGATATAAATATTAAAATAACCAATAAAATAGACTATATTAAAAAATATAAATGACGATTAAATGATTGATCTCAATACGATTGTTGACGGATTTTCTAAAGAAGATAAGCAGACATTTGTTAGATATCTTCAGCAAAGGAACAAGCGGAGAGATACGAAAAACATCGAATTGTTCAAATTATTGGCACGGCAAGAATCCAAGGATGTGATTTTGGAAAAGCTCTACCCAAATCAGTCGAGAGCATCCTATCATGCCTTGCGAAAAAGACTTTATAGTTCCTTATTGGACTTTGTTGCTAACAAGGCCTTGGCCGAAGAAAACTCCGAGGAGTGGCAGCTTCGAAAAGAATTGATAGCTTCACAATATTTCTTCAAGCAAAAACAATATAGAACGGCCTTGAGGTCGTTGGCGAAAACCGAGCGAAAAGCCGCGGCAATACAAGCGTTTGGCTTACTTCATGAAATCTATCAGACCAAGATACAATATGCCTTCCTCGATGATTCAGAGCCCTTAGAGCAACTCGTCACAAGGTTCAATAGGAATCGCATAAAACTTGGGCAGGAGGAACAGTTGAACCTCGTATATGCCTCGCTTAGAAAGCTATTTTCACAAGTGATATACAAAGGTAAAGTAGTTCACCTGCAACAAGAGATGGCGACAAGGTTTGAGGAGTACAATATTTCGTTAGATGACGCCCTTACCTATAAATCCTTATATCAATTGGCGCAATTGGCCAATACCGCAGCTTTTGTAACCAAAGATTATTATGCCTTGGACCGGTTTTTACTCGAAAAGTATCAACAGATAAAGAGAGAGGATATCCAGGCCGACGCTCAGGTATATTATCATATTCAAATATTGTACTTCGTAGCCAATAGTTTCTTCAGGAACAAGAGATTTGATCAGGCCTTGATCTACCTAGATAGTATGAATGAGGTAATGCAACAGCAGCGTAGGCGCTATTTCAAAGCTTTTGAATTGAAATATAGATGTTTGTTCGCGCTATCATTGAACTATTCAGGGAAACCAAAAAAGGCCATGGAGACACTTCTACCATTTATTTTTAAGAAGGTAGACGATATTGAGACACAGCTCGATATCAAGTTGGCAGCAATGGTCATCTACTTTCAGCAAAGAGCATTCAAGGAGGCTTTGCAAATACTATCAAAAATATACCATACCGATACTTGGCTAGAGGAAAAAGCTGGGGTGGAATGGGTAATTCAAAAGAACTTGGTGGAGATCCTTTTGCATATAGAGCTTGAAAATATAGACTATGTGGATGCTCGATTGGTTAGCTTTCAAAGAAAATACGCGAAGTACCTAAAACAAATAGGGCAGGAGCGTGTACTCATATTTTTGGGATTTGTCAAAAAAGTATATCATCAGCCCGAAATCGTACGTAGCAATGAATTTATCAAAGAGGTCGAAGAGGCCTTTGACTGGAAGACCAGGGAGTACGAAGATATTTTTGTGATGAGTTTCTACGCATGGCTAAAGGCAAAGATGCTTGGCGCCGATATCTATACCACGACATTGGAACTTGTAGATCTCAAATGAGAATAACGTCACAAGAAGTGCCGTCCACATCGCATCTAGGAACTTTTCTTCCGATAGTAATGGCAGCGTGCTTTTCGGGCCAATGGTTTCTCCTTCCTAAATTCTGTTCTTATCCGATTGAAATGCCATTAGGCGCGGGGATATCAAACTACTGCGTCGGTCTTTCGTGATCATATCAATTCTATCATTGAAAAACCACCTCTGGAATGGAGGCGGTTCATCAACTAACTAAACTAACTAACTCAAACTATTTATGAAAAAAATTATGCGATGCTTTGGTGGCTCTTAGATGAATTCACTCGGGCTTTTAGTCATTTTTAGAAGTAAACATTTCTTGATTTGTTGTAAAGGGATAGCGGAATGTAGATACGGTGGTCCGAACAAAGATGGCCCCCGCTTTGTGTCCGTCTCGTAAAGCGGGGTTGGTTTTGCAGTGTTGCGTTGCAAAAAATACACACTGGGCGTACGATCTTTTCCGTGGCATGCCAAATATCCTTGTGCCTTTACTCTTATTCCATTGAATGTGGCGGTTGTTTTATACCCGGCGGCGACTTCGAAAGACGCTACGATGTGTGCATTGCTAGCCATTCTCTGTATTGTATTGGTTGGTCATTGATCTATTCTGGGACAAACTTATGATGAAAGTTGTCGTTGAAGTAGAGGGAAATGTTGGTTTCGCATGGGTGTTTTTACCCTTACAACCAACTATTTGAGGTGAGATATGGAAAAAAAAAGCGCTACTTCTACAAGTAACGCTTCGTGGACTAAATCAAATAATTGTTCAAATTCTATATAAAAGTAAGTACAATTATTCCTTTGCTATATAAATAAGTACGAGGACCGAAGAGATTTGTTACAGGAGTTCACACTTATTTAACATTTGTAGTGGCTTCTTCGATTAAACTATCATGGAGCAGTGAGGTCTAAAAATAAACGTTAAAACTTAATAGAAATGAAAAAAGTAATTTTAGTTGGGCTGCTCGTTGCAGGCTCAAGCCTTTTCGCACAACAAGTTGGGCGCAACGGACCAGAAAGGATGGCAGTACATGAAGATGTGCGTCAACCACACCATCATAAAAAATTTTTGGACAATCTCACTCCAGAACAGGCGGCAAACCTTAAGACCAAGCGGATGGTGCTAGATCTGGAGCTTAGTGATGAACAGGAGAAGAAAGTTTTTAAATTGAATGAAGAAAGGATCATCCAAAAAAGAAAGAGGGCAGAAGATGCAAAAGACCGAAGAGATGCGGAAAAACAATTGAATGATGCAGAGGTCTATGAGAGACTAATGCAGAATTTGAATAGCGATATCGCTTATCAAGGAGCGATGAGAGATATTTTAAAGGAAGGTCAGTATGAGCTTTGGAAGGAAAAATGGAATCGTCGTAAGGCGCGCATACAAAAAAAGCGTAGATCTTATCGAGCCAAAAAATGATTCAAAAGCGCCGTGGGCGCTTTTTTTTATACCCAATTGAACCTCGTTCACCTAGATGATTACCAAGGATTGATGTATACATTATCTTTTTTGCGGTCATACTAGATATTTACCATTCAAAATCGCCATTAGGAATCTACTTATGAAATCGCTAATGAGTTTGATAAGTATTCAAAAAAGGGCTATTGGGGGTTGAGCAAACGCACAAACAGGTGATTGAATTTTGAAAACTACTGCCAATAGGTATGCAAAGAACCATACATAAAGGAATACAATACATCCTGTGATATCTAATAAAAAACCCCCGCGTTTTGCGGGGGTTTATCTTTATGTTGAATGGACGTTATCGTTCTATTCTACTGTCATCTTAGTGACGATCACACTCTCTTCAGTGAATATCTTCACTACTACTGTCGACTCGCTGAATGCTCCGAGTGAGAGGGTAAACAAGCCTGAAGTTGCTTCTCCCATTGTTGGCGTGTAAGTCGTTACCAGTTCGCCATACAAGCTGTACACTTCTATTCGCTGGACATCTCTGTTGTCTTTGTTGTCAACTGCAAGCGTTTGTTGTTGCTTGAACGCTGCAAAAGATGTTGCGATAATGTCATTGTCTCCACCCGCTTGATTCGCGATGATATCATTATCACCATCAGCCGCTTGGGTGGTTTCTTCTGCATTTATCTGTGCATAAGATGTATTGTGGAAAAATAGCGTGCAACCACTAATTAAGAAAATTAGCTTTAAGAATTTGCTATTAAATGTTTTGTCGAGTAAAGTGTATAAATTGTCCATATGTTTGGGGCATTTATTTTGGTCAAAATTGGTTATTATCTTCATCGCTCACAATTTTTATCGGTTAATTGCATTTTTTTTCGATTAATAGATGAAATGCGTAATCTTCAGTATAAACAGGTCTCAATATATAAATAATAGGGCGCCACGAATAATTTTTGTTGTGAATCGCCGATTTTAGTGTGTTAACCGTCATGTTCTTATATTTGTCCCAATGAATAAGAAGATTGAACTCCTAGACTTAGGCACTAAAGACTATAAGGAGACTTGGGATCATCAAGAGCGTTTGTTCAAAAATATCGTAGATACCAAGGTCTCAAATCGACGCAACGAAAGAAATGATGTCACCAAGAATCATTTATTGTTTGTAGAGCACCCACATGTATATACACTTGGTAAAAGTGGGGACATCAGAAATTTACTTCTTAATGAGCAGCAATTAATTGAAAAAGGAGCGACCTTTTATAAAATAAATAGGGGAGGTGATATTACCTATCATGGCCCCGGTCAAATAGTGGGCTATCCCATTTTGGATCTTGAAAATTTTTTTACCGATATACATAAGTACCTGCGGTTATTGGAGGAGGTTGTCATTTTAACCTTGTCAGAGTATGGTCTTAGTTGTACAAGAAGCAAAGGGGAGACCGGCGTTTGGTTGGATGTAGGGACGCCCTTCGCCCGAAAGATATGTGCCATGGGGGTCAAAGCATCTCGATGGGTCACGATGCATGGATTTGCCCTAAATGTAAATGCCGACTTAGGATATTTCGACAATATTGTTCCTTGTGGCATCAAAGGCAAGGCGGTGACATCCTTGAATGTTGAGTTGAGCATGAAACATATCTCAGTAAACGAGGTAAAGGAAAAACTGCTGAAACATTTCGCCGATCAATTCGACGCAGAGATGATAAGAGCCAACTAATGCCATGGTCGCTCATACCAAAGAATCAAATGTCTAAGAGCATCTAATTAATTTGATATAGGAGGATGGAGTTTCTTTCTCCTTTTACAACGCATTCTAACTGCTGGTCTTTATCGATGTTCTCCAGATCTATCTCACCGCGTCCGTAAATTGGAAAATTAGCGATTGTTTTGGCGTTGCTATCAAAGAGATACACTTTCTTGCTCTGAGTGTCTGTTGTTGAAACGTATATCTTATTGCTGATGTAAAACACCTCTGGCCTGGTGTATATCCCATAATCCAATTCAACCTTTTTACCTTTAATGGTCAATAGATTTTCAGAAAGGGTGACCAACGTCTTACTCGTAGAGGTCACAAAATGTTGTTCTTCCAAATTCAGACCTCGCTTGGACATCTTGCCGTTGGTGTCTATCTGTACCAACTGTCCATTTTTGTTTGTGGTCATGAAGGTATTCTCATAGAGGTAGATTTCATTATCCGAAAAATCGATCTTCTCTGCTACAGGCACTCTTGTCTTTCCACGACGGTCCAAAATATTTAACTTTCCGCCTTCCTCTGCGATCACAATATAATCTTTGCCTTTTATTCTTAGATGTTTGGGAGCAAAAAGTGGCTGATTTTTTGCATTCTTAAATGTAAATCCACCGACGGCCTCCCTTTTTCTATTGTACATCCAAATCCTTTTTCCCGTGGTGACCACGAATCGGTAATCCTTATTGTTTTCATAATCGAAGACCGCCAGTGGCTGTGTCACCTTTTTATCATACTTGACATCGAAGGGAGGGACCACCTTTCCGTTTCTGTCCAACACCATAAAAGATCGATCGGTAGTAAATGCTAACTGAAGTCGGCCATTTCGGTAAAGGTCCACCTGTGAAATAGTCCCAATGATCCTTCCATCGAGTTTCTTTTTCCAAAGAACGTCGCCTTGATTTGAAATGAGATAAAGATTGTTTTCTACATCCTGAATCACAATTTCTCGCTCCTTGGTCCTATGATTCATAACGAATTGAGGTGAGATGCCCAGATCGGCATCCAGAGTGATGCTGGCAATTTGGGAGACTGTATTCTTATTGGTTTGTGGGCGATTCCTTTTGATCACACCATGAACATGCGCATATCCTTTTTCTTGTACGATTTGAAATGCCAGCATAGGATAATTCCTCAAATCGATGTCCCGAAGCTTTTCTGCACTTTGCTCATTCATATGGTCTGCCAGCAATTCTTTAAAGCCAGGATTTATTCCGATCATCAAGATGGACGAAGCGTCACTCATAGCAATAGAGAGGTCTTTAAAGCTCTTGCTTTGCGCTAAGGTGTTGTTGCTTTGATAGTTGGCGATGATGTTTTCTAAAGCTGCTTGGGAATTTGAAAACAACAGATGGTCCCCGATAGCGGCATAGAAGGATACCGTTGTGTCTTCTATAAGGGGATAAAGATTTTTATTAAGCACTTCCTTATTTGCTGTTGAGAAAATCTCGATATCCCTAAAAGTGCTGGCTGGTTGTTCCTTTACGCCAAGCGCTTCCGTGGTCGTTATAATATCGTAAGCGCGCAGTGCAGCAACCTTCTCATTTTTATCATAGATAATAGAAACTTCGCTTATAGAAGAGAAAAGGTCATTGTCAAACTCCCTTTTCTGGGCATAGGTCCTTTGATCGTAAAGATGTAAATTGGCACTTAGGGTCTCCCAATCGTCATAGGTAAAGCTGATAACTGCGTCTGCTGAGATCGGTGTGATCTTTGGTGAGGTATTCTCTAAAGCATTGGTATTTTTGAGAATATTCAAAATTTTGGGTAGCGAATCGTTGGCAAACGCAATACCATCCAATCGGATCGCGTTTTGATCCAATCCTATTTCCAAGTTGACCCACGATGCAAAGTCCGCGCCCATTAAGAACTTATCAAATGAGGGCATCGACTTTTTAAAAACAGCCGCCGCCTTCTTATCATCGATGAAAATTGCGTTTTGTTTTTGAGGGTCGAAGGTCTCTAGAGCATTCTTTAAGAATGTATGATCCACTTCCGAAGCAGAATGGAAGGTCCTGATGGTGTTCTCAATGATTAATCTGGAAGAAGATTGAATAAAAATGCTATCTAGAGTTGTCTGGAAGCTTTGACTACCTGATCCATCGTACCGTTTTTCCTTCACTGGGGTGTTGTTGTAATTGAAGGAAGTGACATTCGCTAAGGTATCCGACTTAACAAGTTCAGGATGGCTCTTTGTGATGAAACTGTATTCAAAATTATTCTTGCCCACTTCAACAAAACAGAGCAATGATTCGCTCTTTGGATTTAAGGTCGTGATATCCGTCAGTTTTTCTACCACATCTTTGGTCTCGGGCAGCCCTTCTATCATGTTCAGAAAGTCATTGTTTTTTAGGTCTCTTTGAAATGCTTCATTGTTGGCAATACTTAGGATGATCGAAGAATTATGAGGGGCAAAGTTGCTAAGGTCGTCAATTTGCTTTCGTTCACTTTTACAACTTAGTACGAATAAGGTCAAGGCAATTGCAAGAATGCTTCTCATGTATTTCATTGGATATATTGCTGCAAAAATAATAAACTCAAAAATTCAGGCTTAATTGTTCAGGCAATAAGCGAAAACTTTTTCTGTGATACTTTGTGATGCCGTATTTCTTGATCGCCGCTCGGTGCTCTTTGGTAGGGTATCCCTTGTTCTTTTTCCAGTTGTACATAGGAAATTCTTCATGTATTTTCTCCATATAGGCATCGCGGTAGGTCTTTGCAAGGACAGAAGCTGCGGCGATGCTCAAAAACTTGCTATCCCCTTTAACGATGCATTGGTGGGGGACTTCTTTATACGGTTTAAACTTGTTTCCATCTACGATGATATGATTCAAAGGTTCGCTAAGACCATCGATTGCATTGTGCATTGCCAATATCGAAGCGTTCAAAATGTTTATCTCGTCAATTTTTTCGGGAAATATGTGGGCAATACCAAAGGAAATCGCATGTGCCTCGATAAACGGTCGAAGAGAAGCGCGTTTGTTTTTGGTAAGTTGTTTGGAATCGTTGAGCACATGGTGTTTGAAATCTTTAGGTAAAATAACCGCCGATGCCGTGACAGGACCTGCAAGACAACCACGACCGGCCTCATCTGTCCCAGCTTCAGCGACATTCTTTAGGTATGGGAGTAGCATGAATGTTAAAGTTTTTAGCAAAATTAACATTTTAGCGCAACCGTTATCGTAAAACAACATCTAATCAATTGTTTAGATGCTAAAAGAAAGGAGGTATTTTTACATTAAATTCAGCATTTAACATTTGCAGCTACTGAAATACTTGTATTATTAAGAAATTATTAAGAAGTTTGCTGCTGGACTAATTCAAATAATGTTAATATGAGATCAAAGTTTACTTGGATGCTTACGCTCGTTATGGCGTTTGTATTTCAATTATCTCTTGCACAAGAGAAAACGATTACAGGTACTGTTACAGATGATGCTGGTTTACCTTTACCAGGAGCTACAGTACTTGTTTCTGGTACTTCACAGGGTGTGAGTACAGATTTTGACGGAAAGTATTCTGTCAACGCTAGTGAAGGTCAGACTCTTGAGTTTAGCTACGTAGGGTATGCTACTCAGAAAGTAGCTGTTGGAGCATCCAGCACTATCAACGTCTCTCTGGCTCCAGATAATGAGCTTGAAGAGGTGGTTGTTATTGCTTATGGTCAACAGAGTAGGAAAAAGCTTGTACAGAGTTTATCTGTGGTAAGTAATGAGAATATCGCCGATATCCCGGCAGTTTCTCCACAAGAATTACTTCAAGGACAAGCTTCTGGGGTACAAGTGGTGAATTCTTCGGGTATCTTAGGTGCTGCGCCAGTAATTAAAATTCGTGGTGTAGCTTCTATTTCTTCTGGAGGTAGACCTTTGTTTGTAATCGATGGTGTTCCGTTGAACGATGCATTGGTGACTGCTGGTCAAGGTGGTCAGGCACTAAACCCGCTGGGAGACCTTAACCCGAACGATATTGAAACATTCACGGTTTTGAAGGATGCGGCTGCAACTGCAGTATACGGTTCTAGGGGTGCGAATGGTGTGGTTTTGATTACCACAAAGTCTGGTAAGAAGAATCAAGATACCAAAGTTACACTAGATGTAAGCACTTCATGGAGTCAGAGTACTGATGAGTTTGAGATGATGAATGCTGACCAATTCAGACAATTTATCGTTGATAGAGGTTCTGCTCCATCAGTTGATGTGCTTCCACAAGGAGGTTTCGATTGGGCAGAGAACATCTCAAGAACAGGTTTCTCTAAGGATGTTAATGTGAGTGTTACTGGTGGTAGTGAAAAGACAACCTTCTTTGTTGGGGCAACCTACAAAGACCAAGAAGGATTCATCATTGGTAACAATCTAAATAGATTAAACGCGAGAGTAAACTTAACGCATGATGCGAACGACTGGTTGCGATTAGGAGTGAACTTGAGTGTTGGTGAAACTCGTAACGACAGAGTTGGTGCTGAAAACTCTACGTTTGCACCTTTTACCTCTGCGTACTTGCAAACTCCATGGGTAGAAGCATTTGATGCCGATGGAAATTTTGTGAATACAGGATTCATTGCCAACGTTCTTGCAATTGAGGCATTGGATATCAATGATGCCAACAGTTTCAGAACTACAGGGAATATCTTTGGTGAGATCAAATTAGCCGATGGCTTGAACTTTAGATCCGACTTTGGTATTGACCGTTTGGTTTTGGAAGAATTCCAAAGATCATTTGAGATCAACTCGCCTGGAGGTTTTGCTTCAGATATCGTAAATCAACAAAACAAGTTTGTTTTTACAAACTCATTGAACTTCAATAGAACATTTGCTGATGTTCACGACATTACGGCGGTTGCTGGTATGTCTTACGAGCAGACCGAGGTTAGAGCAATTACTGTGACTGCTACAGGATTCTTATCAGATGAACAGATCAACACAATTTCTGCATCTACTCCTGGTACAACAAACAACACGTTCACAAACAGTCGACTTGTTGGATACTTCGCACGTGCAAACTATGCGTACGACGGAAAATATATTGTAGAAGGTTCGATCAGAAGAGATGGTTCTTCAAGATTTGGATTTAACAATAGATTTGGTACGTTCTGGTCTGCTGGTG
Organism: Sungkyunkwania multivorans; assembly: GCF_042675645.1. Lineage (NCBI taxonomy): Bacteria > Pseudomonadati > Bacteroidota > Flavobacteriia > Flavobacteriales > Flavobacteriaceae > Sungkyunkwania > Sungkyunkwania multivorans. The sequence continues at coordinate 4,983 of NZ_JBHTJH010000003.1, read as the reverse complement.
GTGCTTGGTTAGTATCTGAAGAAAGTTTTATGGATAACGTAGATTGGATCAGCACATTAAAGTTCAGAGGTAACTATGGTACGGCTGGTAACGATAGAATTGGAGATTTCGCGTCTTTGGAAAGTTTTCAAGGAGGTAACATCTCTAACTATAATGGGATATCTGGACTTAGACAGCTTGCAGCTGCCAACCCTAATTTGAGATGGGAGCGTTCAGAATCTTATAATATTGGATTTGAGGCAGGTTTCTTAGACAATAGGATTAGCTTAAACGTTGACTATTACAACAAAAGAACAAGTGACTTGATTCTTAACGTACCAATTCTTCAAACGAATGGCGGTCTTAACTCGATCATCGACAACGTTGGTGATATGGAGAACAGAGGTTGGGATATTGATTTGACCACTGTGAACGTTCAAACGCAAGATTTCGAATGGACAACATCTTTGAATCTGGGTATCAATGAAAATGAAGTATTGTCTTTGCCAGGTGCTAACCTAGATGCACAGGGAAGAAGATTCGTTGCTGCAACAACTTCGCAGAGAGCAATCGAAGGAAACTCGGTAAACAGCTTCTATTTAATTCGCTACAATGGGGTAAATCCTCAAACTGGTGATGCTGAATGGTTAGATATCGACGGTAATCCAACAACAACTCCTACATCTGCAGACCGTGTGATCGCAGGTGACGCGAATCCAGATTTCGTAGGTGGTTTCAGAAATACATTTAGATATAAGAACTTCGACCTGAATTTCTTCTTCAACTTTAGTGTTGGAAATGATATCTATGTATCTGGTTTAAGGTTTACAGACAATCCTAATGGATTCTTTAACAAAAGAACGGCCTTGTTGGATGTTTGGGAAAACCCAGGTGACGAAGCTTTCTTGCCTTCTTTCAGCAGCCCAACTTTTGCAACTTTCAACCAAAGATCAACGCAACAGTTGAAAGATGGTTCTTTTGCGAGACTTAAGAATATTACACTGGGATATAATCTTCCTGCAAGTGTGACGTCCAAATTAGGTTTCATCAATGGAGTTAGACTCTATGCAACTGCAAGCAATGTTTGGACAATTAAAGGAGACGATTTAGAAGGAATCGATCCTGAGGTAACTGACTCAAGCAACAACGGTCGTCAAGGAGAAACGTTCTTTACGCCTCCGCAATCAAAGACATTTGTACTTGGAGCTCGTTTATCATTCTAATTCAAAACTAATTATAGGATATGAAAAAAAATAAATTTATAATAGCGGCTTTATTGTCAGGTTTCACTTTTTTATCTTGTGATTCTGATTTAGATATCGCTCCACAAGACCAACTTACCCAGGATGTTGCGTTTTCTAATGAGACGCTTGCTCGTGGAGTTTTGGCTGGTGCTTATAGTGCCGCCCAGCAAGACGATGTATTGAACGGAACTTGGCAGTTGGCAGGGGACTGGCAAGCCGATAATATCGACTTTGAAGGGTCTTTCCCAACATTTCAAGAGGTGAGAGATTATTCAACCCTTTCAGATAATACCTCTATATCAGGTATGTGGGATGATAATTACGAAACCATTGGTACTGCCAACCTGGTCATTAAAAATGTTCCAACAGTGGCAGATCCTAATTTCACGGATGCCGAAAAGAACAATGTGGTGGCTCAAGCTAAGTTTATCAGGGCATTAGTATACTTTAACATGTCAAATTGGTTTGCTCAACCACTTCAGGTTTCTGGAGGTACAAATCTCGCGGTTCCATTGGTTTTAGAGCCTTTTGATGGGAATGTGACAAATCCTCCAAGAGCTACGCTTAATGAGGTGCAAGCGCAGATAGAGCAAGACCTATTAGATGCTATCATGTTTTTAGATGATACCGATAATTCAGTTGCTACATTAGGAGCAGCACAAGGGTTGCTTGCTAGATTGTATTTGTATCAAGAAAAATGGTCGCAGGCTGCTGGCTTGGCGAACGATGTGATCAATAACTCAGCTTATGCCTTAGCTACAGATTACACTTTCTATAACACGCAAGACAGAGAGTTTTTATTCACTTTGGTAAATACAGCGGCTGATGGTCAGGACAGTGGTCAAGGTTTCTCAGGTCTATCTAACCCAGTACCAGAAGGTAGAGGTGATGCTCCTTTCTCTGATAATTTGATCGCTGCGTTCAATGCAGAGCCAGGAGATTTAAGATTTAGCACCTTAACACAAACAGGAACAGATGCACAGCAAAACGCTGGGAGAATATTCTCTAGCAAGTACCCTGATGGTGTTACCAATGCAGACAATGCACCTGTGCTTCGAATTACAGAGATGTATTTAACAAGAGCAGAGGCTAACTTTAGAGGTGGTACTACAACAGGTGATACACCCTTGAATGATATCAATCGCTTAAGAGCGCGTGCAGGTCTTGCAGACTTGACATCTGTTACTTTGGATGATATCCTTAATGAGAGAAGAAAGGAACTTTGTTTCGAAGGGCATAGAAGAATGGACCTTTTGAGAAATGGAGATAATTTAAGAAGACCAGGTATGGCCAATGTGGCAGAGTCTGCTCCCGGTGCTAACAAAGTTATTTTCCCGATTCCTGTAAACCAAGTTGATTTAAGTGAAGGTACCTTGGAGCAAAATCCAGGATACTAGTCAGTATCACGTATTGGTAATTATATAAAAGAAAGCCTCCGTACAGCGGAGGCTTTTTTATTCTGTATCGGAAAAGAATATTTTCTTTCAAAAAACATACCTTTATCCCCAAAATAATATCGAGTGCTATTCAAATTGAACACAGATGAAATAGTGTAGTTTAGTTTAATGGCCAAAGATCTTAAATGATATCAGTAAGCTTCACCTTTTGGAATGATTTGTGATGTATAATTTTCGGCGAATAAATAGCGTTTAGGTTTAAATGAAAAAACTAGTTGTATTACTTTTTCTCTCTGGAGTATTGGCAAATGCTCAAAATAGACAACAACAAGATATTCCTAAGGATTCTATTAGAAAAAGCCTGAGACCAGCTTTTAAAGAGCCGAATGCGACAGATTCACTTAGTATAAAGGACTACAAGATCATCAGCCATAGTAGAGATACAACGTATATCGATACCGCTCTCACAATTAGGAAGCACTATAAGCACAATTATTTAAGGAAAGATAATTTTGGACTTTTACGATTTTCAAATATTGGGCAGACCTATAATACCTTAGCGTACGATTTTGACGAAGTGAAACAATATCCAAATATCGGGATGACTGCCAAGCATTTTAATTATATGGAGGTGGAAGATATCTCCTATTTTGAAGTGCCTACCGTTACCACCGAGGTAATGTATAAGTCTGCGTTTGAGCAAGGTCAAATGCTAGATGCATTGATCACCATGAACACCTCAAGACAGTTAAATGTTTTTTTGGCGTATAAAGGCCTTCGGTCTTTGGGAAAATACCAGAATATATTGACCAGCACAGGTAACTTTAGATTTGGAGCAAGTTATAATTCCAAAAATGGGAGATATCTATTCAGAGGACATATCACCGCGCAAGATATCACCAATCAAGAGAATGGAGGGCTTACTCCGCAAGCATTGACCAATTTTCTTTCTGGTGAAGAAGAGTTCATTGATCGTTCTAGACTTTCAGTGAGATTTCAGGATGCGACCAGCCTGTTGGATGGTAAGCGATATTATTTTGATCATTCTTATGCACTGCTGAATAAAAAGGACGCTAATTCATATAGCAATATTGCGGTCGGTCACACCTTTCGATATGAAACTAAGTTCTACGAATACGAGCAGACCAGGGCCAATGGCTATTTTGGCGAAAGTTTCATTCCTACAAACCTAAAAGATAGAGCCCAATTACGGTCCATGTTCAACGAACTTAGCGTCAGCTATGCAACCAAAACATTTGGTGACGTCAAGATCAAAGCTAATAACTATTTCTATAACTACTTCTTTAAAGATGTGATCATCAATAATGGGATTGTGCAACCAAATCAACTATCGGATAGCGATATTGCCATAGGCGGCAGCTGGAAACACCAAATCGCTGGATTGAATGTAATGGCCGATGCTTCCTCGACCGTTATTGGTGATATCGGTGGCAACTATTTTAAAGGGGGCGCAGGATACAAATTTTCAGATGATATAGAGGTAGCTGCAAGTATTTCCACGAGCACAAGATCTCCGAACTTTAATTTTCTATTGTATCAAAGCGATTATACGAGCTATAATTGGGAAAATGATTTCAATAAAGAAAAAGTACAAAACGTGACATTGGATATTAAGTCTGATAAATGGTTAAATGCCTCAGTCGCTTATTCCGTGTTAGATGACCGAGCATACTTTGGACTTACACCACAAGCAACAGCAGACACGGTCGTAGTTGCACCAAAACAATTTGGCGGTACGATCAACCATCTTAAAATAAAGTTGCAAAAAGAGTTTCGCTATGGGAAATTCGCTTTAGATAATACAATTCTGTATCAGAATGTATCTCAAAGCGAGAACATCCTTAACGTTCCAAAGCTGATGACTCGAAACTCCTTGTATTATACAAATAAGCTATTTAAAAAGGCTCTTTTCCTGCAGACGGGCGTAACGTTTAACTACTTTAGCAAGTATTATGCGAATGCCTATAATCCATTGATTGGAGAGTTTTATATTCAGGATACAAGAGAAATCGGTGATTTCCCTAGGCTCGACTTCTTTGTCAATGCCAAGATCAAGCGTACTCGGATATTTCTAAAGGCGGAGCATTTCAACTCTAATTTCACGGGCTACAATTTCTTTTCAGCACCTGACTATCCGTATCGCGACTTTATCGTCCGATTTGGGGTTGTATGGAATTTCTTTAAGTGATTTCAGTTTTCTACTGTAAAATTCAAAGACTGGTTAAAGGTTGTTGATCCTGAAGATTGAGTGGCCCGTCATGATGTCCCTTGATTTTTTTTCGTTGCGCAAGTCTAGTGTTCTCAGGGCGTTGCGACATTTTTTGAAAAAAGTTTTGCGATGT
>NZ_JBHTJH010000002.1:0-123881 GCF_042675645.1 Sungkyunkwania multivorans | reverse complement strand
CGATGGCGGCGGGGCTCACCCCTTCCCATCCCGAACAGGGCAGTTAAGCCCGCCAGCGCCGATGGTACTGCCTACATGGTGGGAGAGTAGGTCGCCGCCTTCTTACAAGGACCCAACCTGACAACAGGTTGGGTCTTTTTTATTTGGTAGATTCCCAAAGTGAGTTTCCTTCACTTTGGAATTTTTTCTGCTTCTGAGAATGAGTATCAGATAATGGCGACTGCTCGCCGACAAAAAGAAGGATATCATTGATATTGCTTGTACTCAAGGTGCGTATTCTGCCCAAAACATGAATAATTCTTATAGCTATGTACGCTTCACTATAAATCATTTAGTAAATAAGGAGTCTGTATCTTTTATGGAACTCAGCCAAATCAACTGAAAAGGCTTTTTTAGAGAATTAGACCGCACATACTTTAAAATCCTACTTCGATTGAATCATAAGGGGTATTCGCGCCAGGGATAGAACGACCTGTCGGAGCTCCTATGAACGGATAAGTGAAGAGAGCGACAAGTGATAGCCCGACCCAATATCGTAGATATGGGTGGCGCCAAAAAGAAAGAAAACTTGAGCCTAATATACTTTTATAGAATGGTGCTGAATGCCGTGACGAAAAAGATTCCCAATATAGAGAATGCTGTGGCCAGTGCATATAACTTCTTGCGCAGCGAAGATGTCTTTTTTAGCAACGATTGATGCTCTAGAAATCGATATTCCTTGTAGAGCGTCTCGTAGTTAAAAGCAATGGCTCCAATAACCGCGATCCCAATAAGAATTGCCTTGCTCAATGCAGCACCAGTGATTGCGAGAAAAATATTGATGGCTGCATAATGTAGCATAAAGGCTAGAAAGAACATTACCGTGTCCGCGATGATGCGATTAGACATCTCTATCGGATTTACAAGCTCTTCTAAAATTCCTTCTTCTTCGATATTCACATCGGTCTGCTCGTAGTACTCTTTACCATCCTTTAGTTTGATAAAGACCAACACAGGTTGTACGATGCTCTTTGCTATGAATGTTTCTAGCTTAAAAATGTTGAAGTGAAGTAGATTCCAGAAGAGGGCAATGTTTCTTGTAATCATTTTAGCAGGTTTTTAGGTGATCAACTTTTTGAATCACGTTGTAAAAGTATAATCAGTTGGGGCAAATAACTAATCGTATGGTATAAACGTAGTTATTATTCACCTAAACGGGAAAAAATTGTTGTCAACCTGCGAAATTGGTATGGGAAAAGTTGAAGAAAATCTCGTGCTCGCGCTTTACCGATTTTTTTCGCTTTTCAACGCCGTGAGAATCATCTCATAGGAATCGATTTTGTATGGAATAATTGTAATTTTGTCTCCTTAAATATCTTAGGACTATGGATGTCATACAAAGTAGGCGCGAGGAGCTATGGAATGTTGTTTCACATGCCTTGGGCATAATATTGGGGGTTGTGGGATTGATACTTCTATTGGTCAATGACAATGGACGCACTGCTTTCAGTACCTTGAGTATCTTCCTCTATGCGCTTTCTATTATCATTTTGTTCTCTGCATCCACCATCTACCATGCGGTGACCAGCATTCGACATAAGCGAATTTGGCGGAAGATCGATCATATCAGTATTTACTACTTGATCGCAGGTACCTACACACCAGTTGCATTGATAACCTTGGAAAGTGGTCCTGGTTGGACCATCTTCTGGATCGTTTGGATCATCGCTATCGTGGGAACGTTCTTAAAGATCTTCTTTACGGGGCGATTTGAAAAGCTATCGTTGTTTCTTTATTTGGCCATGGGATGGCTCATTATCTTTTATATCCGGGATGTTATGGAGGTGTTGTCATCATCAGGTCTGAGACTGATGTTGCTCGGCGGTATCTTTTACACACTTGGCACCATCTTTTATGCGCTCAAAAAGATGCGCTTTCATCATGTGATATGGCATTTCTTCGTTTTGGCTGGTGCCGTGAGCCATTTTTGTATGGTATTCTATGAGGTGATCTAAGTCTTGATGACATCTTTGTATTCTTCAAAGAATATTTCGAATTGTCGCATGTGATGATTGAAGAATTCCATGACATCCCTCCAAGTATCCTTATTGTGGATACTTACCTTCTTATCCAGCTGTACATAAACCCTTGATATCTCTTTACCGTTTTCTAAAAAATAGACATCCTCAAAAACCGCATTTGGCAAAAATTCTAGCAATATTGACTTTAAGGAAATGATCTTTTCCCAGAGATCGATCCTGTTTTCGAGATTCTCATCTTCTATATCGAGCAATACCATTGCCGTCTTTCGATCAAAATAGAACTTGAACGAAAGTCCTTTTATCTTCGTATTATAAAGTATCCATTTTCTAGGGAAGGATTTCCCAAAGGAGGTCCAAAATTCCTCTCGCATCAATCTGGATTCTTCTTTACTGAACATCGTCAAAGGAAATAGGCAATAATAATGGCCGTCACGATCACGGTCATTTTTGCAAGGTTAAATTTATGCCCCTCGGTACTTTCAAACAAGATGGTCGTGGAGATATGGAGGAAGATCCCGATCACCAAAGCACTAATGAGATTCTGATAGTCGTTTATGGCTTCTAAAGTATTCAAATAGCTGCCTAATGGCGTCATAAAAGCAAATAACACCAAAAATATGATGGTTTGCCACCTTTTGATGTTGGAGTTGAAAAAGAAAGTAGTGAGTATGACGGCAACAGGTATTTTGTGAATGACTATGCCCAGCACCAAATTGTCATGCGTCTTAATTGGGAATCCCTCTAGAAGGGCGTGAATGCTTAAACTGATGAATAAGAGCCAGGGAAAGCTCATCTCATGTTGGTGGATGTGTACATGACCATGTTCTGCACCCTTAGAGAAGAACTCCAGAAAAATTTGTAAAAGGATTCCTAACATGATAAATAGGCCAACCTTTCCTCCATTATCACTAAAGACCTGCGGTAACATTTCAAAAACCGTTATGGACAGCAAGAATGCCCCGCTAAAGGCCAATAAAAGCTTTAGGTTCTTTTTCTTGGAGGGTTTGAAGATCAACACAAAAAGAAATCCTATCAATACGGCGAATATGGGGAGTATGTATATGCTCATTTATTTGAATATCATCACCAATCGCTGTGATGTATCTGCGTCGAATTTGTTCAATTTATAATCGCCAAAGATATCTAAAAGATCAATATTGGCTTGTTCGAAATACTTTTGAAAGTCTTCCAATGTCAAGGCCTTCACCTTTTCAGTGAAGAAAAAGTCATCACCATCTATATTGAACCTTATTTCTTTTACGATATGACCGTCTGCCACAAATCGCTTTAGGTAAAAGTTGATGCCTTCTACCGTCTTTACTTCTTCAGGAACCAAATGGGCGATCACATATTCCACGTTCATAAAGTCGATAACGGCAAAACCATCATCACTTAGATCACATTTAATAGCCTTGAGGGCATTAAGATTGTCCTCTTCATTTTCAAAATAACCAAAACTGGTAAAAAGATTAAAAATGGCATCGAACTGTGCTCCTAGAGGAACACACATATCGTGCTCTACGAAATGAAGAGTGTCGTTTTCAAATTGCTTTGCATATTCGATGCTGCTCGGTGATAGGTCAGCACCAATGACATCGTACCCAAGCTGGTTGAGATAAATGGAATGACGACCCTTTCCGCATGCGAGATCCAGTACTTTTGCCTGTTCGGGAAGGTTCAGGTAATTGGTAAGCACATCCATAAACTGGTGTGCCTCTTTGTGATCTCTGTCTTTGTAAAGGATATGGTAATAGGGAGTGTCGAACCAAGAGGTATACCAGTTTTTCACTTCTTTTTGCATAGTCGTTTTATGATGGTGCTAAATTAAAGTATTTTTGCAAGGCAATAGACGTAAGTGATGGGAAATAATTTTAAGATGGTGGCGAAAACGATGCATAGTTTTGAGCCGCTTTTAGCTAAAGAACTTAAAGACCTTGGAGCGATGGACGTGCAAGAAGGGGTTCGTAATGTGAGCTTTGTTGGTGACACCGGTTTTATGTATAAGGCGAACTTATGTCTTAGAACGGCCATTAAGATATTGAAACCTATCAAATCCTTTAGGATAAAGAATGAAAAAGAATTATACGACGCGGTGTATCAAATGCCTTGGCATTTATATATGAGGCATGACCAGAGTCTTTCCATAGATGCTACGGTACATTCCGATTATTTTAAGCATTCAAAATTTATCGCACTAAAGACCAAGGATGCGATCGTAGATAAGTTCAGAAATACCGAAGGTAGGCGTCCTAGTGTAGATCTAAAACATCCCGACCTTCGAATCAATGTCCATATTCAATATAGCGAATGCACCATCTCCCTAGACAGTTCGGGACAGTCTCTGCACCAACGCGGATATCGGACGGCGACCAATATCGCTCCAATCAATGAAGTATTAGCTGCGGGCATGCTCTTACTAAGTGGTTGGGACGGGCAATGTGACTTTTTAGACCCTATGTGTGGGAGTGGTACCATCCCCATTGAAGCGGCGATGATCGCCTGCAACATCCCGGCGAATATCAACCGACCAGAATTTGCCTTTGAAAAATGGGAGGATTATGATATGGATCTCTTTGAAAAAATTATGGAATCTAGTTTGAAAAAGACCAGAGAGTTCCATCATAAGATCGTTGGCTACGACAAGGCCCCCTCGGCATTTAGAAAAGCTAAGGACAACGTTCGCAATGCCAATTTGAGTGAATATATTACCCTTGAGAATAAGAATTTCTTTGAAACCAAGAAGGAGGATGAGGATTCGAAATTACATATGGTCTTTAATCCACCTTATGGTGAGCGCTTGGATATCGATATGGAATCTTTTTATGGTGATATAGGAACCACTCTCAAACATGGATACCCGAACACCAATGCCTGGATGATCACTTCGAACATGGAGGCGTTGAAGCAGGTTGGATTGCGACCTTCGAGAAAGATCAAGCTCTTTAATGGAAAATTAGAGTCTCGATTGGTCAAATACGAAATGTATGCAGGAAGTAAGAAGGCCAAGAAGAATCAGATCACTTAGTTGAAAGCCGAAAGTTGAAAGTTGAAAGTTCGTGTTTGAAGGATAAAGTTCTTGACACTATAATGTTTAATATTACATCTTATTTTGAGTAGTTTTGTTTCAAGCAATTCAAAATAGCTAACTAAATAATCCCCATGAAACCTCAGGTAAAAGCAACCTTATTGAATCTTCTCTGCGCAGGGATCCTCTTTGTGATCTTCATGTACGGAATAGGATCGTTACTCGCGCTCCCATACATCCCATTATTATTTGGATCGGCCGTCTTGGCCAGTATCTTAACTCCAAAATTTGGCGTGGTCAGAACAAAAGAGGGAGAGAAGGTGGTGATGAAATGGTTTGGTTATACCAACCATCCTCAAGATTAGTTATTTCTTCTTCTTGTAGATGGGTATCAAGTACGAAATGGTGTAGTTGAAGCTCGCTCCAAACGAGTTGTCTGATGTCACTTTATTGAATCCAGGAATATAAAGGTTGTCGAAAGTACTTGGTGCGGTATCAGACAGTAACGAATGCAATCTTGCACTGGCGCCTATATATAGATTATTGAAAGTCTCTACTTTAATTCCAAAGACAACTTCGATCCATTGTCCACTGAGACCATCGTATTCTCCAAGAATATCGGGGTCGGCTCCTAAAAGGCCGCCTTCACCCCATGCTTGATCGATGGTGTAGATCTGATAGCTATTCAAGGTCTGCTTGTGGGTGCTTATTCCAAAGCGAAGTCCGCCGTAGATGGCGTTCTCCATTCCCATCCAATTTTCATAGAAGTTATAGTCAAAGCCCACCTTTATGTAACTTCCCGTTGTGGTATAGTTGAGTCGATCGTCATTCTTGGTGCGTTCTTCGCTACCCAATTCAGCAGCAATATAGAATTTTCTGGAAATTCGATAATCACCGACGATTTCAAAACTGGAATAATCATCATCTAAAAAAGTCCGAGTTGGACGTACTATATCTGCTCCAAGGCGGATGCCATATTTTTCTTTGTAGGCGATACTGTCTCTCTCCGTTTCTTGTGCGAAGCTACTGGTGACAACCAAAAGGCAACATAAAAGACTAATGAAATATCCTGACATGAGCTGCATTTTGATTGTTGATAAGTCCGTCATTTTCTATAAGGGTATCACTGATCCAGTTGTCACCATCATCTATGATCACAACACCAGCGGTGTTGTCGAGATTATAATTAGCGATAAACCCACAGGCGCGATTTAAGAAAACCTCTTGCGTCATATAATTAAAGGTGAGGGTGTCTCTATTTCCTTGTTCTGGGGCAGTATCGGTGGCAGCCACATAATCTTTGATGAATATGAAACGTGTAGTATTCTGAAACACCCGAAGTGGCAATGCGATGGAATCTGAGGCTGCAGGCGTGAATGCGGGCTCCAATTCGGTATCATCATCATTGAGGCCTACCACCCGAAGTCCAGAAACTGGCTTGATCAAACTTGTATCTGATGCATCATAGAATCGTAAGATCATCAGTGGAGTCGTGGGAGTTTCCTCTGGGCAAATATCATCGCGTTCACATGAGGAGAACATGGTAAATCCTGCGACAATGACCATTATCAAAAAAAGAATTTTCTTCATATTCAAAAAGATTCCCGCCAACGCGGGAATAGCATAACATTGTTTATCTCTTCTCCAAAAGTACAACATTTTCCACATGATAGGTCTGAGGAAACATATCTACAGGCTGTACTTTGGTCACTTTATATTGTTCGTCCATCAGTGCCAGATCTCTAGCCTGTGTGGCACTGTTACAACTTACATAGACGATCCTTTTGGGAGCGATATTCAGTATTTGCTGCACCACCTCCTTGTGCATGCCATCGCGGGGAGGATCGGTAATGATCAAGTCGGGTCGTCCGTTGGTCTCAATAAAATCCTTATCAAAGACCTTTTTCATATCACCTACAAAGAAATCAACGTTTTCTACACCGTTTAATTGTGCGTTCTCCTTGGCGGCTTTGATCGCATCAGGAACGATCTCCACTCCGATGACCTTCTTGGCTTTTTTAGCCACGAATTGGGCGATGGTGCCCGTTCCTGTATATAGATCATAGACAAGCTCATCTCCTTTGAGCGAAGCAAAATCCCGGGTCACTTTGTACAATTCGTATGCCTGCTTAGAGTTGGTCTGGTAGAAGGACTTCGCATTTATTTTGAATCTAAGATCTTCCATTTCCTCGAAAATATGGTCGCGACCCTTATAGCAGATCACCTCTTGATCATAGATGGTATCATTGCCTTTTCCATTGATCACATATTGAAGGGATGTAATTTGTGGAAATTCGGTGGAAATATGGTCCAGTAGTGCTTCGCGTTTTTCTTTATCCTCTTTGAAGAATTGAATCAATACCATGATCTCTCCAATAGAAGAGTTGCGAATCATCAACGTTCGCAAAAGACCTGTTTGATTTCGGGTGTTGAAGAATTCTAACCCATTATCGACCGCATATTGCTTTACCGACAATCTTATAGCGTTCGACGGGTCGGCCTGTAGATGACATTTTTTAATGTCTAGGATCTTATCCCACATTCCTGGTATGTGAAAGCCTAGAGCGTTTCGATCGCCCAGATCTTCTTCGCTTTTAATTTCTTCTTCGGTCAGCCAGCGGCTGTCAGAAAAAGAAAACTCCATTTTATTTCGATAGAAGTACTGCTCCTTCGAAGCTAGAATTGGTTGCATCTCCGGTATTTCGATTCCCCCCAAACGCTTTAGGTTATTCTCCACTTCCTTCTGTTTGAAATATAGTTGATTTTCATAGGACATATGCTGCCACTTACAACCACCGCAAACACCAAAATGTTGACAAGCGGGTTCTGTGCGTCTGTCTGAAAGCTTGTGAAAAACAGTGGCCTTTCCTTCGTAGTAGGCGCGTTTCTTTTTGTGGGTCTGAATATCCACCACATCGCCAGGGACGGCATTGGTGAGAAAAATGACTTTTCCATCTTCGGTTTTCGCGACAGCCTTGCCCTTGGCGCCAGCACCAACGACTGTAATATTTTCAAAAATTCTTCTTCCTCTGTTTTTTCTGCTCATGGCGCAAAAGTAGCTATTTTGTTCGTAGTTTGATACCATATACCACCGCCTTCAAAAAAAAAATGGCATAAAAGGGAACCTTTTCAAAATGCAGCTGTCTATAGAATAGAAATAATGAACAAGCCTGAAAAAATAGTGGATTCTATGTTGGTGTTGTCCTATCAATCGGGCAACGACAAGGCATTGGCTCTTTTAGTGAGGAGATGGCATAAGAAGCTTTGTAAACAGGCCTACTGGTATACAAAAGACAGCCATGCTTCCAAAGATCTAGCACAAGATTCTTGGCAGGCGATCATAAAGAATGTCCATAAGCTGAAAGACACGCATCAATTTGGTAGTTGGGCGATGACCATAGTAACGAGAAAAGCAATCGATCATCTAAAAAGTCAGAAAAGATCGAATAACAATTTCGATGTTCAAAATTTTTCCTCGGTAGAGAAGGAAATGGAACCAACAACAGAGGGCGATAATGACCTGCAAAAGGTAAAAGTGATGTTGAAGCAATTGCCAGATGAAAAGCGGGTCATCCTCACATTATTTTATATTGAAGAGTACTCCCTGCGAGAGATAGGCGAAATTTTGAATATTTCGGTAGGAACAGTAAAGACAAGGCTCTTTAGAGCTAGAGAAAAATTAAGGACAATCATTAAAACAAAGCATTATGAAAAGTGAGTTAGAAGATATTGACAAACTAATAAAAGAGGCACTAACAGAAGAAGAGGCAGCCTTCTATGATGAACTTGAAGAAGAGAATCTTATCAATAAGGTCATTGGTGTCCACCGAGGAAAAATAGGCTGGCTTGTGATCATTATGACGATCGTTCATGTAGTTGTCTTTGGTCTGTTCATATACTGTCTGGTTCAATTCCTAAATGCGGAAACCACTGAAGAGCTGATCAAGTGGTCTGCTGCCGGGTTTTTAAGCCTCTTGCCCACGGCAATGATAAAGCTATTCAGCTGGATGCAAATGGATAAGCGCGACATTCTTCGAGAACTGAAAAGACTTGAGCTACAAGTTGCTGCACTTGCTTCAAGAGAGAAGAAATAAGGCGCTTTTTGAATTTTATAATTTGCATGTAGAAATTTCTTTTTTTCAGCTAGATATTTAGTAATTTGCGAACTCTACACGGATGATTTCTCTCCTCCCGTACTATCGGAAAAGAAGGAATTACTGAAGTTTCATTTAAAGGAATTTTAATCATGTCGGTTTTAGAAAAAATAACCTCTAAAGATGCAATGGCATTGGAGGAAAAGTACGGAGCACAAAACTATCATCCGCTTCCTGTGGTCTTAAGCAGGGGAGAAGGCGTATATGTGTGGGATGTAGAAGGAAAGAAATATTATGATTTTTTATCTGCTTATTCTGCGGTGAATCAAGGTCATTGTCATCCTCATATCATCGCCGCGTTAAAGAATCAAGGGGAAAACCTTACGCTGACCTCACGAGCATTCTACAATGATATGCTTGGGCCTTATGAAAAATACGTGACCGAATATTTTGGTTTTGATAAGGTGTTACCTATGAACACCGGCGCAGAGGCAGTGGAGACCGCAATCAAATTAGCTCGAAAATGGGGCTATGAGAAAAAAGGGATTCCAGCAAATCAGGCAAAGATCATCGTATGTCAGAATAATTTTCATGGTCGTACCATTACGATCATTTCTGCCTCCAATGATCCCGTAGCAACCGAGAACTTTGGTCCTTTTACTCCTGGCATAGTCTCTATCAGATATAATGATCTTGGAGCATTGGCTGAAGCGCTTAAAGATGAGCATGTAGCTGGTTTTTTAGTGGAACCTATTCAAGGTGAAGCTGGCGTTTATGTACCAGATGAGAATTATATCAAAGAGGCATACGACCTCTGTAAATCAAAAAATGTGCTATTCATTGCCGATGAAGTGCAGACCGGAATCGCTCGTACAGGGCGTTTGTTGGCTACCTGTGGCAATTGTAGCTGTGTAGATAAGAACTGTAGCGGTACACCCGACGTAAAACCTGATGTCCTTATTTTGGGCAAGGCCATCTCAGGTGGAGTTCTTCCAGTTTCTGCGGTGCTGGCAAACGATGAAGTTATGGAGGTCATTCGGCCTGGAAATCACGGATCTACTTTTGGTGGTAATCCTTTGGCCTGCGCAGTTGCCATGGCAGCTTTGGAAGTGGTGAGAGATGAGAATCTTGCCGAAAACGCCGAAGAATTGGGTCAACTATTTAGAGCGGAAATGCAGAAATTGGTAGCGACGAGCAGTTTGGTTCGTCTGGTACGTGGTAAAGGACTCCTCAATGCTATTGTGATCAACGATTCGGAGGATAGTTCAACGGCTTGGGAAATTTGCGTGGCCCTGAAGGAAAATGGACTTTTGGCAAAGCCTACCCATGGGAACATCATTCGTTTTGCACCGCCATTGGTCATGACCAAGGAACAATTGCTGGATTGTATTTCGATCATCAAAACGACCATCACGTCATTCGAAAAATAAAGGTCGAAAGTATAGACGTCAAAAAAGCCGCTCCAGAAAAATAAACAATGTCATTGCGATTCGCCACAGGCGGAGAGGCAAGCTGTTTAACAGCTGTCGAAATGCAGATTACTTCTGCCGAAGTCTCGGCATCGTAATGACGTTTGATTTCACTTTTAAGTGGCTTTTTTATTTCTAAATAGGAGATTTTTCACTGAGGTATCGCCAATATCTTTTAGGGACATGCTGTAAATGAAGTTTGTTGTTCTTCCGAGAAGGAATATTGGTACTTTTAAAATAATTCTTCCATAATTCTTGAAAAGCGAGCTCATCCTCGGTGAAAACATCAAGTTTTGTCGTGATCAGCGCATTTTTATCAGCAACCTCCAATGTTACCTGTTCTACGGTTTTTAGATCGTAATAAGCGCCATAGTTTCGCTTTAGATCATAGATCAACCATTTCTGATCCGCGTATCTATTCTTGAAATGGGCAATGTTTAGAGGCAACACATTAAAATCGGGCGCTATGGTTGCAAAATAGATATCATCCTTTGTTCTTCTGAAGCGAATAAAAGCATCCATTCGATGTTTTTCACGCCCCACCATTTTTACCGTCTTGGCAATGTCCAAAATGATCGGATCGGCGAAATCTTGGTCAATCTGTTGCTTCTCCGCAAGTGATCGCCTAATAAAGTGAAGCAGTTTGTTTTCGATGCCAGGAAGTTCACTTAAAAAAGCGCGGTAGCAATTGGACCTTCCACGCGAAGAGCACTTTTTTGAAATTCCCCTCCACACGCGAATGGCTTTCCGCTCTTCTGTCATCACTTCAATGGTCTCATCGAAGAAGGTCTCCGTCGACCTTAGTTTAGGCTGGATGGAAACTGCGCCCAACCGCTGCTCATAGATATCAAAAACAGCACTAAGGAATCCGTCGAAGGTACCATCGTAATTTAGATTGGTCATCTTAAGATGGGGGTTTGATTTGCTGAAAAAAGGTTGAGTTGAGCGCTATTGTGAGTCTTTTGGAACTTGCTGCTGGAGTTGGACAAGATCAGGCTCTTCAGTTGGGCGGCCGTTCTATCTTTGCGTTCGAAATCACTTGAATCGCACAAAATAAAATATTTAGCTCTATTCATCGCGATACCAATGGCCTTTAGATGTTCCCAATTTAATCTACGATACCGCCTGGCGTGGAGAATTTTTGAGACAGATCTCATGCCAACACCGGGAATTCGAGCTAAACTTTGTTTGTCGGCACGGTTGATGTCGATTGGAAAAAGGTGTAAGTTTCTCAGCGCCCAACTCAATTTAGGGTCGATATCGCTGTCCAAGTTGGGATGTTCCTTATTCAGCAATTCCCGAATATCAAAACCATAAAAACGCAATAACCAATCGGTTTGATACAATCGGTTTTCGCGAAGCATGGGAACTTCTGTCCCTATCGACGGAAGTCTGGAATCAAAGCTGATCGGAATATATCCGGAATAGTATACCCGTTTCATCCCGAACTTCTTATAGAAATAGGACGAAGTGTACATGATCTCGGCATCCGTTTCCCCAGACGCCCCAATGATCATTTGAGTACTTTGTCCGGCAGGAGCGAAGCTCGGGGTGCTCTTGAAAAGTTTCTTTTCGTTCTTATATTTAATGATGCCGTTTTGGACTGTCTTCATCGGTTTGATGAAATCTTCTCTTTTTTTATCAGGAGCTAAAAGCTTCAACCCTTTTTCTGAGGGAATTTCAATATTCACCGAGAGTCGATCTGCATATTTCCCTGCTTCTTGCATCAATTCATCACTAGCGCCGGGAATGGATTTTAGATGGATATACCCGTTGAAATTTTCTTCTTCTCGTAATTTGCGCGCTACAGCAACCAATCGTTCCATGGTGGTATCGGCACTTTTGAAGATACCGCTGCTTAGAAACAGTCCTTCGATATAATTTCTGCGATAAAATGCGATGGTAAGATCCACGACTTCCTGTACTTTGAAAGCCGCTCTTCTGATATCATTACTTTTTCGGGTTACGCAGTAGGCACAATCAAAAATGCAATGATTGGTCAGTAGGATCTTTAACAGCGAAACACATCGACCATCCTCTGTATAGGAATGACATATCCCCATTCCTGAACTGTCCCCGAGGCCTTTATCCTTATTAAGCCTCTTACTTCCGCTTGAGGAACAGGATACATCGTATTTGGCGGCATCAGCAAGGATAGACAATTTCTCCTTGATTCGATCAAAGTTCATAGAGCGCAATTTTTGGTTAAATTTATGGAAATATTCCAATATTATGGAATATTTCCTATATTTATTGCATATTTTAAAATGTTAAGGATGAAATCAGGGATACCAATCGAAGCCAGGCGCTTTAAACAAATACGGGAAGAGCGAGGTTATACGCAGCAGTCCTTTGCCGAACTACTAAATATTGGCTCGAGTACGGTTGATATCGAACGCGGGAAGACCAAAATTTCTGGATGGATCGTGGCAGCGCTATTGGATCGCTATAACTTGAATCCTTTGTGGTTGTACGGTAAAAGTCATATCAAAGAATTGACCGTGTCATCGGTAGATGTAAGTCCCAAGGTGATCTGTTTGGACACCAACGATAATGACTCCATATTGTTGGTCAATCAGAGAGCTGCGGCGGGGTATCCACAAAACATACACGATGTGTCTTGGTATGATACCTTACCAGCGTTCAATATTCCTTTACCCGAATATAGAAATGCAACGTATCGAGGTTTTCAGGTGGAAGGTGATAGCATGCTTCCAAACATAAGGCCTAGGGAGTGGGTACTTGGAAAGGCTGTGGCCAATTTTTCAGAAGCGAGTGATGGTAAGATCTATATCGTAGTGCTAAAGGATTCCGTGCTGGTGAAAAAACTGCAAAAGAATCAACTGAATCCTGCGCTAGCGACCTTGATATCATTGAATAAGGAATATGCGCCCTATCCCATAAAGGTTGAAGATATTCAAGAACTTTGGATGGTGAATAGCAAACTTACTTTTGGAATTGACGAGCCGTCGGATAGTTCGCTTTTAGAAGAACTAAGGGCTTCTATGGAAGAATTGAAAAGTAAGATCAACAAGTTGGAGGTTTCCTACAAGGGCCCGGAGCTTTCTCAATAGCTCTATTGTTTAAATCCAAGCATGATGTCTTTTCGTGAGGAATTTTTTCTTATAGGTATAGTTCAGGGAATCAAAATCGAAAAGACCTGAATGAACATATATTAAAAAAGCCGCTTTATGAGCGGCTTTTTAATTATCGTGATAGTGCGGGTCATTTACTCCACGCCATACTGCTCCATGATCTGTCGCTGTTGCTCCATAATTTCGTCCCAACCAACGGTAGAGATTCTATAAATAGACCATCCGATATACAATATGTTGATGATCAAGATCACCAATGCGATCGTCTTTGCTGTATTCATCGCCTTTACACCTTCAAATTGATCTGGATTTTCATTAGCTTGTTTCAATTTGCCTTTGGCAATAAAGAAAGCGATGGCAGAAGGGATTACACCTACTCCAAGACAGCAGCAAAGTGGGAGTCCCAAAATTGCTAAGACGTAAACCAAAGTCGGATTCAGTTTTTGTTTTTCCATGGTATTATAATTGATTAGTTGTTAATTTAAGTATGAAATTGCCCGCAATGAGTATGACATTGATAATTACGAGACTAACGATTATTTTATTCGCATGCCTGATCTTCATAAAAGAATTGAAAAATATGAACAAGGCGAAGATGATCAGCGTATAAATGGCAGGGTACATTTTAAAAGCAGCGATGAATTCGCCTTGGAAAAGCAACGCAAATGCGCGTTGAATTCCGCAGCCCATGCAGTCTACCCCAAACATTTTTTTGTTAAGGCAGGGCAGCATATAGTCTTCGATCTTTAAAAATACGGCCAAAAGGTTAGATTACTTTATAAGTATTTTTTTGGCTAATGTAACATTTTCTTTCGAAGAAACATAAGCAATATACATGCCTGCTTGAAGATTTTTGGTAGAAATTTCTAGGATATCCTCGCCACCACCTTTGTTTTTAAGAACTCGTTGCCCTAAACTATTGAATAGTGCTATAGATTTGATATCGATCTCTCCATTGCTCTTAATGACCAATTTCTTTTCAACATTGTCATGGATAACGCTTATTTGTTCATCAAATTTAACGTCCTCTGTACTTAAGACCCTATCGTTTGCTGTTAGCGTTATGCTAAAGCGATCGTTAAGCGTACCGCTGGGAAGTGCTATTGAAAAAATTCCTTCTCTAATATCGGTGTAACTATCCTCTAAAGCATCATACAAGTAGATCCCTTGGTCTTCTGGCAAGTGCTTTACATCTCCTACCTTTATATCGATAGTAGCGTTGGTGCTGGCATCGATTCCCAAGGGAACTTTTTCCTCAAGATCAAATGCAGTTGATTGAATTGTATATTTATTTTCGGCAATGGCAAAGTAAGCATCTATCGCTAGTGCGTCCATCAGTTTTCCATCGGCCCCAAAGTCATGATCAATACTTGTACCGTTTCTGTATGCAAGGGCCAATTCTCTGGTGTAGGTGTTATTGATGTTGATGAGTACGTAAATGGTTGGTACTTCCAATATCTCTATTTCGTTAAGGTCAAAGGTACCATCCTTTGTCATAAGCAAGTGTTCTTCCATATCGGTATCCTCATCAGAAATACCTCGATGAAACACAGAAAATGGACTGGACTCTTTGTAATAGACGCGATGCGAATTATTAAGTGTTACTGTAGCATTTGCTGTGCCTTCTATCATAAACCCTTGTCCAATGGGGGCGAATCTTCTTTCATAGGCAGAGCTGCCAAAGTTCCCCGTATTGCCAACGGCGTTCCCGTCAAAATCATAAGTAGCGTAGACCGCACGTGCAAACGTTCCGAGGTCGATTGGCATAAGGCTTGTCGATCCTGGCACCCAAGTGCCATAACCTCCTTCATATTCATTAAGATAATGAGAACTTCTTACTGCTTGATCCCAATAATAGACCGTACCATTTGTGTTCGAATTGAGCGGGTCCAAAATAAAAGCAGCAACATCTAATGCGGATGGATATGGATTCCCTGTCAGCGTAGAGGCGCCAGTTCCCACATTTACTGTGATAGTTCCGTCGTTTGGCTTTCCTCTAAAGTCGTAACGCTGATTGCTCCCTACATTGTTCGGGCTTGTACCTTGTGTTCCCTTCATGGTAAATCCAAGACCAGCTGGCACATTGGAAGCGCCGCCGATGAAATTCCAATCACTGTAGGTCGTTCCTGCCTCGTAGGTATATATCCATCTCGAAGATATCGCCAATGGATCTGCCTGTCCTTCAAATGAACCTGTTATAACGGCCGGTGTAAAACCAGTGTCCGCATCGGCATCGGCAACGTTTCTGTCGGCATCATTTAATAGCCCGATCCCGAAATTTTCATTTCCTGCTGCTGCCGAAGGATTTCCTACGGGCGAACTCCAATAATTATATTCGTATGCCCCGCTCGTTCCTTCCTGATAGACAGACAGCACTCCTGCTCCTTCATTTGCGCTCACACCGGCAGTGCCCTGGATGAGTTGACCTTCATCTCTAAGAAAGAATTCGGCATTATTTTGTAAATTTAAATAACTACCATTATAAACAACTTCATCATTTACATAGATGTAATCGTTGGCACTGACGTATATTTGTGAAAATGTAACGGTAGGAATAACCGTGGCGATTAAAATAAGTAGTTTTAACTTCATGATTCGTGATTTGTGGCGAAATCCTTTAACGGCCGAAAAATAGAAATTATTATGCCCATGAAATTAAATTATCGGTAAATGGTACGGAATACTAGAGAAAAGGTATTTTATCTGCTGATCTTGATCGGTGCAGCGCTCGTAATTGTATATATAGCAACATCTTATGAATATAAAAAGTTCATTGGAATGGCTGGTTTTCTAATCCTTATGACAGGCTTGTTCAATTTGTCAAAGACCATCAAAGAGAAACCAGTAAAAAAGGATTCCTTTGTCGTTACCGAAGAGCTAGAAGAGGATCAAAACCAGCAGGATGATGCAATTGAAAATAGGAGATAGGGTAGCGCTTTTAGACGAATTATGGGAGGCCACCGTTATCGCGATCGATGCGGAAGAGATCACTGTGGAGAATGACGATGGCTTTGTAATAAAATTTGATGCGAAGGAATTGATAAAGCTTCCGGAGGAAGCCCTTCAGGTATCGGCGGTGGATCTTAAGTCCATACTGAGAGAAAAAGAGACCACTAAAAAGAGGTCATATAGGAAAAAACCCAAAGAACGCAATGCACCAGCTATGGAGGTCGATCTGCATATCCATAAGCTAACCCCATCGACGAAAGGTATGACCAATCACGATATGCTAACCCTACAATTGGATACCGCGAAGCGACAGCTAGAATTTGCCATTCGCAAGCGCATACAAAAAGTGGTCTTCATACATGGGGTGGGTGAAGGGATCTTAAAATTGGAGCTGGAATACCTATTTAGGCGCTACGATAATGTTAAATTCTACGATGCCGACTATAAAAAATATGGACTTGGCGCCACCGAGGTCTATATTTTACAAAACACAACCGATTAATTGTTCAACACATTCAGTTCTGGGTCGACAATGGTCAAGGTTCCAAAGCTAAATGAGGTGCCGGAATCATCTATGACATTGATGGTGTTGCCGTTCTCATTGGTCAATGAAAGATTCTCAAAAGTAAGCGTATTATTAAGTAGCCTGTTGTAATTGTGAATTAGGTCATTTGCTGGGATGTCAACCCCAGTGTTGGTCACTTGACTTAGCTCAAGATAATCCGGGGTTCCGTTGTCATCGGCATCATAATTGTTTGGGCGCGTTCCTGCAGTGGTCTCATTGCGCGTTGGTACATTATCACCATCGTCATCCGCGTCCAGATAGTCTGGCGTACCATCATTGTCGGTATCATCTGCCTCCCCATCATTGTCCTTGTCAAATTCCATAGCGGTAGGGACATTGTCGCCGTCATCATCAAAGTCGAGATAGTTAGGGAGACCATCCATATCAGTATCATCATTGTCTTCATCTCCATCGCTATTAAGGTCCTCTTCCTCCGAAATAATGCCGTCGCCATCGTCAAAGGTCAAAACGTTTCTAAAGGTACCTCCGCTGTAAGCACCTGTCCATTGTTGTATGACCGAGACATCCGGGTCTGGAACTGTTCTACAGAAAAAAGTAGACCCATTACTTGCAAAGGCAAAATATTCAAGCGGGGACGTACTTTGGCTTAGGCTAACGGTCTGATCGGGAATCGTATCATTGATGCTAGAAGCGAGTGTTATGAATATGGCTTCTGTCCTTTCCTGGTTGAACATATAATAGACAAGGTCGCCTTCTGTGCATCTGGCTACAGAGCTTTCATCAAAATTAAGCTCATCGACAATGAAGTTCCCATCATCGCAACTAAAGAAAGCTAAAAGGCCCAATAAAAGCAGGTATTTTTTCATATGTAAGACTTCCATTTTCAACAAAAGTAAGGCAACATACAATTATAACGAAGTCTATGGTAGATAATTTTATTTGAAGTATTTTTGACGATAACTTAGCGATGGCCCTGCCAATTGTTATATTCTTCAATTTGAAAACACTTCGGTTTGAAAAGAGTTTATCTAGATAGTGCTGCTACCACGCAGTTGCTGCCTGAAGTCGCAAACAGGATGCACCAAGTATTGCTGGACACCTACGGTAACCCATCCTCAACACATAGTTTTGGTCGTTCGGCCAAAACATTGATAGAGACTGCGAGAAAGACCATTGCAAAGCAACTCAATGCCCTGCCGCAAGAGATCATCTTTACCTCGGGCGGTACTGAGGCCGACAACATGGGCATGCGTTGTGCTGTCCGCGACCTTAAGGTGAAGACGATCATCACTTCCAAGATCGAACATCATGCCGTGCTGCATACCGCTAAAGAATTGGCTGAAGAGTATGGTATCGATCTTAAATTTGTTTCACTTCAAGAGGATGGCAATCCCAATTACGAGCATCTCGAACAGTTGTTGATGGCAGATGATACAAAAAAACTGGTCAGTTTAATGCATGTCAACAATGAAATAGGGAATATCCTCGATATCGATCGAGTGGCCGAATTATGCGAAAAATATAATGCCTTCTTCCATTCGGACACGGTGCAATCCATTGGGCATTTTCCTTTAGACCTGCAAAGGACCAAAGTGCATTTTTTAACTGCGGCTGCTCACAAATTTCATGGGCCAAAGGGAGTCGGCTTTGCGTATATCCGAAAAGATTCAGGCCTAAAGCCTTTGATCTTTGGTGGTTCGCAAGAGCGAGGATTTAGGGCCGGTACAGAGAGCGTGCACAATATTGTAGGGCTCGAAGAGGCCTTCAAGATCGCCTATGAGCACTTGAAAGAAGATGCTTCCTATGTTATGGAGATCAAGCAATATTTTATGCAGCAGCTCCAAGAAGCCTTACCAGGGACCGTCTTCAACGGAACTTGTGCCGATTGTGATAACAGTACATACACCTTGGTCAATGCGCGTCTGCCTCTATCACAGGAAAAATCGATGATGTTGCTGTTTCATTTGGAGTTAAAGGGTATCGCTTGTTCTAAAGGCAGCGCTTGTCAATCCGGTAGTGAGCAGGGTTCACATGTCTTAACGGAAATTCTGTCTGAAGAGGAGTTAAAAAAACCCAGTGTACGTTTTTCCTTTAGTAAATTCAATACAAAGGAAGATATCGATTATACTGTGAACGTATTGAAGGAGTTTGCGTTTAGTTGACAGTTGGCAGTATTTAACTTTTAGTTAAAAATGTAAAGACATATTCGACTTTCTATCTAGTCTTTATCATAGGGAAATTTTCGCGATGCTTTTCGCATCATCGCCTCTACGATGGCAAAAGTATTTCGACCCGACTTTCGGTTGATGGTCTTCGCATATTTCCAGAGGAGCTTTCCGGTGCTGCCGTCGCTCACTTTGATGCTTATTCTTCCAAAATTGCTCTTACCCCTAAAAATGGAAACGATATCAAAAGAGTCATCGATATCTTCAGAAATGATGGTGCTTAGAAGGAGATTCCCAGAAATTAGCCCATCGACATCCAAGATCTTGCACAATTCTTGGGTGGTATAGGTATCAAGGTTTTGGAGGGTAATATTATTTCGCTTCAGGATGGTATTGGTATCTTCTATATTTTGAAACTCCACGGTGAATTTCTTACGTTTCTTGCGTTTCAGAAAATAGGATTCGAGCGCATTTTGAACAGTATAGCTTTCTTTATTCTCCATTTCCTCTAGTTTTTCCTCACTCAATTTTTCGTCGAGTTGAAGCGTGGTTAGAAAAGGAATGATCGCCAGCTCTTTGTGATCTTTGCTAAGCTCATCGAAGCGTTTGCTTACATAGATATTCTTTTGGCCGAACATTTCAGCAGAAAAGATAAGCAATAGTAATATGAGGTTTATTTTTTTCATTTTTCTTTCGACAAAATCCTCTCTTTATATCCAATAAGGAGGCACAAACAATTTTAAATATCCAATGATTTCCTATTTCCGCGCACTCTACACATTATAGACAATCAGTCCAAAAACCATACCTTCTTTTCACTGCGATGATCATTGTTAATAGTTTTCTTCAAAAGAATCAGAAATCGCAGTGGATCTTAATCGATATTAGATAAATGTAACCACCTAATTATCAGTATTATGAATTAAAATTTCATGCTCAGCCGTACATTAAACACCCTTTGTGTCATAAAATTCGGAATTCCAAATTCTCTTTGGGTGTACACATCTCGGACCCAAGTATTGGTGATGGAGTTGCGTACATCAAAGATATTGAATATCTCCGCACCGACGCTCAGTTCTCTGAACTTGTGTAACCAATGTCCTTTGGGGTAGGTTTTCTTACCATCCGTTAACACATAAGACACCCCCACATCGGCGCGCTTATAGTCCCTTAATCTATTTTGAAATATGTAAGGATCGGCATAACTTGGCGAACCACCTGGCAGGCCTGTATTATAAACAAGATTCAGATACATCTTCAGATCGGGGATCCTGGGCACATAATCCTGAAATAACATGGCAAACTTTAAGCGTTGGTCCGTAGGTCGCGCAATATAGCCTCTATTGTCTATATTCTCTTCGGTCTTCAAATATCCAAAACTTATCCAAGATTCGGTCCCTGGAACGAATTCACCGTTCAGTTGTAGTCCAAAGCCATAAGCATAAGCCTTTGCGTTGTTGCGCGCTCTATAGCGGATGCGCACATTTTCGAGGGTGTATGGATTTACATCTGTAAGGCTTTTGTAATAAGCTTCTGAAGTAAGCTTAAAAGGTCTTCCCCACATCTCAAAACTATAATCGTTTCCAAGGACCAGGTGTATGGATTGTTGTGCCTTTACATTTGGCTGAACAACACCCATCGAATCTCGTAACTCTCTATAGAATGGTGGTTGGTGATACCACCCTCCCGAAATTCTAAATAGCATGTCCTTTTGCCACGCAGGTTTTATAGCAAATTGGGCCCTTGGGCTAAAAACGGTTTGTGAAGAATTGCCGGCCGTGGCCTCATCATTAACGCTCCAGTGATGTGCCCTAACACCAGCATTATACCAAACTTCATGATCGCCCCAATCGTCGCGTTGACTCCATTGCACGAAGCCAGAGACACGGTCGATCACGGTATTATTTCTCGCTCTAATGTTCTCAAAGGCTTCCAGTGGACCTTCGAACGGAGAATAGGGCTGGTCATTGAATTCGGACCCTGGTGGGCGAATGGCGAATCCGGCAGAATCGATCACTTCCCATTCAACAACACGATCGCGTATGTCTTCTCGGGTATATTTTACACCCCAATCGATTTGCGTATCATCTTCCGTATAGATTCCTCTATGTTCTAAGTTAAAGATCAATGCGTCGAGGTCATTTCTTGCATGGGTGAGTTGCGAGCCTATCCCTTCAGAAAATTCGACCTCTCCAAGATCATCCCCACCAATATCGCTATTCACTTCCCCAAGTCGATATTGTGCCAGAATATCAAAATGCTCTTGCTCTGTGGTATGGTATGCAGACCCAATGAGCTTTAACGTAAGCTTGTCGTTAAGAAAATAATTGGCTTTTAAGGCGCCGAAGACGGTTTGATACTCATCAACTTCTTGTCCTTCATAGAATACCAGCAAGGCAATTGGATTTTGGAGGGTGCCAAAATTTGTCTGCCTCGTGAGCGGTTTATAATTGTATTTGTTCAAAGAGATGTTTCCTAAGAAGTTGAGGTGAAACTTTCCAGAGAATTTATAAGTGAAATAGGTTTGTGCATCGATAAATGTTGGTCTGAAGTTGGTCTCGGTCTCTTTGGTGTTCACCAAAAGGCTATTGTCCCTATATCGCAATCCCGCTACACCTGAAAGCTTTCCGTTCGGGGTGATCCCTTCCACATAGGCACTTCCACCTAAAAGCGATGCATCCAAACCAGCGCCAAAGGCTACAGGCGTTTTATAGCTAATGTCTAAAACAGACGATAATTTGTCTCCAAACTTGGCTTGAAAACCACCGGCTGAGAAGTCGACATTCTGCACCAGGTCGGGATTCACAAAGCTAAGCCCCTCTTGTTGTCCAGACCTTATTAAGAAGGGGCGGTATACTTCAATTTCATTTACATAGATGAGGTTTTCATCAAAATTTCCTCCTCGAACCGAATATTGTGTGCTTAATTCATTGTTGGAATTGACCCCAGGCAATGATTTTAAGACATTCTCAACCCCAGCATTGGCACCAGGGATCAATCGAATGGCCTTTGGAGATATGGTTTTAATGCCTTGAACCGCTTTTCTTCTATTGGCGGTGACGATCACCTCCCCAAATTCCTCAACTTCAGTGTTCATGATAGGATTCAGCTCATAATCGTCGTCTTTTCCTAAAGTTAGGGTCACACTGCTATTCTTGTGCGAGATGTGAGAAAAGATAATGGTGACTTCCCGCTCTGCCGGAATTTCGATCAGATAGAATCCATTCTCATTGGTCTGTGAACCTTCACCTGTGGAAGTTATGATATTTACATCGGCAAGTCCGACATTATTTTCGTCGAGTACAACTCCCCGAACGGTTGCCGTCTGTGACCATGACAGAAAGAAAGAGATAAGAGAAAAAAATGCTAAAAGGTTACGTAGCTGTTTCAATATAGAGCTAGTTTAGGGTGATGGATCTTTTCGATAAAAAGTGGAAGCAAAAGTAGTACTATTTCCCACATTATCGGTAACGGTAAGTTTTAAATTATGTTTTGTCCCATCCAATTTTTTATCATCGAAATCATAGGTCAAGGTGTTGGTCTTATATTCATATTCAAATAGCACCCATTCCCCGTTGATAGTTCCCCTATAGCTTTTTATTCCACTAAAGTCATCATCGATCTTCACTTTTAGGTTCTTTGCATTTGAAAGCCACTTTCCTTCTGCAAAGTTCATTGGTTGTATCGTTGGAGCAATGGTGTCCTTTGCGAGAAAGTAGGTGCCAAGACTTTTAGAGCGCGCCTTGAAGACAGGACTGTTTCGTTTGGCCGATACAAAGGAGGCGGAGCCATCGCTTTCTAGCATGGCGATGAACATTTTGTCCAATTCAGCGTCTTCATAGGCAGAGGCATCAAAGCTGATGGTGAAATTTTTGTGCGCGGGCACTTTATCGTTATGCAATATGAGTGTATCGTTCTCCTCCCTTAGGTCGATATAAAAATCATCGTAAAAGGTATTCTTGGCAAAGTATACCGATGTTTTCTCAAACTCATAATTATTATCGCGATTTGCAACAAGATACTTATCTGTTTTTTCAATCATTTTGGGTTCTTTGATCGGTAATCGCTTCCCTTCGATCGGAATTTTAATCTCAGTCATGTTGCCCGCAAAATCTTCGATCGCTATTTCAACATCGTAGCTTAGGCCTTCTGCAATTGTTACATAGCCATTATTCCGCTCATAAATACTCAACCGATTCGCAGGTACTTTATAAAGTCGTTGTACTCGCTGGCGAAAAGTCTTATAGTGCTCATAGTCGATGAGCGTGTTGATATATCTAGATTCGGCAAAGGAGAAGGTCTCAAAATCATAGATGAGTCTAGGCGCGCCATTGACGAACATCTGTATCTTATAAATACCATTCTTGTTCCATGCACCATCCTGCCTGTCAAAAGTGTTCAATCCAAAACCAATGGTGCCATTTGCATAGATCTTATTGGACACATAGATTCCGTCCTTATTTCTATTGATGTTCAATTTAACGATATCATTCGATCTATTTACCTGCGAGCTGTCGGTTATGGCATAGGCGAAGACCTCTTTTACCGTTGGTTCTCTCGAATCGGGAACTTCGAGACCAAACCATAGCGGGTTGATGATATGCTCGGTGGCGGTATCTCTTATTTCAAAGTGAAGATGTGGACCTGCGGACCCGCCCGTATTACCGCTCAAAGCGATGATCTCCCCCTTTTTAAGGGATAATTCGTTCGGATCGGGATAGGCTTGTATCTGGTAGCTCTCTTTAGCATATTGTCTCTTTTTTATGTAGGCTTCTATCTTGGGCGCGAATTTTTGTAAATGCGCATAGACAGAAGTGTACCCATTTGGATGAGTAACATATAATGCTTTTCCAAATCCGCCATGAGCTATTTTTATACGTGACACATAGCCGTCACCTATGGCCAATATATTCAAACCTTCTCTTCCTTCGGTTCTAATATCTATTCCAGAGTGAAAATGATTGGATCGCAATTCGCCAAAGGTACCCGAGACCACGATTGGAATTTCAACAGGAGACATGAATGTATTGGCGGGATACTTCTTTTGGGAAAAAGAAAGCCCGCAAGTGAGCATTAATGCCGTGTAAATAAATTTTTTAAACATAAATCACAAGATTGTTGCTAAATTAAGTTTTTGAGGTAAAACTTTAAAGTTTTTGATTTACAAAAACAAAGCCAAAGTACCAGAACCGATACTTACTTTAAGCAGGAAAAGTCTTAAAAATTGTATCAAAACAGTTGCTCAGTTGACCAAGGTATGTTAACTTTGTCTTAATCCAAATAGAATTGGAGCACTAATGAGTGAGCTTTCGAAAATCATTGAGAGGCTAGAAAACAACGTAAAGCAATTATTGCAAGAACGAGAAGCCTTGAGAGTTGAAAATCAACGACTTTCTAATGAGATTTCAGTTTTCGAAGGAGCGTTGGCCGACAAAGAAGCATTGCTTTCAAACTGGCAAGAAAAATACGATTCACTCAAGATGGCCAATTCTATGGTGGGCAGTAACGAAAGTAAAACAGCTGCAAAGCTAAAAATAAATACCTTGATCAGGGAAATAGATCATTGCATTGCTCAACTTTCAGACTAAAACAATATGGAAGATAAGCTAAAGATCAAAATTTCGATAGCCGACAGGGTGTACCCGTTGACCATATTGCCAAGTCAAGAGGAAGGATTGAGAAAGGCTGCTAAGAAGATAGAGGCCATGATCAAACAATTTGAGCAGAATTATGCCGTGAGGGATAAGCAAGATGTGCTGGCCATGTGCGCTTTGCAATTTGCAGCACAGGTAGAGCAACGAGGTATTGATGAGGAAAATATAAATACAGAAACAATAGAACGGCTAAAGGCGTTAAATGAGCTATTGGTTTCTTAGAACACGTTCTTTAAATATAAGGTTACTGCCTACACTAGTTATTTTTTTGATAAACTCAACGTTATACAATTAAAAAGGGTGAGTTTAGGTTGCAAAAGCATGCCGCCACTGAGCGGATCCTTGAACAACTTGTTAGCCCTAATCCTGTTTTTAGGAGTTTATACAAAACTCACACTAGTGTAGGCTTTTTTTATTAATTAAATTTTATAATGGATAATATAACACTAACCATCATAGTGGGGGTTGCAGGACTTATATTTGGTTTTGTGATCGCTAAAATGCTTGAAAGGGGAAATGCCTCCAAGGTTGTAGGTAATGCAAAGAGAGAGGCCAACAGCATTATTAAAGATGCGGAGAAGGAAGGAGAAAGTATCAAGAAAGATAAGATACTTAAGGCGAAAGAGCGATTCTTAGAGCTGAAGGCAGAGCATGAGAAAGAGATTTTGGCAAGAGATAAAAAAATGGCCGAAGCCGAGAAGCGTATCAGGGATAAGGAATCTCAAGTCTCTAGCGAACTATCAAGAAATAAAAAACTCAACGAGGAGATTCAAGAGAAAGTAAAGGATTATGATCACCGTTTAGATTTTCTAAATAAGAAACAGTCAGAACTCGATAAACTTCACAAGAGCCAGGTCGAACAATTGGAGGTCATTTCAGGGTTGTCAGCGGAAGACGCCAAAGAACAATTGGTAGAATCATTGCGATCAGAGGCGAAGAGTGATGCCATGGCATTCATCCAAGAGTCGATGGAAGAGGCTAAGCTAACGGCGCAACAAGAGGCCAAGAAAATCATCATCAATACCATTCAACGTGTCGGAACCGAGGAGGCCATCGAAAATTGTGTCTCTGTATTCAATCTAGAGTCCGATGATGTAAAGGGTCGTATAATTGGAAGGGAAGGGCGCAATATCAGGGCGATAGAATCGGCTACGGGAGTTGAAATTATCGTAGATGATACTCCAGAAGCCATCATCCTCTCGTGTTTTGACTCCGTGAGAAGAGAGATTGCCAGACTTTCACTCCACCGATTGGTCACCGACGGTCGTATTCACCCAGCACGGATCGAAGAGATCGTGAAGAAAACCAAAAAACAGATTGAAGAAGAGATCATCGAAGTTGGGAAGCGTACGGTAATCGATCTAGGTATCCATGGGTTACATCCAGAACTGATCAAGGCAGTAGGTCGAATGAAATATCGTTCTTCTTACGGCCAGAATTTGCTACAACACTCGCGAGAAGTAGCCAAATTATGTGGTCTGATGGCTGCCGAACTTGGATTGAACGCCAAACTTGCCAAGAGGGCTGGTCTTCTTCACGATATAGGAAAAGTGCCTGAAGAGGAAACAGAGATCCCTCATGCCATACTTGGAATGCAGTGGGCAGAGAAGCATGGAGAGAAGCCAGAAGTGTGCAATGCCATTGGGGCTCACCACGACGAAATAGAGATGAAATCACTGCTTTCGCCGATCGTACAGGTGTGCGATGCCATCTCTGGCGCAAGACCTGGAGCGAGAAGGCAGGTATTGGATAGCTACATTCAACGACTCAAAGATCTGGAAGATATTGCTTTTGGATTTAGTGGAGTTAAAAAGGCATATGCCATTCAAGCGGGAAGAGAACTTCGCGTTATTGTTGAAAGTGAAAAGGTAAGTGATGATGCTGCGGCACAACTTTCCTTCGAGATATCTCAGAAAATACAGACCGACATGACCTATCCTGGTCAAGTGAAAATCACGGTGATCAGGGAGACAAGAGCGGTGAATATCGCAAAGTAGGCGATATCGAATTTGTTTTTATTAGAATTAAAGAAAAGGAGCGATTTTATTGCTCTTTTTTTATTCTATTCTCACATAATTTTCCGAAAAGATACGTTCGCCGTTTTCGTCAAGACTGATCTGGCTGAAAGTATCTTTATCTAGAATGAGCTCAAAGTTGAAAACCCGCATGGTATCGATGATCTTAAGCATGGACGCGGATCCATATTCGATGGTTTCTTGTAAGGTAGAGTCCGTGATGTTATAGGTGCCATATCCGTACCATTCTACCGAATCGATGGGCACCTTTCTAGACCACATGATCTTTCCTTGGTGGTACATCTTCACTTGACGATAGCCTTGGCTGTAGTCCAAACTGTCCAATACTGCACCGTCCTCAAAAAAATATTGATTTTTCATTTCCCAAACGCCTTCGATGGAGGGAGTCTTATTCGTGTCCTCTTCAGAAACACTTGTTTTCTCATTACCTGGCTTGCAAGAAAATAGGAGTGCTATCAGAACTAAGAATAGCGGAATGATATTCTTCATGGTTTTTCGGTTTAGAGGTTAAAAATCAGGATGTTACTTCCTATTAAAGATACGGATTTTTAAATAATCTTTTTGAAGTTGGATTCTTACACGATCACTACTTCGGCGGCGCTAATTTTCAGCTTTCTTCCGCCTTCTTGGATTTGTAAGAATATTCGGTAACGCTATTGATAATTACAATATGTTGATAACAACTTTTAATAAATAGGACGTAAGCTTTTTTTAATAAATGCTACTTTTGTTATATGGATTTTTAGAAATTAACGATTATGTCAGATACAGTAGAAAGAATAAAAACATTGATCATAGGTTCTGGCCCTGCGGGATACACTGCGGCGATCTATGCTGCGCGGGCAGATCTGAAGCCTGTGATGTATACCGGTATGGAACCTGGGGGACAACTTACGACAACTACGGAAGTCGATAATTTTCCTGGATATCCTGAAGGGATCGATGGCCCAACAATGATGATACAATTGCAACAACAGGCGGAGCGTTTCGGTACGGAAGTCCGTATAGGAATGGTCACTTCTGTATCGTTCAGCAAAGAATATGGCGGAATTCATAAGGTTGTCGTTGACAATAACAAACATATCGAAGCAGAAACGGTGATCATCTCAACTGGAGCAACAGCCAAATATCTTGGCTTGCCAAGTGAGCAGCGTCTTCGTGGAGGCGGTGTTTCGGCCTGCGCGGTTTGCGATGGCTTCTTTTTTAAGGGGCAAGATGTCGCCATCGTAGGTGGTGGTGATACCGCAGCCGAAGAGGCAACCTATTTGGCCAATATATGCAACAAAGTGACCATGCTCGTCAGAAAAGGCGAGATGCGTGCCTCTAAAGCAATGCAGCACCGTGTAAATAGCGTATCAAATTTAGAAGTACGATATCATACCGAAGTTGATGAGGTTTTGGGGGATACTGTGGTCGAAGGGCTTCGTATGAAGAATAACCAGACTGGAGAGACCGAAGAGATTGCCATCACTGGATTGTTTATCGCCATCGGACATAAACCGAATACCGATATCTTTAAAGGACAGCTTACGATGGATGATGCAGGTTATATCATTACAGAAGGAAAAAGTACCAAGACAAATATCCCTGGAGTGTTTGCATCGGGCGATGTACAGGATAAAGAATATCGTCAGGCGATCACCGCAGCAGGTACCGGTTGTATGGCCGCCTTGGATGCCGAGCGCTACTTGGCTGCCGTGGCAAGCAAAGAGACGGTTGAGGCCTAATTAAGATGGATACAATTTTAAAGAACCACGAGCCCTTGGGTTCGTGGTTCTTTCTATTTTTTACCTTTTCAAGGATGTCTATCTTACCTCCATTGGATATTCTTTACAGCTGATCTGTCTCCGCTTTTTTTGATAGATCTCTCAAGACCTTCATCGCCTTTTCCGCATCTTTTTTATCCACAAAAATATGATCATGATAATAGCCAGCTATCACATTGCAACTGATGTTGTGATCGGCCAAGGCAGTCGAGAATAGCGCAGTAAGACCCACCGCTTGTAAAGACGAGTGGACCATTAAGGTGATCCACGAAGCGATATATTCGTATTTGAGGTTTAACTCGTCTGCCTTTTCCCGTTTCATCACGACGGTCGTTCCTTCGAGTTCTTTGAATTCGCATATCGTATCATTTCTATCGATCTTTCGAAGGTCTTTTACTGAAGAGAATATGTATTCTCCAGAAATGAGTTTGGGGGTCATTCCTTTAATCAACTTATGTATATTCGTTTCCCCAGTCATTTGATTTTACTTTTGACATCTTTTAAAGATAAACATCAAGGAGGATACAGGACTCATATCTATATTTAATAAAGGTTTTTCCTGTAAACACCGCTATGTAGCGCCAATAGGCCATCCTTCAAATGGGATAATAGATTCGACAGTTTTGGTTTGGTGGTTTCACCCATAAGAAGATTCAGTCCTATGCTAGGCGGACCAAATTCTTGAAGATTTACCATCATGATCTCAAAAAAATCAATTCCAGCCTTTGTTTGATCAATCGCATTCACTTTAACGACACCTAACTGGTTCAACAGCTTTTCCATTTGGGCAAATGTGAATAGAAAACTCTGGTTAGCATTACTCGCCCAAGGCATGGGATAAGAAATGTTGCCTTTTGCCGAGGTAAAGATGTCATAGTACAGCAAATGCCCACCATGTTTCAAAACGCGAAAAATCTCTGAATAGAATCTTTCTTTATTAGGTATATTCATTTGAACGTGTTGTGTCCATACCACGTCGAAAGAGCTGTCCTTAAAAGGAAGATCAAGGGCATTTCCGTGCACAAAGGTGGTCTTCTTGTCCAGTTTAACGAGTTTGGAAAGTTGATTGGCTGTTCTTATATATTCTTTGCTCAAGTCTATTCCAGTCGTTTGACAGTCAAATTCATCGGACAGCATTCTGCAGGGTCCACCGAGGCCACAACCAACATCCAATACATTTTTGCCATGTAGGTCGATCAACCCGGCAAGCTCTTTTGAAACCGCAGCACCACGAACATGAAATTCATCTACCCCCAAGATATTGGCTCTCGTTACATTTTCTATATCGATACCTTGCTCTTTCAATTTGCCAACTATCACTTCAAATAACCCTTCTTTCAGATAGTGATTTTCGATTGCTTTGCTCAAATCTTCCATTCCTAAAGAATTTGTTTGGTCTGTGGAGGTTGTGGGCATGGTTGTTAAAGGCGATGTCACCTGTCTTTTTGCCCTTTGCTAAAGATAGTCAATATGAAAGAATTACTATTGTGCAGCGACCTTGGAGTCGCAAATACTACTTTATATGAATGATCAGGGCTTCACTTTCTTGGGGATCCTTGCCATTTCGACCAAATATTGGTAAGATCGACTCCTGTTGATTTGGAGAGGATCGGTATGATCTCTTCGTATTTGAAAGCACGCTGATTTTCTTCAGTCCATTGCAACAATCCGAGAAGGGCATCCTTGAAGGATTTCTCGCCATTGGTCGAACTTTTAATTTTTGTGTCCATTTCATAGGCCATCAATGCTCCTCGCGAAAAGAGATTTCTTCCGATATCAAAATCCAAGGAATATTGCGTTGATCCTAGCCGGGATAACTCCTTAAGCGATTTTTCTTTGATAAATGGGGGTGCAGATGCCAATACACCTCTAAAAAATTGGAGACCCTCCGGACTTTCTAAAACCTGTGTCATCACATACCAGATGAAGCCTTCATTTAGCCAAATGGTTTCAATGATAGGGGCGGTTCCCCAATCGTAAGGACGATATCCTTCGCCATAAGATCGAAGGGGGATCCAAGAATGTCCCATATGATGAACGATTCCACCGATTTTAGCATCACCATCAACTTCTTTTATGGCGCTCGAAGTGTCGAGACTGGCGGTCATGCTATTCATATGCTCCATGGAAAAACCATAATCATGTTCATCACTTAGAGGTTCCAGGAATTCATAGCAGAGAGTGTAGTGAGGCATTGGAATATAACCGAAGTATTCGGACAGACCTTCTAGGCTCAATAAGGCTCTCCTGCCAATCTCATTGATGTCGATAGCGGTTTCGGCATAGACCGCAATGACCAACGGAATCTTTGCTCCCTCCACTTCTAGCAGTTGTAAATCTTTCCCCAGAAGGTATTGCGCATCTACGAGTTCGGCATAGTCTGTGACATTCATGGAATGTTCAGCGAGAAAATGTTGCGTTGGATCAAGTGTTGTGAAAATTGGCCAACTTGCATCACTCTTAATCGTCAATTCTATGGGATTTCTTTCCTTTCCAAGCACTTTTCCAAAAACCGAGTAACCCAAAATCCCCAAATAATCATCTCTCACCTTGGAGCTGGCAAAAGCGCCTTTCAGTACTACCTCCATTTTCGAGATATCCACGGTATAGGATATTTTGGAAATTATCTCTTTTCCCTTAAAGATGAAGTATGAGCCGATGCCGCGATAGCCTTTTAGGATGACTCCTGACTTGGTCCTTGCTTGGACATTTTCTACAAAACTTATATAATCGGTTATCTCATAGGCGCCTGGGGCACTCCTTGGAATTTGAAGACGCAAGGTTTCAGTATCTGCCGCATCGACTTCAATAATCACTTCGATCTTTTTTGAATTGGCAATATGATGCAAGGTATATCTTACCATGTCGGTCTGTCCAACTCCTAAAAAAGTTACAAGAAATACGAAGGGTAAGAGATAGTATTTGGTCATGATTTGAATTCAATTTGATCTTCGGCATCTAAGTCTTCTATGGCCGAGCGATGGACGGATATTTATGCTAAAGATACATATTACATCGAGATCCATATAGTGGAAAGTAGGACTTTGCAACATGGTATGAATGACAAAAGATGATGCTAGCCTGAAATTGTAGAAATAGGCTCTTAAAATGCGTACAAACTAAGGTTATGAGTGCACCAAGGCTTCGATCAATTCGCTACATCCACCATTTTTGATAAATCGCGAATGGTCATCTATGGTTTCGAAAGAATGTCCCGATATTTCGGTACATAGAAATTTGGAATCGGTGGCATCTTCAAAAGCTTTTAGGGCTTCCTTTGCATGTGGGTTATTAAAATAGGGTGGATTCTTGCCTGGATGTTCTCTGCACCAAGCAAGTGTTTTCATCCAAATGGCTGCACTTAGTGCTCCACAGGCATTACCACTTAAGCCTAGACCACCCGCAAAACCGGCTACCATCGCTATTTCTTCCTCGCTACCTCCCATCTTTCTCACTACTTCCGAGGCACAGCTTAGTGGTTTATGGTTGAGCTCTATCTTTTCTGTCAATCCGTCCTTTGCTGTTTCAATGGCCTCTGGGGCCCATTGTTCTGCTAGATTGAAGCATTGACTGTTTTTCATGCCTTTGAGCGTTATCTTCAGCATGAATTTCATCATTCCAAATACGCTGTTCAGGTCACAGCCTGTGATCTCTCTACAGCTGATCGTTTTCGACCGATCGTAAAAGGATTCGATGATCTGTTGTGTTGCGGTAACGGCGATGGCGGTGGCCTTGTCAAGGTCATTATTGCGTCTGTAAGATTCCGCACCAATGGCGAGGGCCGACCCCCAGAGCATCCCACATTGATGACCGGTATTCATGATGCCGCCAGCCAGGTTGTCCAGCGCTCGCACTTCTGCTTCCTTGGGATAGCCAAACTCGCGATTAAGAAGATGACCGAAGGTCTGAGAACAAGTACCACATTGCTTAAAGACCTTTTTGGTGTCGTTGATCGATGTATCGTTCATTGCTACACTTTTTTTGATGAGATATAGAATAAGAATTTCATCAAAATTGCGCAATGATTTATGTCACATGGTAATGAAAATTACTGGGTAAGAATGTGTTAAAACTTGGTCAGGCGTCCATGTATGAATATCACTAGTTTATATTTTAAATACATCCATCTTTCCATCATTATTGGTAACCAATATCATACGGTTGAGGATGGCTATGTTTCTTGCATCACCACTGGTCACAAAGCCAGTATCCGAACTATTCAGGGTTGAAAATTTACTACCATCAAAGTCAAGAACTGTACCTCGTGCAGCGTCATAGCGCATCGTTTCTACCTCCACATTAAAGAGATTCCCAACAAGAAGCACTTCTTCCTTTCCGTCGTTGTCTATGTCTGCAAAGGCAAAATCACTCACTGGACCATACTGTGCTTTCAGAGGTAATTGCCTAATTGCAAAACTACCATCGCCTTTGTTTTCCAGGTACACACTATGTAGCATATTGGCCTCGTAATGTAACGCTGTTTCCAATTGGTCACCGTAGATATCCTGCAAGCTGGCACTCGCGAAGGAACGGTAGTCCTTAAATTTTTCTTGGATAAAAGGCATTTGTTCCGACGAGCATTCGCGACCCCTTGAGGGTACCAACTTTCCGTTGTAATTGCTGCTCAGCACCACATCGTAGGTGCCGTTTTGGTCAAAATCGTCACAATACACATGAAAGGCCTTTTTCTCGCTGGCTTTGAATTTCGTGTTCAAACCAAGGTTGCCAGCAAAGTAATCCATGTCGCCGTCGTTGTCCATATCACGCTCGGCCAGTCCAAACCATAGGCCGACAGTCTTTTCAAGAGAAGGGATATTCGCTTTACTAAAAGTACCCGCATCATTTTTAAAAATGGTAATGGCCGACCATTCTCCTACGATCATCAGATCTTCATCCCCATCCTTGTCATAATCTGTAAATAATGCTGCAGACACCATTTGGTCGATGGCAATTTCGTTTTTGGTGAAAGTTCCATTATTGTTTACCAATAGATACGATTTTGGTGCATAGGGATACTTATCGGGAATGATCCTTCCGCCTACAAAGAGATCTTGATCGCCATCCTTATCGATATCTGCTGCAACGACTGGAGCACCACTTTCGGTCATCTTTGGCAAAGTTCCTTTAGAGAAATTACCGTTTCCTTGATTGATATACAGTCGGTCTTGATATCCGTTGCTGTTAAAAGGTAAATGCGTACCACCACTTACCACATAAAGATCTTGGTCGCCATCGCCATCACTGTCAAAAAAGATGGCTCCGGTATCTTCGAAAGCCGCATCTTTTTGCCAGGGACCGGTTTTTCGAGAAAAGCTACCAGTATTGTTTTGGACATAAAGCACACCAGCTTGCCCAGCCGCGCCACCGATAAATAGATCTTCTAGGCCATCACCGTTTACATCTGCCTTAGCTAGACTAGGACCCACATTTGATTGAGAGTGGGGCAGAAGCACCTGCTGCTTGTAGTCGTTGATCTGATCTTCTTCATGTCGAAAATCAACACCTGAATTTAAGACTTCGGTAAGTAATGCCTCAGAATTGTTTGATGGGGTATATGCCACTCTTTCGGACGAAGCATAATAAACGGTCCTCGTGCTATTGGCTTTCATCGTAAAATTTGAAGCCGTTCTATCGGGCCATATAACACTTACCTCGGCAGTGACATTATCATCGAGGCCAAATACGAGCGGATGGTCTACCGAAGAAAGATAGCCTCGAGTGGTATACAGTTCTTGCCATTGTCTGCCATCCGAGGTGGACACTTCTACTTTGGTGCCAATCGCTTGTGGATTTTTTGGTTCACCTTTCAATAATAGTTTTACAAAATTTCCACCTATACCATTGGCTGCTTTATTTTCATAGAGCGAAGCGTTGCTTCCCATGTTATTGGTTACAAAGTCCAAGTCGCCATCATTGTCAAAATCAGCCGTCGCAACCCCATTGGAATTATAAAGACTTGGCTTTGCCCATTCTCCTGAGACATCTTTGAATTTAAGGCCACCTTCATTCTTATAGAATATATTCTCGGAGATGTCGCTAGGAACGATATTCAAGAGGTCATCCAATGAAATACTACCGGTTTCATTCTTTTTTTTGTCGGCTTCTGCCTGAAGGTCACGATATAGGAAATTTTCTTTGATTCCATTGGTGATAAAGAGGTCTTTGTAGCCGTCCTGATCCATATCGAAAAACAGGGGTGCCCAACTCCAATCGGTTTTCGCGATTCCGGACAACTGGGCGATTTCGCTATAGGTGTCATTTCCATTATTTACATGTAAGGTATTGAACATGTATTGTGAATGGTATCCATTGTTCTTTAGCACATTGAATTTTTTAACATTCATCGATGCCATGTATGCCTTGGATCGAAAATGATCGGCAATGGCCATGTCAACCACAAAGACGTCGAGGAGTCCATCGTTGTTGATGTCTACCATCTCATTGCCCATGCTGTTGTAGGAGATATGGCGGAAATAATCTTCGATCTCGTTTTTGAAGGTCTTGTCTCCTTGGTTGATGCACAGTACATCGGGCTCTTCAAAATCGCTGCTGATGTAGAGATCGGGATAGCCATCTTTGTTGATATCGCCAATCGCTATACCATGGCGGTATCCGAAATTGACCAAATTCGCACTACGCGAACGGTCGACGAATTTGCCGTTGATATTTTCATAGAATATATCGGTCTGTATTTTTCCAGCTTTGATGTCCTTCATGTGCTGAATTGCATCCTTGGTCTTGAATTTAGGATCTGGGTGATTGAGCAGATACATGTCCAAGTCGCCATCTAGATCGTAATCAAAAAAGGCCGACTGGATAGAGTAGTCGGTACTTTTTAATCCATATTGAGCGGCGGCTTCGGTAAAGGTATTGTTCTTGTTATTTATATACAGTCGGTTGGTGCGTTTACTGATATCTTTTGAGGGGCCTGATCGGCATACGTAGATATCGAGCCAACCATCGGCATTGATGTCTATCATGTTCACGCCAGTACTCCAGCCCTGCAGCCCAGCAATACCCGAGGTAGTGGAAATATCCTCGAAGGTCATGTCGCCCTTATTCAAATAGAGCTTATCATCTGAGGAATTTCCGGCAAAATAGATGTCTGGCAAGCCGTCATTGTTAATGTCGCCTACGGCAACACCGCTCCCGTTATAAAAGAACTCATAGTTGAGATAATTCTCCTCGAAGGTCTCTTGTACATTATTTACAAAGTATAATCCACTTTCTTTAGGGTCTTTGAGCGTAAAAAGTTCTTTGGGAGATGAACTTTTCGTGGCATTTACCTGTTCCTTTTCAGCTTCCTTTTTCCCGGTTTCTTTTCCGCAGGAAATCACCAAAATGGCGATACCAAATAAATATAAAAACTGTTTCATTAAGTCGTTGGGTTGGATATCAAATATATAAAAAAGACTGCCTATTCCATAGTAATGGAACGGCAGTCTTCAACAAACATGTAAACTGTACCAAAGATGCGTTTCAACTTCTTTGGGATGAAGCCATTGGCTTCGTAACTATGGAAATATAAAATGGTTGGTCAGGGTGCTTTTAAAGTTTTTATTTTAATGGTATTTGTTTTTGTTGGTGATCATAGCTCAATACGCGTTTTATTTTCCATTTGCCATCTATGAGCATCCACAAATGCGTGAACTTAGCGATGGTGTAACTGTTTCCCTCTTTAAGTCCTGAGGCAGTTTCATAAAACAGGTGTTCACCCGTTTGAATGGCAGCATATAGTCTTCCTTCATCAGCAAGGGGAAATACTTTCAGGCTTGATTTGATGAGTTCTCGGGTAGTTTTTCCTTGATCTTTACAAAGCCCATTCTTTGTGGTCTCTATAAATTCCTCCTTTCCCAAGGTCATCCCTCCTTGATCGTGATAGAATTCAAGGTCATCCGAGATCAGCATGTTCAAGACCTCATAATCGCAGGTCACAAAGGAAGCGGTAAAGATTTGCTCATCCTTTTCTGCTAGCAGGTCGAAGAGTTCTTTTTCATTTGACTGGGCAAAGCACAGATGTGCGACAAGGAAGAATATTATTGTGATCAATGATATTTTCATTTTTCTGCTTTATCGGGTTTGTGTCTTTAATTTTGAAACTGCGAATAAAAATCCCCCTCGTATAATTTTGTGTACCACAAATGATAATAGAAGCAATACTAGTCCGAACGCTATGGGCAAGATACCGCCAAAGGTAAATGCCATTCCCAAGACAAAGCCCAGATAATATTCCGGCTTGTGCACAGAGATGAACAGGGCCAGGACCACTGGGAGATATATAAAATATTGCAAGATGTACTCTAGATTCAACTCCCAGAAGGCTGCTGCCGTAATTCCGAACAATAGTCCGCCGATGAATCGATACATCGCTTCCTTTACCAGTGCCTTCTCATCAAAACCTTCCGTTGGTAAGGATTCTTTTCTTATCCTTTTCTGAATAATAGAAAGTAGTATCCAGCTCAACGACGGAATCGTAATGAGTCCCCACCAATTGGAGATTCCAGGCATATTGTCGTCTGCCAGAAGATGATGTGTGATGACACCACCATTAAGATGCTCCCATAAAATAAACAAACCAACCACGAAGGTGATACCCAAAACGATAGCTGGTTTGTATTTCAATAAGCTTTCAGCGTTTCTCATAACAGT
The DNA here is from genome assembly GCF_042675645.1 of Sungkyunkwania multivorans. NCBI lineage: Bacteria > Pseudomonadati > Bacteroidota > Flavobacteriia > Flavobacteriales > Flavobacteriaceae > Sungkyunkwania > Sungkyunkwania multivorans. The sequence goes on along the minus strand of NZ_JBHTJH010000002.1, from coordinate 86,432 downwards.
AGATAATGTGTTGCGTGCTACTGTTAGTATTTATGAACGCTGCCGGATGCAGACTTATTTTTGGTAACATTTTCAGGATTACCGCGATATCGGATGTCAGCACCACTACTGGCATCTGCCTTTAATGATTCGGTGACATGTAAGGCGATATCAGCACCACTGCTTGCATCGGCCATACAGGTCTTAACGATGAGGTCCTCAGCTTTGATGTCTGCTCCGCTACTTGCATCTGCTATTAGAACATTGGCGGTACCAGCGACCTTGATATCGGCACCGCTGCTGGCATCACAGGTAACTTCGTTTGCTTCGATAATGACCTTAAGGTCGGCACCGCTGCTCGCGTCCAGTTCCAATTTGTCCGCTTTGATCGTCTCTTGGGCATAAAGGTCGGCGCCACTATTGCTATATAGCCTGTCGATGGTGGGCAGGCTTACATATACTTTTTTAGACTTTGCACGACCGATACGCTCTTCTGTATGAACTTTCAACATACCATCTTTGATGTCCGTTGAGATCAATTCGATGATGTTGTCATCGGCTTCTACTTCAATGCTAAATTTCTCCGCCTGGGTCACATATACATCGATTCCTTCGGTGGCCTTAATACCTGTAAAATCTTCTGTGATCTCTCTTGTCTCGGAAACGACATTGCCGCTTCCTCTTTTTCCTTCTCCCCAGTTTATATCAAATTGGCAGGAAGTAAGTAAGATACCCATGATAGCTGTAACGATTACTTTGGCTAGTGTGCTCATAATTGTTGTTTTTTGATTGATGATTACTATTTACTGATTAAAATTATTGTTCATTCGTTTTTACTTCTACTCCGTCTTCGTCGATCTTCACCTTGAATTTGCCGTCATTACTTTTGACATTGATGTCCACGCCATCTTCATTGATGATCAACTTATTTGATTCATCTTCATCCGTGTCTGACGATTTTTCTGGACAGTTTAAGCAGATGAGTCTATTACCCTCTCCAATTTTCCAGAGTTTTCCTGCGGCGCTTCTGCGATAAAAATCTTGGTCCAAACGAATCCTCGATGAAATATAGTCATAGGTAGAATCGTCAAGATCTACAACGGCACCTTCTGGTAAATACAAGGTGATGAATACATTCTGGTCACGGAACTTCGCATCGAGATCGGTAAGGAAAAATTCGTCTAGAGCGAGTTGGTTGCCCAGCAGTGTATAGTTGAATTCGATATCACTGGCATGTGCTCTTGCATTGGCATAACTGTTCCCATGAGATTCCTTCTCTATTTTGATATAGGCCACGGAGTCATTAGACCTTCGGATGTTTAGATAGACTTCTTCGGAATACAATTTATCATTTCCATTATCCCCGTAAACGATATTTACATTAGAATTTCTAAACAGGCGATCCTCATAGGCCTCGTTGGCTGCCATGGCGACCTTTAGGGTGTCAGCTGGACTTATGTATAGTTCTTTCTTTTCAGAAATACTTCCTTCGAAGGCATGTTCTGCGGCTTCTTTGGCACCGATCACTATCAAAGAGATGATGGACAACAGCCAGAGACCCAACAATGAATATTTGGCGGTTCTGCCGATTGATTTTAGGTTGTCGACCAATATCTTCAAGCCAAGTATCAACAAGAAGAAAAATGGAATTCCTATAGCAAAGAATGCGAGCATCGAGACTACCCAAAGGGGTACGCCCGTAACATTGGCCATATCAGCCAGATCCCAGCCTGGGAAATGAACGATATCTGCAATTCCCACCGAGAAGAATCCTACGAACAATCCGATCAAAGTGGCTGCAGCGACGATGATCAAGATGATTCCAATGAATTTGATGATGATCTTAAAGAAAAATGCGATGATATTTCCAATGGCTTCAAAGAAGGAGGTGGCACCAGACTTTGCCTTTTTTCCCATGCCTTCGTAGTCGGCATTCTTCACTTTGTCTGTAACATCATCAAATCCTTCTTTGACCTTTTTTTCAATATTTGAGATGTTGACCGGCTTTCCCCGCATTTCCAGTTTTTCGGCGGTTGTTTGAGCTGCAGGAATCAATACCCATAAAAGGATATATATAAGGATAAGAGAACCTCCAGAGAAGAAGGTAAGTATGATCCATAATATTCGTATCCAAACGGCATCTATACCTAAATAATGCCCCAAACCTGAGGAAACACCGCTTATGTATTGGTTGTCTGTATCTCTAAACAATTGTTTGTAGGTACGCGTACGTGGCTTCTCTTTTTTTGGTTCATCTTCAAAGATCTCATCGTCCACAAGATAATCTTCGGGCTGTCCCATCACCGCTATCACCTCGTCCAATTGTTTCATACCGATGACCTGACGGTCGTTTTCCATCTTTTCGGTAAAGAGCTCAGAGATACGTGCTTCGATATCGGCAATGATCTCATCTCTACCTTGCGAATCGGTAAAGGATCTTCGAATCGCGTTGAGATAGCGCTGTAGCTTGTTATAAGCATCTTCATCAATATGGAAGAAGGTGCCTGCAAGATTTATGTTTATTGTCTTATTCATTACTAGTTGTTTTTTGGCTTGTTACTATGTTGACGGCATTCTGTAATTCGTTCCAAGTAGTGTTGAGTTCGTTCAAGAAAGACTTTCCGATCTCTGTGAGCGTATAATACTTTCTCGGTGGTCCCGAAGTGGATTCTTCCCAACGATAGTTGAGCAATCCAGCATTTTTAAGCCGCGTGAGTAGGGGATAGATGGTTCCTTCTACGACGAGCATCTTTGCGTCTTTTAAGGTGCCCAGAATCTCGGATGCATATTTGTCTTCTCCATTGAGAATGGACAGAATGCAATATTCTAGCACGCCTTTTCGCATTTGTGCTTTTGTGTTTTCTATCTTCATTGTGTCATGATTCTAAAAGTTAAACTGTTCGTTTTTTGATGATGGTGCCGAGCCTAGGTTCGACTTGATTGATTGATGAATGTATTCGTTTTTTGTTGATGCTATTTTAAAAAGTTAATAGTGAACGGATATTTATAGTATTCCCCATTGTTCGCCTTTATCGCGGCACTGATGGTGCAAAAAATGTCCAAAGCCAAAAGCGCTAGACTGATCATGGCAAAAATTCCTAGGAATATAAAGGAACCACCATATCCATTAAAATGATGAAAATCAAAGTCTACGTGATGACGATTATGATCCATGATGTCTACAAAACCTACAAAATCCCATGCAAAGATCAAGAACAGCGGAATTGCAATAAAGCCCAAGGCCACACTATATAATAGGATGCTTACTTGAAAGTTGATGGCCTGTTTCCCGTGATAATCCACGTATTCTGACTTGTCGCGATTGGTGGTCCACAGAATGAGGGGAATGATAAAATTCCCAAAAGGAATAAAGTATTTGCTAAAGGTGGAGACGTGTACCACGGTTGCAAGATTTTTTTGATGTTGATTGATTGATGAGTCCATTCGTTAGTACTTGTTTTTTGATCGATGATAGCTTGTTGGGATAGTCGAAATCTAAAACTATATAATTCTATCCTATGCAAATATATATCTAAAAGAAGGTATTATGCAAAACATAGTACTAAAAATTAACAAAAATTTAAGAAATGCTAAAAGTTCAGGAGCTAGGTTTTTTTCCATAATTTAGACGAAAATAAATGTGAGCAAATGAAGGTGACCCCTAGAAAACTCAATATGTTCCTAATGCTGAGGCTACCATCGGCTTGGCTAACAGGAATACGTGTGAAAAGCATCAATGAGAAAACCTGTGTTGCAACGGTAAAACATCGTTGGATCAATCAAAATCCTTTTAATTCCATGTTTTGGGCAGTGCAGGGAATGGCTGCCGAGCTCACCACTGGTGCCATGGTCACTGCACAAATAAGAGAAACTGGAAAGAAGATTTCGATGTTAGTGGCCAACAACAGTGCCAATTTTTCAAAGAAGGCTACAGGTAGAATCACCTTCACATGCAATGACGGAGATAAAATTGAGGCCGCTTTGAAGAGAACCATCGAAACAGGCGAGGGGCAGACCATTTGGATGCAATCGGTTGGGGTGAATACTGAGGGGGTGGTGGTCTCTACCTTTAACTTCGAATGGACCGTACGAGTTAAAAGTTAACGGCCAAAGGTTAAAGATTCTCGGTTGTCAGCCTGCCTACCGCAAGCAGGTTCGAGTGATTGCGAGTGAAGCGAGGAATTGCCCGCCCGTTCCGTTCGGACGGGTATTGAGAACTGCTAGAAAGTTGGGCGTTGAAAGTTGAATGGGATGCTTTAAATTTTATTTTGCCATTTTTATCAAATCTTTTCATATCTCCTTAATGGATACAAAATAGTTAGCGATCGTAACAAATCTTGTTTCCTTTGAACATATAGTTGTATTTAAACATCAATAGATGAAAAAAGAAAATTATGTGTATATAGGTATTGGTCTTGGCATTTTACTGGGCGCCGCTTTTGGAGTGATCTTCGATAACCTGGTCATCGGAATTTCCTCGGGGATTGCCTTGGGAGCAGGGTGTGGTCAATTGGCACAGAAAAGAGCGGAAGAAAAAAAATCAACGAAATGATCATATAATCAAATAAACATCAATCAAATGAATGCACACGAAATCGACTATCACATCTACGGTGAAGAAATGCAATATGTAGAGATCGAATTGGATCCGCAAGAGGCTGTTGTGGCCGAGGCAGGAACCTTTATGATGATGGACAATGGCATAAAAATGGAAACCATCTTTGGCGATGGCTCCAATCAGAATAAGGGAGTCATGGGCAAGTTATTCTCTGCTGGAAAGCGTATGTTGACTGGTGAAAGCCTCTTTATGACCGCTTTTTTGAATGCCGAGGGCGGCAAGAAGAAAGTGAGTTTCGCTTCCCCGTATCCTGGGAAGATCGTTCCTATCGACCTTACCACTTATGGCGGAAAGTTCATCTGTCAGAAAGATGCCTTTCTATGCGCGGCCAAAGGCGTAGCCGTAGGAATCGAGTTTTCCCGAAAGCTCGGTCGCGGACTCTTTGGAGGCGAAGGTTTTATCATGCAAAAGCTCGAAGGTGACGGAATGGCCTTCGTGCATGCTGGGGGAACGCTAGCAAGAAAGGAGCTGGCGGCCGGCGAAGTATTAAAAATAGATACAGGCTGTGTCGTTGGTTTCACCCAAGACGTAAATTATGACGTAGAATTCGTGGGCGGCATAAAGAATACCATTTTTGGCGGTGAAGGGTTGTTCTTTGCGACTTTAAGAGGACAGGGAGTGGTCTATGTACAATCACTTCCCTTTAGCCGATTGGCGGGTAGAGTACTCGCAATGGCACCAAAAGGAGGCGGCAAAGATAGAGGAGAGGGTAGTATCCTTGGGGGTATTGGCGATCTCTTAGATGGCGATAATCGTTTCTAGAACCTAGTATTCGACATACTCAACGATTTCCAATCCGTAGCCGATCATTCCCACACGTTTCGTCTGTAAGGCATTAGAGACAAGTCGTAGCTTGTGGACGTTAAGATCGTGTAAGATCTGGGCACCAATACCAAAATCTTTGGTGTCCATCTTTATTCTTGGCGCTTTCATTTCACCGCGAGCTTGCAACTCCTTCAATTCGGAAAGACGATTGAGAAGATTTAATGACTGACTCTCCTGGTTGATAAATACGATAGCTCCTTTACCTTCTTCGTTGATCAACTTGAACATGTCGTCGAGCTTCTTGTCGGCATTATTGGTCAAGGTGCCTAGAATGTCATTATTCACCAAAGTAGAGTTGACACGAGTCAATACCGGCTCATTGTCGTTCCAACTTCCTTTGGTAAGCGCGATGTGCACTTGATCGTTCGTCGTTTGTTGGTAAGCACGTAATCTGAATGTTCCGAAGCGCGTCTGAATGTCAAAGTCTTCTTTCTTTTCGATCAGGCTATCATGCTGCATTCTATAGGCGACCAAGTCTTCGATCGATACTAGCTTAAGATCGAATTTCTTTGCGACTTCCACCAATTGCGGTAAACGCGCCATGGTGCCATCTTCATTCATGATCTCTACGATGACGCCAGCAGGTTTCAAACCTGCAAGTCGGGCAAAATCGATCGCTGCTTCTGTATGTCCTGTTCTGCGCAACACCCCACCTTCTTTGGCAACTAGTGGAAATATATGTCCTGGGCGGGCAAGCTCAAAAGGTTTGGTGTCTTCTTTTAATAACGCTTTAATGGTTTTTGCTCTATCCGAGGCAGAGATACCTGTGGTAACTCCGTTGCCGCGGAGATCGACCGAAACAGTAAAGGCAGTTTCCATCGGATCGGTGTTGTTTCCCACCATGGGTTTCAAGTCCAACTCTTTGCAACGATTCTCGGTAAGTGGAGCACAGATGAGCCCTCTCCCATGGGTGGCCATAAAGTTGATCATCTCTGGTGTCACCTTATCGGCAGCCGCCACAAAATCTCCTTCATTTTCTCGGTCTTCGTCATCGACTACGATAATCACCTTTCCTTGCCTAATGTCCTCAATGGCTTCCTGAATGGTATTCAATTGGATCATATTGTCAACAGTTACTGCCATGGTCTTTTAAGATTTGTTGCAAAGGTACACATTACACAAGATTATTATTGCTTCTGAAGTTTTTTGAATAAAATCCAAGATACAAAACCTAGCGGAAAGCATAGGATACTAATTGAAATGAACAAAGGAATCGTTATCGGCTGATCTTCAAACGGATTGTTTGCCTTCCATAATTTGTAAATAAGATATCCTGTCAGTAGAAAATAACCAAAGAATGCATAGAGACCAAGGTTTAAGAATACTCCAAAACCAATGGTCCTGAGACTTGGCGCAGCAAGCAAGGTGAAGGTGGCCAAGGCCGCCACCAGATATAAAATAGTATGGTTGATAAGAAGCTTCTTCAATTGAAGAGCGGTATGTCGACCTATTTCTTTCTCACTCTTTTCTTCAGAGGAGGTGGACACAACCTTAAATGACTCTTTCATTTTATCTCTATAGTAAAATGCTACAAACAGAAAAAGTGCACCTAATAGCCAAAATAGAATTCCCGATACGGGTTTTTCCTTTCCGAAGTTATCGAAGAAGTTGGCATAATTGATATATGAAACTATGAGATATATAAAAAATCCTATCGCTGAAACCACTCCAAGAATCGTGAGCGTAAGATTAACTATATTGCTTTCTCCTTTAAGAAGTGGAACGGTAATATTGAATACCAGCATGGCGACCCAAAGGATCGACGCAATCGTCGAATTTTTTTTGTAATTTCTAAACTGACTTTCGGCATCGTCGAAGGTCTTATTGGACAATTTACCCGTAAGTTTCAACTGTCTTAAAGTGACGCCTTGTTCGTTCAACGCGTGTATAGCCGATAATCTAAAGGTATCGTCATAACCATATTTTTTATAGTTCTGAACAATGTCCTTTAGTTTATTCTCCCTGTAACTCCTTAATTGTCTATAATCCTTTGTATTCGTATCAACAGCACTCAGGTCAAAGGTGTCTTCGACCAATTCCTCGATCATACTTTCTTTGGTGCCTGCAATTGTATTGAAGAATTTCTTTACAGGTTCGGTGATCGGGTCCAGATTGATCAATCCTTGATCGGTAGTGGCTCGCCTTGTTAGATACACACTCAACGGAAACATGATCAAGGTGGATAGCCATCCGCCTAAAGCTGGATTCAATGTGCCATCCTCGGCACTGTTTTCTCCAAAGATTCCGATAAAGTGATAGGCCAAAAAGATAACGATGGCAAATACCATAGGAAGTCCCATACCACCTTTTCTTATGATCGCTCCCAATGGAGCACCTACAAAAAAGAGAATGATACACGCGAAGCCCAAAGCGATCTTTTTGTGAAATTCTATCTTATGTAAATTGATCAGCTTTTGCTCTTTGTAAAATACACGTACCTTCCCATTGAGTGAGGCTTGCTGATTCTTAACAGAGTTGATCGCCTGTTCTAGAACTTGGACCTTTCGCCAATCGTCCATGCTGGATAGGATCGTATCGATGGTATAAAGCGACTTTGGTTCATTGACCGTTATGGGTGTAGCGACCGAATCATTCATGTTCATGCGATCACCCAAGGCAAGAATACCCGTACGTCGATAGATATTTTCCCCAAAGAGGTTTACGTTCTTTTTTTGTTTTTTAGTAAGCGTGTCGATGCTAATGGTAAGCTCATTCACCTTTTGCATCCTATAGGTCTTTAGCTTCCCTTCTGCCTCAATATCCACATCATTGATACTAGACAGGTCAATATTCATGGTATACTTCTCAAAATATGCCTTGGCGTGCGGATTTCGCTTTTGTTCCTTGGGGGTCTTTCTTTGGATATCCTCATAACGATTCCCATCGGTAAGAATAAGTTGGAGCATATCGTTTTCCTCATCGTTTCTAAGCTCGCCTTTTGTCGCTTTGATGACCACGTGATTTTTTCGGTCTGGCGATTTTTGATGAATGATGACATCCTTTAGAAATTGGTCATTTTCACCATATTTTTCCCCAACTTTGATATTGATATTGATGATATCATTGAATTGACCTTCTTCGATGGCCAACGCAGGTTTCATCTTCGCGAGATTTCGCCTCATGTTAAAGACCTTCAGCTCGGAAGCGGGTATCACGTTGTTTGCAAAGAAAAATGAACTAATTCCCATCGCTGCAATAAATATGATAAGACTTCCCATCGCTCGCTGTAATGAGATTCCTGTGGACTTCATCGCGGCAAACTCATAATTTTCGGCAAAGTTACCAAAGGTCATGATCGAAGACAGCAAGATGGTCAGTGGAAGCACCAAAGGAATCAACTTTGGGATATAGTACCAAAGAAATTTGATGATGGTAATGAAATCTAGTCCTTTTCCTGCAAGGTCTTTGATAAACAACCAGACAGTTTGAAGAATGAAAATGAATATCAGTATTAGAAAAACACTGAGAAATGTCTTTATATAGGTGGTAAAGATGTACCGGTCTAATATTTTCAACGCCTACTTAATTGTTGATGTAATATCCATCGTATTTAGAAGCATCAAAGGTAAACAAGGTTTTTGATAAAGGCTGATTGGTTTTAAAAGAATTAACAGTCAAAGTGGTCATGGTCCCATTTTTACCTGTCTCGATCAGATTATAAATATGCTTGGTCGTCACATCAATGCCCAATAGCACACTTTTTACCTCTGAATTTACGTCTATTGGAGTCAATTTTACATATTGGATCTTCCTTCCTTTTACATTCTGAAGAATATCCCATGCATAGCTGTAGCCATCTTTATAAAAAGAAAGCATTTTTGACGGGGTGATCGTCGCAGTATCTTCGTCATCTGCATCGGTGATATTCACCTCTTCGTTCTCTGGAACAATGGTATAGGTCTTTTTTCCATCAAAGATCTGGGTGATGCCCATAGTATTCAGCAAGTACTTTTCTCCTTGCAGGGTAACATCGCCTCGGGTCTCCTGCCTAACATCGGCTTCAGTATTATTCAGCACATGCTTAAAATCGATGATCATATTGTCATAGCTCGCGATCTTTGCGGATACTTCATCCAACAATTGTTTAGCTTTCTGGGCATTCTGTCCAAAGCTAAGGCTGCTCATCATTCCTACTGCGATCAAAAGAAGAATCTTCTTCATGGGGTCTATTTTATAAGTGTTATTATTCGTTCTGTAATAATTGCTCTAACGCCATTACATCTGGCACTAGAACCTGTCTTGCTTTGCTTCCCTCAAAGGGACCAACAACGCCAGCAGCCTCTAATTGATCGATGATCCTTCCCGCTCTATTGTAGCCCAATTTCAACTTCCGCTGTAACAAAGAGGCCGAGCCCTGCTGCGCTATGACGATCACTTCTGCCGCTTCTTTAAAGAGGGCATCTCGATCATTGATGTCTATATCAAGACTCGTGCCAGAATCTTCACCTACGTACTCTGGTAAAAGATGGGCATCTGGATAGGCTCGTTGCGAGCCGATAAATTCTGTGATCTTCTCAACTTCGGGGGTATCAACAAAGGCACATTGCAAGCGAATAAGATCATTTCCTTGGGTATATAGCATATCGCCTCGGCCTATAAGCTGGTCAGCTCCAGGCCCATCCAAAATGGTACGAGAGTCGATCTTTGAGGTTACTCTAAACGCGACTCTTGCAGGGAAGTTGGCCTTGATGATCCCGGTGATCACATTGACCGATGGGCGTTGAGTTGCGATGATCAGATGAATACCGATCGCTCTTGCCAGCTGCGCCAATCGTGCGATGGGTGTTTCTACCTCCTTACCAGCCGTCATGATAAGGTCGGCAAACTCATCAACCACCAAAACGATATAGGGCAAGAATTTGTGTCCGTCGTTTGGATTCAGCTTTCTTGCTTTGAACTTCTTGTTATATTCTTTAATGTTACGGCACATGGCATTTTTGAGCAGCTCGTAACGATTGTCCATTTCGATACACAAAGAATTTAGCGTGTTGATGACCTTGTTGTTATCGGTGATGATCGCTTCCTCACTATCGGGAAGTTTCGCTAGATAATGCCTTTCAATTTTGTTGAAGAGGGTCAGTTCTACCTTCTTGGGGTCCACCAATACAAACTTCACTTCAGCAGGATGCTTCTTATATAAGAGCGAGGTGAGAATGGCATTTAGTCCGACCGATTTACCTTGTCCCGTTGCACCGGCCATTAGCAAGTGTGGCATCTTTGCCAGATCGACCACAAAAGTTTCATTGCTTATGTTTTTACCAAGTGCCAATGGAAGCTCCATTTCTGCCTTTTGAAATTTTTGTGACCCGATCACGGAACGCATGGAAACGATCGCGGGTTTCTTATTCGGTACTTCGATCCCAATGGTACCCTTGCCAGGAATGGGGGCAATGATCCTAATACCCAAAGCAGAGAGTGATAAGGCGATATCATCTTCGAGATTTTTGATCTTCGAAATACGGATGCCGGCTTCGGGGACGATCTCATACAAAGTTACGGTAGGCCCAATGGTGGCCTTTATCTGTGCGATGCCTATCTTATAGTTGCCAAGAGTCTCAACAATTCGGTTTTTATTTTCTTCTAGTTCTTCTTGATTGATGGTGATGCTCGAACCAGCTTCATAGTCTTTTAGCAGCTCTAGGGTAGGAAACGTATAATTTCCAAGCTCTAAGGTCGGGTCGAATTCTCCAAAATCTTCTACTAGCTTATCCGAGAGATTGCCTTTTACTGTTTTCTCTTCTACGATCTTCTCTACTTCTATGGCAACTGCATCTTTTTCTTTTTCCTTCTTTTCTGAAGATGTACTGGTAAGGGTCGGCTCCTCGATGATCTCCTCTTTTGTAGGGGTCTTTATTTCAAAGGAGTTGAATACATCGGCGTCATTCACTGTGTCGATGCCCGAATAATTAGTAATGGTGGGTTGAAGGTTCTCGACCGATACTTCGAAACTGGATTTTTTTTCAGAAGATGCCTTATCAGCGGTTGCCAAATCACCTTGGTCAGTTTTCAGAATGGCAGTGGCAGTACTTTCATTGGTATTCGCGAAATCTTGTTCGATTTCCTCTTTCTTTTTTTTGAAGAAGATCCCCAATCGTTCTGGCGTCACATTAAATCGCATCACCAAATAGAACACAAGTCCAAACACCAGCAATAGGGCAATTCCGATGTTGCCGATATAGTCGCGCAAAAAATCGTTGAGCTCATAGCCCGTAGTTCCGCCCAGCAATGGTGCTTGTTTAAAGAAAAAACCAAAGAAAAGCGATATCCATATAGCATTGAGACACCCCCAAAACCAAATGTTCCAAAGTTTTTTCATTTCCAAGGCAAAAAACTTGAATAAACCAGTGATAAAAAGGAGAACGGGAAATATAAAGGAAGCGATTCCTAGAAATTTAAAGATAAAGAAATTACTGATGCTGGCACCCAAAATGGCCACCCAGTTCTTCGCTTCGTCGGTACGGTTTAAAAAATTTTCAGCTACATTGGCATCTTCCCTCCAATTGAACAAGAAAGAAATAAAAGAAGTGATCAGCAATATCGAAATGAGCATCAAGGCCGAACCTAGGATAATATTCGCTCTTCTGGACAGCTTGTAACTGCGTTTTTTCCTCGGTTTGCTCGTGGCTGGTTGCTTCTTTGTTGACGTTCTTTTTTTTGCCATGCGTTGGGTTAGGTTCAAAAACAAAAATACAAATAACTAACGTTTCTGTATTCTTATTATTTTCTACAAGATCTTGGGTAAATATATGATAAGACCGATCGCTACAGCCGCAATGGCAGTAATGAAGACTGCTCCAGCGGCAATATCTTTGATAAAGCCGATTCGATGATGATGGTCTGGATGAATAAAATCGGCCATTTCCTCGATGGCGGTATTCAAACCCTCAACACTCATGATGAGCGCGATCGTACCGATCTGAATACACCATTCTGTAGTAGATATCTGGAAGTAGAAACCTGCGATGGTCATTACGATACCTATGACAAACTGAACTTTAATGCTTGCCTCTGTGGTAATTAGAAGCCATACACCTTTAAAGGCGTAGCCGATACTTCTGATGCGCCCAACAATAAATTTAATCATCCATCAATGCTTCTAAAGCAGCTTTGTAATTGGGCTCATCTGTGGTTTCGCTCACTTGTTCTGTATAGCGCACAACACCTGACTCGTCCAATACGACCACTGATCTCGATAAGAGTCCTTCCAATGGTCCATCAGTGAATTCGACACCGTAATCTTTGCCAAATTGGTGATTCTTGTAATCTGAAAGATTGATCACATCCTCCAGACCTTCGGCCGCACAAAATCGCGCTTGGGCAAAAGGAAGATCTCTAGAGATGCAAAGTACTTTTGCGTTCTCTAATTCGCTCGCCTCCTCATTGAACTGCCGTACCGAGGCGGCACAAGTACCGGTATCGATACTCGGAAAGATATTCAGCACTAATTTTGATCCTTTAAAATCTCCCAAAGAAATCGTAGAAAGATCATTTAGTGTCAATTTAAAATTGGGTGCTTGAGAACCAACTTTAGGAAGTTCTCCTACAGTGGTCAACGTGTTTCCTTTCAGCGTTACGGTAGCCATTTTTTCTATTTAAGATTATTGCTTCGACGATAAAAATAGGAATATTCTTTTAGTTTGAGACACAGGTATGAAACAAAAAAGATCCCTAACCATAAGGCAGGGATCCCCTATTTAATATTTGTTCTGATGTCACTGATCGATCGCGCCAAGGACGCGTTGCATAAAGGCATTAAGCGCTTCTTTCTTTTCTGTGCCATCCTTGATCATTTTCTGAACTTCAAGCGCACCATACATATTGCTGATAAGTTCTCCGATCACATCGAGCTCTTCGTCTTTGAGCGAAGGGACTTCTGTGAGGGCTTCCAAGGTTTCGATCGTCTCTATGACAAAATCCTCATCGTTTTCTTCAATGAAGGAGGTGAGATGTTTAATTACTGGCAACTTCATCTACTAATTCCTTTAGAACGTCAAACTTGTTCGTCTGTACTTGATTTACAAATGCACCATCATTAAAGGTGGCAAATGTTGGTAGATTGTCTACTGTTGCCAATTTTCTAGACTCAGGGAATTTCTCAGCATCAACGATGATAAAGGTGGCATCCTCGTGTTCGGTGGCAAGCTTTTTGAACTTTGGTTTCATAATGCGACAATTACCACACCAGGAGGCCGAATATTGAACGACGACCTTTTCGTTGTTGGCAACTATTTCCTTGAGATTATCTGCTGAAAGTTCTTGAATCATAGTCGTTTAATTAGAGTTGTCACTTCGAGTGATTTCGATTTATCGAAATTGCCCGCCCGTGCCGTTCGGACGGGTATCGAGAAGTTGCTTATTCTCGATACATCACGGTACAGGGCGCATTCGAAGTGACAGTGTTATTATTAATTAGAGGCTAAGTAAGCAGCGACACCATCCCTGTTGGCATTCATCGCTTCTTTTCCTTCTTCCCAGTTTGCTGGGCATACCTCACCTTTTTCTTGAACATGTGTGTAGGCATCGATCAATCGAATATATTCGTTTACATTTCTACCAACTGGCATGTGATTGATCCCTTCATGGAAAACAGTTCCTTCCTCATCGATCAAATAGGTAGCTCTGTAGGTTACGTTATCACCTTCGACCTGCACAGAATCCGTAGCCTCGTCATACACTTCATTGGTGATGTCCAAAATACCCAAGATGCTTGAAAGATTACGGTTGCTATCCGCCAATAATGGATAGGTAACGCCTTCGATACCGCCATTGTCCTTAGCAGTATTCAACCACGCAAAGTGTACTTCGGCAGTATCGCAAGAAGCACCGATAACTACGGTATTTCTATTTTCAAATTCGCCCAAGGCAGCTTGAAAAGCGTGCAATTCTGTTGGGCAAACAAAAGTGAAGTCTTTTGGGTACCAGAAAAGCAGCACTTTTTTATTGTTATTCACAGCCTCTTCTAAAACGTTGATCTTAAAAGTGTCTCCCATTTCGTTCATCGCGTTGACGTCTAAACTGGGGAATTTCTTACCTACTAATGTCATGTTTCTATTTTTTAAATTATTGAATGCTATTTTACGGATGCAAAACTACGGTATATTAACGAAGAAAAAGAGGGGTGATATTTTAATTGTTTATGGAGATATAAACAATGCCAATTAGTAAAGACCTCACAGGTTTCAAAAATCTGTGAGGTCTTTATTATAGTATTCTTCCGGATTCTTAAACAGCTTTTTGAGTGGTGGTCAATTGTTTTATTTTGATACTGAAAGCGGCAAACAATAAAGTCGTGAATGGACTTAGCCAGTTGAAGATTGCGTAAAAGAAATAATCGGCGACCGGAACACCTAAAACGCCACTTTGATAGGCGCCGCAAGTGTTCCAAGGAATCAAGACCGAGGTAACTGTACCAGAATCCTCGAGCGTTCTGCTAAGGTTCTCTGGCGCCAAACCTCTATCTCTATACGCTTTGCTAAACATCTTTCCAGGTACTACCAAGGCCAAATATTGATCAGAGGCCGTGACGTTCAAAGCTAAGCAGCTTGCTACCGTACTGGCAAAAAGACCAAAGGTCGAGGTTGCAAGACTTAACAGGGCCTTGCTGATTCGTGAAAGCGCACCTATAGCATCCATCACCCCTCCAAACACCATAGCGCATACGATCAACCAAATGGTCCCGAGCATTCCGCTCATTCCGCCAGCCGAAAATAGATCGTTGAGTTCCTCGCTTGATGTCTCAACAGAAGTATCCACCGTTATAGCGTTCATTACTCCTTTATAAGCCGTTTCAAAAGTCAATTTGTCAGACCCGGCCACCGATGCGACGATTTCTGGTTGGGCAATTATCGCGGCAACAGCACCGAGAAGAGTTCCTGCCAATAGCGCAATCAACGGAGGAGTCTTTTTTATTATCAATAAGATGACTATTGCAGGAACTATAAATAACCAAGGGCTAATATTAAAAGCTCCGCCGATAGCCGAAAGTTTATCTGAAATATCAGGTGAACCTGTAGTGTCTATGTTTAAACCGATGATGATAAAAGCGATAAGGGTCACCGTAATTGTCGGGACTGTCGTCAAAGTCATATATCGAATGTGGGAAAAGAGTTCGCCACCAGCCATGGCAGGAGCCAGATTTGTCGTATCGCTTAACGGTGACATTTTATCTCCAAAATAGGCTCCCGATAAAACGGCGCCCGCGGTCATTCCCAATGAAATACCAAGGGTCTCCCCGATACCGATAAGTGCAATTCCGACGGTAGCCGAGGTTGTCCAACTGCTTCCTGTAGCCACGGAGATAATAGCACAGATGATCACGCATGCCGCCAAAAAGATCGTTGGGTTTAAAATTTGAAGACCATAGTAGATCATCGTCGGGATAATTCCGCTTATAAGCCAAGTGCCGGCCAATGCCCCTACCATCAGTAAGATCAACAAGGCTCCTGTGGTCGATTTTACATTTTCAGCCACTTCTTCCAACATTTGCTTATAGGAGACCTTATTGAAGAATCCAACTATAGCGGCAACCGCGGCCCCTAAGAGCAGTATGAATTGATTACTCCCGCTTAGTGCATCATCGCCATAAACGAAGAACACATTATAGAAAAGCATTGCTACCAAGGCAAAAACTGGAATCAAGGCCTCCCAAATATTCAATTCTACATTTTCTACGATATGTTCATCTTGGGGTGATCTTGGTTTGATGTCTTGGCTCTCCATGAAATGCTAGTTAGTTTTTGAACCGTAATGTTACGATTTTGTAGAGAGCTATGCAAATAGAACCACTAGGCCTTATCCTTCAGAATTCCTAACTGGATCATGCATTTTTTCATCATCCGATAGGTACGTTCGATATCATTGTCCAAGCCAATGGAAAATCGGATCAATCCGTCGCTTAGGCCCATTGCTTCTTGCTCCTTTTCTGGAATTTCAGAAGAGGTCGAAGTGCCTGGTGCGCTGAACAGCGTTTTGTAGAAACCGAGACTTACGGCAAGATACCCAAGATTAGCATGTTGCATATGTTCCATGAGATCATTGGCCTTTTCTAACGAGCCAACATCGATGGTCAACATGCCGCCATACCCATACTCCTTATTCATCATTTTTTTAAACACCATATGGCTAGGATGCGATCTTAATCCCGGATACACGGTTCTAAGGCCATCTTTTTCAAATTTCTCTGCCAAGAACATCGCATTATGACTGTGTTGCTTCATGCGTATATGCAATGTTCGCATATTTTTCAATATCGAAGCGGCTCGAAGGCTGTCCATCGTGCTGCCGAAGAGCATACAAGCACCATCGTTCACATTTCGCAAGGTGTTGATGAATTCTTGTGTTCCACAGACCACGCCGCCAACGGTGTCACTACTCCCATTGATAAATTTAGTGAGGCTATGGATCACCACATCGGCACCTAACTTTGCTGGTGAAATTGATAATGGCGAAAAGGTATTGTCTACAACCAGGTGAAGATCGTGCTTCTTGGCCAATTTGGCCAATGCCTTGATGTCTGCAACTTCCAATAAGGGATTGCTCACAGATTCGCAATAAAGTACTTTTGTTTTTTTGGTGATCGCTTTTTCAACCTTTTTTAGATCGGTGATGTCAACAAACGACGTCTTGATATCCAATCTTGGTGCAAAATTCTTTAAGAAAGCGTAGGTTCCACCGTAAATGGTTCGACTACTCACCACATGATCGCCAGCCTTGCACAACTGAAGCAGTACAGCTGTGATGGCTCCCATCCCAGAGGCCGTTACATTGGCGGTCTCGGTGCCTTCCATAGCAGCCAATGCTTCGCCTAAATACAGGTTTGACGGCGAGCTATGACGGGAATAGAGGTAGCAACCATCGGCATTTCCCTCGAAGGTATCAAACATGGTTTTGGCAGATAGGAAGGTGTAGGTAGAGGAATCTGAAATAGAAGGATTGACTCCCCCAAACTCTCCAAAGTATTGGAGGTCTTGAATCTTATTTGCTGGCTTGAATGCTTTCATCATGTTTGCGTTTTACTGAATCTATTCAAGTAAAGTAACGATATTGAAGAAATATTGTCAATGATATTAGTCAATTATAGAACTATAAACTAAAAATAAGTACTTTTAAAGTTTATTATTCATAATTTACTGTCGTATTGATGAACGCAACGAAAAATTTTCATGATGCAATTGGATACCATAGATAGAAAACTGCTCAATTTTTTACAAGAGGATTGTAAAAGAACGAATAAGGAGCTATCCCTTCTTCTTGACCTTTCCGTTACAGCTGTTTATGAGCGAATTAAGAAACTTGAACGCGCCAGTATTATTTCTGCTTATAAGGCACAATTGAACAAACATGCCGTGCATCGTGCCTTTGTAGTATTTTGTCATATAAAATTGATACAGCACTCCAAAGATTACCTGACAAAGTTTGAAAAAGAGGTGGTGAAACTATCCGAAGTCTTGGAGTGTTATCATGTAAGTGGTGATTACGATTATATTCTTAAGGTATTGGTCAAAGACATGGATGCGTACCGCGAATTTATGGTGAATAAGATCACGGTACTGCAACATATAGGAAGCACACACAGCACCTTTATGATCAACGAGGTCAAACATAGCACCGCCATAAAGTTGTGATTTATCGTTTTGGACTACAAATTAAGTTATTAAGGCACTGTTTTTTTAATTGCTCGCTTATCTTTATACCTATTCTAACCAATAAACCATTAAATTATGAACAAGACAGCAGGAATTATTCTACTCATCATCGGATTGGCCTTAGCCGGTTATGGTATTTATCAGATGGTGACCCCAGACGCGCAGGCCGAGGTTTTGGGGGTCGAGCTTTCAGCAAGTGATAATAAAGTGAGTACTCAGTCGATCGTAATGGTGGTACTGGGAGCGATCGCCATAATTGGTGGTGCAATGATCTCCAAACGAAAATAGGACCTGATTTTAACACCAAAATGAAATAGCACAAAGATGAAGCACCCATACAAAATGATAGAATTGGTGCTTCTCTTCGTGCTATTGCCAGTTAGCTATGTCCTCGATTATAGCATCTGGATAAAAATTGTGCTGACGATCATTGGTTTCAGTTACGTGGTTTGGATACTTCTTCGAGTAGAGAAATTGCCTTTTAAGGTCAATGAACGTATCGCTTGGTGGTCTTTCTGGAAGAGGACTCTTATCCAGCTGTCGATCATTGCGTTGGTGACAACCGCGACCATGTATTTCTTTAAGAAGGAATTGCTTTTTAATGTTCTGTTGAATAAGCCACTGCTTTACATCATTATTTTGTTTGTCTACAGTTTTCTTTCGGTATACCCGCAAGAGCTTATCTATAGAACCTTCTTCTTTCAGCGATATGAGAAATTCTTCAGCAGCAGCATGCAGCTTATCTTTGTGAATGCCACACTATTTTCTCTTGCCCATTTATTTTTCGAATTGAATCGCCCTTTGGTTCTCACGCTCACATTCATAGGCGGGTTACTATTCGCCTATACCTTTCAAAAGACCCGGTCGACCTTATTGGTGTCTATTGAGCATGCCATTTATGGTAGTTGGCTATTTACTGTGGGAATTGGAGGGATGCTGGGATTTCCCTCTTAATCAAAACTTGAAACTTTAAACCTTTAACCTTCTCATAGCAATTCGTACTTTTGTATTTCGAAAATTTGAAATCGAATTTAAAAATAGACTATGAATTCATATGATGTGGCCATTATCGGCTCTGGTCCTGGAGGGTATGTAGCGGCGATCCGTTGCGCTCAACTAGGAATGAAAACTGCAATCATTGAAAAATATTCCACCCTCGGAGGCACTTGTCTTAATGTGGGTTGCATCCCATCAAAAGCATTGTTAGACTCTTCTCATCATTATGAGGATGCCGTGAAGCATTTTGAGGAACACGGAATTGAAATCCCAGGGGAGGTGAAGGTGAATCTAGAGAAAATGATCGCGCGTAAACAGGCGGTTGTTGACCAAACTTGTGCGGGTGTCGAGTTCTTAATGAAAAAGAATAGTATAGAGGTCTATGAAGGATTGGGAAGTTTTGCTGATGCCACACACATCAACATTAAAAAGAACGATGGTAAGACCGAGAAGATCGAGGCAAAGCATACGATCATCGCAACGGGTTCAAAGCCTTCGACCTTGCCATTTATAACCATTGATAAAGAACGTATCATTACATCTACAGAAGCCTTAAAGTTAAAGGAGATACCAAAGCATATGGTGATCATCGGTGGAGGTGTGATCGGATTGGAACTAGGGCAGGTCTATAAGAGATTAGGTGCCGAAGTCTCGGTGGTAGAATATATGGATCGCATCATCCCAACGATGGATGCCTCGCTTTCTAAAGAGCTTCAGAAGGTGATGAAAAAGCAAAAGGTGAAGTTTTACACCTCACACAAGGTAAAATCTGTTGAAAGAAATGGAGATGAGATCGTTATTAAAGCAGACGATAAAAAAGGTAAGGAAGTAGAATTCAAAGGAGACTATTGTCTGGTTTCGGTAGGAAGACGACCTTATACCGATGGTCTCAACGTTGAGGCTGCGGGTGTAAAACTGAATGATAGCGGACAAGTTGAAGTCAATGACCACCTTCAGACGTCGGTTTCGAACATCTATGCTATCGGTGATGTGGTACGCGGAGCCATGTTGGCGCATAAAGCAGAAGAGGAAGGGGTGATGGTCGCCGAGATCTTGGCCGGACAAAAGCCACATATCGATTACAATCTGATTCCCGGAGTAGTCTACACTTGGCCAGAGGTGGCTGCAGTAGGTAAGACCGAGGAAGAATTGAAAGAAGCTGGTGTTAAATATAAAGTTGGACAATTCCCGATGCGCGCTTTGGGTAGAGCTCGTGCCAGTATGGACATTGACGGATTTGTAAAGATATTGGCAGATGCCGATACAGACGAGGTGCTTGGCGTACATATGATCGGTGCTCGTGTGGCCGACCTGATCGCTGAAGCCGTGACTGCCATGGAATTCCGTGCTTCTGCCGAAGATATTGCAAGAATGAGTCACTCGCATCCAACCTATGCCGAAGCAGTAAAAGAAGCAGCCTTGGCAGCTACGGAAGATCGTGCGTTGCACGTTTAACTTTTAAATGTCATTCCTGCGTCCGCGTGTCGCCAGAGCTTTAGCGAAGACACAATGCAGGAATCCAAATAACTTAAACCCTGTCAAGAAATTGTCGGGGTTTCTTTTCGTAAAAAGAACTGTCAGGTTTCGAATACCTAATAGACCCCTTATTCTGAACTTGCAGAAGAAGTATTGTTGCACTCACCGTTTCGGGATGAAGCGCCCGAACATATCGTTCGATACTTAACCGACTATGTCATTCAGGCGAGGAACTGACAACCTTCAATTATTTGTTATGCGTCCCATCACAAAAGGGTTGACCATTGGTGGCCTTGCAGGTGCAGAACCATTTGGTCTCATCTTCTGGACATTTGTATAAGATAGGGGTGAAGTTGGTTCCTTTGTGGGATCCATCACAGAGTGGTTGCTCTTTAGAGAGACCACAAGAACACCAAGAATACCGTTTCCCAGCTTTTAGATCGAGAGCGATGGGTGCATCACCAGCGCGTTTTGGAGTTTCCATAGTATTGAATTTTTCAAAAAGGTAACAAGAAAAATCCGATCTATCGATTTCTAAATCGAAGTACGATGGCCTGAATGGGTTGTAATTTAGAAATTACAGCAACGAGCCACGATCCTGACATGGATATTTTTCGCATAGCGATGGCTTTACCTCTTTCAATCCATTGGTCACCAAATCTGTAATAAAGCAACACGGTAGTGCATATGATCATAATAAATGCGATCGCACCAAGAATAACCTGTAATGGTGAAAGGCTATGGTGCCAGTATCTTGAGAAACCGATGCCCAGCCAGCTTCCATATAAAAGAATATAGTGGAGGATGTAGATAGATAGTGTGCGGCCACCTAGGTCGGTGAAAATGCTTTTGGCCATCCATCTTCTGATGACCAAGAAGAGGCTAAAAAGAACGAGTACATCTCCAAAACGAGAAAATAGGTAGTTGTATCCCGCAGAGGCCTTGAAAATTTCAATCCCAGTGAATTCAAACAAGACCATTAGAAAATATGACGAAAAGTGGACCAGCAAAAGCCCCACGATCGCCAAATTATAAATGGCCAGTCGGTAAAAGCCTTCTTTCTGATATTGTCTTAAGAATATGATCGAAAGGAAGGACCCAAGAGCCACATAACCAAACCATGGAAATATCGTGAACACGGATCCATGAGCTTTGGTAAAATAATTGGCAAAAAATTCTGGTAAGAGTTCTAAAGGTGCATTGGCATAAGAGCGCTCCAATAAGAAAACTACAAACCCGATTCCTAATAAGGTATATTGGAAAAGTCTTGCCGAATAACGATACAGCAGCAGATACAAACCGATAAGCAATATCAAAGAAAGCCCAATGATGTGTAGGACATCGATGAAAAAGAAAAAGTCTTTAAAACCAACAACAAAGAAGCTCAAATTGAATCTTAAAACATATCCCCAAAAGAGTAGCTTCAATCCTCTGCGCAGGCCTTTTTTCACCCTAGGATTTTGCAAGGATACGGCATCGTTTTTCTTCAAAAGCAAAAACGTAAAAACAAAACCAGTGATCGTAAAGAAGGTAGGAGCAGTAATACCCCTAAAATATTCCCATAGCCCGTAAAAAAACCCCGATGTGTTTACTAGCGAAGTGTCCAGAAGCGTATGCACAAAATGGCCTTGCAACATCATAATAATGGCAAAGGCTCTTATGGCATCTATGAAATATAAGCGTTGACTCCGGGCGCTCATCACCGATAATTTTTCCTTATATACTGAAAGTCAGTCGTCTTTGGATGTATCCACAACTAACAATTTGCCGCAAACGTACGATTTTTTATGGCTATGTTAAGAGCATTTTAACATTTTTCGATGAATGGGTTTACGACATATTCACCCTATCTTTGGAACTCTTTAATCGATGTGCCACATGAGTAATATTTTAGCATTCGCAGCAAGCAACTCTTCAACTTCTATTAATCATCAGCTGGTAAGCTATGTAACTTCTTTGATAAAAGACCACCATGTCCAGGTCATCAAAATGACAGATTTCCCCTTTCCAATGTACAGCGCAGATATAGAAAAGAAGGAAGGTTTTTCTAATTCGATGGTCGAGTTGAACAAGGATATCAAAAAAATGGATGCGCTGATCATCTCTGTAAATGAGCATAATGGAGGGCTTTCCGCTTATGCAAAAAATTTACTGGATTGGTTCTCTAGATTGGATAGGCAATTCTTATCAGGCAAAAAAGTGTTTTTGCTGGGAGCTAGCACTGGGAGAGGCGGGGCAGTCTCTGCTATCACCCAAGCCGAAAGTATACTTCCTCGCTTTGGGGCAGAGATCATGGATACGTTCTCGTTGCCTTCATTCAGCCATAATTTTTCCAACGGTAAGATCACCGATGAGGAATCGGTTATCGAATTGAAGGAACGCTTGGAAACATTCTTGGCGAATATCTAAAGGCCTTTACGCTTTCAACACAATACGATAGCGAGCTTTTCCCTCATGTAAGTGGTCAAAGGCGTCATTGATCTTTTCCATTGGAAACTCTTCTACGATCGGATAGATATCGTGTCGCACGCAGAACTCTAACATTTTTCGCGTCAGAGCGATGCTCCCCAACGGACTTCCGCCAACGGATTTCTCTCCTGAAATTAGACTAAAGGCTGGGATGGCCATAGGTTCTAGCACAGCACCAACGGTATGAAACTTCCCTTTTGGAGATAATGTGCCCAAATAAGAGTCCCAATCGAGCGTTACATTGGTCGTGTTCAAAATAAAGTCTAAAGAACCAGCTATGCTCTTTAATTCTTCTGGGTCTGTAGAATTAATGACTTTGGTAGCCCCCATCTCCATGATCGCGTCCTTTTTCTTAGGGTTGGAGCTAAAGGCAATGACCTCACATCCCCATTTGTTCAAAAACATCAATGCCATATGGCCGAGACCACCGATTCCGATGACTCCCACTTTATCTGTTGGCTTCACACCTGACAATACGATTGGATTAAAGACGGTAATCCCACCACAAAATAAAGGACCGGCTTTACTTAGCTCCAATCCTTTTGGTAAAGGTACCGCCCAAGACCAGTGGCTTCTCACTTTATCAGCAAAGCCTCCGTGCCTACCCACGATGGTGCCTTGGACCGAAGGACACAAGTGATGACTGCCATCCATACATTGAATACAGTGCATGCAGGATGCTGAATTCCATCCTAGGCCGACCAGATCCCCCTCTTTTAGATTTTTGACCTCACTGCCTACAGCGATGACCTCGCCGACAATCTCATGACCAGGAACAAAGGGATATTGGGTCATGCCCCAATCATTGTCGCGCATGCTAAGGTCCGAATGGCAAAGGCCGCAGTAATGCACTTTGATATCGACTTCTTCATTTTCAAGTTCTGGCAATTCGTATTTGAAGGGAGAGAATTCACCTCCTGCTTCATGGGCGGCATAGGCGTTTACGGTCATTGTCTAAGATTTTTATGATTAGTTGATGAATCTATTAAAAGTACGATTTTACAATCGTTTTTACGAATTATTGTATCGGAATATCAAAGGGCAAGTATATTCTCCATTTTTTGGAAACAGGTATTTCTACGTTCACCTAAAATATTGATATTGAATAACTTGCAATAAACCATAAAACCAAAAATCATGGGAAACACAGTTATTGATTCAAAAACAGACAAACACAGCTTTGCCTTTGGAGCAGAGAAGGTGTCAACGACCCTCACACTTGTAGAGACTGCACCCGGCGATTTTGCCATCAATTATGATGCAAAATACTCAGGTGTTAAAAGTGGTCATGTGCAAGGTGGACCCATCGCCGTTTCAGGGAACATCAGTAAAAAGGTGCATTCCAATCCAGATGTGGATGTCACGGTAAGCAAGTATTCGAAAACATCATCGAAAATCTCGATGCATGTGAAAATTGTTGTTCATGCACCATTTCCAATCGGGAAGGTCACGATTTTTGATAAGACCTTGGATGGAAAATATGGTCACAATGCGCTGCAAACGATCGTTGATCATATGACAACGACGGCAAAGGCATCAGGGACCTATAATTAAACGAGTAGAATTATTTGCCCAAGTAGGTTCCCCTCCAATGTAATATTGTGTTTTAGAAAATGAAGGAAAAATACCATCAGCGCAGACTGATACTATCGATGAGCAATTTAAAATCCTCTGCTTTTTTATTGCCGATCAAGAATGCTATTTCTTCGAGTTGCGCTCCGGGATAATTGGAAATGTCCAAAGTTCTGCCTCGAAAAGCAGGATACATCTTAGAGAAATCGATCTCGATAGTTTCCCAATCGCCTGAAGTAGTAAACTCCCCGATATAGGAGTGTCTGTCGTACCTGTTGCTTTTTATTCTGAACTGATATTTCTTGCCATCGCCTTTTACCCTAAGCATCACTTTGCTATAACCTGATACTTCTTTGGTCTTATACCGATGACGAACCGAAGAAAACCCGCCATTATTCTTAAGTGAGATGCTTCCCGAAAATACCGCATGTCCATCCGAATTCAGTCGGATACTTCCCTCGGACAACCCGCCCATGACTCCATCGTTGACAACGCGCCATTCGTTGATGTCGGTTTCTCTGTTGAAGTCGAAAAGTATCAATTCAGTCATCATAAAAAACGAAATAAAGAGGCACAACCATTTCATAGCGTAGTTTTAAGTAAAAGTACTACCAATGATTATTATTAAACGTTTAGTTAACAAATGTTTAGTGTTCTTTTCAATCGAGAAATACCTCACTTTCCCGTGCTTTGAACACCTCTAGACTATTACTGGCTTTTTCGAAATAAGGGAAGTATTTCTTTTTTCTGGATTTTAAGGTCCATGACATGATCATGAAGAGACTCTCTTTGGCCTCGACCACCGTTACATGGTAACTCACCGGATAAATGATCTCTTCGAACGCTATCGTCGTTTCAAAGGTCATTGCAGGCATCCCGTCGATTCTCTTTCTTAGTGGTTCTTTTAAGGAAATCACCTCTACATCTTGAGTAAGATTTTCCTTTTGAAAATCAATATAATTCTCCAGCATGGAAATGGAATCCTTATAACTGCCAAGCATCTGCAAAGCGGCCTTTGCTTCTTCATTGGTCTCATCGATAAGGATGGTGTAGGTCTCCTTTAACTCATTTTTGAACTGCAAGGAAGCATCCTCGTTGAGGTCGTTCGTGGACTTCATAAATTTTGGAAGATACATCTGATACCGATCCTCGACCTTTGCGAGGCGAAAATCTTCTTTGTAGGATAACGAATTATAATCGGTTTCTGAAGAAAATTGCTCGCATCCAATAAAAAGTATGGGAACAATTAAGATAAAAGTTCGTAGAGGCTTTAGAATGTTGAAATGCATAATGATCAATTTTGAAAAGCAATAATACGGTCTTTGTTGCTTTTCTCAAGAATTTTATGAAGGGATTTCTATAAAATGTAAGACTTAATGCGCTAAAAAAGCAGCTAAACGCTCCTTTATGAAATAATTCCAACCCGCTTCACAACTTTCTCATGTAAACTCTGGAATGTCTTGAGGGAAATTATCAATGCCAAAACAGCTTAGTCTTAGCAAGCTATTCTGGTCTTGTTCAAAAAGCTCAAAGCTCACAATTCCTTCGGCCTCATAGTCGGGATAGTTCCAAGTATAGCTAATCTTTTTCTGCGGAATGACCTCTGTGATCTCCCAGTGATGTAAAAAGTCTCTTTCGCCAGTTGAGACGTTGAACTCCGTCGCAAAACCGAGTTCAGGTCTAAAGTCTGGAATATTTTCAAAATACCATTGAACCATTTGCTCGTGCTCGGTGACGGCGTTCCAAACAGCAGCCACTGGAACAGTAAAAGATTGTTCAACGATAATAGGATTTGGCATTATTCTTTTTGAGATGTCTTTCTTGTCGATTGGGTCAGGGTGGTGCCATGGTTGTGAGATGGCATCTGACTCGTGGTCAACACATGGGTCTCTGCGCCAAACTGCTGACCTTCGTTCACGTTGCTTAGACCTGGACCATTTCCTACACCCACAGGAACTCTCCCTCGGAGATCTGGCAAGGCAAATGTGGTTATGCCATCGCCGCCATATTGGGTTCCTAAAATCGAAAAGAGTGCAGTATTGCTGGAGATGGGTAGTAATTGTCCGTGACAAAAGGCCCAACCTTGGGGAGCAAAATTCCCGGCGAACAAAATGATCTCGGCATAAAAAGGATTTGGACCACGTTCCGTGTACCTACTAGGGCTTGGAAATGTGCCAAATAAAGATATGATGTAATTTAACCCTAATGAGGGTTGTGTGATGTTGTGAGCCTGCCCACTGCCATTGTTGTTTATAGATAAACTTTTACCTACCCATTCGGTATTGGCAGTGTCATAAGTGAGTAGGTCATTATCAACGGTGAACTTGCTTAGATCAGCAGCTTTCTCCGCCTGTAAGGCGTATGGGACACTTACGATCTGGGTAGTACCGATAACCTGATAGTTGGTTCCTCCGGTAATATCTACCGCAACTTCTAAAAAGTAAGCGTCAGGCAAGCTCCAATCAATAGAAGAAAAAGTTCCTGTTACTGGAGTTCCGAGTCCTAATATGAGTGAGGCTACTCCTTAGCTATTGGTCATAGCCGATTGGGTCTCTTCATAGCGTTCTGTTGGCGTGGCTAGTTTATAAATGGCCAATTGAAATCCTATGTTTTGATTAGCAACAATGTTACCTCCAGTATCATGAATCACAGTTTGATAATTGATGCCTTGTGGAGTTTGAGCAATTGCTTGGAAGGAAAGGAAGAATGCAACAAGCACTCCACAGAGCGTTGAGAGGGATTTCATAATGTATCAGGTTGGTTTAGAACACTAAATGTACTAAAAAAGACTGGATTTAATGCGCCTTCATCTTATTCCTAATCTCCTCCAAACAAAGATTTCCAATACTTCCCGCATGGGTATGGTCGATATTCTTCTTTGGAACGAACGTACCTTCTTCGATCTGCCTTCCGATCAAATGATAGGCCTCTCTAAAGGGTGTGCCATTCTGAACAAGTTCGTTCAACGTATCAACACTGAACATGTAGTTATATTTTTCCGAATCGACGATATCGCTTTTTACGATGATATCCTTTAAGGTGAAATGGGCCATCTCCAAACACGATTTTAGCTCTTGGATCGCTGGAACGATCACCTCTTTTACCAATTGTAGGTCTCTGTGGTACCCACTTGGCAAATTCGTCGTCATCATCGCCAATTGATTGGGAAGCGCTTGCAGTTTGTTGCATTTACCGCGAATCAATTCAAATACATCGGGATTCTTTTTATGCGGCATAATGCTACTTCCCGTGGTCAATTCTTCAGGAAATCCTATAAAATCGAAGTTTTGACTCATGTAGAGACATACATCCATGGAAAGTTTGGCCAAGGTGGCCGCTAGACTACCAATACCAAAAGCGGTACTTTTTTCTACCTTTCCTCGTCCCATCTGAGCCGCAACCACATTATACTTTAGGGTGCTAAAACCAAGAGCTTCGGTGGTCATCTCTCTATCTATGGGAAAGGAACTTCCATAACCCGCGGCGCTTCCTAAAGGGTTCTGGTCGGCGATCTTGTAGGCCGCCTCTATGAAATAAAGATCATCGATAAGGGTTTCTGCATAGGCGGAGAACCAAAGTCCAAAAGAGGATGGCATGGCGATCTGCAGATGCGTATAGCCTGGTAATAATGTATCTTTATGAGTTTCTGCAAGGTCTAATAGCAGGTCAAATAGTTCTTTGGTCTGGTCCTTGATCTGATTCAGTTCATCCTTGAGATATAGATGCATGGCGACCAAGACTTGATCGTTGCGGCTTCGCGCCGTATGGATCTTCTTTCCAACAGCGCCCAATTTATTGGTCAATAAGAATTCGATCTTTGAATGTACATCTTCAAAGTCTTCTTCGATGGTAAACAATTCATTATGCACACATTCGGAAATATCATTGAGTCCCATGATGAGTTGTGCAACTTCTTCATCGGTGAGAATTCCAATTTTTCCAAGCATTTCTGCATGTGCCTTTGAAGCCTGCACATCGTACTTTGCCAAAATAAGATCGAGTTCACGGTCGTGGCCAACAGTAAATTGGTCAATTTTTTCATGTGGCGCGGTGCCTTTTTCCCAGAGTTTCATGTCTTTTTGGTTTTACGGGTTAGGTCTCTGATCTCAGTTTTATAGTATTTTCTTAAGTAATTGTATGTAAATAGCAATGCCCTCTTTTATCTCTTCGACATAAATAAATTCATTAGCACTGTGCGAACGGGTAGAGTCGCCGGGCCCTAATTTTAGAGAAGGACAGCTTAGCACCGCCTGGTCTGAAAGGGTAGGAGAGCCATAGGTGGTTCTTCCCAAAGCAATACCGGCCTGTACCAGTTCATGTTCGATCGGAATGGAAGATGAATTCAAACGCAAAGAACGCGGTGTCACCTCGCAAGGCGCCTTCTCGGCGATGGTATCCCATACTTCCTGATTGGAATATTTGTCATTCACCCTAACATCGATCACCAATTCGGTCTTTGCCGGAACGACGTTATGCTGTGTTCCAGCGTTGATCTGTGTAACGGTCATCTTTACTTCGCCTAGCACCTCAGACACTTTCTCAAATTTGTAATCCCTAAACCACTCAAGTGCCTTGATCGTTTTATAAATGGAATTGTCATCATTAGGATGCGCAGCATGACTCGGCGTGCCATTGACGACGCCATCAAAGACCACCAATCCCTTTTCGGCAATGGCCAAATTCATCAAAGTTGGCTCTCCTACAATTGCCACATCGATATGCGGAAGTTTTGGTAATACGCTATTTAGCCCATTGGCACCAGAACTTTCCTCTTCGGCAGAAGCGACCATGACCAAATTATAGTTCAAGTCTTTTTTGTCATAATAATAAGTGAATAAGGCAAGCAACGAAACCAGGCATCCACCTGCGTCGTTGCTCCCTAAGCCAAATAATTTTCCATCGATGATGTCGGCCTTAAAAGGATCGCGCGTGTATGCCGAATTTGGTTTTACCGTATCGTGGTGAGAATTGAGAAGCAGCAGGGGCTTTCCATCTTCAAAATATTTATTGAATGCCCAGATATTATTATCGGCTCGTTCAAAAGGAATATCAAACGCTTCGAACCAATCTTCGATATGCGCTGCAGTTTCATCCTCTTCAGAAGAATAAGAAGGTGTTGCTATCAAATTTTGCAGCAATTCAAGGGCCTTATTGGTTAGTTGTTGTTGGTTCATAAGGTTAGGGTCGTAAATAACTGACGATTATTTGTAAACATTGTTGCGTTTCCGATACAAACTTTAACAACTTTATTATCGAGCGCATGGAAGCAATTATGCATTTTAGGAAGCATCCCATCCGCGATGATCCCTTCTCTTTTCAGTTCATTGTATGCCGTTTTATCGATCTTTTCAATGACCGAATTCTCATCTTCCACATTTCGTAAGACGCCATTTTTTTCGAAGCAATAGTATAGGGTGGTATCAAAGAATTCACTTAGGGCGATTGCCACTTCGGCTGCGATCGTATCGGCATTGGTGTTTAGCAATTGCCCATTTTTATCGTGCGAGATAGCGCAAAAAACGGGCGTCAATCCAATTTCGAGAAGTTTTTTAATGTTAAAACCATCCACATGGTCAATATCGCCTGCAAAGCCATAATCTATTGCTCTCACGGGACGTTTATGGGCTACGATGGTATTTGCGTCAGCTCCCGAAAGTCCAACTGCATTGCAACCAAAACCTTGAAGTTTGGCAACGATATTCTTATTGGTCAAGCCACCGTAGACCATGGTGATCACCTCTAAGGTCTGAGCATCGGTAATGCGTCGTCCTTGATGCATCTTAGCTGGTATGCCTAGCTTTTCAGCTAATAGTGTCGCTAACTTGCCTCCACCATGTACTAAAACTTTCTGACCATCAATGGCGGCAAAATCCTTCAAAAAGGCGGTCAGTTTTGCTTCATCTTCAATGACATTTCCGCCGATCTTTATAACATTTATTTTGTTATTCCTGCGCCGGTAGGAATCTTTTTTATTGTCAGTTTTCATAGCGACCTAATAATTTTTTCAGCACCAATTGCGCTGCAAATGTTCTGTTATTTGCCTGTTCAATGACGATAGAATTGTCACTGTCTAAAACGGCATCCTCAATCACCATATTTCTTCGTACGGGCAGACAATGCATCAACTTTCCATTGTTGGTCAATTGCATTTTTTGTTGGGTGATCATCCAATTTTTGTCTTTGGAAAGTACTTTTCCATAGTTCTTATAACTACTCCAGTTTTTTACATAGACAAAATCTGCATCCTTAAAAGCATTTTGTTGATCGTATTCGACAGACATATCTTTTGTGATGGCCGGATCCAATTCATAGCCTTCGGGATGCGTGATCACCAAATTAACGTTTTGCAATTGCATCATTTTCACGAATGAATTTGCGACCGCATGCGGTAAGGCTTTTGGATGCGGCGCCCAGCTCAAAACGACCTTGGGTCGTTCTACCTTTTTGAATTCTGTTATCGTGATGGCGTCGGCTAATGCTTGCAGTGGATGCGCTGTAGCACTCTCCATATTTACGATTGGCACGGTGGCGTATTTTTTGAAGCTATTCAGTACCAATTCTGCCTCATCCTGTTCTCTGTCGGTCAAAGAGGCAAAGGCGCGAATAGCAAGGATATCACAATATTGCGATACTACGGCGGCTGCTTCTTTGATATGTTCGGCCTTTCCAGCGTCCATGATCGACCCATCCTCAAATTCCAATTGCCAGCCTTCGGATCCAAAATTCATCACCATCACTTGCATCCCTAAATTCATTGCTGCTTTTTGGGTGCTGAGACGCGTTCGCAAACTCGGATTGAAAAAAAGCATGCAAAGTGTCCTCTTTTTGCCGAGTGATTCGAATTGAAAAGGATCCACCTTCAATTGTAAGGCTTGATCTATCCAACTTTGGACATGATCGATAGCTGTGATGTCTAGATAGTGTTTCATGTTAGACCGCTGTATTTACCATCGCCAGTTCTAAAGCATCGAAGAACTGGTCGATATGTTTATTCTGAATGCTTAGTGGCGGTAGGATTCTCAATAGTTTTTTGTTGCTGCTTCCTCCTGTAAAAATATGATGCTCATAGATCAGTTTTTTACGCAGTTTTCCCACTTCAAAATCGAATTCTAGCCCGAGCATCAATCCACGACCTTTTATTTTTTTCAACTGTGGAAGTTGCTTGGCTTTTTTTATAAAGTAGGATTCCATCCTTTTGGCATGGGGCATCAGCGACTCATTTTCGATCACCTCGAGCACCGCCAAGGTTGCTGCGCAGGCCAAATGATTCCCGCCAAAGGTAGTGCCGAGCATTCCATATTTAGCTTCGATACTTGGGTGAATTAGGATACCTCCGACAGGAAAGCCATTGCCCATTCCTTTCGCGATGGAAATGATGTCTGGAACAATACCGTGTTTCTGGAACGCAAAAAAATCGCCTGTTCGCCCAAAGCCCGATTGTACCTCGTCGGCAATAAGCTTTGTTCCATGCGATTTGCACAAGGACGCTGTGGTTTGAATGAAAGTTGTTGATGGTTCGTCCAACCCGCCAACACCTTGAATGCTTTCGAAGATCACGGCGCATACGTCTTCTTTTTGTAATTCCACTTTCAGACCTTCGATATCACCAAATTCCAAGAACGTAACTTGTTGTTGTGCATTGATAGGCGCAACGATGTTTTGATTGTCTGTAGCGACCACCGCGGCCGAGGTTCTTCCATGGAAGGCATTTTTAAAGGCAATGACTCTGGGTCTGCCCGTTGCAAAGGAAGCGAGTTTGAGTGCATTTTCATTAGCTTCGGCACCAGAATTACAGAGGAATAATTGATAGTCATCACAGCCTGAGATAGCACCTAACTTTTCAGCTACTTCTTTTTGTAAAGGATTTTGAATCGCATTGGAATAAAAACCGATATTATTTAGTTGTACGCTTATTCTTTTTAAATAGGCCGGATGGGCATGGCCAATAGAGATCACCGCATGTCCGCCATATAGGTCCAAATACTTAGTGCCGTTCTTATCCCAAACATAAACGCCTTTTGCTTTGATAGGCGTCACATCATACAATGGATATACATCGAATAGTTGCATAGTATTATTTTTCGGCGATCTGATTTATTTTGTTGAAGGAGGCCACGATACCTCTGATAAGAGAAGAGCTAAGTCCCTGGTGTTCCATTTCGTTGAGACCTTCGATCGTACAGCCTCGAGGTGTGGTGACTTTGTCGATTTCCTGTTCCGGGTGATTTCCACCTTGGATGAGCAAATTGGCGGCGCCTGCACAGGTCTGCATGGCCATTTGTTGGGCTTCTTCGGCATCAAAGCCCAATTGGATTGCTCCTTGGGTGGTTGCTCGGATGAGTCGCATCCAAAAGGCAATACCGCTTGCGCATATGACGGTTGCGGCCTGCATCAAACGTTCCTCGATAATGATCGACGTTCCCAAGCCATTAAATATAGCTTCGGCGAGTTGGATGCGCTTCTTCCCCTTTTCGTTGGCGCACAAACAGGTCATCGATTTTCCTACAGAGATCGCGGTATTGGGCATGCTGCGAATGATGTTTGTATCACTTCCGAGAATGCTTTCCATTCGTTCGATCTTAAAACCGGTGATGGTAGATATCACTACGTGGTTTTCATGCAAAAGATCATTGATCTCTTTGAGAATACTCTCAAATTGATTGGGTTGTACAGCAAAGATCAAAATATCTGATTTTTTCACCGCTTCACGATTGTCTGCAGTGACCTTCACATTGCCATATTCTTCCCAATTTTCAATACTCTCGGTATTGCGCTTGGTGAGGTATAGCGAGGTGGTGGTATTGTTCTTGATGAGTCCTTTGGCGATGCTCAATCCTAAGTTTCCAGTTCCGATAATGGCTATTTTCATATGATACTCTCTTGATTTTTTAAAAAAAACTACCTTTTAGCTGTAATCCTTCGGTTTCCTCTAGTCCGAAAATGATATTCATGTTTTGTATGGCCTGCCCAGAAGCGCCTTTCAACAAATTGTCGATAGCGCTGGTAATGAGCAAGGTGTTTTCATATTTATGCAAATGGATGTGGCACTGATTGGTATTCACCACCTGTTTCAAATGAATTTCCTTGGAAGAAACATGGGTGAAAGGGGCAAGTGCGTAAAAATCACTGTAAAGCTTTTGGGCAGCCTCTAGGGA
The DNA here is from genome assembly GCF_042675645.1 of Sungkyunkwania multivorans. Taxonomy (NCBI): domain Bacteria; kingdom Pseudomonadati; phylum Bacteroidota; class Flavobacteriia; order Flavobacteriales; family Flavobacteriaceae; genus Sungkyunkwania; species Sungkyunkwania multivorans. The sequence goes on along the minus strand of NZ_JBHTJH010000002.1, from coordinate 52,698 downwards.
ATCTTCGAATCGCGTATAGGCCGTGACAAAGATTCCTCTCGCAAAGTTTCCTCGTTGTGGCATAAAGAACAGTTCACTTTCAGTTCCCTGCATTTGTTTCAGGCTTTGTTTTATTTCACCCAAATGCTGATGCGTAAAAGGTTTGTACCAAGAGACATTGTTGTTTCGCCAGCTAAAATGAGTGGTGGTCGATGGTTTAACTCCCGCTCCAGTACTTCCCGTTACGGCATTGATATGTACTTCATTTTGAAGTTTTTTGGCCTTGGCCAATGGTAATAAGGCTAGTTGAATGGCTGTTGCAAAACATCCTGGGTTTGCGATATATTTTGCTTTTTGAATCGTATTTTTTTGCAATTCTGGAAGTCCATAAACAAATTCTTTTCCCTCTAGAACGGCATCTTTTTCTAATCTGAAGTCATTGCTTAGATCGATGATGGTAGTCGCTGCCGAAAATTGATGTTCCTTGAGAAAAGCAGTCGAGTTTCCGTGCCCTAAACAAAGGAAGACCACATCGACCTCGGTATTTAGGGCGTTAGAAAATTTTATGTCAGTGATCCCCAATAGGTCTTGATGTGTCTCAGCGATCAAATGTCCCGCTTTGGTAGTGCTAAATACAAAATCTATTACCGCCTTGGGATGATTCAATAGCAGCCGAATCAGTTCACCTCCGGTATATCCACTTCCTCCTATAATTCCTGTTTTTATTTTCATTTATTGCTTTGTTTACTTGTTAGCTGTCGTTTCGAGTGAATCTTTGTAAGAGCATCTGAAAAGATTGGTATCGAGAGGTTATATGAATACTGTTCTTGATACGATTTTTCATCATTCCATTGAGAAAAATCATTCGAAATGACAAACTAATTGTTCACACTTTGATAGATCTTGTTCTGATTGGCCGTTATCTTGATAAAACCTTTTGCATCATCAGCGGTCCAGCCCTTGTTCATTTCGCCATAACTCCCAAAAGAGGCATTCATAAGGTCATGCTGTGATCGAATACCATCGATAGTAAACCGGTAGGGATAAAGCGTTACAAGGACATCTCCCGAGACATTTTTTTGGGTATCCTCCAAAAAGGTCTCAAAGTTTCTCATCACGGCATCCAAATACTGCCCCTCGTGCAATAGCATCCCATACCAATTACCCAGCTGCTCTTTATGATGCTGTTGCCATTTGGTCAATACATGTTTTTCCAAAGTGTGATGTGATTTGATGATGATCATCGGGGCGGCGGCCTCAAAGCCAACCCTTCCTTTAATGCCAATAATGGTATCGCCCACGTGGATATCTCGTCCAATGGCGTATTTTGAAGCGATGGATTGTAGCTTTTCGATATTGGCAACGGGGGTGTTCTGCTCATCGTTCACCGCTGTCAATTCGCCCTTCGTGAATGTGAGCTTTACCGCGATCGGTGTTTTTTCTTCGAGCTGACTTGGGTAAGCTTCCTCTGGAAGCGATTGATGTGAGGTCAATGTTTCTGAACCACCAACACTAGTACCCCATAGTCCTTGATTGATAGAATATTTTGCTTTCTCCCAAGACATGTGAACGCCCTCTTGCTTCAAATATTCAATTTCTGCCTCACGAGATAGCTGCTGATCTCTGATCGGAGTGATAATTTTTATTTCTGGTGCTATCACTTGGAAGATGAGGTCGAATCGCACTTGGTCGTTTCCTGCACCCGTACTTCCATGCGCGATCGCCGTAGCACCCAATTTTTTGGCGTAGTTGATTATTTCTATGGCCTGTACGATTCGTTCCGCACTCACCGATAAAGGATAGGTGTTATTTTTGAGCACATTTCCGAAGATGAGATATTTCACCACTTTTTGGTAAAAAGCGTCGATGGCATCAATGTTTATATAACTAGCTGCTCCTAGTTGCAGAGCCCTTTCTTTGTTTTGCGCGATCTCTTCAGCGGAGAATCCGCCCGTATTGACACTGACAGCATGAACTTCAAAGCCATGCTCTTTGCTAAGATATTTAACGCAATAGGAGGTGTCCAAACCACCGCTATATGCTAGGACGAGTTTTTTACTCATGGTTTTTTCTTTAAAAACAGGGATTGTTTGATACTTTTCAATCTTTTGAACACCTTCTTGTCATACGGATGCTCATTGACATCTTCAACTTTTTTGGGGTCATAGAGCATTCCTGTGCACAGGCACATTTTGTGGTCGGTCCTTGTCAACACATCGTAATTTTTACAGGTCTGACAACCTTTCCAAAACAATTCGTCATCCGTCAATTCAGAGAAGGTCACGGGCTTATAGCCTAATTCAGAATTGAGTTTCATTACCGCCAGGCCGGTGGTAATACTGAATATCTTTGAATCTGGAAATTTTGTCTTGGAATGTTCAAAGACCACTTTTTTTATCTTCCTTGCCAAACCTTGCCCTCGAAAATCGGGATTGACGATCAATCCAGAATTGGCAACATATTTGCCATGACCCCAGGATTCGATATAGCAAAAGCCAGCGAAAACATCCTCTTCTAAAGCGATGACCGCATTTCCCTTTTCGATCTTTTCGATGATATACTCAGGAGATCTTTTGGCGATTCCTGTACCTCGATCCTTGGCAGAATCTTCAATGGTCTTACAGATGATGTGCGCGTATTTTACGTGCGATTTGTTGGCAACAACGATTTGCATGCTCATGATTTTGAGTTACAAAAAATTAAATGAAAGTATTCTTTTGGAAAGGGGAGTCGAACGCATCTAGACTCCAAAATTGAAGTACACCCTTACGGGCGACGGCGGGGAGCGCGACGAATGATAACCGGTCTTAAAACGGGTCGTTTTAAGTTGAGTAACAATAATATGTAGTCTATCTTGCTCATTTGATACTTCAAAGATTGTAATTTTTTAGATACGCTCGACATTGAATTTGTATTTTAGCGAAAAATTGCAGATTCGATAATTTATGCTTCGTATTTCGAAGAAAATTCAACTAAAAGACGCTAAAACTTTCAAAAATAAGTTGTTGGCATGGGCACAACAGTTTGAAGAAGTGGTGTGGTTGGATGCCAATGGTCATCGCGACGACAACAATGCCTTTGATGTAATTCTCGCAGTTGATGCCTTTACCAGTATAAAAACAGATACCGAAAATGCCTTCGAAAAGTTGAGTGAATATCAGCAGACCACGAAAGATTGGCTCTTTGGATACCTCACGTACGATCTAAAAAATGATACAGAAAAACTGACCTCTACCAACTTTGATGGTTTGTGTTTTCCCGATCTATTTTTCTTTCAACCTAAAAAGATATTCATTTTTAGGGGCAATGATCTAGAGCTATTATACTTGCCTTTGGTAGATGATGAAATTGATATTGATGTAGAAGAAATAGAAAAGATGCGCTCTACGCATCCTATTGAAGAGACACATTCAGCAACAGAAAATTCGAAAGGCGTAAAGATAAAATTGAGAATTCATAAAGATGAATATCGAAAAAAGGTGGAAAAAATGCTATGGCATATTCAGCGGGGAGATATTTATGAGGCAAATTTTTGTCAAGAATTCTATGCGGAGAATACCACTATCGACCCACTTAAAACATACCAACATCTCAATGATATATCACATCCACCATTTGCAACCTTTTTGAAGCTCGAAGAAAATTATCTCCTGTCGGCTTCGCCTGAACGCTATTTGAAGAAAGAGGGCAATAGGATTATTTCCCAACCTATCAAGGGGACCTCAAAACGCTCAAAGATAGCGATGCACGATTATTTCTTGAAGCATCGGTTAGCAAATGACCCAAAAGAGCGCAGTGAAAATGTAATGATCGTCGATTTGGTTCGCAACGATCTTTCCAAGACCGCTATCAAAGGTTCTGTAAAAGTAGAAGAGCTATGCAGGGTGTACACCTTTGAACAGGTGCATCAGATGATTTCTACAGTGGTTTCTGAGGTTGATGAATCGACATCTCCAGTGGATGTCATTGCGACCACATTTCCGATGGGAAGCATGACTGGTGCCCCAAAGGTTTCAGCCATGAGGATCATAGAGGATTTAGAGGAGACCAAGCGTGGTCTGTATAGTGGCTCAGTTGGATATTTTACACCAAAGGGTGATTTCGACTTCAATGTTGTCATTCGCTCAATTCTTTATAATGAGGGGGTAAAATATGTCTCCTATTCGGTAGGAGGCGCTATCACCGCCAAGTCGATTCCTGAAAGAGAATACGAAGAATGCCTGATCAAGGCCAAAGCGATGCGAGAGGTGTTGGAAGGTTGACGCATAAAGATTTTGTCATCTAATAGATCGTTTGTAGCTTAGGGGCTATCTAACCAATATCTTACTTGCAAGTGTCGATCAACCACAAAAAGTTTCACTTTCAAAGTCATGGTACACTTTTTTTTGGCCAACATTGGCAGCCTCGAGAAGCCAAAGCGGTGGTGGTTCTAGTACATGGTTTTGGAGAACATTCTGGTCGCTACGCAGATTTTGTCGTCCCAGAACTTGTAAAAAAGAATATAGCTGTCGTTTCTTATGACAATTTTGGTCATGGTGAGACTGAGGGGAAACGAGGTCATTGCCCCAATTACGATGCGCTCATGTTTGTATTGGGTATTGTAGTGAGAAAGGCCGAAGATCTCTTTCCAGGGTTGCCAGTTTTTCTTTATGGACACAGCATGGGAGGTAATCTGGTATTGAACTATGTATTGAGAAGTCCGCATAAGGTAACAGGTGTTATCGCCACTAGTCCTTATTTGCGATTGGCATTTGACCCACCAAAGTGGAAAATGCTTGTTGGCAAAATGCTGATGGGTGTTTCGCCAGGTATCACCTTGGCCTCAGGTTTGGAGGTCGAGGCGATTTCTAGAGATGCATCAGAAGTGGCCAAATACAAGGAAGATCCATTAGTTCACGATAAGGTGAGTCCGATGTTTTCTTTTCCGATCATGGATGCTGGCGAATGGGTGGTAAAGAAAGCCGAGGAATTGTCGGTCCCTACCTTATTGCTTCACGGGACAGATGATCGATTGATAGATCATAAGGCATCTGTAGAATTGGAGGCGAAAGCTCCAATGAGCAAACTACATCTCTTCAAAGGAGGGTATCACGAATTGCATAACGATCTTGAGAAAGACAAGGCATTAAAGATCGTCACTACTTGGATAGACGATCACGTTGGTGCTAACTTTGTATTGTGACCGATAAATTTTTTAAACATATTGAAGATAATTTCCCGTTTCTTCACAACGGAAAATTGCTTGTTGCTGTCAGCGGTGGTTTAGATAGTATGGTCCTGGCACATCTCTGCATAAAGGCCAAGCTCAAGATTGCCATTGCACATTGCAATTTTAAATTGAGAGATGCCGATAGCGATATGGATGAGGAATTTGTGAGAGCCTTTGCAAAAAAAAGCGGCGTTCAATTCTTCAGTGCAAATTTTGATACGGCCTCCTACGCAAAAAAGAATAAAATTTCTGTACAAATGGCGGCGAGGGAACTACGTTACCAGTGGTTCGAAGAGATAGCAAAGGAAAGTGGGTTTGACCATATCCTTACGGCACATCATGCGGATGATGTTATCGAGACCTTTTTGATAAATTTGTCAAGAGGTGCTGGTCTGGATGGACTCACGGGTATTCCAGCGATCAACGATAACATCGCACGACCATTATTGCCTTTCGCCAGAGAGGATATTTTACACTACGCGAAAGACCAAAAGCTTTCATGGAGAGAAGATGGGAGCAATGCAGAGACAAAATATTTGAGAAATAAGATACGGCACGAGATCGTTCCTAGTTTAAAAGAACTCAATCCTTCGTTTATCCATAGCTTTCAGAGAACACTTCGCTATTTGAATGGTAGCCAAGCTTTGGTTGCTAAGCATATCAACGAATATAAGCAGGTCCTCTTTAATAGGGAGGATGGCGTATACCGAATCCCAATATCGCATTTAAAAAATTTAAATCCGAGGCCGGCCTATCTCTATGAGTTGTTCAAAGAGTTTGGTTTTACCGAGTGGGATGATGTGGCAGCCTTAATAGATGCACAGACTGGAAAGCAGATTTTCTCGAAGACACATCGTTTGCTAAAGGATCGCGAAAGTCTCTTTATTCAAGAAATTCAACCGAAGGTGAGGAAGCGAAGTTTTCTAATCGAGGATGACGAAAGTTCGACTACGAAACCTATTAATTTGAAACTAGAAAGTGTCGCCTATGTGCTGGCCGAAGGCCCACGAATTGCACACCTTGATAAAGAAAAGTTAAAGTTCCCTCTAACTGTAAGGAGATGGGAAAATGGTGACTATTTTTACCCAGCAGGAATGCAAGGGAAAAAGAAGTTGAGTAAATTTTTTAAGGACGAGAAGTTTTCCTTGATCGCCAAAGAAAACCAGTGGCTCTTATGCGATGCAGAACACATCGTTTGGGTCATTGGGAAACGATTGGACGAACGATTCAAAGTGACGAAAAGCACTAAACAAATTTTAAAGATCACCTATACTCCATGAGGTATTTTTTACTGACCTTGGCCTTTCTACTGTCCTTTGAGGGCATCGCGCAGAAACAGTATGCTTCTTGGACCACTTCCGTAAAGAAGGTATCCGAGACAGCGTATGATCTGACATTTGAAGCAGAGATCGCTCCAGAATGGCATGTTTACTCACAGTTTACTCCAGATGGCGGTTCCCTGCCGATGGTCATTACTTTTGAAAATGCTGGCTTGGGATACGAGCTCGTCGGCAAGGCGCAGGAAAGCGCCACCGAAACCAAGTTTAGTGAGATATTTGAAGTGGACGAGGTTTTCTTTGTTGGAGAGGCAAAAATCACACAACGGATCACATTGCTGGACGCCTCGTTGAGACAAATTAAGGCAGAGTTAGATTATCAGGTATGCAAAGAAGTATGTATCAGAAAGATCGAGGAGTTTACGTTCGTTTTAGATGGTGGTGCCATTATAGAAGAAACTAAAAGTTTTACCGATAAGGATAAAGAACTTACGGAGGCCCTAATTCTAAATATCAAGAATCGAGAACTGCTTGAAGATGTCAATCAGGTAGAGGCGAAGAAAAAAGGCCTTTGGGGCTTTTTTCTCATAGGCATCTTAGGAGGGTTGGTCGCATTATTGATGCCTTGTACCTTCCCAATGATCCCATTGACCGTTTCGTTTTTTACAAAACATGCAAAAAGCAAGGCACAGGGAGCAAGGGATGCGATCATTTACGGATTATCAATCGTTGCTATTGCCGTATTGTTGAGCATACCCTTTCATCTTTTTGATTCGATTGACGAAGGAATATTAAATACCATTTCTACCAATGCTTGGCTAAACGTCATCCTCTTTGCCGTCTTTATCTTTTTTGCATTCTCATTATTTGGTTTTTATGAGTTAACGCTTCCTAATTCTTGGAGCACCAAGATGGATAAAGCATCCAATAGGGGTGGACTGATAGGAATCTTTTTTATGGCCTTGACACTGGTGTTGGTTTCCTTTTCATGTACAGGGCCCATTTTGGGCGGTCTTCTTGCAGGCACGGCCACCAGCGAAGGAGATGTTGCCATGAATCTTACATTTGGGATGCTTGGTTTTGGAGTGGCTTTTGCACTTCCGTTTACTTTGTTTGCTTTGTTTCCAAATATGTTGAGTTCACTACCGAAGTCTGGAGGGTGGATGAATACGGTCAAGGTAGTTCTCGGATTCGTAGAATTGGCTTTTGCCTTTAAATTTTTGAGTAATGCCGATCTGGTGGAACATTGGGGATTGTTAAAAAGAGAGATTTTTATCGGAATATGGATATTGATCTTTGTTTTATTGGTTATTTATCTATTTGGAAAATTAAAATTTCCCCATGACGGGCCTTTAAAAAAAATGAGCACGACCCGAATAGGCTTATCGTTGATAACCATCGCGTTTGTAGCCTACCTCGCATTTGGATTCACCAATAGATTGTCCTTGTTAAGCGGAATACTACCTCCAGAGTTTTACAGTGTTTCCCCAACCGAAAATGATTGTCCCTTGGGATTGGACTGCTATAAGGATTTTGAGGAGGGACTGGCGGTCGCCAAGTCCGAAAATAAGCCGGTATTACTTGATTTTACGGGTTGGGCTTGCCAGAATTGCCGAAGGATGGAAGAGAACGTATGGGTAAAAAATGAGGTGTATGATATGTTGAGCAATGATTATATACTCATCTCCCTCTATGTTGATGATCGCAAAGAACTCCCAGTTGCCGAGCAATTCAATTTTAAATATCGATCTTCGGGAAGAATCAAAGAGATTGAAACCGTAGGAGAGAAATGGGGTACTTTTCAATCAGTCAATTTCAAATCAGCGTCTCAGCCATATTATGTGCTACTTAGTCCAGACATGGAGGTCTTAAATACGCCCCAACAGTATACAGACGCTGCTGTCTATTCTACTTGGCTAAGGGAAGGATTGCAAAATTTCGAGAAAACAAAACAGACTGCCGCGAATTCCGACTAAATGTATTTCACGCGAGCGCTGCGTGGGTTGATACACCCACTTTTTTGTTTTTAATGATTTTGAAGTATATTTATTCAGCTACTAATTCAATACGTACTTAATGAGATTGACCTATTTGAAAATACTGCTATTGGCAATAATGGCAGTGTATGCTATGAGTTGTGAGAAATCGCCCAAACAAAACTCACATCATTCTCCCGAAGAGGTCGTGGAGACCTCTAAAAAGCTGAATGAGTGGTTTCAACAACAATTTGAGAAAAATATTGCTAGGTCGCCTATGTCTCAGACCAGCTTGGGCGATAAGACCAACTACGATCAGTGGGATGATTTTTCCTTGGAAAGAGAAAAGCAGGATTATGAGGATGCCAAACTTCGTTTGCGTTATCTTGAAGACTCGGTACACGTTGATGCCTTGGACAAATCCACCAACTTAAGTTATCGGCTTGCAGTACAGCAATTGCAAAATGAAATCACCGACTTTAAATATCGATTATATGATTATCCTGTAAACCAGATGTATGGTTTTCATTCTAGGATACCGGCTTTTTTGATCAATATGCATCAAGTTTCCAACAAGAGTGATGCAGAGGCCTATATCGCAAGACTGAGAGGTGTAGATGAGATGTTTGATGATTTGATGGCGGGAATGAAAGAACGTGAGGAAGCAGGGATCTTACCTCCAAAATTTGTTTTTCCAAGAGTCATTGAGGGAAGCAAAAACATTTTAACAGGCGTACCATTCGATGCTACAGAGAAAGAAAGTACGCTTCTGAATGACTTTAAAGGTAAAGTAGAGCTTCTTGAAATTTCAGAGACAGAGAAAGAAGCGCTTGTCAACAAGGCCAAGGAGGCCATGTTGAAGTCCGTCAAACCTGCATATACCAAATTGATTGCGCTATTAGAGGACCAGCAAAAGAGAGCTACCTCTGATCACGGCGTGTGGAAATTACCTAATGGCTTAGATTTTTATAACAATGCCTTGGTGCGTACCACCACCACTGGGATGACTGCAGAAGATATTCACGACCTTGGACTCAGAGAAGTGGAGCGTATCCATGGGGAGATGAACGAGATCAAAAAGCGAGTTGGCTTCAAAGGCTCGCTTCAGGAGTTCTTTGCATTCATGAAAGAAGACCAACAATTTTATTATGAGGACTCGGAAAAGGGCAGAAAGGCCTATATGAAGGAAGCCACGCGTATCATCGATAGCATGAAGGGCCGTTTGGATGAATTATTCAATACAAAGCCAAAAGCTGATATGGTTGTGAAACAAGTAGAAGCATTTCGCGAAAAATCTGCTGGAAAGGCATTTTATCAACAGCCTGCAATAGACGGGTCTAGACCAGGAACTTATTACGCCAACATGTATGATATTATGGCCATGCCCATTTATCAGATGGAGGCATTGGCGTATCACGAGGGCATTCCAGGACATCATATGCAGATCGCTATCGCTCAAGAATTAGAGAATATCCCAATGTTTAGAAAATTGGGAGGTTACACTGCTTATATAGAGGGCTGGGGACTGTATGCGGAATACATTCCAAAAGAAATGGGTTTCTATAGCGACCCTTATTCAGATTTTGGGAGATTGGCAATGGAATTATGGAGAGCGTGCCGATTGGTGGTAGATACAGGAATCCATGCCAAAAAGTGGACCCGCGAACAGGGTATTAGATATTACACGGAAAATACTCCAAATGCCGAGTCCGATGCCATAAAGATGGTGGAGCGTCATATTGTTTTACCAGCGCAAGCCACAGCCTACAAGATCGGGATGATCAAGATCCTCGAGTTAAGGGATAAGGCGAAAAAGAAACTTGGCGATGATTTCGATATCAGAGATTTTCATGATGTGGTTCTCACCAATGGAGCGGTACCTCTTAATGTTTTGGAAATAATGGTAGATGAATGGATCGCCAGCAAGGAATAAATGAAAAGAGGGTGTCTAAAAAGTACAATATCGGGTCATTGCGATTCACTTAGGGCGGAGAAGCAATCTGTCTATCTTTTAGTTGAAATTTGGCAGATTCCTTCCCCGTGAGGCATCGGGGTCGGAATGACTACTTTTTAGAACCCTTTTCTCATCTCTAAATGTCCTATGGTTTGATCATCGTCACATATCTTACCGCAGAATTATGGCCTACCCAACCATAACCATTGGTGGTTCTTGCCCAGGCGCGTACTCTAAAAGCATAGGCACAGGTCACTGGTGGCACCCAGACTCCCGAGCTCGGTGCAAGGATGTTGTTCTGGCCTTGCCATGAATCCGTTGGCGATGGTGTATAGCTCTTACTATCGATTACAGCCGTGTGTCCTTCGCCCCATTGTGCGGTCAAATTGTAGGCACGCAGATTCCCCTCAATATCAAAGGCATCATATATGACTTTTACTCCATCTGTATTGTTAGTAAGATTAACAATACCGCAAGCGCCAACATTGCTCACTCCATGCTTTATGGCATCGATCTTCACCGATGGGACATTATTGTCGATATATAGCGTCAAAGTTTGGGCAGTCGTTGGGATCTTTACATTTGCGGTGTTGTAGAATTCTATTTTGAATTGATGAAAGCCAGTATCCAAGGCTGTAGAATCGAACTGAAGCAATAGATCATCGATTGAGTAATCGACGCTAGGATTTAGCATCCAATAATAATTGTTGCTGTCTGGCGAATAGTTCAATGGAACATATTTGTTTTGACTGGCAATCCATCGATAATTTCTCCAAGAACTTTCGAACTCGGTAAACGTTCCACTTTTTCCTTTTTGATGTAACATTTTGTACTTTCTCGCCCCTGAACCATATAAATTCTGCATCGTAGTTCTATTGCCTATAATATTTAGAAGACCTCCAAATGCAGCATCGGTAACATGCACATAATAGCCGGCCGCTGTGGTCGCCTTCCCCGTGTTACTATTGATCTGTGTGGTGGGTATCAAACCAACACTTCCCATTACCGGTCCTGATAAGGAAGGCGCAATAGAAGGTTTTCTAGAGAAATAGATCCTATGCAAATGGGTGAAGTTTGTATAAAAATTATTGGGCGTATCCCAATTCTTGTTAGGGGCAGAAGAATGGACACGTAGCCCAAAATTCACATACGACATCCACCAAAATGGTAACAGACTTACATTGAGATCCGTAAGTTTGAATTTGAATTTCCATATTCTATGCGGAGTTGTGGAATTTGGCGAAGCCTCGAATGCTTGTTTGCATTCGGATAAAGACGCTTCGTTAATGAGACCTGTCCAAGACCCAGGTCCCAGATAGTATTGCCTTCCCATCTTGTTTGGATTCCCTGGATACAGGCCGTAGTTCACATCAAAGTTAGGAGAGATCGCCTTATTTCTGTTTCGGTCAAAGGTGAACCAGAAATAATCGCCAGTACCCGGATTGTTCGTCGTATCATCTACCATGTCCAATGCCGCATACATGAACTGTGCGTCGTTCTTTACCCAAAGAAATCCTCCAGGAATGGTCATTTGTACATCAGCAGCTCCCGACCAAGACTCGTGTGATAAGGAATTTGAAAGATCGATAGGCGTGGCCGCCCATTTAGAATTAATTGTTGCCATTTGTTATGATTATTGGTTTCTGGCAAAAGTATTTCGAAGGGAAGCAGCTTGTAACAGGCGAAACACGCAACGGCTTGGGGAATATCCCCTTTAGGGTATGTTTCAAACGAAGTGCTCTCTTTTTCTTATGGGAATGCTTTTGCAGCCACTATAAATTTCGGCTATCTTCGCTATAAACATGAAATTTTAAATGAAGATACAGGGCCAAATAGTTGATATAAAAAATCAACGAATATTTAAAGGAGAGCTTCATATCGAAAACAGTAACATCAAATCGGTAATGGCAGTTGAACATGATGTTGACTCATATATTTTACCTGGTTTTATAGATGCCCATATTCATATCGAAAGTTCTATGTTGGTACCTTCAGAATTTGCTAAACTCGCTGTAATTCATGGAACGGTTGCCACGGTCTCGGATCCGCACGAGATTGCCAATGTAATGGGAGTGAGAGGAGTAGAGTTTATGATAGAAAATGGCAAAAAGGTTCCCTTGAAGTTCAATTTTGGTGCGCCATCCTGTGTCCCGGCGACAAATTTTGAAACGGCTGGGGCAACGATTGATGCTGTTGGAATAAAGGACTTGCTTTCCAATCCAGATATCAAATACCTGGCAGAAATGATGAACTATCCGGGTGTACTATTTGAGGACGAGGAAGTAATGAAAAAGATCGCTTGGGCAAAACATTACAACAAACCAATTGACGGTCATGCGCCAGGACTCAGAGGCGAGGACATCTCAAAATATATCGCTGCGGGGATTTCTACCGATCACGAGTGCTTTAGCTATGACGAGGCCTTAGAAAAGCTCCAAAAGGGAATGAAGGTGATCATTAGAGAGGGGAGTGCTGCCAAGAATTTTGAGGCGCTTATCGACTTGCTCCCTGAATATTACGAGCATATGATGTTCTGTAGTGATGACAAACATCCGGATGACCTACTTTTGGGGCATATCGATCAGTTATGTGCCAGAGCCGTTGCAAAGGGTGTTGATATTTTTAAAGTGCTCCAAGCGGCATGTTTAAATCCTATCGAACATTATCACTTGGATGTCGGAATGCTCCGAGAAGGCGATGCGGCCGATTTCATCCTTGTTGACGACTTGAGGGATTTTAAGGTGTTAAAGACCTATATCGATGGGCGATTGGTTGCCGAAAATGGACAGTCTTTCGTGCCGTCAGTATCCTTCGATGTCTTGAATAACTTTAATTGTGAAAAGAAAAGTGTTGGCGACTTCAAATTTGAAAGTGCCACAGACAACATTCGTGTCATCGAGGCCTTGGATGGCGAATTGGTGACCAATGAGATCATTGCAGACAGTTTGATCAGAAAGGGCAATCTTGTTTCAAACGTTACCGACGATATTCTAAAGATGACGGTGGTGAATCGCTATGAAGATCAAGCGCCATCAATCGCTTTTATAAAAAACTTTGGTTTAAAGTCGGGCGCAATAGCTTCCTCGGTAGCACACGATTCGCATAATATCATTGCGGTGGGTGTCTCAGACGAAATGATATGCAAGGCAGTAAACCTATTGATTAAAAACAAAGGTGGTATCTGTGTTGTCTCTGGAGATATCGAAAAAGTGGTGTCGCTCCCAGTGGCCGGCATCATGAGTGATAAGGATGGCATCACGGTGGGAAAGGCCTATGCGGAATTGGACTTGTTAGCCAAAGAACTTGGCAGTAGTTTGCGCGCACCGTTTATGACCTTATCTTTTATGGCGCTTTTGGTGATACCCTCATTAAAGCTTTCAGACAAGGGACTCTTCGATGGAAGCTCTTTTGCGTTTACGTCTGTTGAGGTATAAAAAAAGCACACAAGGAAGGTGCTTTCTATAATAGGTTATGTGATGAAGTATCTTATTCGATCACAAATTTTTCTGAGAAGCTTGCGTTTTCAGCATTAACTCTCAACACATAGATTCCGGTTGTCAATCCTGAAAGATCCAAACGTTCTTCCACATCGGCATTACGTAGATCATAGGATTTGATGACGCGTCCGCTGATATCTACAATTTGAGCATTGGTCAGAAGCTTATTTTCGTCATTCTTGATAAAGATCTCTCCATTTGTTGGGTTAGGATAAGTTTTAATGCTATTTCTCAGGGCCACATCTTCAATACTCAAAACAGCACCCGATAAACTGGCGGGTATTGCAGCGACGGCTGCATCATAGGTGGCATCAAGACCAGGAGGGTTTGGATTGCTGCCATAGTAGTTTGCAGGGTCGGTAAGCGCAATTTTTGCATCCATAGTACTGGCAAATGTATAAGTCCCTGTGTAAACGGCATTGTCAAATTCATCGGATACTCCCGGACCCGAACCTACGGCCAATGCTGTTCTCGGCAAACCTGTATCAGAAAGGCCAGCTGGTAAATTCGTCTGAGTGGTACTTAATGAATCGTCACCCGTGAATCCGGTAGAACCTAAGTTCAATGCAAAGATAAAAGTAGGATTGGAAGCCGGATTGATATTGTCACCATCTGCATCTTGGAAAGCGATCACTTGATCCCCTGCTGTCGAAATTGCAAAACCGCCTGTGATGAGACTATCACCTACTAAAGGTGAAAAATCAGCAGCACCAGACACAAATTGGACGATGCTGTTAGCAGGCAAGCCACCTGCCGGAGCGGTGTATACAGTAGCTCCTTCAGTTGATCCGGCAGGATCGAACGTACCACCGGGCACGATTCCTGCATCGGCAAAATATATAATGGTTCCAGGAGCCAGGTCAACAAAAGTTACAAATGCAAAATCGTCTGGCGTATCTGCTTGCCCCCAAAAAATGGCGATATCGCCCGGGCTCAAAACAGTTTGACCATAGCTTATAGTCGTTCCAAATACAAGACAAAAAATGAAGGGTAAAAGTTTTTTCATGTTTAATATATTAGTTAAAAATGATTCTAAGTGTTAGGATGCATTACATCGCTATAATTCCAAAGTTAAGAAGTAAAAACGATATAACACCCAAAGAAAACTATATTTCCTTGGGTGTTTGATTTCATTTGATTGTTACTAGCTTCTAGCAGGGTATATCCCTTCCAAGGCGATGATATAATTCAATGCTAAGAAAGGTGGTAAATTATCAATAGGCTCATTTCCACCGGTGGCTGCGGTGTTGCCTGCAACATTGGTGGTCGCTGTCACTCCGGCCAATTGTTGATTAGTTGCACTGGAATTATAAAAGGTTCCGCTTGCCGCAATTCCTAGAACTTTTCCAGCAGGTTCATTCGAATCTCCATCATCTTCATTCGCGCCTATCACTACGTTTGTTGTACTTGTCAATTCGGCTCCAGCATGCATATGACTAGGCAGTTGAAGCACATTAAGTACGTTTCTCTCAGCACCACCTCTGCTTCCTAAAGCTCTGCTAGCAAGCCCTGGACCATGTCCAGCATGGATTGCTGCGCGGCTTTGAAGATTGGGTAAGGCAAAGTTGGTTCGTCCGTCACCGCCATAAGTCGTTCCTAATAGAGAAAACAAAGCTGTGTTTTGGGTAATGGGCATCAATTGTCCATTGCAAAAAGCCCAACCTCTAGGTGCAAAATTTCCAGCGAACAATTGAATTTGTGCTATAAAAGGTTCCATAAGATCATTTTTTTAATTGTTAGCTTCTTGAAGGAAATATACCTTGTAAAGCAATGATGTAATTCACTGTCTCAAAAGGAGGCATATTGTTGATGGATTGATTTGCGCCAGTCGGGGCAGTTGAACCTCCAATGGTCGTTGTGGCGGTCACTCCACCTAAAGCGCTGTCAGCTGGACTCGAATTGTAAGGAGTTCCGCTCGCGGCAATGCCAAGAACTCTTCCCGCTGGCTCATCAGAATCTCCATCATCTTCATTGACGCCCACAACTACTCCAGTATTAGCCACAAGCCCCATACCGTTGTGCGTGTGAGATGGTAGTTGATTAGTGTTTAGAATGTTGTATTCCGAACCGCCTCTGCTTCCTAATTTTCTATTGGAAAGGCCTGGGCCAGTACCTGCGTGTATGGGCGTTCTGCCCCTTAGATCGGGTAACGCAAAAGTGGTTCTTCCGTCGCCTCCATAGGTAGTTCCAAGAATTGAGAATAGTGCAGAGTACTGCGAAATTGGTAATAATTGTCCGTCGCAGAGTGCCCAGCCCCTTGGGGCGAAGTTACCTCCGAACATGATGATTTCTCCTAAAAACGGGTCCATAGTCTTGAATATTTAATTGATTAATTAATAATATCCTCAAAGCTAGTGTGACCAGTCGTTGGTTTTTAAAGCAGAAATACGGAAAGTTGAAAACAGGTGAAAGTACCTATAAACAAAATTTAGAGTAACAAGAGCTATGGTCTTGAATTTGAGAAGAGACTTCTAAAAATGAATGGTGAAGGTCGTGCCTCGATTTGGAGTACTTTCTAATTCTATGTTGCCACCCATTGCCTCAACCTGATTTTTTGTTATAAATAAGCCGATCCCAACAGCATTCTCATTGCCGTGAAAGGTCTGGTACATTCCGAATAATCGGTCGCCATATTTTTCCAGATCGATACCTATGCCATTATCACGAATTTGAAGGCTTACCTTCTCTTGGTCTAGCGAGGTCCTAATGTTTATGACAGGCTTTCGAGAAGTGTCGGAATACTTTAATGCATTCGAAAGCAAATTGAGCAATATGCTGTCCAAATAGGCTGGAAGGTAGTTTACAAATGCTTCGTCATCGACTTCATCAACGATGGTAGCCTGCCTGTGGGCTATTTCTCCGCTTAAGGTATTCAACGCTCCTTTTACAAATGTCTTTAGCTGGAGCGATTCCTTTTGTCCACGAGCATTGGTCTGTATGGAAACGATCTCTGTTAAATGCTCAATGGTCTCGGTCAAAGAATCCGAGGTCGTTTTTAAATAAGAGGTGATCTCTTCTTTTTCTGAATGTGAATCTGTTTCCTCAAGAAGATCTAGTAACATTTTAAAATTCCCTGCATGATTTTTTAGATTGTGTGACACAATATGTGCGAAGTTCAACAATCGTCCGTTTTGTTGGCCTACGATATCTAGTGTGTTTTCCAAGGCCAGCTCTTTTTCTTTTTTCCAAGTGATATCGGCATGGGTTCCAATTACGCGCATAGGATTCCCTTGTTTATCCCTGGCGATCACTTTTCCCCGATCCAATATCCATTTATAGGCGCCGTCATCGCACAACACGCGATGCTCATTTACATAGAAATCGGTTTCTCCTGCAAAATGCCGCTGAATATCTTCAAAGTATGAGGCCCGGTCCTCTGGATGCACTCTTTCATCCCATTCCTCAGCTTTATTCAAAAGTGAAGCATTCTCTAGACCAAGGATCTTTATCGACTGCTCAGAATAGAAAACATGGTTGGTCTTAAGATTCCAATCCCAAACGCCCTCTTCTGATCCTTGAAGCGCAAATTCGAGCCGTTGTTTATTTTCTAGAAGCGCCGACTCGGTATGTTTGCGCTCGGTGATATCATTGATGTAGCCATACCAGATGACACTGCCATCTGTTTGCTTTTCTGGCTTTCCATTGCCCTTTAGCCAGCGTAATCCTTTTTCAGGAAGTATCGCTCTAAAGTCTAACTCCCAGGATTGTAGTTTGGATAAGGATGTGGAGATCGCAGCGTAAACGAGTGATTTGTCTTTTCGGTAGACTCTTTCAAAAATAAGGTCTGGAGATGCTGTCAACTCAGTTGGAGTAGCCTCATAGACATTCTGAGAGCCTTCGCTTACAAATATGAATTTTTTTAAGTTGGTTTCTTCTGAATATTGAAATTGATAAAAGAAACCATCCACTTGTTGGGAGAGCTTTTGTAAAATTTCTTGAGGCATAGCGGGGGACTCTTGATGCAAAAGCATTTATAGATCGTTTAGTATGTGGGCAAATTAGATGAAAAAAATAATTTTTGATGTTTTTCAACTTTGAGATAAAATGAATCCGATGAACTGTTGCATTTATCGGATTATAGGTCTTTTTTAAGCGGAAACACTTTTAAATAGGTAAGACTTCGCCATAGCCATTCCAACGGTCCGTATTTAAAATTATCCAACCACCACTTGCTTATAACCAGCTGTAAAATGATGATCGCCAAGCCGATTGAAAAGGTATAAATATTTCGTAACTCTCCAATGAGACCAAGTCCCCAACCATAGAGTATAAAGGTTCCGAGCACGGTCTGCCCTACATAATTGGTCAAGGCCATCCTGCCATAGGGCGAAAATTTTAACAAGAACCGTTCGCCCTTAAGTTTCATGTAGATCAAGAGAAACGCTATGATTAGGATAAAGGTCATAAAGATATTGGATAGATCATAAAAGCTGAGCGCTGCCATTACCGTCCAATTGTCAAAGGTAGGAGGGACCTGTCCTTTATTGGTTGCCACTGCGAAAAGCGCGATCATTCCTATGGAGGCCATTACAAAGAGGACAATGGACCAGATGAGTCCTTTTTTCAGTTGTTTTTTGTGGTTTTTGAATTTCTGAAAGAATGCGCTCTTGCCAGCAAGTAATCCCAGCAGGAAGAAACCAAAGGTAAGATAGCCTCTAGCAAAGATTCCCAATTGGAAATCGAGTTTCATCAAGTGGCCTTCAGTTGCATTGCTTTGAGCGACTTCTACAAAGGAACCATTCTTTAAAATGTCATAGTAATCCGTTACTTGCTTGCTGTTGGGATCCATGTCAAAGTCTATTAATAGATTTTCTCCTTGGAATACGAAGAAAACCAGATATCTGAAAGCTCCTAAAAAGATGATCGCAACAATGGTAATGATCCATTTTTTGTTCACTCGATAGAATGGGATCAAGAGGATTCCCAACATTGCATAGATGGTGAGTATGTCACCTCGGTAAAACAAATGATGTACATAGCCGATGCCGAGCAATAATAGGAGACGCCACAAAAATCTTCCTCCAAAATAGCTCCCTTTTTTTGCACCTCGATCCATTTGTATAAAGAAACTTAGCCCAAACAAAAAGGAGAAGAGGGCAAAGAACTTGCCTCTGATAAATAGCCCCATGATACCACTGACGATACTATCCAATACCCCCTGATCAGTAGCAGCGCTCAATGCTGCGGGTGGTGGCCCTCCCACATAGTTCTCTACCATGTGCACAAGAACGATCCCGGCAAGGGCAAATCCTCTAAGGGCATCAATGACTTGTATGCGATCGGTTTGGTTGGTTGGTTGGTCGGTCATTTTTATAGTAGTTGGTAAACAATGGCCTGATAAGGCTTTAACATAAACTCTTTGTAGGTCTTATCATCTGCTATAAGGTCATTGCTGATTATTTTCTTGGCGTAATTATAATTGATCTCTTTTGGTAGCGAAAAGTGCTCGGTACTAGTTGAGAAGCTCAATAAGATCAGAAACCGCTCTTTGTCCAGACTTCGAGTATAGGCGTAAATATTTTCATTGGAAACATTGAGCAGTTGATAGGTTCCGTATATTAGGGTGAGATTGGATTTACGCACCTTTATCATTTTTCTAAAATAGTTGAGCACCGAATGTTCTTCAATCTCCTGCACCGCAACCGAAATCCTGTCTTTGTAATTGTTGTTTATGCTGATCCAAGACGTTCCTGTGGTAAATCCTGCATTTACCGAAGTATCCCATTGCATTGGCGTTCGCGCATTATCTCTACTGGCGTCTTTTTGATCGTCCAAAAATGCTTGGAGGTCTCCATTTGCTGCTTTGATCTGTTTGTATTTGTTGATCGTATTGATATCTCGGTATTCTTCAATAGTATCGAAGCGAATGTTTGTCATGCCTATCTCATCGCCATAATAGAAATACGGTGTGCCACGCATGGTCAACAAAAAGGTATGTAACATCGTTGCAGCATTTTTCCAGTGTGCATCGCTATCATTTCCCCAGCGACTCACCGATCTGGGAAAATCATGGTTGGAAAGGTAGATGCTTCCCCAACCTTTCTTGGAAAATGCAGCATCCCAATCTGAAAATATCTTTTTGAATGCAGATAGTTCCCAGCCATCAGGATTCATTTTAAAAACTTCTCCCGGAAATCGATCTAAGGCCATGAGATCGAAATGAAAGAACATATTGAGTTCCTTTCGGTCATCGTCTACAAAGTCCAAGGCTTGGTCGATGGTCACGCCAGGCGCCTCTCCAACAGTCATCACATCAAAATCACTCAGTACTTCCCTGTTCATTTCGTTCAAATATTCATGCAATCTCGGACCATTGGCGTACACGGAGATAAAATCGTCCGGGACGGAATCTTCTGGTAAACCTGGGAATGAGGGATCCTTCGAAAGGAAGCTGATCACATCCATACGGAAGCCATCCACACCTTTTTCAAACCAAAAACGCATCATGTCATAGACCTCTTGTCGTAATTTGGGATTTTCCCAATTGAGGTCGGGTTGCTTTTCTGAGAAATAATGCAAATAGTAGGCGTTAGTATTTTTTTCGTAGTTCCAAGCGTCATGCTCAACATCGAAATAGCTCCATCTTTTAGGAGGAGTTCCCTTCTCTGCTGGCCACCAATGATAATAATGGTGATATGGGTTTTCTCTAGATTTTCGGGCTTCTTTGAACCAATGGTGTTCGTCGCTACTGTGATTCACAACCAGATCCATAACCAGCTTTAGACCACGATCATGCATGCCCTTTAGCATCACATTAAAATCCTCCATGGTGCCAAACTCGTCCATGATGGACCGATAATCACTGATATCATAGCCGTTGTCATCGTTTGGAGATGCGTATACAGGGTTGAGCCAAATGATATCTACTCCAAGACTGGCGATATAATCCAAGCGTTGAATGATTCCTCTAAGGTCTCCTATGCCGTTACCCGAAGTGTCCTGAAAACTTCTGGGGTATATTTGGTACACAATTCCTTCTTTCCACCACTTACGATCGGTAATTTCTTGAGAAGTTGACGACATATAAAAAATTTAAACCCTTGAAGATACTAAAAAAACTTACTTTCTAGGGTGGTATGTATTTATGACCTTGGCCAGGTCGTTACGATCCAGATGCATATATACCTCGGTCGTGGTAATACTTTCATGGCCTAACATCTGTTGAATGGCCCTAAGATCGGCACCGCCTTGTAGAAGATGTGTAGCAAACGAATGTCTAAAGGTATGCGGACTAATTTTTTTCTTTACACCCGCTTTTATTGCGTGTTGTTTCACTATCGTGAATATCATTGCTCTAGTGAGTTGCTTTCCTCGACGATTTAGAAAAAGTGTGTCCTCAAATTCCTTTGGAATCGACAGATGTACACGTATTTCTCGTCTATATCGGTCGATCAATCGTTGTGTTGCCGGAGCTATGGGGACAAAACGCTGTTTATCACCTTTTCCTGTCACTTTGATAAATCCCTCTTCGAAAAATAGATCAGAGATCTGCATTCCGATCAATTCACTAACACGAAGACCGCAACTATAAAGGGTCTCTAACATTGCACGATTTCGTTCACCCTCGGGTTTGCTTAGATCTATGGAAGCGATGAGCTTATCAATTTCGCTAATGGACAGCGTATCGGGCAGCTTTCTTCCGATTTTGGGCGTCTCTATGAGCGCCATGGGATTTGTGGGTCTATAGTCTTCAAATTGAAGATAATTGAAGAAGCTTCTCAACCCCGATATGACTCTCGCTTGTGAGCGGGCATTCACTTCTTTTGCTATCTCATAAACAAAGCGTTTAAGGCTTTCCTCGTCAATATCCAAAGGAGAGATCTTCATCGTATTTTGATCAAGAAACTTAACCAGTTTCTTTACATCCAGCAGATAGTTCTCTATAGAATTATCAGAAAGTCCACGCTCTATTTTGAGGTAGTTTTCAAAGTCTTTTTGAGCCTGCTGCCAATTCATAGGATAAAGATAGGATGATTTTTTCTTGTGATCAATTTTTGGTTAGAAATTGAGAAGGCAATCGATTGCGAGTTGATTAACAGCAAGTTATATTTCTGATTTCTTTTAGGTATTATGTTGTTTAACTATCACTGTCTATAACTTTAACGTTTTCGAAACAATAATAATTCAACTCTTTTCGTTAATTTGTGAATGACAAATCAACCTAATAAACGTTCATTATCAATGGCAAGAGCTATGTTCGAGTACACTAAAATAGTGCTCAAGAAAGTTAGTTTTGACCCTTCTTTGTTCTGTAAAGAATTAGAAAAAGCCATACAGCGACTGCTGCCGTATGAGTTGGAAGAGTTAAAGGTTTGGATACAACAGTTTATCCAAGGTAAGCCAGAATTAAATCAATGTTTAATCTATTTAAACCCATAGAAAAAGTCACCGAAAGGTGACTTTTTTATTTTCTCATAATTTGAATCGATCGTCATTTTTTCTGGAGCGGGCTAATGATATCTACATCTGTAAAGGCAATAGCACCTCTAATTACACCAGCGATGGTTTCTCTCAATGCTTCGATGATCTGCATCTTCAATTCGCTTTTATGATAGATCAGGCTTACTTCGCGTGCAGGGCTTGGCTCGGTGAAATGGTGGAGATTTTGTCTGACATCTTCTTGGAGATTTTGGGTGTGGAGATAAGGCAGCAATGTCATTCCAAGCCCCTCGTCGGCTAGCTGTATCAATGTCTCAAAACTACCACTTTGCAACTGAAAATGTTCATTGCGGTCGGCCTGTTTCATCTTGCAAAGGTTAATGACACCATCTCGAAAGCAATGGCCATCTTGCAGTAGCAGTACGTCGTTAAGGTCCAAGTCGTCTGCAGTGATCATCTTTTCTTTGGACAGGCGATGATTCTGCGGGATATATGCCACAAATGGCTCGTAATAGAGTGGACGTTCCTTGATCTGATCGTTCTTTAATGGGGTTGCGGCGATCGCTGCATCCAAATGGCCTTCGGTGAGCTTTTCGATAATGGTTTCGGTGTTCATCTCTTCGATCTTAAGCTGTACTTTAGGATACTTCTTAATGAAGTTCTTCAAGAACATCGGTAGAAGGGTGGGCATAATTGTAGGGATCATTCCTAATCTGAATTCTCCTCCGATAAAACCTTTTTGTTGATCCACGATATCCTGCATACGTTCAGATTCGCTAACAACGCTTCGAGCTTGTTCTACTATTTTTTTACCTACTTCGGTCAACCTTATCGGTTTTTTGCTTCTATCAAAAATTTGAATGTCTAGTTCGTCCTCTAGCTTCTGTATTTGCATGCTTAGGGTTGGTTGTGTGACGAACGATTTTTCTGCAGCCAATGTAAAGTTCTGATGCTCAGCTACCGCGAGCACATATTTTAATTGTGTTATGGTCATATTTAATTTTTAAATTTGAGCCGCAAAGATACAAAACCCATCAGTAAAAACTATGAAAATAATTATTATAATTAGGTTTAATTATAATAATTATTGTCTTGACCAAAAAAAGAACCTTTATCATAAGGCTCTTGTCATAGATATATTCCCTTTTTCTTCAGAAACGAATATCGAAATGTAAATTCTCTTCTTTCGCTTCAAACTTCGCATCCACAAACTGAGGAGGCCCAAAGCTCATCTCATTGCCACTTAGACCATAATGTTCTTGAGGCATTCCATTTACATCAAAGTCCATTCGGTTATTGTCGTTCATATCATGTAATGCCATGATCGCATAGGTGCCAGGTAATACATTAGTAAAGGTGGCTGTGGTCTTCCCGTTCTCGATGGTCACTTTAGCATTTTTTACGCCAGGCCCTTTCATAAATGTTTCTGCCGTGTGCAGGCCCAGAAGGACATGTCCGTCGTCGTTCTTACAGTTATCTATATTTACCGTAATGGTGATGCTTCCTGCTTTTGTGGCTTCCTGTGCCATGACGTTCCATGTACATAGCATGGTAATTGCAATTGCGAAAAATGCGATTACGAGGTGTTTTTTTGTGTTGATGATCTTTTGTGAGTCCATACGTTTTGTCTTAATGAAATGAATCAGATATTTTTTGATGACTCAAAGATTTGATAAAACGAAAGGCTTTCCCAATGCAGATGACCGAATTGTAAAATTTTGAGGATGAAATGTGTCAGTAGATGATACATACTCATTGGAGGTATAAGGCTGCCTGAAAGGCCTCACCCTAGATCAACAATTTGAAATGTCTTTGTAAATGGTTGTTGAAGACCGAAAGTATAATGACACCTGTCAGGTTTTCGAAACCTGACAGCTCTGTTGAATAGATAATCGTTACTCCTGGTTTTAATTTTAAGGTTATAAGGCTCCTCTCGCTTTGATCTCCAAGTATTTGTTGATCGTGTCAACTGTCAACTTTTCAGGGGTAGTGAGGATAGCTTGGATACCACATTTGCGAAGTTCGTTAACGATAAGCCGCTTCTCGAATTCGAATTTCTCTGCGATCACCTTATCATATACCTGCTGTATAGTAGTTGCTTTATTGTTTAAGAGTTCGTCAAGTTCAGTATTCTTAAAGAAAATGACCACCAACAGATGACTTTTGGCGATTGCTTTCAGATAGGGTAGTTGCCTGTTGAGTGCATCCAATGTTTCAAAATTAGAATAGAGCAGGATAAGGCTTCGATGGGTAATATTGCGTTTAATTTCGGCGTATAGTCGGCTATAGTCCGATTCTAAGAAATCCGTTTGCACATTGTAAAGCGCATGCAGGATCTTCCCCATCTGACCGCTTCGACGCTCTGCGGCCACATAGTTCTCTACTTTTTTAGAGAACGAGAACAATCCAGCACGATCCTGTTTTCTCAATACGACGCTACTGATAATTAGGGTGGCGTTGATGGCATAGTCGAGCAAGCTAAGACCATTGAAGGGCATTTGCATAATGCGACCCTTGTCGATGACCGAATAGATGGGTTGCGACTTCTCGTCCTGATATTGGTTGACCATCAGTTCATTTTTCTTCGCGGTCGCTTTCCAATTGATCGTACGTAGGTCGTCTCCCTGCACATATTCCTTGATCTGCTCGAACTCCATGGTGTGGCCTATTCTCCTGGTCTTTTTAACACCATAATCTTGCAGATGATGCCCAATGGTCATCAATTCATACTTACGCAACTGTAAGAAGGAAGGATAGGTTGGGACCATCTGATCTGCTTCGATGGTAAATCGGCGAGCGATGAAGCCAAGCTGCGTCTGTGCATAGATATTTAATTTTCCAAAACGATATTCTCCACGTTCTGTGGGTCTTAGCGTATAGGAAATAGTCGTCTCACTTTGTGGTTTCAGACTTTTCTTTCGTTTGAAATCACGGATTTGAAATTGATAAGGCAATTCATCAATGACCTCGGCCCTTATCAGAAAAGGATAGTTATTCTTTAGAGAGATCTTTAGGCCGTTGTCATCTCCATTCGAAAAACGTTCGGGGGCGAAACGCGCTCCTTCAACGCCATATTTCCCTCTTACAAAATAAAGCAGCAAGGCATCTATTAGCAATAGAAAGAAAAGCCCTGCAAAAATTAACTTTGTGGTCCTAAAGAGAGGAGGAGCAAAGAAACTGAGCACAAATAGCACCACCACGGCCATGCCGGCGTAGAAGAATCGAGGTTGTATGTAAAAGGATTTGATGAGCTTCAGCATTTATTCCTCTTTATCCAAAATAATAGACAATAACCAAGCAATACCTAGGGCAAAAAAGACCCATCCGTAGATAGATTCTTCATTCAGTCTTATGACAGCTCTTATAAAACCTAAAAGCGACATTACGATTGGCAAGATAATTCTTTTTCCCTTTGATGCTCTAACCTTTCCTGGGGCCAACTTCTCAATTGCTTTGGTGTCTTCTTCATAAGATTCACAAAAAGTAGTGAATGCGGGTTTCTCTAAACTAAGTCCACAAAGTAGCCCTTTATTAAAATCCACTTTTTTATTTAGACAAACTTTACACAACGAAAGTCGTTCCTCCAAGGTATTGAAATTCCTTTGCCGAAGCCCGAGGTCTAACTCAGCCTGATCTGAATTTTTAAAATCGAATATCTCTTCTAAGGATTTTTCCATATTAACTTTTTTGTCGATCGTAAATGGCCTTTAGAAAGATGAATAAACTGATCAAAAAGAAAAGATGAGACAGATTTGAATAGATCCCCATTATCTCATTGAATCCCAGATGCAGCAGGCGTTGTATTAACCAATAGGTGCTACTGATCATCTGTAGAACTATGGCAATTAGCACTAATCGTGTTGCTGATATTAATTTCATTTGAATATATTTTGTAAAAGACTTATCTCGGGATCTCCAACGATTTAATGATATCTTCTATGATCTGTTTGCTGGTAATGCCTTCCATCTCGCGTTCAGGAGTAACGATGATGCGGTGATTCATTACTGGAACAGCCGCTTTTTTAATATCCTCAGGGGTTACAAAATCTCTTCCTTCCATAGCGGCAAAGGCCTTACTGGCATTCAAAATTGCGATGGAAGCTCTGGGCGAGGCGCCGAGATAAAGGAATTGATTGGTGCGGGTAGCCACGATCAGCTGGGCGATATACTTAAGCAAATTGGGTTCTATCAATACTTTGGTCACCAATTGTTGGAACTTTACGATCTGAGCAGCTGTTAGGAAAGGGGTGATGCTATCGGTCTTCTTCTTATCTTCTAGCGCATGCTCTCGAGTGATGATCTCGATCTCGTCCTCTAGGTTCGGGTAATCAACATCGATCTTAAATAAGAAACGGTCCAATTGTGCCTCTGGAAGGCGATAGGTGCCTTCTTGCTCGATCGGATTTTGTGTCGCCAATACCATAAATGGTGGTTCCATGGGATAGCGATTGCCGTCTATTGTGATCTGACGTTCTTCCATCACTTCGAAAAGTGCAGCCTGGGTTTTTGCAGGAGCGCGATTGATCTCATCGATCAGCACCATATTGGAGAAAATCGGCCCTTTTTTAAATTCGAACTCCGACTTTTTCATATCAAATACAGAAGTCCCCAAAATATCACTCGGCATTAGGTCTGGTGTAAATTGGATCCGACTAAAATCGACACTCATCGCTTTCGATAACAATCTGGCAGAGACGGTCTTTGCGACACCAGGCACACCTTCTATCAGCGAGTGTCCCTTTGCGAGCAAAGAGGCGATGAGGTAATCCACCATACGATGTTGGCCAACGATCACTTTGCCTATTTCTGACTTGATCTTCAGCACACTTTCTTGAAGCTCTCCGAGATCCAATCTGCTTTCAAATCGTAGGTCGTTATTTTCCGCCACCTCGTTGGTTGCTGTGTTGGCCGCTTCGGCCTCTTTGCCAGCTGCATCTTGCGGCTCGTTGTTGGGTTCTAATTGTTCCATATGCTATGAAGTATAAAAATCTTCGATAAATTTATTCAGTGCTATCAATTGTTGTTCGCCGTGATATTTATTGTTCTTAAGCCAAACAATATAATGTATCAGCGGGGCTACCTTATCTCGTTTCTGACCCGATTTGGAGGTGAGTTCTTCAATAAAATGATCATCTAGCTTCTCTGTCTGTAATCTGAAATCGGTACGGATTCGTTCTAAAAAATAGGTGATCTTTTTATGGATCAGGTTTTCATGGTCATATCTGTCAAAATACAGGTTTGCTATCGTCTTTACAAATGCTAGCGAAGTATTTTGAAGCGGGCTTATGATCTTGATGACGCGTTGTCTTCTTTTGGCTGCGAATATCATGAACAAGATCACAAACAACCATAATACATACCATGCCCAGCGAAAGGAATCCTGAGATTTCAAATAGCTCAAGTTAGAATGGCTTTCCGCACGTTCGGTATACGGAGTATCATCATCATAATATTTGTAATAAGAGTCGTAGTAGATATCTTCATTAGGAAGGTAGGATAACAGTCCTTCGATATATTTATAATTTTCTTCCTTAAGCAATTGATAATTGGTGAATGCCTTTGGCTGAAGATGCACATAAAAGGCTCCTTCCCCTCTTTGAACTCGAATGTAATTTGGTTTTTCGCCAAGCGCGGTCACAGTCTTCCCCAATATTTGTATGCTATCTGTCGGAATCTTTCTAAAATAGTAATCTTGATATATGCTATCTAAGACAACATTGCGATCCGAAAGAGCACTTTCTTCAAATAGCAAGGATGCTTTATTTTCAATGGTATTGACACTGTCTACGGCGGTATGCAAGATCTCGTTCAACAAGGCGGGAATATTTTTACCAGAAATAAAGACCGAATTTCCGGTTTCAACAAAATATTTAAGTTCTTCTACAGAATAATAGCCGAGTCTGTCGGCAAACCCTACGACCATATAGATACCTTTGGCAATATGGTCACTGTGACTATATTCGCTATGCGCGATCAGATAATTATATGGTGTATGATAGATGGTTCGGATCTTTTTTTTGGGAAAAAGACTAGGCAGTTGCTCATGAAATACCAAGGTGCCATATGGTTTGCTGTGTCGCTCGCTATAGGATTCTTGCCAATCCACTTTTCGGCTCACGCTAAAATCTAGTAAGACCATTCCTAGCAGGACCACGGCGATAAGACCAACAGCTATAAGAATATTCCTGCTCATTAAGTGATCTGGTTTAAAAGGTTCCCAAAATTCCGCTTCACCTTTGCATATTGAAGGTCGTCAACAGAAAACTCTCCATACCAAATGTAATTATACAGATATGAGGTCTTTCTGAATAGTGGATTCATTTGATGCCCTTCCAGTTCTAGAAGGTAATCACTGTTTGTCTTTTCTTCCTCAAATTCGATCAGCTTTTTAAAGGCCAATCGCTTTAACACCGAGAGGTATAGATAACGAGTTGCCAACCGATAGTCACCGCTTTTTTCGGCTTGTACAATGAGGGAGTCGATATCGGTGGTGTGGATATTTTCCGCAGAAATAGTTTCACTATCGTCCAAGATCTTCTTGGAAGAATTTCCGAATAGTCGTCCATTTCCTTGAGTGATCAGGGCATGAACCAAGAAAATAAGCGCAGCCGCGACAATAATCATCAAGACAAAGAAAAAAGGTCCGCTGGGAAGCGCTATGCTAGTATTTGAGCTGTTGATATCATCGGTGTCCCTTTTCGAAGGTTTATCCTTTGAATATTTAGAGTTCTTCCCGCTTGTATTTCCTTTATCGCTGGTCTTGACCGCTCTCCCCTCATAATTGAACTTTCGCCCTTTATATTGGTCTTGAAAACCCTTGTCAAATTTATGTGCTTCGGTATTGGGATCGACCACTTCTTGTGCATAAGCGGAAGCAACGCTCTCGCAAAGCATAGATAAGGACAAGATGAATATCAGGGCAAATCTTTTCATCTATCCAAGAGCGGGTATCAATTGATGATGTAATTCATTCTTCACCTTATACGGGTACAGAAGGTAGTAATAGCTTATAATTCCCAAGGTGGCAAGGATAATTCCAACCGAGAGAACATTAGGCATTGTATCGGAATAACGTGTGACGAATCCTTCAAGAAATCCAGCGGCAAAGGTAAATGGAAACGTGCTGATCAATATTTTAACTCCATCTTTAGCGCCTCTTTTAAAACTCTCGAACCTTGAATGTGTACCGGGAAAAAGTATGCTTGCCCCCATGATGAGGCCTGCTGCCGCCTCGATGACGATCGCGAATATTTCCATAGACCCATGTATCCATATTCCTCTGACACTTTCCCAGAATACGCCACGCTCATAGAAAAAGTATTGAAAGGCCCCAAGCATGATGCAGTTGTTAAAGAGAATATAAACGGTTCCCAGCCCAAGAAATACCCCCATCACGAAGGCGATGACCCCAACGCGTAGGTTGTTTACGGTTATACCGATAAAGCTTCCCCAGTTGCTACCGCTTTTATAGACTGCCACTGGATCGCCCTTATCGATGTTCTCTAGTGTTTGATTTACGTATTCGTCACCTAATACGCCACGTACAAAATCCTCATCATCTGCGGCGGAGAGCACACCGATCACAGTGAAAATGGTAAAGATCACAAAAGCCAATAATACATACTTGCGATATTGATACATGAGCAAGGGTACTTCGGTCTTCCAGAAGTGAACAAAGCGATTCGTATCTTCTCTCTTGGTCTTGTAAATCTTTTGAAAGGCTTTGGCAGCTAATTGATTCAAATAAACTACGACCTTGCTTTTCGGATAGTAAGTTTGTGCATAGGCCAGGTCATTCACCAAATGGATGTACTGATTTGCAAGTTCGTCCGAGTCCATTTCCTCTCCATTGAAAACGGCTTTTTCAAAACTTAACCATTTTTCTTTATTTTGCTTGATGAAAGCGACTTCTCTCATAAGTGTGCTAATTAAACTATAAAATGGCAGAGATACAAATCAACACTACCCAAAATGTAAAGATTAGCTTCACTGCAGCCGACCTTGGGCTAAGAATGGTCGCCTTTATAATAGATGGAGTAATAAAAATAGCTTATTTATGGGTGGTATGGGCCATAATAGAGGCATTGCCGTTTAATGAAACCTACGAAGGAATGGACCCTTGGTCGCAAAGGGCTGTGCAGGTGGTCGTTGGTTTTCCAACAATGATATATACCCTAGTACTCGAATCCTTATTAGAAGGACAGACTTTGGGCAAAAAGCTAGTAAAGATACGCGTTGTGAAGATCGATGGCTTTCAGGCGTCTTTTTCAGATTATGTGATCCGGTGGTTCTTTAGGATCGTTGATATATGGCTCTTTTTTCTACCTGGTGTGATCGCTATAGCCACCAGCAAGCGTAACCAACGGATTGGCGATATGGCATCGGGCACCGCGGTCATTACCTTGAAAGATAAGGTGAAGTTCTCACAAACTATTTTAGAACATTTAAAAGAAGGGTACCAACCTACCTATCCTAGTGTCATCAAACTTTCGGACAACGATGCGCGGATCATCAAAGAGACATTCGTTACTGCCAAAAGGAACGTGGACCATGCGACCCTTATCAAATTGAGGGATAAGATCGAGGAGGTCATTGGCGTAAAGTCAAAGCATAAGGACACCTTTGGATTTATCGATACGGTCCTCAAAGATTATAACTTCTATACCCAGGACATGTAATGGTTTTTCAAGCACTAGATATTTTAGGAACGATCGCCTTTGCAATTTCGGGTGTCATGACCGCATTGAATAAGCGATTGGACCCATTCGGAATTTTTATTATCGCCTTTGTGACAGCAGTTGGTGGAGGAACTTTGAGGGATGTGCTAATTGGCCAGACGCCTGTTAGCTGGATGGAGGATCTGACGGTGGTCTATGTAATTTCGGCCTCTGTGATCTTTGCTGTGCTTCTAAGAAAAAAACTCAGTTATTTAAGCAAATCACTCTTTCTGTTCGACACCATAGGGCTGGGCGTGTTTACACTGATCGGCATCGAGAAGGGAATAGCATCTGGCCTTAGTCCGATCATATCCATCGCCTTGGGCGCAATGACAGGAACTTTTGGAGGTGTCATCAGAGACATTCTTTGTAATGAGATCCCAGTTATCTTTAGAAAAGAGGTGTATGCAATGGCCTGCGTCGCTGGCGGATTCTCCTTTTTCTTGCTAAAGGAATTGCCTATCGCAGAAAATTTGGTGTATATCTTGACCGCTTTGATAGTGATCACCATTCGTATTTTGGCCGTGATCTTTCATCTGCAATTACCCTCGTTCTATCGCAATACACAGAATAAGAGTTGATCGTCATTCGATGACCTCGACCTGCATGGAGATATCTTGCAACGGCCATTCGGCGACATCCGTGGGCTGGGCTGCTATCTTGTCTACAACATCCATGCCTCTTACGACGCTCCCAAAAGCGGTGTATCCACCATCCAAATGGTAGGCGCCATCTTTTTTTTGCACGATAAAAAACTCAAATGGAGAAGCTAGTTTATGCGGATTATCTATATCGCTGCTGGGTACAGAGACCACACCGCGATGATGGCGATGCCCCTTTCTGGTGTCTGGAGGTAGTAAATACCTACCTATTTCATTTCTTTTTTTTGAAGTACGCCGACTATCTGAATTTCCTCCCTGGATAATAAAGTCATTCACCACACGGTGAAAATAAGTGCCATTGAAATAGCCTTTCTTGGTCAAATAGATAAAATTAGCACGATGATAGGGTACATTTTCAAACAGTTCTATGTCAAAAGAGCCAAACTTGGTGGTGATACGTACTTTGGTCTCTGGATTGTCCTTTTCATATTGGTTGAAGAAAGGTATCGCATTTTCATCGGTAAGCTTAAAGGGCGCTTCTTCCTCTTCAGGCGCTTCCGTAAAAACGCTATCCATAACGACCTTATTTACTTCTTCCGGGATGGTCTCTTCAGCCGGAGGTGTTTTGGTCTCTGGCGTATCCTTACAAGCGATAAGAAAAAATAGTGGTAATATTGTATAAAGAGAAAAGATCCGCATTGCTATGAACTTTGAAAGATTTGTAAATTCACTTTCAAAAATAAAAGATTTCCCGTTACCAGGTATAAAAGCACAATTAGAAATGGCACCTTTGATACGCCAGCAAGAGCTTAGAGAATATGGTGAACGACGTAGAAATGCTCGAAGAGCGGCTGTGCTATCTTTGTTTTATCCAGACCAACGGGATCAGACCAATTTTATGTTGATCCATAGAAAGACATATCCCGGTGTTCATTCTAATCAAGTTGGTTTTCCCGGGGGGAAATTTGAAGAAGAGGATAAGGGTTTGGAACAAACAGCCTTGCGTGAGACAGAGGAGGAGATAGGTGTTTCTAAAAATAGCATCACGATTATAAAAGAGCTTACCGATCTTTATATACCGCCGAGTAATTTTGTCGTACAACCGTATTTGGGTTTGATTGAACATACCCCAAGCTTTGTGCCTCAAGATGATGAGGTGGAGGGACTCATAGAGGTAAAATTGTCACATTTTTTGGAAGATAGATCGTTGACCTCACAAAAATTATCTACCTCCTATGCCAAAGAAATAGAGGTACCTGCCTTTGAATTAAATGGATATATCGTTTGGGGGGCAACGGCAATGATGCTAAACGAGGTCAAAGCAATACTGCGAGCGACAATATAAGATGGAGTTTTGTAACTTTGCCTTTCGCATAAAAACTAACTTACTATATGGGATTGTTTAAAACGAATCCTTTTGGACATATACTTTTCTTGAAAAAATGGCTAATTCGCATTTTTGGTGTGATGACCCATGGTCGTTATCGAGGCTTTAACAAATTGGATATTGAAGGTTCCGAGATCTTTAAAGACCTCCCAGAGACCAACGTCCTTTTTGTATCCAATCATCAAACTTATTTTGCAGACGTTGTGGCCATGTTTCACGTGTTCAACGCGAGTCTAAAAGGACGTGTCGATTCAATAAAGAACATAGGATATTTGTGGCGACCTAAACTCAATATCTATTTTGTGGCTGCCAAAGAAACCATGCAGTCCGGCCTATTGCCACGAATTTTGGCCTATGCGGGAGCAGTGACTGTAGAGCGTACGTGGCGCGAAAAAGGAAAGGAGATCCAGAGAGAGGTAAATCTCAGCGATACGGGCAATATTGGTATTGCTTTGAATGATGGGTGGGTGATCACTTTCCCGCAAGGTACTACCAAGCCATGGAAGCCGATACGAAAAGGAACGGCCCATATTATCAAGGAATACAAACCCTTGGTGATTCCTATAGTGATCGACGGTTTTAGAAGGTCTTTTGACAAGAAAGGCCTGTTGATAAAGAAAAAAGGTATTTTACAGCATATGGTCATCAAAAAACCATTGGAGATCGACTATGAAAACGAATCGATTGAAGAGATCGTGGAAAAGCTAGAATATGCCATAGAGCAGCATCCTTCCTTCATGAAGGTCATTCCCGAAGAAGAGCTTCAGCACTATGAAGAGCTTAACGAACAGCGAAAGTGGAGGTATTAGAAACCTTGGAAAAAAGAGAAAGACCCTTTCACTATTAAAGATCAAAGGCCCATTTCTTATATATCGAGTTGCTGTAATTCTTTATAGTTTCTCTCCAATCTTCGCAGTAATAGGCCATAGAGCAATTGATAGACCAGCCATAATGCAACTATAATGACAGCGGTGACCACTAAGATCACTATTGATGCTGCGATATAGAGGATCAGGACCGAATCGCTACCATTGACCTTTTCTACGAAAAATGGGGCGTTAAAAGTTCCAATGAACAATAATATAGCTGTATAAACCGCTGCTATCAACAAGGCAATTTTGATATAGTTCTTTACAATTTTTCGGGTCTTTAGAATATTCTTCATCAAGGTTCGGGAATCGTCCGTCACAGTGATCTTCTTATAATTGTTGAAAAATCGAAACATAAAATAAACCAATACGATCATTGAAATGGCTTCGAATGCCAAGGTGATAGCATCGATGTCATAGCCTTCTATCTCGATCTTGTCGTAGGTGTCGTCAAACATAAACCAGGCCGTGGCGACCAATGCTAACAACAATTCAAATATGCTTATATAAAATATCCATTTTACTATTGAAGAAGACTTCTTTAAAAGTATTCTGTAAATTTGATCAAAAGACAAGCTGGGGGTTTCCTGCTTATTCCAATCTTTCTTTAATAGTTCTAATTCATCCATCGTTTACGGATTTAGTATCTTTTTCATCTTTGTCTTGATACGGTTCATTTTTACTCTTGCATTTACCTCGGTAATACCCATGGTTTCCGCGATCTCTCTATAATTTTTGTCTTCCAAGTAAAGGAATACCAAGGCCTTCTCGATATCGCTCAGTTGCTTTATGGTCTTGTACATTACTTTGAGTTGTTGTTCTTGCGTATCATCATACTCTTCGGCGCTTATTTTAAACTGGATATCATCAAAATCTTGGGTGTTGGGTCTTCTTTTGGACTTGCGATAAAGGGTGATAGCCGTATTTAATGCAACACGATACATCCATGTACTGAATTTAGAGTCACCTCTAAACTTCGGATAGGCTTTCCACAACTGTATGGTGATCTCTTGGAACAGATCGTTATGTTCGTCTCTGTTGGCGGTATAGATCCGACATACCTTGTGTACAATATTCTGATGCTTTTCTAGCTCGGCAACAAATTTATGTTCTAGTTCTTTCGTCACTAATGATGGTTAGCTTTTTAGGTAAGTAGCTTTTATGAAGACAATGTTACAATTTTTACTCAAATTTTTAAGTTGAAAAACCGCTAAGTCCTATTTTTGTAGCATATTTTCAATCTATGAATATTCCTAGAAATAGCATGCCACGGGTAGTGATCATCGGTGGCGGTTTTGGCGGAGTGTCTTTGGCCAAGCAGCTCTCAGAGCAAGAGGTACAGGTCGTATTGCTGGACAAGCATAACTATCACACGTTTCAACCTTTGCTGTATCAAGTTTCTACGGGTGGATTGGAGCCCGATTCTATTGCATATCCCATTCGGAAGATACTCAAAGACTATCCTAATTTCTTCTTTAGATTGGCCGAGGTAAAGAAAATAAATATCGAAGCAAAGCAGGTCAGCACCAATATCGGCGATCTGCGATATGATCATTTGGTCATTGCAACAGGTTCAACCACGAACTTCTTTGGAAACAAGGAGATGGAGCAGAACAGCATGCAGATGAAGACCATTCCGCAGTCGTTGAACTTACGCAGTTTGATCCTGGAAAATTTTGAGGAAGCCTTGCTTACAGACGACCTTAACGAGCGCAACGCCCTTATGAACTTTGTGATCGTAGGTGCAGGACCGACCGGTGTAGAGCTAGCCGGTGCTTTGGCCGAGATCAAAAAAGGAATATTGCCCAAAGACTATCCTGATCTCGATATAAGACAGATGCAGATCAATCTGGTACAAGGCAGTGATCGAGTCTTACCAGCGATGAGTGAAAAGGCCTCGAAAAAGGCCGAGGACTATCTCGAAGGCTTAGGGGTCAATGTTTGGAAATGCCTGCGTGTACAAAATTACGATGGAAAGACCGCAAAGACCAATACCGATGTCACCTTTGACACGGCCACGCTTGTCTGGGCTGCTGGAGTAAAAGGTAATACGATAAAAGGTATAGATGCAGCTGATGTGATCACCAGAGGGAATCGTATTAAGGTGAATCGCTACAACGAGGTAGAAGGTCTAGAGAATGTCTATGCGATCGGAGACATTGCCTGTATGCAAGATGACGAGTACCCCAATGGACATCCTATGATGGCGCAACCGGCTATACAACAGGGGAGGCTATTGGGAAAGAACCTCTTGCGAAAAATAAAGGGAAAGGAGAAGAAACCTTTTAAATATAAGAACAAGGGGTCGATGGCAACGATCGGCCGAAATAAGGCTGTGGTGGATCTGGAACGGATAAAGTTTCAGGGAGTTTTTGCATGGTTCGTTTGGATGTTCGTGCATCTGTTCTTTCTCATAGGGTTTAGAAATAGGGTCGTGGTCTTTGTCAATTGGGTCTATAACTATATTAGATTCGATCGAGAGGCGCGTCTTATTATCCGACCGTTCAAAAAGAAGAAAAGTCGGGTCATCACTACAACTCAGTAGAGGTGTTTTCACCTTGGCATAACATGCCTTTCACTATGAAAAACTGTGCGTAGGCATAGGTGAGCATGATCAAGATGTTCTTGTAAGGCACTTCATCATAAAATCGATTGATACTAGAGATGCTCTCGCAAATGACAAAAAGCAGTGACCCGCCTAAAACAAACAGAAAGCTTTTTGTATTCACTTTTCGATAACGCAAAAATGCACAAAGTGCCATGATCGTGGAGGCTAAAAAATAAGCCGTTACCGGAATCAATAGATTTCCAACTTTAGGGAATATTAAGATATAAAGACCTGTGGCATATATAAACCCGCCAGATAAAAAGAGTGTCAAACGTCGTTTTTCTATGGTCGCCTGCTGTTTAAAAGCTAGAAAATAAAAGATCTTGGCTACGATAAAGCAGATGATACCACCCACAAGATAGAATGTTTTGAAGTCGCCAAGGATAAATAGGTCGCCTACGAACAGCGACATCAATCCGTAGCGGGTGTACTTTTTCTCTTTAGCAGGAAGATGGTCACTATTTAGGTAAAAATAAACAACCAGCGAGCCCAGAACCAATGGTTTGGTCAAATATCGGAATACGGAGAGCTCCGCAAGATTGTTCAATGTTATATCGATAAGAAGAATCCCCGCGAAAAGCAACCCGAATGCGAGATCTCTACTCATTATTTGGTGATTTTTTCCATTTTATGATACTTGTAAAGTATTCCCAAAGCGATGTTGAGATGCGCGAGACCATGGAAGAACATGATCCATATGTTTTTTCCAGGAAATGGCTTATGGAACTGATTCAATGCTACAATCGTCCAACCAATTACGGCAAAGATGCTCCCTATAAACACCATCCAAAAGCTCCTGTTATTTACTTGTCCCTTCCTCAAAAAAGACATGGTGAGCATAACAACCCCCGAGATGAGAAAAAAGATCGCGGGGATAAGAAAGGGTCCTAAGTTGTCCTTTATCAACGAAAAAATAACAGCGGCATAAGCCCCGATACCAACCAAAACGGGTAAAAGTCTTTTGAGCCTGAAGGTGCAATCTCTAAAAAAAACGATGGTATAAAGCACATTGGCAACCATAAAAGTAATGATGCCAATGCCAAAGAAATAGATATTGGACTGTTCGAGCAAGAAGGTATTACCTATAAGAATGACCGCTAAGGCTTCTAGAACAAAGACATATTCCTCAACCGAAAGGCGTTGTCTGTTTTGATAATAGAAAAGCAATAGCGATATCGTAACACCAGGTTTTGTGATGAATCTAAAGGTATAAAGCCCATCGATATTGTTAAAGACTATATCGAGCGCCAAATTGATCAAGAATAAAAAAAGGAAAAGCTTTAAATTTTTCACATTATAAAATCGAAATTTAGATTTTTGCTTAGTTAATTATTGGTCAAATTCTACAGGTCGACGCTGCTGGATCAAGATTCCTATCACGATACAATATTGAGCGATTCCATAGGTGAACATGGTAAAAAAATTTTCATAGGGGACGGGTCCGACAAATTTGTTGTAAGCAATAAGCGTTTGCGTACCCAGATAGATAAGGGCTCCGACAAAAACGAGATAAAAACTTTTTTGAGGCACCTGGTTCCATCGGAAGAATGCACTTTGAAGTGAGCTGAATATGACCACCATGAATATAATTATAGGAATGAAGTAGTCGCCCAGACCCATCAGTGTTTTCTTTAAGAACCAAAAAGCATAGATCATAATGATCACTGAGAGAATGACCAATCTTCCCAAATGGTATGAAATATTGAATTGAAAGGCAAAAACGTACATCAAATATGCAAGGAAAAAGAATCCAAAACCGATCATGAAGAACAAATTGTCATAATAGTTTAGAAAAAAGAGATCACCCAAGAAAAAGAACACCAATGCGGCCAACATAAAGTTTCGTTGTTGTTTGACCAGATGTCCACTGTTGTATAAAAAAAAGAAGAATAGAGAAGAAATTACCGAGGGTTTTGTGATCACCCTAAATGGCCTCAACGACTCCACGTTACTGCAGACAAGGTCAGTAGCAAGGATAACCATATAAATGATCGTAAAGAGGCCTTGGTTTTTCATAGCATTGTTTTTTCCGAAGGAAAAATCTAAAATCTTTAAATATACACATCCCTTTTATATTTTGAAAGATTGTGTTGTAAAAGAATCTTAAAATGTTGTGAATCTATTAGTTATGAAAATTTTGATTATATTTTTTCGCCTTAGTATTTCGTTTGTACGTCATTCCCATGATTATGAAATATTGTCCTAGACCATAGGTGAGCATTATGAAAATATCTTCGAAGGGAAAGGGTTTGTAGAATTTGCTATATGCAATGATACTTTCCGAGAACATAAAAAGAAGCCCTCCTGTGAAAACTAGAAAATAAGCGGTTCTGGGCACCTCGGCTTCCAATCTCGAGAAAGCACTCTGTAGCATTGTGAAAACGACCACCATAAAAATAAGAACCGGAACAAAAAGCGCTTCCAGTCCATCGATTATAAGATTCAATAGACCATAGGCATAGGCCAATAACACTATCGAGAATAGTATGGTCCTTATAAAGCGATGTGAAACATAGAAGTGAAAGGCCAGCGAATACATAATGTTTCCCAACATGAAACTTGCCATCCCTAAAAAGAAGAAAAAGGTGTCATCAAACTTTAAGAATAATATGTCACCTAGAAGGAGGAACACCAGTGCCAATAATAAAAAGCGTCTCTCCTCCTTTATGAGATGTGCACTATTGAGATAGAAGTATACCAAGAGTGAGCCGATCACGGCCGGTTTGGTAATCACTCGATATGGAAGAAGGTGGTCAAAATTACTGAAGACAATATCCAATGTCAAGATCAAAAAAAACAGACTATTAAAAAGGATACTCTTCATTTACGTAGGCAAACAACTTTTTTCTGGTAAAAGGTATAGTTAAGTTAGGTCTAATCCAAAAAAAGCACTGTAAAACATCTCATTTTTGTTGTTTAAGCAGTCCCAACGTGATGCCATACTGGGCAGCCGCGTACGAACTTATGATGATGAAACCAGAAAACGGGATACTCTGGTGAAATCTATCAATTGCGATAATACTGTCAGAAAACATAAAGAGAACCGCCCCAGCCAGCACAAGCAGATAACTAATGCGATCTGCTTTCCCCCATCTAAGGTAAGCGGTGAGTGTCATAGTGCTGATGACCATCACATATAAGACAACCGGGAGCACAAGCGTGTCCAGATGTTCATATAGCAAGAATAGAAGTAAACTTGCATAGATGACCAATATTGATGCGAACGGCACGATACGTCTAAAAGAGACCCGAATGTTTTCCATGAATACCCGAACATACATCACATGGGCCAACAGGAAGGAGGACAGCCCAAACAAGAAGAAAAGATCATCCTTGTTCTCAAATATCAAAAGTACATCACCTAAAAGGCATAGAGATAAAGCCACCAGTGTATATTGTCTATACCTTTTAGGCAAGTGGCTCGAATGCTTATAAAAGAACCAGATAAGCGATGCTACGATCAGCGGTTTGAAAAGAATTTCTAAATAGGATAATTGCTCTAAAACTGTACATAGGGCAGCCATGATACTGATGACTGTAAAAATCAAACTAAAGAGCGATCGTTTTTTGTTGGTCAAAATGGTTGGGTTCAAAACTAAGAAGGTTGGTTATGCAAATAAAAGAAAAATTGCTAGATCGATCATAAATCTTTTACCTATTGTCCATTTCAGAACAGTTCATCCTTATTATGTCACAGTTCGGAAAAGCTTCTTAGAAATTCGTTGAAGATCATATGAATTTAGCACTAACAAAAAACAGCGACCATGAAGTTCATTATGTTAGTGCTTTCATTCATCGTATCACATTATACACTTGCACAGGTAGTGGTATCAGGAAAGGTCACCGATTCCAAAGGAAATCCTATCGGCGGTGCAAATGTATATCTAAAAGGCACTTACGATGGTGCTTCGACCAGCGAGACTGGGACTTTCAACTTTTCTACTACAGAGCAAGGCGTTCACACCTTGACCGTGACCTATATTTCCTTTGAAGAATTTTCATTGACAACAGATGTCGCTCAACTCCAGGATCTGACGATCGTATTAAGGGAGGAGATCAATACCCTCACTGGGGTGACCCTCACTGCAGGTTCATTTAAGGCGGGAGACAACGCCAAGGTTTCCGTGTTAAAACCGTTGGACATTGTTACTACCGCAAGCGCATTAGGGGATTATGTAGGTGCTTTCCAGACCTTACCAGGGACGACCACAGTGGCAGAGGATGGTAGATTGTTCGTCAGAGGAGGCCAAGCCGAAGAGACCCAGGTCTTTATCGACGGTATGAGAGTTTTTACGCCTTTCACCCCAACCGCTAATAATATTCCCACGCGCGGTCGCTATTCTCCCTTTCTTTTCAAAGGAATTACATTTTCGACCGGGGGATATTCTGCAGAGTACGGTCAGGCATTGTCCAGTGTATTATTATTAAATACCATCGATGAACCCGATCAAGAGAAGACAGACATCGCTTTGATGAGTGTTGGGGGAGGCCTTGGCCATACCACAAAATGGGAGAAGAGCGCTTTGAGCGTAAATACTTCTTACATCAATCTGGCCCCGTATATCGCTATTTATCCCGACAGGAACGATTGGGAAAAACCGATCGAGGTCGCGGCGGGCGAGACCGTTTTTAGAAGAAAGTTCGATAAAGGGATGTTTAAACTGTATGCCGCACTCGATATGACCAACTTTAGGCTAACCCAGCCGGATATCAACTTGACCGAAGGCGCTCGATTTGGGTTGAAAAATCGAAATTTTTACATCAATAGTAGCTATAAGGGATATTTTGGGAATGACTGGATATTGAATACGGGATTGAGTTACACCAACGACCGCAACGGTGTGACCATCCAAGATGCTGAGGTCGATGGCGATACGGATTCCTTTCACCTAAAGGCTTCATTCAAAAAGAGCTTCAGCAGTCGCTTGAAACTAAATTTTGGTACGGAGTATTTCAATGCTGCCTTCGAAGAGGATTTTATGGATGCCTCCCTCAACTTTAGTACGGCTTTCAGCAACAATATCTTTGCAAGTTTTGTAGAGGGCGACATTTTCTTTTCGAACAAGCTGGCCTGTAAAATTGGATTACGCTCTGAATATTCAGAATTGTTACGAGAGACCAATTGGTCGCCGAGGCTTTCCTTGGCGTACAAGACCGGTGATGCCTCGCAGTTCTCTTTGGCCTACGGCGAGTTCTATCAGCAACCGCTAGATCGCTATCTCAAATTCCAAAGAGATCTTCACGCCGAGCGCGCCACCCATTACTTGCTCAATTATCAGTATTCTAAGGGGGGGCAGATCTTTAGAGCGGAGGCATACCATAAACGATATCGCAATTTGATAAAATATGATACGATGCTACCGCAATTCGATAGTGATTTCAATAATGAAGGATTTGGTGATGCCTCAGGCTTGGACCTCTTTTGGCGAGATAACAGGTCGATCAAGAACTTGGACTATTGGCTCAGTTATTCATACCTGGATACGAAAAGGAACTATCAGAATTTTCCTGTGGAAGCTGCGCCTAGTTTTACAAACAAGCACAATATCTCGCTAGTAGGGAAATATTGGATAGATTCTTGGAAATCACAGATCGGAGCGAGTTACATCTTCGCTACTGGCAGGCCTTATACCGATCCCAACATCACTTCATTCTTATCCGAACGTACAAGACCGTATAACAGTCTAAGCATCAACTGGGCCTATCTAATTAGCCAACAGAAAATACTTTACTTTTCGGTAAATAACGTCTTGGCCACGCGCAACGTTTTTGGATACAATTATGCAAACACTCCAAATTCGGAAGGTTTTTTTGACAGACAGGCAATTAGACCAGCTGCAGATCAATTCTTCTTTATAGGATTTTTCTGGACTATAAGCGGCGACAAGAAAAGCAATCAGTTAGATAACTTATAGGATTTTGACGAGGTCTCTACCCCAGGTTCCGACGCCTTTTCCTCGGTAATGGTATTTCCTTGTGTCACTATTTGGGTCTTTGGATTCCAAAGACGTTTATGATCATTGAAAAGCATCATATAGCGAAAATGTTTCCTTAGCATGATCAAAAGAGTACTTATAAGGAAATTTGGAAACTTTGGGAACTTGTCCAAAACAGTATCGATGGTCTTGATCTTATAATTGTACAACATAAAAGGAATGGCCTTCGGACTAAAATATATCGCTCTTATATAAGGATCGTCAATATCTACATTCTCACCGAAGCACTCATATTTTAAGGGTAACTTTTGGCGTCCTCTTGTAAAAAGTTCTTCCGCAGAAAGCGGTGTTTCGTTTTTGGGGTCATAGAAAAATAAGCACTTGCTCGGGTCGACAGCGATCCACTTGTCAAGTTCTTCAGAAAATATTTCGTTAAAGGAATGCCCATAGGATTCTTTATAGAATTTATCCACTACTCCCCATTCCCGGACCTTGATGTCATTTAGAATACAAAAGTTGTTGAAGACCTGAGAGATATCACTGCAAACACCATAATTTCCTTCTAACATGATCTTTAACGCTCTACCGCTTGAGGTACCTAGACCTGGACCACCTTTAACGTGCTTGGCTAGGTATTTGCAAATGACCGCTGTCTTTTCCAAAGCGCTTTCCGACGAGAAGGGAATGTCCTCATTCACTTTGTGATAAATATCGGGAATGTCTTCGGAACTATTATAATTATTATAATTCTCATCAGTTAACAGTTGGTTCTTCATCTGTCTACTGATCAACATATACCGTGTATAGTACAGCATTGGGTGCCTTCGCCAAAACCACTTGGCCTTCTTATATAATTTACGCATATAGAGCAGGGGAAATCAAATTGGCATCAAAAAAATATACGGGCAATTTATGCATTTGGTTTTTTATTAATTCTATTTGCTTTCATAATACGATGTCAAGACCATTTTTTACGACAAAATGCTGCATAAAGACTAGCAGAATCTAAAGCTATTATTCGAATCTTTTTGCTTGATTTACAATGTCCTATGTCTTTTAACTTTTATAATTCTTGGTGTAACTCCGTTTTAATCAACGGATTAAATGTACAAAAGAATAATTAAATAGTGGATTTCATAAAAATAAGCAGGACGGTATGTCCTTTTTTTATGGATCATTCATTTTTATCGCACCAAATAGGATGGTAATTGAAGTCAAAATGCAATATCCTTCATTCTATCCGCAGTTTTCTACAATTCGGATTATTTAGTTTTGTCCGCCTATTAAAAACATCAATATTCGAAGGGTTCAACATTTATAGAAATCAACAATGACTTTAGAAGACCTGATCACCATAATGATCTATATTCATGCATTCGCAGGAGCTATTGCGCTTCTGGCCGGATCAGTAGCAATCGTAAGTAGAAAAGGAGGTACGGTCCACACCAAGGCGGGCCGTGTTTTTTACCATAGTATGGTCGTTTTGGCGTTGCTGGCATTGGTTATTTCCTGGATGCCAGGCCATATTAACAATTTCTTATTTGTTATCGGCGTATTTAGTCTCTACTTGGTCATTTCGGGTAAAGCTGCAATCCGATATAAAAAGATCGAACAACGATCAGAGCTAAGAGTTGATAAACTGGTTTCTGGTGCGATGTTCTTTTTTGCCATCGTTATGCTTGTCATGGCAATACATCAACAATTGAATGGGAACAGTTTTGGAATCGTTCTTGCCATATTTGGAGCTCTTGGGCTGGTTCGTTCCATTCAAGACTTCCTTGCGTTCCGCAATATTCAAAAACTTCGTAAAGATTGGTTGAGGCATCACATCGGCAAAATAACAGGTGGATTCATCGCTGCTGTTACCGCCTTTTTTGTTGTGAAT
Source organism: Sungkyunkwania multivorans (assembly GCF_042675645.1). Lineage (NCBI taxonomy): Bacteria > Pseudomonadati > Bacteroidota > Flavobacteriia > Flavobacteriales > Flavobacteriaceae > Sungkyunkwania > Sungkyunkwania multivorans. The sequence goes on along the minus strand of NZ_JBHTJH010000002.1, from coordinate 8,423 downwards.
GAGGTGTTACCATCTCTGCTGGGTTGGTTACTTCCGACGCTTCTGGGAACTTCATATATTCTATATTGGACGAGAAAAATTTCTAAGCGTAAATAAATGACAACTCAGCCATTGAAAATGACAATTCGGTAGCTATCCTTTTCAAAGCCCCTCAGAAAACGTCAATTTTGGGGTGTAATCAATTTCAAACGTAATATTAGGAATCATGGTACGGATAATTTTCTATTTAGTGGTCTCACTATTGGCTTTAGCAAACGGAAATGCCCAAAGCAAGTACGAGACGGGAATGCAAAAAGCATTCGACCTTTGGAAAGCAAAGGATATTGAACAGGCAGAGGCCTTATTTGAGCGTATCGCTAGCGCAGCACCGGATGCTTGGCTACCTCATTACTACATCGCTCAGATAAATACCTTTGCCGCTTACAAGGAGAAGGAAGAGCAACGATTAACGTTGCTATTGGAAAAGGCAAAGGCACATATTGATGAAGCAAAGATCATTTCGCCAAACAATGCCGAGATACTGGTGCAGGAAGCGATGATCAATACGGCCTGGATCGCTTTTGATGGGGCCACCTATGGGATGACTCTTTCTGGCAAGGTAACGCAGCTCTACAACGAGGCTTTACAATTGGCACCCAACAATCCCAGAGTTGTATTTGCCAAGGCAGAGTGGGATATGGGTAGTGCTCGATATTTTGGAAAAGACACCGCGCCATATTGCAAGGATGTGGCCAAGGCCTTAGAACTTTTTACTACCTTTAAAATTGAAAGTGAGTTTCATCCAAATTGGGGAGAGAAAAGGGCCCTGCAAATTCTTGAAAACTGTGAATAATGACGTGGAAACGTTTCATCAAAGAGCTTCTAAAAGCATTTAGTGTTGGAGTTGCCGTTTTTTTGGTGCTGGGCGTAATTAATTACTATAATGGTAGGAGGTATGTTCTGGACGAAAGCTTTTTTACGATGTTCGCCTACCATCAGCTATTCTCTGTCGTACTCTACATGGTCAATATGTTTTTGATCGTTTATTTGCTGAGACGATATAAAAAAGAACTTTTCACCATTAAATTCTTATTTACTGGAATCGCTGGGTCGGTGGTGGTGTCCATGATCGCTATTTTCTTTCTACGCATGTTCAATGAAGTGGGACTAAAAGGCGAGTCGTGGCAAGAATTTATCTCAGGTGAAAGGATCTCATACTATTGGGTGTCATTGACCATCTCCATTGTCGTAACGGCAATCTTTTATTCGGTCTTCTACTATAAATATCGACAAGAGCACAAGGTCAAGGAACAAAAGATCATCGCAGGTGCTGCATCGGCTCAATTCGATGCGCTTAAGAACCAGTTGGACCCTCACTTTCTATTCAACAGCTTAAATGTGTTGACCTCCTTGATAGAAGAGGACCCTTATCAGGCGCAGAAGTTCACAACCTCCTTATCTAAGGTATATCGCTATGTATTGGAGCAAAAGAACAAGGAGTTGGTCACGGTAGATGAAGAGTTGAAATTTGCAAAGACCTACGTCAGCTTATTGAAAATGCGATTTGAAGACAGTATCGTTTTTGAAATTCCTGATAAGGCCTCGGACCCTGAGGCCAAGGTGGTGCCGCTATCCCTTCAATTACTTTTAGAAAATGCTGTGAAACACAATATGGTGACGCCTGCCAAACCATTGCATGTGACGATCACCGAAGAGCAGGGAAATCTAGTGGTCACTAATAATCTTCAACCAAAACAAGTGGTGAAAAAGAGTAGTGGAGTTGGACTGAGAAATATACATCAGCGTTATGCGATTCTTACCAATAGAGCCGTCTCCATAGATAAAACGACTTCGGAATTTATCGTAAAGATACCGATGCTCACGAAACAAGTTACAACCATGAAGACACAAGATACTTTTATAAAGGACAAGCGTTATCAACGCGCCAAAGAGCGGGTGGATGCGATCAAAGGATTCTATGGGAATCTTATCAGCTATTGCATCGTAATCCCCCTTTTGGCGTGGCTAAATTTTCGTACTACGGACTTCCCGTGGGTGATTTTTCCGGCTTTGGGATGGGGTTTTGGTGTTTTGGCCCATGGTCTGGAGGCATTTGGATACCATCCGCTTTGGGGGAAACGCTGGGAGCAGAAGAAGATAAGAGAATACATGGAGAAAGACAATTTCTAGGACCATACATGGTCTGGTATCGGTTTAAGAAAACAGTTCATCATTCAAAATCGACAGTTGAGAAATACAGATTACCAAAAACGGTAAATGCTTAAGAAATTAGCCTTGTAATTAAAACTGACCATCATGGAAGATTTCAACAAAGAGAATAAGTACCTACGCGCAAGAGAACGCGTTGAGAATCTTAAAAAATTCTATAGCAACCTCACCTCATACGTGATCGTTTGCTCCGGACTGGCCATCGTAAACTACTATGTGAATGAGTGGCATTATATGTGGTTCCTTTGGGTAGTATTTGGCTGGGGTATCGGCATCATTTTTCATGCCATCGGAACCTTTAACCTCAATCCGTTCTTTGGAAGAGACTGGGAGGAACGCAAGCTGAAAGAATATATGGACAAGGACCGAGAAGAAGGTCGATCCAATCGCTGGGAATAAATTATAGCATCATGGAAAACTACATTAAAGAAGACCGTTATCTTAAGGCAAAGGAACGCGTAAATGAGCTGAGGGGATTTTACATTCACTTGACAACCTATACTATCATAATTGGGGGGCTGGCAGTGATCAACTTTGCAGTTGACGGATTAAGATATCCCTGGTTCTTATGGGCTGCCTTTGGTTGGGGCATTGGGCTGGCCTTACATGCCTTACGCACATTCAATGTATTTCCTTTTTTTGGAAAGTCATGGGAAGATAGAAAGATCAAGGAATTCATCAAAAAAGATGAAGAACGTTATAACGACCTTAACCGAAAATGATACAACGTATGATAGATAACCCGGAAGAAGCTCGCTACCAAAGAGCACAAAAAAAAGTGAAGGATCTTAAGGATTTCTTTTCACATGTTCGTGCCTATGTCATCATTAATTTATTGATCATCTTCCTTAGATCGGGCTTTGTGGATGTTATTAGAGGTCGCATAGATGATCAGGATTTTTTAGACTGGTTGGATTGGAATGTCTTGCTTACCCCAGCCCTTTGGGGGATAGGACTGTTGGCCCACGGATTGTACGTCTACCGAGATAGGTTCACCTTTTTTAGATCTTGGGAGGAACGTAAGATCAAAGAATTTATGGAGAAGGACGAACAAGAATTTAGAAATAACCGCTGGGAATAATAATACTATGGAAAATTTGGAAGACATAAAATACAAGCGTGCGAAAGAAAAAGTAAAAAAAATAAGAGGCTTCTATGTGCATTTGACCGTATTCATCCTGGTCAATTCCCTTTTGCTCGTCAATACTGAGATCATCCCTAGGTTTTGGAATACCTCTATAGAGGTGAAGGTCTCTTGGTGGGGAATAGCCTTATGGGCATTATTTTTGGCGATACACGGACTAAGGGTTTTTGGGGTCATCACGTTTTTGGGCAAAGACTGGGAAGAACGCAAGATACAAGAGTTTATGAAAGAAGAGGAGGAAACTTATAAAAGCAACAAATTTTAACTAAAGCTACCGTGTTTCATAGTACTACAGGACTCGTCCATACTATTTTTGCCATCATCGCGATGGTCACAGGAGCAGTGGTGCTGGTGAGTATCAAAGGAACCAGGTTTCATGTGCGCGTTGGGTATATCTATGTGATATCGATGCTATCGATGAATATCTCCAGTTTCTTTCTCTACCATCTCTTCGGAACTTTTGGCGTTTTTCATTGGTTTGCGATCTTTAGTTTGCTTACGTTACTAGGAGGGATGTATCCGGTTCTCTTTAGAAAACATGTAAGATTATGGTACTATGTCCATTTGAAGGTGATGAGTTGGAGCGTCGTAGGACTTTATGCTGCTTTTGTCGCTGAGGTAGGAACCAGATCATTGCCATTGTCTTATTTTTGGTTGACCGTAGGTTTGGGAACCTTTGCTGTCTGCGGAATTGGAAGGTGGCTGATCGAACGAAAATTAAAAGAAGAACGCTTAAAAGCACAATATTAAAGAATCGACCATTATGAATGTGATCATTATAGAGGATGAAAAACCTGCGGCCAGACGCCTTTCACGACTTCTGGCGGATCTTAATGTAGAGGTCAATGAAATGTTGCACTCTGTGGAGGAATCCATCAACTGGTTTCAGCACAATGCGCATCCCGATCTTATCTTTTTAGATATCCAGCTATCAGATGGCCTTTCTTTCGAGATCTTTGATGCCGTAAAGGTAAATAGCGCAGTTATTTTCACCACGGCTTTTGATGAGTATGCGCTGCAGGCCTTCAAACTAAACAGTATCGATTATTTGCTTAAGCCGATCGATGATGAAGAATTGGCGGCAGCAGTAACAAAATATAATGGTTTTAAACCTGCGGCTCAAGAGGTTCAACTTAATTTTGACGATATCAAAAAGTTACTGATCAATCCTTTAGAACGCGAATACAAAAAACGTTTCACGGTCAAAGTAGGACAACATCTAAAGATGATTCCCGTAGACGAGGTCGAGTGCTTTTATTCCGAAAATAAAGGGACTTATGCGTTTACTGCCGAAGGGAGGAATTACCTTTTAGATACGACTTTAGAAAATTTGGAGGGGGAAATATCGCCAGAGACCTTTTTTCGTATCAGCCGAAAGTTCTATGTGAACATCAATTATATCAAAGACATCATAGCCTACACCAATTCACGTTTGCAGATAAAACTTCAAAAGTATAATGAGCAAGAGGTGATCGTCGCACGCGAACGCGTAAAGGACTTTAAACTGTGGTTGGAGTAAGCGGTTTTTTCCTAGATCAATTATTGGTAATGGTAACAGCTTCCGGTTTACCTTGAATGCGTATTGTGATGGTGTTTAGATGTTTCAATTGCCTTCTTAACTCGCAGAATTCCGTTTCATTTTTCACAACCACCCCATTTATAGAAATAAGGTCCATCTCGGGTCGGATTCCCAATGCATAGGCATTAGAATGTTTAAAGACACTTCTTACACTAAGTCCATCGTCAAATTGAAAACCAACACTTTGAGTGCGGTGTACAAAAGGTTGGTCATTTTTATCTTGAAGATACAACTGCTTTTCAGGGTAGTCCAACGTAATTAGAAAGTGCTTTAAAAAACCATTTCCAATGGCAGTGAATGAAGAGGAATTGCTTGCGTATGTTTCAACATTGGTAAAGGGGCGCTTTTCTTTCCCGAGTTTCAGCGTATCTATCGTCACTACATATTTCTTACTCTCCTTATCGTTACTAGAGAGTCCAGAGGATCCAATGCCAAGAAGTTCGCGTCCATTGGCTACGGTGCTCGAATCGATTTTTTTTAAAGGAATGGTGAGCACGCTATTGCTACCCAGGTCTATGGTAAATTGTCCTTTTTTATCGCCAACGGCAAAGGAGGTATAGATTTGATGCCCCCATTTGTTTTTTGCGATGCCGATGGCCGATTCTTTGTCAGGAGTGACGGGTAGATGTCTTCTTTCTTTGGAAATATGAATCAGCTGGTTCTGATAATCTATCTGCCAAACAAAGTGTCGCATGATGTTGGCACCGATAAGTCCGTAGATGTGATCGTAACATTGAAACGGTTGTTCTGTATATTTAAAGCCAACATTCCGAAGGGTGATATCCCCGATGCCGATATAGGGTGCTTCGTAGATCTTGGGGAAAGAGAAGGCCCCGTTCGTGTCCATACTCAATGTTCTTCCAGTGGTCTTTGGAGACTGCTGGCCCAAGTAGTTTTCGAAAAGATAATTGGCTGCCCCACTATCTAGGATGAAAGGATAGGTATTCTGGGTATCATCAATGCCAACTTGTATTACAATATGACCTGAAGGAGCATATTCGAAAGGGATACTGGTTACCTTTGGAACATGTTCCATCGTGTGTGCATCCAGCTTTTTGTAGCTGGAGTTCATGAATACAAAAATGGCAATAAGAAGTACGATACAACACAGAAATAAAAGACCTATAACCCTAAATAGTTTTTTCAGCATGAATATATTTTGAAGTATTGGTGATACTTTTTTGAAGTATGTTACGATCTTTTAGCACTTTTAATGTTGTCAATGAACTTCGCAGATCAGTGTGACAGAGATCATCAAATGGTTCAAAAGAAGTGTCATTATTGACGCTCCGGCCCATTGATAGGGCCATATCCGAGCTTGTTGTGAAGTAGTCTGAGAAAATTGCGAGCCTCGTACTGCTTTATGATTTTGATGACCCGATGCTAGGTGAATTTACGGTGAATATTCTAGTTGTAATCGCCGGGGGTTTTTAGGGCACTTGCGCATCAAACAAACATAAGGTATCGCAGGGTTCGGATTGTACTGAGAAGAATTACAGGCGTACATTAACCTGAAAATTGGTCTAAAAAATAGGTGTTTTTTATCTCAGTTCTTTGTTGGCAAATCGTTATCTTTCAGATGCTGATTGTTTAATTAAATTTATACAATCAGAATAGGTTTGTTCAAACGACATTCCGTTTTCTGGTTGATATTCATTCAGTTTCGCATAAATATCTTTTCTAATATCTTCACATTCGTTAAGATAAAAATTGTGTCCATCATCTTTTCCGTTAATTTTATGTTGTAGTAACCATTGTAATGGGTTTACAATAAGATGGTCAATTTTATCTTTAATTTTTATTTCGTCACAATCCTCACAGATTGTTTTGTACTGACTTAATTCTCCAATGTATTTATCTAATAATTTATCTGTAAATAAATGAGATGTTTCGTGATATAGAATTCCTCGTCTATTGTCATCTAATTCTAATATTTCGTTAGTAGAAGTCGATTTGTCAGGTGTTTCACAAATATTCCCTAAAATAGTTGCTCTTTTCTTTGGGTTGTAGTTGTCGTAAAACGATACAGCTTTATTGTTTGCACTATTCGTTAATTCAACAAAAACAATCATTTCTAAACCCTTTTCTTTAGATTGGAAAAAGTCCACTATACTATCAAAAAGTTTTTCTTGATTAACTTGGTTTTCGATAGTTTTTACAGAGTTCCGATAATATTTCTTATTATTCTCAAAGAATATTTTGAAATTAGACTTTTCACTAAAGTCAATTAGCAAAGGTTGTAATGAGTCAATATCACTTTTTGTAATCTTAAATCCCGAAAGTTCTTTAGAGTAAGTATCATCAAATTCAAAAGTTTCAAAATTTTTAAACATTAATCCAATTGTTGGGAAATCAAACAATATGTTTGGTGAATCATCTATGTATTTAATTAATTGATGATTTTTGAATTCCCTGAAGTGCTTATTTACACGTTTTGAATATTCAGTTTCACAAGGAAGCATTCCTACGTCAATATAATCTTGAACAGCCAAATTAAATGCTATTCTCAATAATTCTATTCTTTCGTCAATTTTAAATATTACTTGATTTGTTTTTTCTTTTTCGGTAACGATATATTCCGTTGTGTTTTTCTCTTTACAAGCAAAAAGTGTAATTATAAAAAACAGATTGATTAGGATTGATGTGTTCTTCATTGTTTTTTGTTACAAAGACTATTCTGTTTCTTATTCGTTACAGTTTTGACTTAATGTTTGCCAACGTGTTTGTATAAGATTAGTTGCGTGTTTTAATCACTAAAGTTAGCAAATAAATCACAGATAGAAAGTCCGCGAGGACTTTCGTAAGTAGGCTTTTACCAGCAATTAATTTTATACTGTGTTGTGTGTTCGTTTTTATTCAGTTTCATTTTCAATTACAATCATTTCTTTCATTCATTATTGGTCTTTCGTTTAAGTATTTTTGAATAAATTCCTTTGATTTTCCTTCACGATTGTAAGATGTACTTTCAATTAGAAAATGATATTTTCTCGAATTCCTTTCTACATAAATAGTATCAGAACATTGGTTTTTAATTACTCTGTCATTTTTTTTAATAAAATCATAAAAAAACGCAGGTTCGTAAGCGTAATTCCTACTGTTTTCGATTTTATATCTATTTTTTTTATTTGTCAGTAACAAATAAGTATTTCCTTTTTCTTCAAAAATGTCCACAACATTTTCGTCAAAAGTTGTACTTAAATAAATGTCTTCAAAATCTCCTTTTTTAACAACAGTATAAATTGCAAATACGATAAGAGATATAAATAGAAAAATAACTGGAAGATATTCTTTCAGTGTGTACTTTTTTCCGTCATATTTTTCAATCATTTTTTTCAATCGATATTTCTATTTTTGTTCAATATTTTCAATTTCAAGTTTCGATGTTCAAATGTCTTGTCCTGAAATATGGCTACAGGTTAAAATTGATTTACGCTGTTTTTAAATATACCATATTTGGTGTTCTATAGTCTAAAGATAAATGTAATCTGATTT
>NZ_JBHTJH010000001.1:0-274542 GCF_042675645.1 Sungkyunkwania multivorans | reverse complement strand
TCTTTCCTTGGTTATTACTAAGGTTCTATACTTAGCTTTTTTTTTAGTTCTGCCACGGATCTGTAGCCCAAATCTTGAGCAGCTACTTCTAGGTAGGATTCCAGTACCATGGCATCCAGATCTTTTTTCAGCAAGAGTTTTTTAAGCTGTTCAATCTCTTTTTGAAGTTGTTTAATGCGTGTTATCTCGTCTTTGGTCTTCACGGTCACTCTGGTGTTCATAAGGTCCTTACGGTTGTACTTCTTGATCCATTCATTGATGGTGGTTGGATTGATACCGTAGGCCTTACCTAATTGGTACTTGTTTAGTTTTCCGGTGGTAAGTTCGTCTAAAATTTTCAGTTTGAAAGGTTCTGAATACCGTCTGATCACTTTGTCGTTTTTATACATAATGTTTGAAATTATGTAGCCTTTATTCAGGACGGGTCAGTATTGCACACAACGTGTTCGTGTATGGTTTGTGCCAGCTATTGGGACAGTTTTGTTACACGAAAATTTATTAAATTAAAAGTAAGAAATTTTTGTGTATGAGTGCTGGCATTAATTATACACGTTGTTGTACGTAGTTTTTTAATTTTCTTTCGTTACAATGGAAAAATCGTAATAGTCATAATCGAATTTACCAATCCAACAACTTAAAATTCCACTTTTGAATTTCAATCCACCTTTCTTTAGTATTTCCATTTGCATTTTAGTTTCATTGTCAATTTCATAACCATCTTTTTTTGCTCTCTCCAATGCAGAATAAGCGTAAATCCTTGTTACAGGATTAACACCAAAAATCAACTTTTTGATAACATCATATTCTTTGTTTTCTAAAAGCTTTTTGAAAAAAGTATTAGCAAAATGAATAAAGTCGTCATCAACGTGATAAGTGTTCAAATTCCACTCAACTTGGTTAAGATTGTAGTAGGCATTTAAAGCATCAATGCTGAATTTGTTATCGTCAATTTCTAAAGTAAAATTCGGATATTTTTTTTGATATTCAGATAGATTTTCGTTGAATAATTTATAGTATTCCATATTTGCTCCGCTACAAGTTAATGGAATTGTAATCTCTTTAAGATAAATATTTTCAAAAACATTATCTTCAACTTCGGTGTACAGTCTTGAATAGATTATTAGGTCATTATAAGTTAGTATTTTTAGGTTAAAACTTGTATAGCCACCGTAAAAATCGTGTGAAATTAATTTTAGCTCATCTAATAATTCTATTGTTTTACTCGACGTATTTCCTTTACCTGATAAAAGTGAAGGATATATAGTTAGATAATCAGTTACAGTAGGTTTCAAGTTGGTAATTGGATTTACCATTTCTCTGTAACGAGTTAAGTCAGTTTCTACCCAATCAAGGTTTGGATTTGGGTTTTTATCTTTCGGTTTACAAGTATGACAATGTTCTAATTCCTCCTTATTTATTTCGTAAACAGTTTGTCCGTAAGACGAATAAAAAAGAAAAAATAATAATGCCGGAACTAAAACTTTCATTGTTTGGTTAAATTACGTACAACGGTCTAGTATAACCGTCAGTTATTAATTGCGGTTATACATTGTTGTACGCAGTTTTTTTAATTCCAAAAGTTCCATTTTGATTTAGTTGCAACTTTTAAAATCAGTTTTCGAGCCTCTTTAGATTCAATCACAGACTTTTTATCATATCCAACAACTTGGGATTTAAAAATTACACTTTCGTCATCAGCATCAACAATCAGTTCACGAAAGATTCGCGTCATTTTTTGTAATTCATCCGAAATATGTTCAATTTCGAGTGGTAAATCCGTAAAGTTATTCCATTCCGATTTCACATTTTTGATTGCGTCGTCTAATTCAGTTCGAGTCTTTTGTAAAATCAATAGTGAATATCTTAAGTCATTATTTTTCTCTAATTCTGCCGATATTTTTTTGCTATCCTCAATACAATAAACAACATCAAAATCTTTTCCGTTTTCGTCTTTCGGAATACTGTTGGTTTTACCTAAATATAAATTATAGTATATGTGTTTCAAGGTCTGGTTAAATTGCGTACAACTTGTATATAAACGCAATGGCGTTTATTTCCTATGTATAAACATACCCCTAAAATACAATTTTTTAAAAGTGCTATCCGTTTTTAACCGTTAAAAACGGATAACGAAGAAGCCCCGTATATACAGCAGTTTCAAACATGATTCATCCGATATTGGCCGATTGATGCCAGAAGTAGATGTGAGATAACCCGTTCCATCTATCCATATCAATCATGTCCATACTTTTTAGTAACTTCCATCACCCAAAACAACATTCCTATGTTTCGCTCTTCTTTCGTCTTACTTCTTGTTGCAACCCTGTTGTCGCTGGCTTGCAAAGACGCCAAAATAGAAAAACCCGCAGAAGTCCCTTTAGAAAAGGTCGTCGATAGCCTTCCCACCACCGATACCTTACAGGTGACGACAGACACTACCCTAAAGAAGATCTCAGTCGTGAAGCCAGTTCCTAAAACCACCATCAAAAAACGACCTAAGGAAAAGCCTGCGGCCTTTCCGAAGATCGTCTATAAGGACCTCGTGGTCGATGATGCAACAGGCAATAAGGCGTTCTTTGTAGAGATCAACGACAAAAAACACCTGATGCGTATCGGGGATGTTATCGGAGAATTGGAGCTCACCGCCGGGGATACCAATCGAATCGCCGTGGTCTTTAAGACCCAACGAAAGATGATCGAACGGCAGCAATAGTTTTTAGCGAAAACAAAGGGTGATTTTCTTTTTCTTTCGTAGCTTCGAAGTACCTAAACCAGTAAATACCTTAGTAGTTGAAACTTGAAGAATTCACTTCCAAGAAAGTAGGCATCGTCCTTTCTGGAGGCGGCATCAAAGGGATGGCGCATATTGGTGTTTTGGAGGCACTCTCCGAACGGGGCATTCTTCCACAGATCGTCTCCGGTGCCAGTGCCGGTGCTTTGATAGGAGCCTTGTACGCCAAGGATATTGCCCCAGAAGAGATGTTGCGCTTCTTTAAGAACACCCCGCTGTTTCGATATAATTTTTTCACCCTGTACAAGCCTGGACTCATAGATACCGAGCGCTATCGCGGCTTTTTTGAAGATTATTTTCCAGAGGACAATTTTTCGGAGCTGCATCGTCAACTCTTTGTGGTCGCTACCAACCTAGAAAAAGGGGAATCGGTGATCTTCGAAGAAGGACCACTGATCAAAGCGCTTTTGGCCTCCGCCGCGTTGCCGCCAGTGTTTAGTCCTGTCGAGATCGACAACCTGCATTACACCGATGGTGGCGTAATGAACAATTTTCCTGTTGAGCCATTGGTGGGCAAGTGCGATCTGATCATTGGCAGCTATGTGACGGCCATGCGCGAGGTGGATAGATCTGGCTTCAGTTCGTCCTTACAACTTACCAATAGGGCCAATTTGTTGTTGATGCATGCCAATTGCCTGCCAAAATTGGATATTCCAGACCTACTGTTCATTCCTGAACACCTGGATAGAATCGGTATTTTGGACAAGAAAGGTATCGAGCAGGCATATATCATGGGCTATGATCATGCGAGCCGCCTATTGGATAAGGAATTGGTTGTATAGAAGATGAATACACCGCCATAACCTTGGGTTTCAACCCTAGGAAACAAAAATTATTGAATAACGGATTGAGTGTTGAATAATATAAACCAACTTTTTCTGAATCTAGGGTTTCAACCCTAGGAGACTCAACTACAGAATACACAAAGTTAAACATTACTTCTTATGCACACTTTTGGCACCTTCGATCACCTTTTGCTTCAGTCCCTCTTTGTAGACAAGGACCTTATCGAGCACACATTTGTCAGAAGTTCCGATGATCTGCGCAGCTAGGATTCCAGCATTCTTGGCGCCATCCAAGGCTACGGTTGCTACGGGAACACCACCTGGCATTTGCAAGATCGAAAGTATAGAATCCCAGCCGTCGATGGAGTTTCTGCTTTTTACAGGGACACCGATAACGGGTAAGGGCGATAGCGAGGCGACCATCCCAGGAAGATGCGCGGCACCTCCGGCTCCAGCAATGATCACGGCAATGCCACGGGTATGCGCATGCTTTCCATAGTCGAAAAGTTTGTCGGGGGTGCGATGCGCCGAAACGATATCCACTTCGACCTCTATGTCAAAGCCCTTCAAAATGTCGATGGCTTCTTGCATAACGGGAAGGTCGCTGGTACTTCCCATGATGATTCCTACTTTCATTGATTCTATCGTTTATTTGTCATTAATTCTATTTACTGATCACTCTTATCGTTCTCTTTACCTTTTCGGCGATCTTTCGTGCTTCATTCACATCTTCATTGACGATGGTCACATGCCCCATCTTTCTAAATGGACGTGTTTGTCGTTTACCATAGATATGCGGGGTCACCCCTGCTAGCTGCATGATCTTTTCGATATCTTCATAGACAACTTCTCCTGTGTGGTCTTCAGCCCCCACAAGATTGACCATAATACCTGCCACTTTACTTTTTGTATCACCCAAGGGCAGTCCCAAGATTGCGCGCAAATGTTGCTCAAATTGCGAGGTGTATGCGGCTTCAATGCTGTAATGACCACTGTTATGAGGCCTTGGTGCGACCTCATTCACCAGAATCTCATCCTCTTGCGTCTGAAACATTTCTACTGCCAACAAACCCACATGTCCGTAGGCCTGTGAGACCTTAAGCGCAACAAACTCAGCTTGTTTCGCAACTTCTTTGGAGATTCTCGCCGGACAGATCACATACTCCACCTGATTGGCTTCGGGATGGAACTCCATTTCTACCACAGGATACGTTCTCATTTCGCCAGATACGCTTCTCGCGACAATCACTGCCAATTCGTTCTTGAACGGGATCATCTCTTCGGCAATACACTCCACATTGGGAAGTGTTTCCAGGTCTGCATAAGTACGCACAATTTTTACACCTTGTCCGTCATATCCAAATTGGGTACTTTTCCAAACGAATGGAAAAGAGATCGTTTCGTGTTTGAGGGCCGTCTCAATTTCATGGGTATAGGCAAATCTCGAAAAAGGCGCTGTTGGAATGTTATGGTCGATATAAAAAAGTTTTTGCTTTGCCTTGTTTTGAATGGTATAAAGATTTTTGGCTGAAGGATAGACATTGACACCTTCCTCCTCCAACTTTTCCAATGCCTCTACATTAACGTTCTCTATTTCGATGGTGAGCAGGTCTACTTTCTTGCCAAAGTTATAGACTGTTTCAAAGTCCATGAGGTCACCTTGCTCAAAATCATTGCAGGCAATTTTGCAGGGAGCATCCTCATTTGGGTCCAGTACGCGTGTTTTGATATCAAACTTTCGGGTCTCTGAAAGTAGCATTTTGCCGAGCTGCCCTCCGCCTAAGATACCGAGGGTGAAGTTCGAGGAAAAATAATTTGTCATGTGTGGCAAAGCTGTGTTGTCGTTCGTTGTTACAAGACAAAAATACGTTTAAATCGTAAAATACAAATCAAATCCGACCGGCTAAAATTTGCTCAGAATGCTTGTTGGTCGTTTAGATACTTTGGGATTCTTATTTTTTTGACATATTTCGGGCAATTACAAAAATTAAAACCCATGAAAATGGTATCTTTGCAGTTTTCTTAGGGATATTTTTGTTTGGAGTACTTTACATCAAAGGTATTTCGATCTATACGAAAAAAGCTCTAAGAACATCCAGTAATTAGTTTCGAAAGTGATAAAACTACACGACAAATACTTTTCACCATTTATTTCTGAGACCGAGATACAGACGGCCGTTCAAAGGATGGCTCATGAGATATCGGAAGATTTCAAAGATTCCGTACCGGTATTTGTCGGCGTATTGAATGGGGCCTTTATGTTCGCATCAGATCTGATCAGGGCATACCCTTACGAATGCGAGGTGAGCTTCGTGAAATTGAGCTCATACCACGGTTTGTCGTCTACAGGGATCGTAGAGACCTTGCTCGACGTCTCCATCGATCTCGAAGGGCGAAGTGTCGTTATTCTTGAGGATATCGCCGATACTGGAAAGACGATAGAAACCTTGGTGGGGATGTTCTCGGAGATGAATGTGAAGCAATTTAAAATTGCGGCCATGTTCTACAAGAAAGAGGCCTATGAGGGAGAATATAATATCGATTATGTGGGAATGGAAATCCCTGATAAGTTTATCATAGGGTACGGATTGGATTATAATGAATTAGGTAGGAATCTACCAAAAGTATATCAACTTAAAGAGAACAACATGACAAATTTGGTGTTATTTGGCCCTCCAGGTGCAGGAAAAGGAACACAGGCAGAATTTTTAAAGGATCGATACCATTTGGTTCATATTTCTACCGGTGTTGTCTTTAGAGAAAACATTAAGAATGCGACCGACCTTGGAAAACTTGCCAAAACCTATATAGACAATGGTGACTTGGTGCCAGACGAGGTAACTATCAACATGTTGAAGGCCGAAGTTGAAAAGAATAGTGATGCCAAAGGATTTATATTTGATGGCTTTCCACGTACCGAAGCACAGGCCGAGGCGTTGGACACTTTTCTTAGCGAAATGAATGAAGGCATCAATGCCTGTATCGCACTTGAGGTGGATACCGACCTATTGGTACAACGCTTGCTAGAGCGAGGCAAAACAAGCGGTAGAAGCGATGACCAGGATGAAGAAAAGATCCGCAATCGTTTTGATGAATACAATGAAAAGACGGCCATCCTTAAGGATTACTATGCCAAGCAAGGGAAGTTCTATGCCGTAGATGGCGTTGGAGATATCACAGAGATCACAGAGCGTTTAAGCAAGGTGATCGACGAATTGTCGACCACGGTTGGCGGATAGCATATAATTTTATAACAAGCCCAGCTGATCTTCTTACATCTGGGATGACCTAGAAAGATGACCGAAGGAAATTTTGTCGATTACGTAAAGCTATATGTCAGCTCTGGAAACGGTGGTGCTGGTTCGGTGCATCTGCATCGCGAGAAGTATATTACCAAAGGCGGTCCGGATGGCGGTGATGGCGGTAGAGGAGGGCATGTGATCATCAGGGGAAACAAGAACCTTTGGACACTTTACACCTACAAATTCAAAAGACATTTTAGAGCCACGCATGGCGGCCATGGTAGCAAGCAGCGAAGCACTGGTGCCGATGGTGAGGACGTATATATGGACGTTCCCTTAGGAACCGTGGTGAGAGATAAAGAAACGAATGAGATCCTCTTTGAGATCACCAAAGATGGGGAAGAGCGTATCATTGCCGAAGGAGGCATGGGAGGACGCGGTAATTGGCATTTTAAATCCTCAACCAATCAAACGCCAAGATATGCCCAACCTGGTATCGAGGGTGTAGAGAAGGAGATCATTCTTGAGTTAAAGGTACTGGCAGATGTGGGTCTTGTTGGATTCCCAAATGCTGGAAAATCAACCCTACTTTCGGTAATTACAGCTGCCAAACCCAAGATCGCGGATTACGAATTCACAACGTTAAAGCCCAATCTTGGGATAGTAAAGTATAGGGACTACCAAACCTTTGTCGTAGCCGATATCCCTGGAATTATCGAAGGTGCCTCGGAAGGAAAAGGTCTAGGACATTACTTTTTACGTCATATAGAACGGAACGCTACATTGCTCTTTTTGATTCCAGCAGACAGTCCGGATATTTCCAAGGAGTATGATGTTTTGCTCAATGAGTTGCGTAAGTATAATCCAGAGATGTTGGATAAAGACCGCTTGATCGCTATCTCTAAATCAGATATGCTGGACGAGGAATTGAAAGCAGAAATGCGAATAGAGCTTGACAAAGACCTCGACGTTCCTTATTTATTTATCTCTTCGGTTGCCCAGCAAGGTTTGCAAGAATTGAAAGATCGACTCTGGAAGATGTTAAACACCTAGACCTCGCATCGTGCTTTTCATGGTTTTATTGTACATTTAATAAAAACAATGATCATGAAACGTAAGCACACCCCATACATATTCCTGTTCCTACTTATGGTTTCCTGTGCGGGAATAAAAGTAAATTACGACTACGACCGCGAGGCGGATTTCTCTCAATACAAGACCTATAACTATTTTGACGATATGGATACGGGCATGAGCCCCTTGGACACGAAGCGGCTCATCGATGTATTGAACACGGCTATGCAATCTAAAGGTTTTGTCTTATCAGAAGAGCCTGACTTCTTGATCGACATTCAAAGTGGCATGGAGGAATCGGCGAACAACAGTTCGGTTGGGGTAGGTATGGGAGGCACTGGAAGGAGCGTTGGAGGAGGTGTTTCGGTCGGAATTCCATTAGGATCTCGTCTAGTACGTGAGATACAGTTCGACTTCGTTGATGCTTCAAGTAAGTCACTATTCTGGCAAGCTGTAAGCAGCAATTCGTATAACGAAAATGCCTCTCCCGAGAAGAGAGAAGCGAATTTTAAGAACTTAGTTGTAAAGGTATTGGAACGTTATCCTCCAAGTCGTTGATCTTTACGATGGACGTTTAACACCGTTATTTTCTAAAAACTATAATTGATTCCCAGTACGATGTATCTATCGAACAAATTGTTGGAAAATACACTAGTGGAGAACTCCGTGGTAGATATTTGCTTGAAAGACCTCTTGTTGAGAAGATTTCTTGCGAGCACGAAATATTCGACCTTCTTTTCAAAACGATTGAATGAAAGATCTACAAACAGCTGATTGCTGTTAATGGAACTTCCTTTTGGCAAAAGCAGTTCGTTATCGATTTTACAAAGCATCTTTTCAGAGAATTTAAAGATAGTCTCAAGCCCCGCAGTGATAGTATTATTGGTAATAGCAGGGATATTGTCTTGCTTGTTCTCTACATAGGTGATGCCAAAGCTACTCTTGTAATTGAAGAATCCCTTGAATGCGCTGTTGAGGTCTATGTTAAAATTATAGATGGAAGAGAATACCTCGGTCGTTGCGCCATTGTTGATCGAATTGAAAAATCGATTAAAATTTGCATTGGCGTTCAGGCTCACTTTGTTATTGATGAAATCCATGAAAAAAGCACTTGAGGCCGAAATATTGATGTCTTTTTTTGTCAAGGGATTTTGAAAGTAGGTGATGATACTTACATCCTCGTTGATATCTTGTCTTGCTAAAAAAGCATTGCGCTCCTCTGAATAGGTGGCTAGCAAGGAGAAATTTGATTGCTTGAGGAGGTCATAGGTAGCGAAACTGGCAGAGCCTCTCCATGATCTCCGGAAATCCAGTGAGGGCTCACTCTTAATTATCGTTCGGCTGTCTATCAACAGGGGATTTGAAAGCAAGTAATAGTTACTGCTCGTCTCGTTCTTGTTGCCAAGGCTCAATGACATTACGCTTTGATCACTCACTTTCAACTTGAGTTTCACACTAGAATTGATAAATAGGTCGTTTTGTTCTTGAAGTGCTCCGTATTGGGTATTTCCCAGAGAGCGGTCCGAATGTCCGACTTCCAATCTACCCGAGATCCGAACCTTTTTCCGTTTTCGGTAGTTGAGCTCACCAATGGCACTCGAGGAGATATTGGTATAGTAAAGATCATTAAATTCGTTGCCAGCGAATACATCAAAATCCTCCTTGTCGCGTCGATGATGCAACCCAAGTTGAAAATCAAAACTTCCAATCTTTCTTAAATAAGAAATATTACCACCTGCGATAGATCTTTGGGTTTTAATGGCTTCTTCATCGAACAGCTGTCCGTTGGAGATAATTGGCTCTTGACCGACCAAGGAAAGTTCTTGTTTATGCTCATCATTGGAATGATAGGCGGTAAACTCCAATAAAGATTTGGAAGAGAGTTTGTTGGTGTATCTCAAAAACTGTTGATAGTAGAGCTTTGAGCGCCCGATCTCCGTTTGAAATGACATTGATCCATTTTGAATGTTCTCTTGGGTGAAAGAATTTGTATTACGGACAATGCGACCGGTGTATTGAATTTGAGAAGAATTTGATAGTTCGTATTCGATACTGTTAGATATGGCCAAATTGAAAGGCTTTGATCTGTTACTTGTTTCGTTCGACGTGCGAATACGTTCTCCATTGGCATTAAAGTCATTTGCCGAGACGAAAGAGAATCTTTGACTGTCGCCAAAGAGAGCGATATTATTTTTCAAGAGTAACTTATCCGATATTCTAAAGAGATTGTTGTAGGTCCCAAATTTTAGGTTGTTGACATAGCTCCTTTCGAAGACATTACCTTGTGTCACACTACTTTCTCTGAACATATCTGTGCTATAATTCTCAATCTCTTCCTGGTTTTCGTTGCGATATGTTTCTTGGTTGAAAGAGGTTTGATTCATCGAAATATTATTGGCATTGAATACGCCAAATCCTTTGATATTGCTAGAGAGGTTGATACTGTTAACATTCACTAGATGGTTGTCCCTCCCAAAACCGGCGCTACCTTCTCCCGATAGTTTAAACTTGTTCTTTTTGAATTTTAGGTTGAGCACCACGTTGTCAGATCTTGTAAGTCCTTTTTTAAGTTTGTTTTCCTGATAGTCCTCGATCGCTTCGACCTTTTCCACCATATCAGATGAGATGTTGCGCGCCCCAACAGAATATCCTTTTCCAAATAGGTCGTCTCCATCTAGCAGTATGGTCTCAATAGGTTTACCTTTAAATTGGATCAACCCTGTACGTTCATCGACGTTGATTCCTGGCATGTTCTTAAGCACATTGATTATTTTTCGGTCATCTGCCCTTTTGAACTTTGACACATCATAGATGATCGTATCATTTTTTATATTAATGGCGATACGTTCAGAAATAACCACCACTTCGTCGAGATGTTGTTCCTTAATGGCAAGTACGAAGTCGTTCTTATAAACAGAAATATCACTACTAAGGGAGATCGATTTCGAAGCTGTATCATAGCCAAGTCCTTGACATTTAAGTTTCAGGTCTTGGCTATTGAGGCCACCTACATTCATTAGGTACTCGCCCTTTGCGTTAGGCATTGTATATTCAATGACTTCATTGGTGTTGGCATTGAGCAGCAATACATAGCAATCATTAACGATCTTATGACTAGAATCTGTAATGGTACCGCTAAATTGTTGAGCAAGCAATGCCTTTGAAAACAGAAGGAGGCAAACTCCAAGGAAATAGCGATTTAATAGCGAGTTGTAATTGGAAACCATAGCTGCATTATAGACCAATGTCCTCGACAAGATTCAAAGTGATGTTGTATTCGACATCGGGATCGGTATCGGCCATCATGTTTTTCTGAATACGGTCGATCACTTTTCGGTAATTCTGGCAATAGTCTTCCCACGCCATAAGTGCATCTTCCTTGTATTTGAATATCGGTGTGGTCACATGAGACGTCTTCTCTATCTTCACTGCCTCGATGTTGAGCACGCCGTCGCTGGAGACAACTTCGAGAATCAATCCAGGGAGGCCATCAAATTTCCAGGGTCCATTGATGATTGGAATATCTTCGGTGAACCAAGCAGTGTATGCCCTACCTCTAAATGACGTGGTCGCTTTTCTGCAATTGAAATCCTTTATTTTCTTTGACTCGTTGGTGATTTTCCATTTTTGCATAGGAAGCTGGTCCTCAATAAATACGATCTTGTTTACAATTGGCTGATTGTAGACAACCCTTTTTTTCGAATAGTCCTTTTCTACAAAGGGAATAACACCTTCATTGGCAACCATAACATCATTTCCAAGACTTTCGATGAATTCGCTCTTTAATTGGAAATAGGTACTTTTTTGATTGGCATATGCCAACTTGTAAATGGCTTCCGTAGTGTGCGCATCAAAGGTGGTAATGTGATTATATTCGATCTCGTACTGCTGAGAAAATCCACAGTAGGTAAATAGCCCTAAAAGAAGTATGCTGATACTATTTTTCATGATTAAATGCTTTTTGAGAGACTAGGTGCGAAGAATAAGTTCACACCTAGTTCTCATTACTAAAAAGGTAAATTAGGAATGTTATTGAGCGTCCATTAAAATGGCCATTGCATTTTCCGCAGCTCGTCTACAAGCGCGTTCTCTGGCGGTTTCGCAGCTGGTAAGGAAGTTTCCGGCAGTTCCAGAAACACCAATAGACCCACCAAAACCATCAGGTACGTTTATCGTACAGGTTACTCTGCAAACAGGCTCCTCTTTTGTTTCGCTGCTACCAACGCCTGTACTTACGGTAGCTAGTGAGAAAAATGATAAAATAAGTGCTTTGAACATCTTGTTTGATTTAGTCGTTAATGATTAATTTACTGGATTCCCATTGCTTCATCTACCTTCTTGCACGCTCTTGTCATAGCGTTTGCGTCGTTAGATAAGAAAGAACCTGCGCATGCGGTGATAGACACGGAACTACCATCAGATAAATAGGTGGTCTTTGTACAACATTGTCTACCAAAGTCCTCTTCCGTATTCTTCTCAACAGAAGTGGCTGAGGTCAAAGTGATTGATAGCCCTAGGGCCAGTCCATAAAACAAAACTTTTTTCATTTTTTTGAGTTTTATTAGTGATGCTTACTTTCAGATTTTGAGTCGCTGTTTCAGCTTTTCCGACCTTGAGAATTATGGCCATCCGTATCGAAAGAAGACAATCGTCGGTATATTGCTTTATAGATGATCGGTCTTCATGTCAACTAGCGTTTGGCCAATGCTCATTACTTCTCGTAGGTCAACCTGGATAGTCGATTGCTAAAATGCTGGAAAATTATCCGCTAAGATGACCTCGTTGAAATAAAGATGCCACTGCGGGCACTTTAACTTCTTGGTGCTATTGAATTGTCGTATTACCAGGTAATTGTGGCATGTTTGGGTGGTCTGTACATGACTTCCATCCGATGATGTTTCCATTTTCATCGTAGATGGGCTCGGGATTTACTCCTCCCATAATTGCTTCTTCATTCTTCAAGGCGGTCGATCTAAAATTTTCAATTTTTTTTACACTCATGATATTATTCTTTGACTTGTAATACCTACTCTATTGGAGCCTTTTCGGTTTCCGGCTATTTGTCGGCCAACAAAATTTTTTCTGAAATCTCTCAGAGGCTGATTGACTATTTTGTAATACCTCGGCAGTTCAGCGTAGCGCTATGATTTGATTGATTTCTGAAGACAAAGAAAGATGGAAAAACAGACCGTAACAAGTAGTTATGACGGCCATTCATGAATGACGACCTATGATTCATGAATGGCGACTTAAAAAAACAGAAGTCGTTCATGAATAATGGTCGCTTATTTAAAGAGGTATGTCGTGCTTATTTCACACTGATGCGTATGCCTTCACTGTGGCTGGTAAACTCTGGCGCGTACATACTTTGTATGGTGGTGATGCCGTTGCTAAAGTTACCGGCATTATTCACGCGTAGATCATATTCAAAGACGTACACTCCCTTCGGCAAGTAATCAAAGAAAAAGTTGGTCGCCGCATCTTTGGTGCTTTGGTAATAGCCAAGACCATCTTGCCATTTATACAGGCTGATCACATCGATGGGCTCTAGGCCAGCAGCACGCATATCCTTCATGTGCACAAACTCCATATCGCGGTCGCTACGCAATTCGATACGAACCCTAATGAGGTCGCCAACGTTAAGCATAGTTTTCTCATCGATGGCCGTGATCTGCTCACCTTTGTCCGTATTCTTTTTCAAGAACAATTGCTTCTTCAATTTTAACGGAGTCTCGGCAAAGCTGATCTTGTCCAGGTCTTCAAAATATTGCCAATACAAAGCACCCCAAGCGATTCCTTTTCCCTTTTTTCTCAAGCTTACTTGGGCCATTTCTGGTTGGATCTCACCTTTGCTCCAAGAGGTTTTATAGTATCCGGTACCAGCCTCGATCTTTACATTGTCCAATTTTGAAGGTGAAATTTCTTGATTTCCCATCAACACTTCCACCTCATCGATTACAGAAAGCCAGTCGCTACCTTGAAGGAGCAGCGCATAGACCGCTTCGGTGGTGGCCTTGGTCGTCTTCCATTGATTGGTCTGCTTATTCTTTAGCAACCAAACTTTTAGATTGTCAATGGTTTGGGTGTCATTTTCTATTTCGCCAAAGACCTCGATCATCAGTGCCTGTGTTTCAATAGGTGCTTGATACCAATACCAGCTACTAGTGTTGCTTTTCCAGTACATGCCTAATTCTTCATTGGTGATACTGGTTTCTTTAAGAGACTTTAAAATTTTCTTGGAAGTTTCTCCTTCTTCCATACGATACAGGACCAAGGCGATCATTCCTTTGCTATACAAGTTTCGATCTAACCAATACTTCTTGGCCTGTCCTTTGTAATAGGTCATCACCTCTTTGGTCTTCTTTGAAGCGTTCACATCGGGAAAGAAACTGCGCATATACAAATAATGCAATTGGGTATAGCTGAGGTGATCTTTATCAAGGTCTTTCGCATAGCGTTTCATTCGTTCGTATTCTTCCACAAACTCCCTGTCTAGATAGGGTATGGCCTTTTCGATCGTGCGTAGCATTTCAGCGTCTTTGGATACGCCAAGTTTTTCGAGGTGTCCATAGCCTGTTGCTATATGTTGCGTGATCCATCGGTTGGGTCTTCCTCCTTTGAACCATGACCATGCCCCGTTGTCCATCTGTACTTGCTTTAGTTTTCGCAAAGAAGATTGCAGTTCGTTATTCATCGTATTAAGGTCAAACAGCAATGCAATGCGCTTCTTCTGTTGGGTTTCTGACTGTGCATCTCGTAACCAAGGTGTTTCTTGTATCAGCATGGATTTTAACTCCTCATTCTTTTCAAGATTGCTGATCAACGCATCGGCATCTTGCCATTGGTCAAATACCGCTCTAATTCGTGGGTTGCTATTCGCAATATGGCTGGCCAAAGCATTGGCATAATAACGTGCAAAAGTTTGCTCTGCACACTCATAGGGATACTCCATCAGATAGGGGAGTGCCTGTACGGCGTACCAAGCTGGATTGGAGGTCATCTCCAAGGTCAGTTGATGATTGACGAGGGTCGATGAGCTGTTGTTCTTTAGTTTATCTAAAGTAAAGGTCTTCGTCTGTTCACTTCGTACCCACATGGGCAATGTCTCGGTGACCAACATGCGATTGGTAAGTACTGGTAGCATGTTTTGCTCGCCATCGCTAAAATCGCCAGCTTTTGCAATAACCTTGTATTGCACGGCCTGTAACCCTTTCGGAATGGTCAAGGTCCAGGATACACTGGTATTACCTTTAGGACCGATGCTAAATTGAAGTAGGCTCTCGTCCCCTCCGTCCATCGATTGATGGACACCACCCCTTGACATAGGAGGATTTTTGCTGCTCCCCAAAAGCTGGGATGTTATATCGTCTCCAGTAGCGGCATCTGTCAATTCTAAAACAGCTTCGCCTGAAAGCGCTTTGTCAGAAATATTGGCGATCTTACTGCTGAACACAATGACGTCTCCTTCTCGGAAGAATCGTGGTGGATTAGGCAGTACCATCAGCTCTTTTTGTGTTACGGTGGTGAGTGTTTGTGTGGTGGAATTTAGCGCTTTCGTATGGGCCAAAAGTTGCAATTTCCATCTTGTCAATGCCTCAGGTGTGGTAAAATTAAAGGAGACATTGCCATCTTTGTCTGTTTGCAGCTGAGGAAAGAAGAAAGCAGTCTCTTGCAGGTTTTTGCGAATGGCCACTTCTTCAAAAGACACCTCCTTTTCGCTTTTAGGGCTTTGCTCACCATCAGTGATCTGCACACCAGCTGTTTTACCTTCGAGACCTCCCAACTGATCTGCCACAGGTGCAGCGGCTGCAAATGCTTGTTTTCTCCTAGATCTTTTGTTGCCAGTTACGATAACAACTTCATCAAGTTCAGCCTCTGTATCGTATAAAACATCACTATAATAACCAAAGCTAAATCCGAACCAATTCAGTTGATCATAATGTTGTATAGGATAAGATATGGTCCTATCACCATAATAGAGTTGTTGAAAGCTGACGGTGCCAAAACTACGATCGGCATTTCTCCCTTGTCCTGAGTAGTAATAAGGGCGCTGATTTGGGTTGAAGTACCAATAATGTCCTCTAAATTGATCCAAGGAAGCATCGTACATACTTGCTAAGAGTTCAGCCGCCACCGCATCTCCTTTTGGACCTTTAATATTGAATTTCCAAGTTTCCTCTTGCCCAGGCTGCAGCTTGTCTCTAAAGGTCAATGTCTCGATTTGAAGCTGTGTTTCTGGATAGGGAACCACGATATCTACTTTCCCTTGGGCATGACCATTGAAGGCCGCATAGCTATAAAAAATACTGAAACCGCCGAGGTCCTCTTTAGCAATGGGAAGTGTAAGGTCTTTTTTCTCATTATTTAAATGAATAATATAGGTCTTTAGGGTCTTTTGATTCTTTCTGAGGTCGAGTGTGACCCAAAGGTCTTTTGCTGCCGTAGCAACGGTTACCACGGCCTTTTCACCCACGCTGTAGGAATTTTTGTCCGTTGTGATGGCGAACAGTTGGTTGTCGGCCAATTCATTGTCTTTTGAACTAAAAATAGTGATCTGTTGAACGTCCTTCACATCTTGCCCATAACGGTCTTTGCTGTGCAGTTCTACCAAATATTGCCCCGACTCCCATTTTTTTATTCGTCCTAGATCGATCTGGGTCTCTTTATTGGTATTGAAATTTTCTTCGAACACTTTTTCGCCTTTCTCCCAGTTTTTAGGGTCATCCTCATTTTTGTAGGCCTCATGCGGAAATTTGTCCTTAAAGGTAGCCTTTGGAATATCCTGATAATCAGGAGCTGGCCATGGACGATTGCGAAGGACATTTTCGGGTGCCTTCAATTTATAGATCTCAATCACACCTTTAGCTCCTACAAATTGGCCGTTCAAATTTTGGGTGTTCACTGCAACCGTATTGTCTTTACTTTCTTTGTTTAATGAGGAGGGAGCGGCTATAGTTGCGATCAAGCTATGATAGCCAACCCTTACAATAGTGGTAGCACTGCGTGTCTCACCATTGATATCAGTAATTTCAGCGGTCACCTCATATTCAAAGATGGGTCGATTTTCCTTTTTTATCGAAGTATCTGGTTGTGCCTTAAAAGTGATCTTAAAAGCTCCTTCACTATTGGTGGTGGTTTCACCATTGGTGATCTCTTGTGGTTCGCTAGAAAACCATGGGCGATACCAATAATACCATCGTGGATATTGTACTTTACGCTTTACGCGGTACACCACTTTCGCATCGGTAATATTGCTTCCGGCATAGGCAAGTGCGTTGCCCGTGACTTCGACACTGTCGTTGATCTTATAGCTTTTTGTGATTGGTTCAAACTTGGACTCAAATTTTGGGCGCTTGTATTCTTCTACCGAAAAAGACACTTGATTCCACTGAATTCTACCCGTCAGTTTACTATAAAATTTACTCGCTTTTCCTTGATTTGCACTGATAGAGAAATTTCCTGTGAGGGTATTCTTTGGAAGGATAAACTTGCCCGAGAACGAGCCAAATTCGTTAGTTATCACGGAGAGTTTCCCAATCTCTTCGCGATTCACATTCTTTAATGTTACCTCCACTGATTCATCGGCAACCACCGTAGATGTCTCCTTATCTCTTTGGATCAAAATTCCTTTGAAATAAACAGCTTGTCCAGGGCGATAGATACTTCTGTCTGTAAATAGAAAGGTCTTTGCAGTTAGTTGGTCATCATTATTTCTATAGCTTCCGCCGTAGTGATAGTAGTCACCAAAAAATGCCTTTTCTTTTCCTTTGGTAGCCTCTACGACAATGTTCTGGTGATAATCTTTTCCTTCAAATATGAACTCGCCTTCATTGTCCGTATTCGCACGTTTTGTCCTGATCTTGTCACGGTAGTCCTTAGTATATTCGATTACGATTGCGGCGTCTTCAACCGGTTTCCCATTATTTCTGTCGATCAATTGAAAGACCGTCTTCTCATTGGATGTCTTTTGCGTCAATGCCATATCGGTCACTTGAACTAAAGCATGGGACAGATAATTTTTTCCATTTTTGGCGACCACTATATAGCTGTCATTAGGCAATGCAGGGAATATCACCTCGGTAGTATGCGACTGCAGATCCCCTTCATTTCTAAGGGCAATGTCGAATTGCTTGTACACTTTGAGCGTTGAGATAAATTTCTCTTTTGCTTCCCTTTGATAGAGTCTATTGAACTTCTTTATCTTGTTGCGATCAATGGAGTGAATGACCAATGTTGCTTTTTCATAATTGCGATAATTTATGAGCAATCTAGAAGGTTGGCCAACCGGGATATAGTTTTCGGCTAGGATACTCATCGATCTTTGATCGAGATGACTCAAAAGTGCCTTAGCTTTTTTTGCTGCCAAGCTTTGAGGGAATTTTTCAACGATCATTTGGCATAGCTCTTTGGCCTCTTTTCGTTCCCATCGGTGTTCTTCGCCTCTAGCAGCATTGTATTTGTTGGCAAATTCATCCAGAATTTTGGCACGTTCAAAGTCATATAATGCGCCAATTTTCTTATCTGATACCGAATTGCGTTCAGCTATCAACGTTTTAAGCACGAGGTAGGGATCGATAGCAGCAGTGGCCTTGCTTCTCACATAATGGAGCCTGTTGATGTTGACATCTGCAAAAGCGGTTTGGTCTTTATCATTTTGATGAAAGCGGATCAGTTTCTGATATATTAAAAGTGCTTTTAGTTGGAGCGAGCTTTTATCCTTGGAGGAGATCTCTATCGTAGAAAAAGCACTTCCCTTGCTGAGATATTTGGGATTGTCGACCTCAAATTTGTATGCGGGTTTGGTAATACTGGTCTCGTCCCTTGTGTAAAACTCTAAGGCATTGTGTGCAAGGAAATCGAAGAGTGTTGGTCGATAGCGCTTAGAATCCTCATGCGTATATAATATATCGTTATAGGTCGCAAGATCTTCAAGTTGAAGCTGAAGCCCATTGTCTAACGAATGTTGAAAATGTAGGTCGATCTCATCAAATAGGGTTTGCAGGTCCCAGGTTCTAAAATCCTCCTCGTCTACCTTCTGTTCAGTATTGGTTCGATCATAAAATCGCCAGCGATTTTGATTGAAATATTGCCAATAGGTATTGGCTAAGATACTTTCTAAAATATTCTTTGTCGGGAAAGCTCGTTCTTTGATCTCATGCTTTAATTGCGATACGACCTTTAACTGTGCATCTTCTTCGAGGACCATCATGTATTTCGACTTGTATAACAAGCTTTTGATCAACTGCGGACTGTTCTTTTCCTTTTGTGCTTTTGTATAGATAGTTTCAACCGTAGCTAAAGCCGATTTTGGCAAGCCTTCAGCCTCGTGTTTTTCCACGTCTTTCCAGAGTGAAGGATAGTCTTTTTGTTGCGCTTGACTAAAAGTGGCAAAGAAGATGGTCATAGTGATGGCGATCGTTTTCATGTTGATGGTATTTTCCCCTAAGAAAGATACAATCAAAATCTTAGCCAAACTAGAATGAGGGAAGGGTATTTTTGGGTTAGGCAAGTGCCACAATTCACAGATTTCAAAAATATGACGATTCTAACCTAAAACTCGAAGTAATCAGCTACCTTGACGAGCTGTTGTAATGGGACAACCCTATTAAAGAGAAAAGATATAATTATCAATAAATGCAATATTTGGATGGTGCTGCAGTTTACAAATGAGGATTTTGTTATTTTTGATGACTTAAAAATTGGTATGAAAAATCTCATATATCTTCTTTTTTGCTTTTCTACTTTCGGCTTTTCTCAAATTGCGGGTAATGAGCAGATCCAAGGTTTGATCGATAACAAGAAACTTTCAGAGGCCGAATCATTGGCCAAGACTCGTGTTGCTTCTAGTGGCAATGATTACGACGCCATTGAAAAGCTTGGAGATATCGCAGGACACCGAAAGCAATGGGATGAAGCGATAAAATACTATAAGCAGCTTGTAGATGAGGTGCCCCAGAACGCAAATTATCATTATAAATATGGAGGTGCGTTGGGAATGAAGGCCTTAACATCTAGTAAGTTGAAAGCGCTTGGTCTGGTGGGTGACATCAAGAAATCGTTCCTCAGCGCAGCATCTTTAGATGCAAACCATATCGATGCACGATGGGCCTTGGTAGAACTTTATATGCAACTGCCAGGAATTATCGGGGGAAGCAAGAAAAAGTCGCTCAAATATGCCGATGAGTTAGAAAACCTTTCCAAAGTGGATGGGTATCTGGCCAAAGGTTATATCTATGAGTATGATAAAGAGCCTGAACTTGC
Source organism: Sungkyunkwania multivorans (assembly GCF_042675645.1). Taxonomy (NCBI): domain Bacteria; kingdom Pseudomonadati; phylum Bacteroidota; class Flavobacteriia; order Flavobacteriales; family Flavobacteriaceae; genus Sungkyunkwania; species Sungkyunkwania multivorans. Next base: position 254,389 of record NZ_JBHTJH010000001.1, on the reverse strand, counting down.
TGAGAAATACTACAAACTAGCCGTCGCTGAGGGAAAATCGGTCAATTGCTATACAAAATTGTCAGAATTGTATACGAATATCACCAAAGAACCGATAAAGGCAATCGAAACGATCGAGGAGGCGCAAAAGCTACATCAACGCAATACCTTGCACTATCAAATCGGCAAGGTGTGTGCTATCTATAACATCGAGTTAGATAAAGGAGAACGCTGTTTACAAACGTTCATAGAAAACCACACCGTCAAGGATGGGGTGCCTATCGAATGGGCCTATTATCGCTTGGCACAGATATACCGATATAAAGGTGATAAAGACAATGCTTCCGATTGGATCGAGAAGGCATTGGCCAAGCGTTCTAACTTTAAGCAAGCCCTAGAGGAGAAAGCGTTGATCAGGGCATTGTGATCTTTCATACAAATTGAATTCGCAATTCTCGGCACACTGCTTATCTTTACGATTTCAATTTAAGGACATGCGAATACATTTCATAGCCATTGGTGGGAGTGCCATGCACAATCTTGCCTTAGCACTTCATCATAAAGGATACACCATCTCTGGAAGCGACGATACCATCTTTGAACCTTCTAGATCCAGATTGGAAAAAGCGGGGCTCTTGCCTCAAAGTTTTGGCTGGTTCCCGGAGCGAATTACAGAAGATCTGGATGCCATCATTTTGGGGATGCATGCCAAGCCAGACAATCCCGAATTGTTGAGAGCGCAAGCGTTGGGGCTTGTCATTTATTCTTACCCTGAATTTCTTTACGAACAGTCAAAAGACAAAACGCGAGTGGTCATTGGTGGTAGCCATGGGAAGACCACGATCACTTCGATGATCCTTCATGTGCTGAACTATCATGGAAAAGAAGTAGATTATATGGTAGGCGCCCAATTGGAAGGTTTTGAAACGATGGTACATTTGACCGAAGAGAATGATTTTATCGTGTTGGAAGGGGATGAATATCTGTCATCTCCGATCGATAGAAGACCTAAATTTCATTTGTATAGACCAAATATCGCCTTGCTGAGCGGAATTTCTTGGGATCATATCAATGTGTTTCCGACCTATGAAAACTATGTGGAGCAGTTCGAGATTTTTGTAGATAGTATCACCACCGGTGGAAGCATTACTTACAACATAGAAGATCCCGAGGTAAAGCGGGTGGTGGAGGCTTCAGAGAACCCCATACGAAAACTTCCCTATGAAACACCGGCCTATGAGGTTGTCGATGGTGAAACGATGCTAGAAACTCCCGATGGTCCTATGCCGATCGAAGTATTTGGAAAACATAATTTGAACAATCTCGCGGGTGCCAAATGGATCTGCCAGCACATGGGGATTGACGAGGATGATTTCTATGAGGCGATCGCTACCTTTAAAGGCGCTTCCAAGCGTTTGGAAAAGATCGCTGAGGGAAGTACGGGCGTAGCTTATAAGGATTTTGCACACTCCCCTAGCAAGGTGGCGGCGACGACCCAAGCGGTTAAGGAACAATATGAAGATCGCAGATTGCTCGCTTGTTTAGAGTTACATACGTATAGCAGTTTGAATGCCGAATTCTTAAAGGAGTACAAAGGGACCTTGGATGCAGCCGATACGGCGGTGGTCTTCTTTTCGCCACATGCAGTAAAGATCAAACAGCTAGATGAGGTCTCCGAACAGCAGATCGCTGAGGCCTTTCAACGAGAAGATCTTGTCATTTACACCGACCCGGCCAAATTCAAAGAATATCTTTTTGGTCAAGATCTAGACAACACTGCATTGTTGTTGATGAGTTCTGGGAATTACGGTGGACTGGACTTTGAAGAGGTGGTTACCTTGATCAATTAGGATTGCTTTCCGCCTAACAGAGGAATTAACGATATCTTATTTCTCAAACTTGATGAAGACAAGCCCTAAATCATTTCTTCACCAGATGATGCTTCATGATCTCATCTACAAAATCCTTGATACTTTGTTGGTTGTTTTTGATCAGCGCCATCTTGGCCAGTTGTTGGTCGCGCTTCAGTTTGTCTTGCGAAAACTTGAACTTCCCTTCCCAGGCGGTGATGGCTATTTCAAAACCGATGATATAGTCCAGTGCGGCTTCCATTCGAGGATTGTCGGGCGTTAGTACATATTTTGGGTCATCCCCCTCCAAAAAGGCGGTCATGCGTATGATGGTGTCTCGTACATCATTCCTATCCTCGATGCGAGTCACTTTTCCTTTGATGTGCACATTGATATAGTTCCATGTGGGTAATTGGGTGGTGCTATACACACTAGGGGAAATATAGGTGTCGGGGCCATAGAAAATGGCCGTACAGCCGATCCCATCCTTCAATAGTTCAACCTGCGGGTTATATTTATCGATATGGGCGACCAATTTGCCGTAGGTACTGCCATCATCCTCGTAGATCAAAGGGATGTGCGTCGCAAATATTTCACTGTCCTTGGCAGAGATGAGCGTACCAAAAGGATAGGCTTTCATAACCCTAATGGCATTAGGGTAGTTTTGCTCTTGGTGATGTTTTGGAGGGTAGTTCAATGGTTGATGAAGTGTTGAAAGTTGAAAGTTGAAAGTTGAAAGTTGAAAGTTGAAAAAGCGATGTTGTGAAATTACAAAATTCGGAGCAAGGTCCAATTACAAATTTTGTCGAATGACCGGCCCTTCAACGGGATTGGGCTCCTCTGTCGATATCAAACACCAAACTGTCGCAAATGATGGTCTAGGTGCCGATAAAATATTTCGTAACGGCCATTGCTGTAAAATCCGTGCCGCAAGCTACGGATTTTCAGAAATGACCACCCCTTCAACGGGATTGGGCTCCTCTGTCGATATCAAACACCAAACTGTCGCAAATGATGGTCCAGATGCTTGTAATGCATCTTTCCCCATTGTTCTTTGGAGAAGTTACCAAAAGCTGGGTGCTTTGGTAATGGCGGACCATCTTTCCTGGCATGCAGCTCATCCATTAGATCGTTCAATCTGGTAGCTTCCGTCTCAAACTCTCTTTCATCCGTTATTGCAAAACCAGGTGCCGTAGGTAAATTGGCTTTCCATAGTTTGTCACTATACATCGATGTCTTAAATCCTCTAAACAGCACGCGCATTGCCAAGTTTGGCCTTTTTAGGTCCGATTTCTCTAAAGGTACCTCCAAGGCCTTCTGGCAATGATACATCATCTGTGCAACATTCATCTTCCCCCATTTTGGTTGCGTTTCGGGAGTAAGCTTGGCGACACGAACTTTAAGTTCATTATAAGATTCTGGTTCAAAGATGGATTTCATAGAATATTGGTTTTTGATTGCAATCTGAAAATTACGACTTTTTTTGACGTGAACTTCATCGGGAAATCATAGAATATGGTCTTTGTGCGCATGCTTTAAGTTGTTGATTGTTAATTAATAAGATGCTTTTTATTATTTTTATTCATATGCGAGAAAAACCAACTTCCTTCAGTATTAAAAATTGGTCCGAAGACGATCGTCCGCGTGAAAAACTACTGCAAAAAGGGCGTAATGTCCTCAGTGATGCCGAACTCATTGCAATTCTCATTGGGAGTGGTAGCAGGGATGAGAGCGCGGTCGCTTTAAGTCAACGCATTCTGGCATCTGTTGAGAACAATCTCTCAGAGTTGGGAAAGCTCAGCGTTAAGCAATTGATGCAGTTCAAGGGCATCGGAGAGGCCAAAGCTATTACCATCGCGGCGGCTTTGGAGTTGGGAAGACGTCGAAGGGCAGAGGAGGCCTTGGAACGAAAAAAGATCACCTCCAGCACTTCTGCCTATGAATTATTACAACCCATTATCGGAGATCTGCCACACGAAGAATTCTGGATCGTCTATTTGAACAATGCAAACAAGGTGATACAGATGATGCAATTGAGCAAAGGCGGTATTACGGGAACCTTAGTGGATGTGCGGTTGGCACTAAAGTATGCGCTAGAACTTGGCGCAATAGCGATCATTCTGGCACATAATCATCCCTCGGGGAGCCTAAAGCCCAGCCTTTCCGATAAGCAACTGACACAGAAACTCAGGTTGGGAGCAGAAAGTTTGGATATAAAGGTGTTAGACCATTTGATAGTGGCCGAAAAAGGCTATTTTAGCTTTGCAGATGAAAATTTGCTCTAAAAATGCTACTAGTTTATACGCACAAAATAACTCCAAGATTTTCCTATATCTTCAAGCAGCTGTTTGAGCGTGTGCTGTGCGTCGATGTTGGTTTTACCACGGTTATCGAGGAATTCATTGCGCATTCAGGACCAAAGATGACCTATACCAAGCAACCTTTGGGGAATGAACTGTACGTGCGTAGCCATGATCTATTATATCAGCAAGGGATTACCGATCTTACCATCAACGTACAGGATTGGGAGGGGATTCCTTGTTTTTTCAGTGCTGGAGAGCAAAGCAGTCTTCCCTACGATATTTTTAGCGCCAGTTTTTATCTTTTGAGTAGGTACGAAGAATATCTACCACATGTAAAAGATGAGCATCAACGTTTTCCTGTAACCGAAAGTCTTGCCTACAAACATGAGTTTATAGAGATTCCTCTGGTAGATGTTTGGGCACAGCGATTTAAGAAACTGCTGATACAGAAATTTCCAGAAATGGAATTCGGAGAACGAACGTTCGAGTTCATGCCCATCATCGATGTTCCAAGCGCCTTTGCCTACAAAAAGAAAGGTCTTTTAAGGTCACTCGGCGGAACATTTCAGGATCTGTTTCGATTCAAGTTTCAGAAGGTATGGTATCGCTATAAGGTATTGTTTGGAATAGAACGTGATCCATTTGATAACTTTACACGATTCATTGCACTCAATCAAACCTTTAACATCAAGGCGCTTTATTTCTTTTTGGTTGGAGACTTCTCCACCTATGATCATAACATCTCTGCAAACAAACCTAAATTCAGGTCGTTGATCAAGTCTGTCTCCGACTATAGTGAGGTGTCTCTAATGATCTCCTATGAGGCAGCGACCCAATTGGAACTGCTAAAGACCGAACGCAAGCGCTTATCAGAGATCGTACACCGACCGATCCAAAAGGCAAGACTTCATTACAACCGACTCAAAATACCAGAGAGCTACCGCAATATGGTCGACGCAGAGATCACAGAAGATTACTCCATGATGTATCCGCATACATTTGGATTTAGGGCCAGCACCTGTACCCCCTTTCTCTTTTACGATATCGGTGCAGAGATCCAACTACCTATAAAGATATTCCCTGTTTGCCTAGAGGATAAGACATTTGCGCTTATGAAAGATCTAGATCTCGTTAGAGAGCAGTTCATCTATATGGGTGAAATGGTAGAAAAGCTCCACGGTACCTTCAGCCCTGTATTTCATAACTATACCATTGGGCCCCTGGAAGAATGGATGGGGTGGAGGAATATTTATAAAGAGGTCATAAAAAGATTTTCGGCATGAGAGATTTTGTAACTGATATTTTCTTTGACCTCGACCATACCCTATGGGATTTTGAGAAGAATTCCGCCTTGACCTTTAAAAAGATCTTAGAACAGCATCGGATCGCTGTAGAATTGTCTGCGTTTTTAGAGGTTTACATTCCAACAAATCATGCCTATTGGAAGTTATATCGCGAAGAACGGGTGACCAAACAGGAGCTTCGATATGGGCGACTGAGAAACACATTCGATTGTTTGAAGGTACAGGTGGAAGAGGAAATGATACATACGCTTTCTGAAGAATATATAGCCAACCTCACTACATACAATCACTTGTTTGATGATGTGCACGAGGTGCTGACCTATCTTAATGAAAGCTATCGACTTCATATCATCACCAATGGCTTTCAAGAGGTACAACAGGGCAAATTGCATAGATCTGGTATCGCCAAGTTCTTCGATCAAGTAATCGATTCGGAGATGGTTGGCGTTAAAAAGCCAAATCCAAGGATATTTCAATTTGCCTTGGCAAAAGCAACGACCCACCCAGATACATCATTGATGATCGGTGATAGCCTAGAGGCCGATGTTCTGGGGGCACAATCCGTGGGAATGCATGCAATCCATTTTAATTCGCACAACGAGGATCGGCATAAGCATTGCACGATCATCAATAGGCTTGCAGAATTGAAAGACCATCTGTAAGACGTGCACATCATACAGTTGAAATTTGCTATTCTTCTTATAAACTACTGAATGAAAAAAATAGGAGCCTTTAATGTATGATATGCATAGGCGGGTTGATGACAATGTTTTATCATCGCAGATCATCCGATTTCTTCCGACCGATCAGGTATCTTAACTACCGATGTTTTTTGCAAAAAAATATGGGTTTGGGTATGTCGATGCACTTAGGTAACTTTAACTGCTATTTGATAGCAGATAATCTTTTAGAATATCGAAATTTGGCGAAGGCCAATGCCGCAATCGTCCAAGTATGTTTTAACTTTATGATCCCCGCAGGGAAAAACCTTTTTGACCATGTTCAGACAAACCGTAGTATCTTTTCTTCTTCTATTCGTTGTAGCACAAATTTCAGCCCAAGAACTAAACAGTTACAAGTATGTGATCATTCCTCAGAAATTTGATTTTTTAAGTGAGGCCGACCAGTACCGACTGAATTCGTTGACGCGGTTTTTGTTCAAAAATGAGGGTTTTGAGGTCCTATATGATACCGAAACACTTCCAACAGAACTGGCGGATGATCAATGTTCGGGACTTCGAGCAAATGTACTTAAGGAAAAAGGCATGTTCACTACAAAACTTACTATCGTGCTAAAGGATTGTAAGAACGACGTGATTTATACCTCACCACAAGGAACAAGTAGGGAGAAGGCGTATAGAGAAGCCTATAATGAGGCGTTGAAAGAGGCATTTGAAGGCGTTAGTTCGTTAAATTACACTTATGATCCTACATCGGTCACCGTAAGAAAAACGAAGAAGGTAACACCCCAGCCCATTGATGAAGTGAAAGCAGTTGTAAAGGAAGCAACCAGTGATAAAACTGACAGCCCCGCAGCTGTAAAGAATTTGATAGATGTTGAAGATACGCATAAGGATGTACTTTATGGCCAACTGATGACCAACGGGTATCAGGTAGTCGATGCTACACCCAAAGTAGTGATGAAGCTGTTGTTTTCGGGTAAAAAAGATGTTTTCATTGTCGAAGATCGAAATGCCATTGTATTCAAGCAAGAGGGTGTATGGGTGCTTTCGGAATATGACGGAAATACCACAAGTAATAAGGTCATCAACTTAAAACTCTGATCAGTACCCGTATTTGTCTTTCCATCGATTCTTTAAAAAATCGCGAAGTGCCTTTTCGCGCTGGTTATTTCCCGGTTCATAAAGCTTATTGCCTCTAATCTCTTCAGGTAAGAACTCGTGTGCGACAAAATTGTGCTCATAGTTGTGCGCATAGGCGTAGTCTTCACCATAACCAAGGTCCTTCATTAATTTTGTGGGTGCATTTCGTATCGATAAGGGAACGGGAAGGTCACCGGTTTGTCTCACTAGTCGCTGTGCTTCGTTAATAGCCATATAGCTCGCGTTGCTTTTTGCTGAAGTCGCTAGATATACGGCACATTGACTTAAAATAATGCGTGCTTCGGGATAACCGATGGTCGTTACCGCCTGAAAGGTATTATTTGCAATGACGAGGGCGGTAGGGTTTGCCATGCCGATATCCTCCGATGCCAAAATTAGTAGGCGACGAGCGATGAATTTTACATCCTCACCACCTTCGATCATTCTTGCTAACCAATAAACCGCGGCGTTGGGGTCACTGCCCCTGATCGATTTTATAAATGCAGAGATGATATCGTAGTGTTGTTCACCAGTTTTATCATATAGCACCGTGTTTTTTTGGACTTTACTAAGCACCAGGTCGTTGGTGATCGCAATATCGTCAGATGTTTCAGAATTGACCACCAACTCAAAGATGTTCAATAATTTTCTCCCATCACCACCCGAAAGTCGAAGCAGGGCCTCGGTTTCCTTGAGTTCAATGTTCTTTTTGCTTAGTTCTTCATCTTCTTTGATCGCTCGATGTAAGAGTTTTTCGAGATCTGATCTCCCAAAAGGATTCAACACATAGACCTGACAACGGGACAATAGAGCCGGAATCACCTCAAAACTCGGATTTTCCGTAGTTGCACCAATAAGCGTTACCCATCCTTTTTCTACAGCAGCCAGGAGCGAGTCTTGCTGTGATTTACTGAATCGATGGATCTCATCAATAAATAGTATTGGATTCTTTGTGGTGAAGAGTCCGCTGCTCTGCTTGGCTTTTTCTATGACCTCTCTTACATCTTTAACTCCCGAACTGATCGCGCTCAAAGTGTAGAAGGGTCGCTCTGTCGCCGAAGCGATGATATTTGCCAAAGTGGTTTTTCCAGTACCAGGAGGGCCCCAAAAGATCAGCGAGGGGATGATGCCTTTTTCTATTTGTGCAGTGAGCGAACCCGATTCGCCAACCAAATGATCTTGACTTATATAATCTGCCAATGTCTTTGGTCGAATGCGCTCTGCTAAAGGTTGATTATTCATAGTATAAAAATACTGCTTTTGTGTATTTTATTTTTAGCTTAGATATAAACATATACTGTCAAAATAGCACAGTTGGTCGCCTTGGCTAAGTTTTTGAGTGCTGATTTGTAAATTTATAGGAAATGAAAAGCCAAGATTTTAAATTCACATCAGGAGTTGTAGGTTATCCTATGCTCTTTGGGCTTTTGATATGGTACGTATTTTGGATCGATAAAGAATTTGGTCTTGGTTTAAAGAGTTTCGGTATTCGCCCGTTGGAGTTGGAAGGACTCATCGGAATTGTGATGAGCCCCTTTTTGCATGGTGATGTGGGTCATCTTTGGAACAACACGATTCCTTTAATGGTACTTTCGGCAGCACTTTTCTACTTCTATCGCACTATCAGTTGGAAAGTGCTAGGTTACGGTATCCTACTCTCCGGTTTTTTCACTTGGCTGATCGGTGGATATGGCAATCATATCGGAGCGAGTGGACTGATCTATGTATTGGCCAGTTTTATATTTTTTAAAGGAATATTGGCCAAAAACTATCGGCTGATCGCGCTTTCAATGTTGGTCGTATTCTTATACGGAAGCATGATATGGTATATTTTTCCTGTGAAACCTGGTATGTCTTGGGAAGGTCATTTATCGGGAGCAGTGACAGGTCTTTTGTTCGCTGTGCTTTACAGAAGGGCGATCATTCAACCGAAACAATATGTGTGGGAGGATGAAAATTATGATGAGGACAATGACCCTTTTATGCAACATTTCGATGAAGAGGGAAACTTTGTTTCTGAGAGTGAGCAGAAACGAATGGAAGAATTGGAAGAAATAGAACGCATTCAAGAACAATGGCGTCAAAATCAAGACCACACGCTATAAGGATAGCATTAGATTCGGCAAACCAATAGCGATTGGAAGATAAAGATAAAAGAAAAGGCCACCCGATTAGGATGGCCTTTTTTATTATTGTGATCGCAACGTGTATTATTCTCTAGCGACGATGTTTCCATCCCGGTCTAATACCGTGTAAAGACCATTCTGAACGCGAATGGTTGCCACGACCTCTTCACCTAGACCTGTACCTCCTCCAGGACCAGCACTTTCGCCATGGGTGGAATCGTACAAATTAGGATACTCTAAGGTAGTGCTAAAGCCTCCAGGCTTAAATATTTGAACTGTGATTGGAATATCGAAAGGTGGAGTTACGAAATTCGCACCACCATTATCCCAAAGATCCGCAACAACTGTGTAGACCCCATCTGCCAAAACCGTGGTAACTTCAAGACCAGGGTCTGTTGGATTGAAGAGAAATTCAGGGCAGTTTCCAGTAAAGGTAAACACCGAGAAATCACTCAAAAAGATATCCATGTCCATACTACAAGGATCAAAGGTCGCGTCGGTAGATTCCCATTCTAGTCCAAGTCCTAATTCGTCACCTACAAAATTTTGCACGTTCACCGTGATCGTTTCGTCGATAACAGCCTCCAGCAACGAAGTCGCTGTAAGTCTAAATTTGAAAGTCTCGGTTCCTTCGGGTACCGCATCGATCAAGGTTTCTATATCTATTTGGAAGTTTTTGGTATATGGAGCTATGGTGGCAACATATCCAGTTCCTCCTAAATATCCAAATTGAAACCACCCCGCCTCGAACCAAGTGGGATAAGGTACGTTGATGTCCTCTAAAGGAATTCGCTCGTATCCGTTACCAGAGTCTGGAGAGCCGATAGGCTGGGTGACAATCGCAGGATTTCCTTGCGCATCTAACAAGTCGATTCTGATGTCCACTTTTTGATTTACGGCATACTCCATCTCAAGATTGAAACTTGCGGTTTCTCCTTCTGTCACCGTTACGACCCTATTTTCAATGCTAATGGTGGGTTTGCCTCGCCTTGCGATAGAGTCATCCTCTTGGCATGATGCAAGCAATAGACACAGAACCGCACCTCCCAATAGTGACTTTTTAATATTATCTATAAATATTTTCATTGTTGAATAAGATTTTATTGTTTGGTATAAACGATGTTGTACGTTGCTACTGGGTCACTAAATAACGGTGTTATGGTCACGGTCATTGTAAGATTTCCAGCATCATCTACGGTTCCTGAACCTTCTACCTGATTGCTAAAGAAGTTTCCTAAATTTTGAGATTCAATAGTGATCATGTCACAGTTCTCTTCAAAGACGAAACCATTTCTTGGCGCTCCAAAGGTAGTTAGGTCATTAGAACCTTGCGGGCCAAATTGTCCTGTAGAGCCTGAAAGGTAAAGTCCTTCTCCAATCTGCGAAATGACTTCGTTGGTATAATTCCAAGTAGCACCTGTTTCAATTCTTTCAACACTTACGTTGAAGGTTCCTCCAACATCTGAGAAACAGATACCTCCTAAGATGATGGTAGCTGTCTGTTGGGTTTCAGAAATAACACCATTACTAGAGTTCACCAATCTGATAACGATCGTTTTAGGTGCCAATGGCTCGATATTCTCTGTATAAATATTGAAATCGATAGTTGCGAAATCCCGGCTTGCAGGAATGCTTACGACTCTGCTTGTCGATACAAAATCAAAATCGACACCTTCTACAGCGGTGCTAGAAGCATCCACCTCGAAAGTAAGATCGATCTGTGGCGTATTGGCAAATACTTGACCTGCCAAGAGATCAACAGGCAGACTAAAAGAACCAACCTGACCGTCGGTGAGAAAATTGGTCTCTGCCGTGGTATTTTTAAAACCAGCGACATATTCGCCGGTAGCGAAGCCTTTTTCCAGTTCAGAGGGCTCGTCATCTACAAGACAGGAAACCGCTACTAGCGAACTTATAAAGGCAATGAATAAGAATTTTATGTTTTTCATCTGTTCTTTTTTTTAGTTTACATCCCAGAAAATGCTGGTGTTAAATGCTGAAGCCGTTGTTTGTCCAAAAGCGCTCACATTAGCAGTATTTCCAGAATACTCCGAAGTTGGATATAGAATACGTTTTGGTTGTGTTGGTTCGCTTGCCAATTCTGGAAGTGGCATATTGCTTGGATATCCAGTTCGATTGAACTCTATCCAAGTCTCTAGACCATTAGTACCACCAAGGTCGATCCATTTTTGTGTGATGATCGCTTCGATCTTGTCGGTCGATCCGTCCCAGCCAATGCCGGCCACGTTATCCGAATTCGTCAAATATGTAGTGACACCTGAAGCTCCAAGACGGTCAAAGGAGGCTCTGATGCCATCTTGAAACAAGGTCTTGGCATCTCCGCTGGTCAGATAGCCTCTTTGTACGGCTTCTGCCTGCAAGAACAAAGACTCAGAGGCTGTCATGATATAACCATCTTGGTCAGGAGAACTCAAAAGGCCAAGGCCTAAACGCGAAGGCTGTCCTGGACCTCCTTGCGTATTGCCTTGGATGGCTGTTTGCCCTCCTCTGATCGTATAAAGTCGCGATAAGCGTCCATCCACTACACCATTGGAAGTACCATCTAAAAACTCTACCAAAAAGGTGGTAGGTCCTACCGTTACATTGCTAACTGTAGCGCTGGCCTGATTTCCAAACTGCCCTGGATCGTAACCAAAAGTCTCAGCAAATGGATTCATACGTGTGCTTTCATCGCTATAGCCAGGATTGATAGTAACATCTTCTCCAAGGTCAAGGAAGATAGCATCTGGGCCGTTTAGATTGGCAAACTCCTCTTGGATATACGTTTGGGTCGCTCCATCGGTTTCTGCAAGTTCCATCAAACGAACTAGCAGTCTTAACTTCACGGTATAACCAAACTTTTTCCAACCAGTCATATCTCCATTTAGCATTACATCATTGCCGCCCATATCGATAGCGGTTGCGGTATCGGTATTGTTGATCAGGTCAATGGCCTCATCCACTTCGTCCACCAACAGTCTGTAGATATCTTCTTGGTCATCATAGCTTGGGAAGAGATTGTCTCCTCTTAGATGCGATTCTGTATAAGGGATATCGCCATAGATGTCAACTAGATATTGAAAGTAAAAGGCTCTAAGGATCTTAGCGGCGGCCTTAAAATAGTCATAGTTACCAGCGCCACTAAAATTAGAAATATTGGTAAGGTTACTAGCTCTCACGAACATTCTATCCCAAATTTCATCATAGAAGTCTGGGGTGATCTGATAGGAGAATTCAGTAAAAAAAGGTGCTTGAATTTGTTGGGCATTACCGGACCAAGTGGCGATCATGGTATTTCCCAACTGATTCATTCGTGTCATAAAAACTTGGCTCGGTCTGGTTTGAGCCCCTGGCATTACCACCTCAGGAGACAGATCGTCTATGATGGTTCCGTTAGGGTCCTCGTTGACCAATACATTCTCACAGGATATAGTAGTGAAACATATTAAACCAGTTACTGTAGCTATTCTTAATAATTTATTGAGAGTTTTCATCGCTATTGATTTAATAGTCATTACTTAAAAAGTTAAATTAACATTCATTGCGTAAAATCTGGTTGGAGGCGTTGCTCCAAAATTTCCGATTCCAGTTCCAAATTCAGGATCGTTATATCCTCGATTTTCCTTAGGTAAAACGATCAACAAGTTTCTTCCACTAATACCAAAGGAAATTGCTTGAAATACAGTTTTATCAAGGAATTTGCTTGGGATAGAATATCCGATAGATACCTCCCTTAGCTTAAAGGCAGTCGCATCCACGATAAAGTTTTCATCTACACCCAGAAAATCTGGACTCTGAATAAACGACTGATACTCGGCATACTCCGAAGGACCTCCATAAGATGGACCTGTAAGTAGGGTAGTATTCGTAACACCGCTTCCTGCTACTGTAGAGTTAGGGAAGATAAAATGCCCACGACCGTTTTCGGCAGTTACAAAACTTCTTCCTTGACCAGTAAGGTTGTTATAGATGTTAGAATAGAATGAGTGTCCCGTTCTATAATCGGCAGTTGCACTAAAAGTGAAGCCCTTATACGAGAATTGCGTTGCAAAGTTTAAGATATAATCTGGATTTACTTGTCCAAGAACTTTGATTCCCGAACCTACTCTTGGAGAGCCATCCGCATCAAGGACTACACGTCCTTGGTCGTCACGCTCATAAAAGGTACCTTGAATCAATGGAAATTCTTGGCCTTCGATAGCATAGATTCCCGGAACACCTCCTCGAGTTAGTAAGGAGCTGGATTGGTCTGTTACTTTATTTACAGTGGTTTGCGCGGTACTATAGCCAAGATTGATATTCCAGTTGAAATTTTCATTTCTTAGGGGTGTTAAGCCTAGGTCCACTTCGAATGCCTTCGTTTCAGTTTCACCAACATTCAAGATTGCTGTATTAACACCTGTTGAACTAGACACGCTAGTGCCAAGTATCTGGTTGTCGTTGGTATAGAAGGATGCGGAACCATCTAGCGTGATTCTTGGATAGCCGTTCAAGTTAAGAAGCTCTAAGTTAAGATTAGCTTCAATAGTTGTAACAAATTCAGGCTCTAGAGTCGCGGAAGAGGTCGTCGCAGGAGCTACAAAAGAGTTAAGTCCGGTAATAGAATATGGAAAACCATTTGCCTGTATTCCAACATCAAAAAGATCATGAGGGTCAAGTGCACCTAAGTTACCTACTTGTACGTAGGAACCTGAAAGCTTTGCCTTATGCAAGAATTTACCTTTCATCTCAGGGAAAGCCTTGGTTGGAATAAAAGAAACACCCGCAGAAGGATAGAAAATGCCGATATCCCCTGTACTACCTGTAGAAGATGATTGAAGTAACGAATTCCACTCATTCCTTGCGGTCAAATTAAGAAACAGAAAGTCCTTATAGCTCAAATCCACATTGGCGAAAATCGAATTAGACCTTTGTGCCGTTCGCCTGTCTTGAATATTGATACCACTAGAAATATTACTAGAAACATATAATCCTGGAACAGTGAGCTGCGACCCAAAGGTATTTTGAACGAATGATCTTGCTTCGGTAAAGTTAAAACCGATTAAAGATTTTAATTCGATATTGTCGGTCAATGTATAGTTGAAGTTATTGATGAGATCGATATAGTATCGCTCACTTCTAGCAGTTTGAATTTCAAGATTCGATTGGATGTTTCTACCATCTCCCGTAATAGTGAAAGGAGCTGTATAGGCATTTAGGTAATCGATGAAGTCAGAATCAGAATTTACGACATTACCTCGTAATACCGAAGATATATTGTCGCTGAATTGATAGGATATTTCTCCCGATAGATCGGTTATAGTTCTTCTGAGATTGAATCTCGAGTTATTCAATACCCAATATGGACTATCACCAAAAGCCGTCCAGTGGTCGCCATTGTCTCCAGAACTAAAATCCTCGATGACAATATCGCTAGGAACTTGTAATAATTGCTGATATACGTTTCTCTCATCTACTTGATCTGAGTCGTTGTCATATGCAGATACCGTATTTTGTTTCTCTTTCGTAAATCTGGCGATACCACTTACTGCTAATTTTCCAAATGTTTTCCCACCATTTAAAGTGAAGAAATCTTTTACGTACTTATCACCAGGAAGAACCCCTTCGGTATCTCTCTTGTTTCCAGAAAGCGTAAAATAACCTTCATTATCCCCACCGGATACGGTGATCGTATTTTGAGTGGTGATACCTGTATTGAAAAATGGGTCGATGTTATCTTCGATAAATTCGTAAGTATACGTTCTAAAATCGTTAAAGGTTGGGAATGGCAATCCTACCGGTTGTGTAGAACCGTCATACTCTGGCCCCCAAGAACCTTGATCAAAAGCATCGATCTCTCCCCAATATCCTTTACCATATCGATCTTGTAATTCTGGTAAGAAGGCGATATCCTCGAACGTCACCGATGAGGTGATACCTACAGTGACCTTTCCTCTTGCATTGTTTCCCTTTTTGGTATTTACAATGATTACACCGTTACCACCTCGAGAACCGTAAAGCGCAGCTCCGTTAGGGCCTTTAAGTACGTTTACCGATTCGATGACCTCTGGGTCAAGGTTGGCAAATACGGTTGCCGTGGAAATCACATTGTCAATTACGATCAATGCTTCATTATCTCCTGTCAAAGATTTAGTACCCCTCAATAAGATCTGTGTGTTTGGTGTAACTCCAGCTCCCGTGGTGTTGATCTGTAGACCAGAGACCTTACCGGCTAATGCCTGCACAGCATCTGGGTTGTTCGCAGCGGTGATCTCGTCCGATTTAAGACTTTCATAGGCCGTAGTGATCTCATCGGGTTTTCTTTTGATACCGACAGCGGTCACGATCACCTCTTCTAGTTGGTTGTCGGGTGCAAGTGATACGTTAATAGCGTTGTTAGATCCTACAGGTATAGCTTGTGTCGCATATCCTACATAGCTAAACTCCAACGTTTGGCCTTGGTTTACTTGGATGGCGTAGTTTCCATCAAAATCTGTGGTTGTACCCGTTGACGTCCCTTGTATTATAACATTGGCCCCAGGTAACGGAACTCCGCTCTCATCAGAAACAGTACCCGTCACGGTCTTTTCTTGTGCAAGCGCTAGTTGCGTCATAAACACTATCAATAGTGTTAAAATTCTACGGAAAGTTTTTTTCATGTTGCGGTTATTTTATAAAATTTTAACCAAAAGTCTTGAAAGTGTGTTAATTTTCCAAGTTTTTATATGTTAATGTTATAAATCTTATGAAATATTAATTGGATTTATACGTTACATGCGAATTTCTCAGCTTGGACAAGGGTTTTTTGCTCAAAAATCTACGGGAAATAGGTAGGCAAATAAATGATGGTGTTATTGCGAAATGTGTTTCACTGCCACTTGCCCATCATTTCTTCCACAGAGAAGTAGATATTTTTCGAGTATTTGGTGTTTGATGATGGAAGACGATTTCAAGTTACCTTGTATATGTAGATGTGATCCTGATGTCAACCCTGTTTCGTAGCCATCGATGCCATTGGCATACAATACCAAACCAGCGCCTGCATCCAAACGAGGAGTTTCAACCTCGGTGTTGTAGATATTACCGACGAGAATCACATCTTCGAAACCATCCTTGTTAAGGTCAAAGAAGGAAGCATCCATCAAAGGAAAGGTTTGGGCAATTTCGGGGAGTGGTAGCATCTTGAAACGCTGCCCTGCATCGTTGAGCAGCACCATAGACCTAAATTCATTCACCTCCGCCTTGTAGGCCGTATCGATGCCCTTTCCGTATACGTCAACTAGGGAGGCATTGGCAAATTCGCTATAGCTCTGAAATTTTTCGGCGATAAATGGCATCTGTTGCGATGAGCACTCTCTACCCCGTACAGGCACATAGTCGTCCTTGTATTTTTTACTTAGGACGATATCTGGAGTGCCGTTGTTGTCAAAGTCATTGGCAAATACCTTCAGCGGTTTTTCAAACGAAGCTTTGAATTTGATATTGAGTCCAACATTGCCTACCACATAATCTTTGAATCCGTCGTTATTCAGATCGGTCTCTTTTACAGTAAACCACCATCCTTTAGTATCCTTCAGGCCCAGTTCGCCAGATACGTCTTTAAATGTCCCCCGCTCATTTCTAAGAAGGGCGACATGCGACCATTCTCCAACAGCGATCAGATCTTCCCAGCCATCATTATTAAAGTCTGTAGCGATCACCTTGTTAATGATGCCAATATCCTTAAGTGAAGGCGCGATATTCTCTGTTACGTCCTTTAGCGTACCGTTAACGTTCTCATAGATGATGGAAGGTGCATATCTGGGATAATTCTTCGTTATTATTCTGTTGCCGATCACCAGATCTTTGTCACCATCCTTATCATAGTCTATGGCAGCGATCGATTTCCCGAAATAGGGGGAAAGGTGTTCTGAATCATCTGCCTTTTGTAAGGTGCCATCGATATTTAGGTACAGTCGGTCTTTTAACCTAGCATCTCCTTCATCAAATTCGTTGCCACCACTAACGACATAGAGATCGATATCGCCATCGTTATCGATGTCTACAAACAGCGCCTCCATGTCTTCACATGGTGCGTCTGTCTCTAGTGCTTTTGATCTCACTCTTTCAAATCCTTTACTATTCTGAATGAACAGAGCGCCAGCTTGACCAGCCGCTCCTCCGATAAAGAGGTCTTCCTTCCCATCCCCATTAAGATCTCCTTTGGTGATAAATGGTCCCAGCGTAGATTGTTTGTAAGGTAAAAGTATTTCAGATTCGAAGTCGGAATACTCATTTTCTGTATGCACAAATTCAAGTCCCAAGGTCTTTGGCTCAACATGTTTAAGGTCGGAGATGTCTTCTCTTTTAATAAAGGCTGTCGTCGCGTCTGTTTCGTTAAAGGTGATCGATCGATTTGCAGCAACATCATATTTTTCCTCATACAGACCAGAAGGCCAAACCACTCTAACAGTGTCAATGGTCTTGGTTGAAGCGAGTCCGAAATGAGCATTATTTTCCAATGCTGATAAATAGCCGCGCACTCTTTTGGTTTCGACAAGTTGTTGCTTGCCATCGTAATGTAAACTTACTTTTGCAAAGCATTCAGAGAGTTTGGCATTCAGGTTTACTGTCAAATAGTTTCCAAGATGCTTTTCGTTAGAAAGATTCTTATATAAAAATGCAGGTTCATCCATATTGTTCACCACGATCTCCAAGTCACCATCGTTATCGAGATCACCTACGGTGGCACCGTTTGAGAACGATGGATCGTACAGGCCCCACGCTTTGGTGGCGTTCTCAAAGTGTAGACCGTTGCCGCCTTCGAATAAGATATTCGATAATTTTTCTGAGGGAAGCGCGTCATAAAGCTGTTTCTTTATCCGTAAAGGCACCTTTCCTCCATAACGTTTCTGTTCCTCCTTTATCTTTAATTTAGAATCGTTGTCCAGAGCATAGCGTCGGTAACCATTGGTGACATAGATATCCTTGTCCTCATCATTGTTCAGATCAACGAGGAGACCGGCCCAACTCCAATCTGTTTTGGACAGGCCACTCAATTGTGAGATATTATGAAATTTGTTGTTTCCTACATTTAACTGTAATGAGTTGAACATATACTGATGCGGGAAATTGATCGTTTTGGTCAATAGGTCAAATTGGGTGACATTCATCGAGGCCATGAGTGTTTTTGATCGCACGTGGTCGGAAGAGGCCATATCAAGGACAAAAATATCTTGAAGTCCGTCGTTATTCGCATCTGCCATATCTACACCCATACCATAAAAGGAAACCTGATTGGTCAATTCTTTTACGCGATCGGTAAAGCTTCCGTCTTTGTTGTTGATATAGATGGCGTCTGGAATAAAATAATCATTGGCAATGTAGATGTCCAACCAGCCATCATCGTCGATATCACTTACAATGGCTCCAAGCCCAAATGCTGGCTGCATCAAATTTGTGTTTTGAGTAACATCCACAAATTTTCCATTTTCATTCTTGTAGAGATGTGCGCAGCTATAATATAGGAGTTCTGGGTCACTCAGTACTTTTTTATAGAAGGGGATAGGCCCAAGACCATATAGTTCATTTTCATTGGAGACCAGACAATCCAGATCTCCGTCCTTGTCATAATCAAAAAAAACAGCTTGTGTGCTGATGCCTTGATCGGCTAATCCTAGCGTCTCGGCATGTTCTTTAAAGGTGTTGTCCTTTTGGTTGATAAATAGGAGATTCTTCCGGGCCTGTCTGTTTTTTGGTCCTCCTTGGGACACATAAATATCCAGCCAACCGTCATTGTTAACATCGGCAAAAGTCACGCCATTTGCCCATTGTTTTCCTTTGTTGATACCAGCCTTTTTTGAAATGTCCTCAAACTTGAGGTTGCCTTTGTTCAGATAAAGTTTGTTTGGAGTTTGATTGCCACAGAAGAAAAGGTCGAGCAGGCCATCGTTATTGATGTCTGCCATTCCAACGCCGGCACCGTTATAGAAATAATCATAGTCAAAAAGGTTTTCCTTGGTCGCTACGTCATGAGTGATCGTATTGGCGAAATCAATTCCACTTGTTGAAGATGGTATCTTTTCGAAGACGACTTCTGAATTTTCCTCTTTTGCAATGGACTTTTTTTCGTGCATACAACTAAGGGAAATATACAATGCCGATATGCACAAAAGAAGTTTTCTCATTGGTCTAAAAAGGATGAAATTTATTGGATTGAAAGATATAAATTTTTAATCGATAATCAAGATTTAAAGCTTACTGTCGTCAGGCAAATTATTGCGAGAATCGCACGTGCCATTTGGTTATTTTAGCGGATAAAGGTACTTGATATCAATATGTTTTTTCGATGAATGCCGTGTGCACTTACTGCGGAAGTGTTTATTGTTTGCGTTGCCTTACTGTTTCATAAAGAATGGCGCCGCAGGCCACCGATACATTCAAAGACGCTATCTCTCCCAGAATTGGTAGTTTCCCATGATGGTCTACGATCTTTAGTACTGAAGGATTAATTCCTTTACCTTCTGAGCCCATGACAATAGCTGTTGCCGATTTGAGGTCTAGATCATAGATGTCCTTTGAGGCCTTTTCTGTTGCGGCCACTACTTGGATATCGGCAGATTGAAGATGATAAATAGCATCTTTGATATGGTCGACTTTGCAGATAGGAATTTTGAATATCGCGCCAGCCGAGGTTTTGATCGTGTCTGCATTGATGGGTGCTCCACCTTTCTTTTGAATAATGATGCCGTTCACACCAGTACATTCGGCGGTTCTAATGATAGCACCAAAGTTTCGGACATCGGACAATTGATCCAAAAGCAAGAACAGCGGAGGTCGATCGGTATTTAAAGCGTTAGTGATAAGATCGTCGATATCCACAAAGGCGATCGGGGCGATATACGCGATGGCTCCTTGATGGTTGCGCTTGGACAAACGGTCCAATTTTTGTTGTGGAACATAAGAAAGGTTGATGTTGTTATTTTGGCTTAGTTGCTCTAGTCTCTTGAACAGATCACCCTTTAGGCCACGTTGAAGAAAGATCTTGTCGATGTTCTCTCCAGATTCTATAGCTTCGATAATGGCTCGTAGGCCATAGATGTTGGTCAATTCAGTCATTCTGATGGATTGTGTTTTGCAAAAATACAATTAATAAAAAAGCAGGTTCCAAATTTAGAACCTGCTTTTTATGATGATCAAGCATCTAATTATTCACAAACTGCTAGTGGAATTGGGCCGACTCTAGGGTTAGGACCATCCTCGGCGGCCGTAAAGCCATTTGGTGCTATGATCTGATAGCTGTGTTCTTCTTCAAAATTACCATCAACATAAGAGACAACAAGATCTGTTGCTCCATCTGGCACTGTGAATTTTGCCTCACCTGCACTGCCAGCTAACAACGTATATGGAGTTGCTGGAAGAGCACCATCTATAGAAACGGTGATCTCTGCGCCATCCCATCCATCACCAAAGCTGTCAAAGAATTTGATCGTGTATTCACCTGAAACGGGTGCGGTAGCATTCAAGAGATTACAGTCGAGCACATTGATGCGAACATAATATTCAGATCCATCGCTATCGGTAGTAATGATTCTTCCATCGGCTGTCACAAGCTCGTACCTCAAATTGAATTCATCATTCAATCCAAGGTCAGTGAACGTTAAGCCATTATACAGGCTCATCAATGTGTACTCGAGATTCAAGGTTCTTGCACCATCAACTAATGGTAAACTAGAGATCGTATATGAATCGAAGAGCGCTTCATCTTGTGAAAGGTCAGTTCCCGTATCGTCAATAGAACGATCAACGAACTCTCGATAGATATTAAGCGTCTGCAGCTGGGCGCCATCCTCGTCATCGTCGATACTGATATCCACGTGGTACGAACCATTGGTTGCCGTTGGATTGATGTTGATACCTGTGGCGTCGGCAACTGTTATTCCTTCAGCTCTAACGTTGGAGATAGAAAAATCAACGCCATCGTCTATAGTCAGCGTATATTGGAATGGAGAACTAAAGAAAGATCCTCCACTCACATTACCCGAAGCGGTAGAAGCATCAAAAGACCGACCATCCGTTAGGAACAATTCTAGGTCAAGGGCGATCTGGTCACCAGGCAACACTTGTGTTAGGTTGACTCCCATAGCTGTGAGCGCCTCTTGCATGGTATATGAATAGGAAGTTCTAAGTAATCCCAAATCACCACCAGGAGCAAAGGCATCTCTTTGAATGGTCCCGAAAGGTGTATTCAATACCGATTCTCTATCAGTTTCATTATCTTCATCTAAGAAGTTATTATCGATAAAGCTGACAGTCAACTCTACTCGATCTAGCAGGGCACCGCCCTCTTTGTCTTGTTCCTCTAATTCAAGGTCCAAGGAGTTTTGGACTCTGAACATATCGAAGGCACCATCCTGGTCGATCGTTCTGAGAACAGCTCCAAATGTTGTGTTTGCGGTCACGGTATCCACCGTTTTGTCATCTGCACTACACGCAAGTAGCAAGACACCGGCACACGTTATGGCAAACAAATGTTTTATGCTTTTCATATCATTGATAATTTTAATCATTTTTATAATTAATTTGCCTCTGGAGCAGTAGGGTTGTTATCCCAGAACACGGTCTGTGTCTGATCTCCTTTTTGACTAATGCTCGAATTTGTGTTTACCACATTTGATGGATAGAACATCGACCTGATAAATGTGCCAGGGTCTGGCTCTAGATTTGGCTGTAATGTTCTTGGATACCCTGTTCTTCTATAGAAGTTATAGCAATCCACACCCATGCCAAATTGTGCAATTAAGTACTGTTCACCAAGAATGTCCCACTTGTCTTCCATCGCCGTTGCGTCGTTAAAAGCATCGATGATCGATTGTACGTAGGTATCTACATCTGTCATGGATGGGGCAAAAGAGAAATCAGCTCCAGAGTCCAATGAGCCAAAACTCATTGCCTTTGCTATCGATTTTCTCATCCCTGCTTCAAGCGCGATGGCTGCTCCTGCTGGATCATTTTCGACCATTTCCTTTTCTGCTACCATGAAATCTACCAAGGTAGCTGTAACGATAGGAGTGATACCGGCACCGGCACCTCCTTGTCCAGGGCCAATACCTTGGAAGCTGTCATCATCGAAACGGCCACCATAAGGATAAACACCATAAGTCGTTCTCAAGAAACCGTCTGGTGGTACACCATCGGTATCACCGTGGTCACGGCCCCAATATCCATTTCTAAGATAGCAAAAAGTAAAGCCACCGTCGATATAATGTTGTGGAGGGGCTTCTAAAGAGCAGTTTAAAACCTCTTCGTTTGGTGCAATATCAGCTCCAGGAACGGCATCGGTCTGTCTGTAATAATAGTATCTGATTCGTGGGTCATCTGTAGTGTCCATGAAATTCATCAACCAGTTGGACATATAATCACCAGCACCTGCTGCTTGATAATTTAACCCGTATCTCGGATGTCTTGTATCTGGATTGGTTACGCTCGTAGCTCCCCATTTATATTCAAAGTCTTCACCAGTTGTCGTGATGTAGTCACCAGCATCGACAATCGTTTGAAAACTGGACAAAGCGGAACCGTCCACAAGCCTTCTCTGAAGGTATAGCTTCATTTTAAGGGTGTTTGCCGCTGTAACCCATGCGTCATAATCATTGTCGTAAAACAAGTCGTACGCCGGATCGGAAGAAGCGGAAGCTTCAAAATTGGCAATTGCAGCATCCAATAGCGTAAGTGCAGCATCATATACTGAGGCACCTCCATCTACATTAGGATTAAGGTTTGCAGTTCCTTGTAATGCTTCATCATATGGGATATCTCCAAAGAAGTCCACTAAAGAACTGATCACATACGCTTCAATGAACTGGGCAATACCTATATGATGAACCTGGTCGGCGGCTTCTGCCAACGGGGTCATGGTGCGAATATCTTTTAAGATTCCAGTATATGCATTGGTCCATTCGTCGTTGAAATCACTTCCTTGGTAAGCGCTTAAATATTGACGCCCGTTTAAGTTATCTACCCGTGTCAACTCGAGTCCTATATTGGACAGGCCATCTCCGTTGGTGTTACCACCAGAGACGAAGTTGTCATTAGGGTCAAAATTCGCATCCCCATCGAGATGCCTTACAAAATCTTCTTGGATAGAGTTGAGGAAAAAGTCAACATCCGCCTGAGAGTCTACAAGGGCATTGGGATTTTCTGTTAGATCAAGTTCTAAGCTCTCACAAGCAGTAAAACCTACGAATCCTGCGAGAAGACTAAAAACTATATGTTTTTTCATTTTTTTCATTTGATAATTTTTTTAACTTTTAGAATGTTGCCTTTACACTTAGCCCATATCTTCTTGCGCTAGGTCCGTTTAGGAAATCAAATCCAAATCCGTTTCCTACCCCTAGACCAGAGGTGTTAGGGTCAAAATTAGCTCCATCCGGAGTATTGATAGCATCAAACCAAAGATTGTTGCCCGTTATCGTAAAGCTTAGGGAACCAAATGGAGTTCTATCCAAAACCTTTTTAGGCAAGGAATAGCTCAAAGAAAGTTCTTGTAGCCTAATGGTTGTGGCGTCATATACTTGAAGCTCACTTGGCCCAAACAAAATATTACTGAAGTAATACGTTGAGTTGTTGATCTGAACATTGTTAGGGTCTCCATTCTGCAATACTCCTGGCAGAATGAATGTATTCTCTCTGTCAATGGTTTCGGTGATCAAACCTCTACCAAGGAGTGTTGAGATCGTACTGGAATAGATATCGCCACCACTGGTGTAGTTAAGAAGGAAACCAAGCGTGAAATTCTTATACGAGATACTATTCTGCAAGTTCATTACCCAATCAGGATTTGGATCACCTATAACGCCATCTTCGGGATCTTGGATATAATTTCCATCTGCCCCGACTACAAAGTTACCATTGTCGTCTCTTTGGATCTTGCTTCCGAAGAATACACCCAGAGGTTCGCCTTCGATAGCTGCATTACCAAGATTCGTAAATCCTGAATAAACTACTAGATCCGTATCTAAACCTAGATCTTCTACAGTGGTTTCGTAAGCGGTGAAATTTACATTGGTATTCCAGTTGAAATCACCCTCTTCTGCTCCTCTGAACCAGTCGACTCCGAGGTCAAGTTCTATACCATCACTTTGTATTTCACCGATGTTCGTCGCCACTACGGTATTGCCTGTAGCAGGGTCTAATGGACGATCGATGATGAGGTCTTCCGTTATTCTCTTGTAAACAGACAGGTCAAGGTTGACGCGGTTGTTCAAAAATCTAGATTCCAAACCTAGCTCGATCTCATTAAGACGCTCCGGCTTCAGATCCGGATTTGCCAAACGTGTACCTGTTGTATTCGAAACGATATTCACGCCTGTTTCATCTTGATTGTCCTGAGTGTTCAACACCAACGTTCCCACCGTTGGATAAGCGCTCCCTGCATCGAAGTTTGCAGATGTACCATAACCTAATCTAAGTTTTAAATAGTTTAGTCCATTTTCACTTTTCAGTCCTTCAAAGGCCGAGGTGGGAATGAACGATAAACTAGCACTAGGATAGAATAGACTGCGATTTGCTTTTGCAAAGTTAGATACCCAGTCGTTTCTACCTGCCAAGTTCAAGTACACCATATTTTTATAGTCAAAATCTGCTTGTCCGTATACACCGACAAGATTCCTCTGACTGAAAAATTGACGTTCATTCTGGTTTAAGAAATTAAAATGTCTCAGGACTCCAAAAACTTGCTGTCCATCACTTAAAGTACCATTTTGGTCAAAGATCTCGCGTCTTGAGGTTCCCCCAGCGGTGAAAGCGAATCCGATATCTTCGGTCAGATCATAGTCGCCAGCAAGGACCAAGTTGTGATCCCAAATGGTGTTGGTATTATTCCAAGTCTCATAAATACCACTTGCCAATCGAATGTCTCCACTGTTACTATTGATACCTCCCTTGTTTTGGAAGTTGGTGTTGTTTTCACTATAAACATCAATACCAGCTCTATAGGATAAATTCAAATTATCATTGAAGCTATAAGTCAAAGAAGCAGTACCAAATACCCTGTTGGTTTGTTGGATGCTACCAGAGTTGTTCAACGTCCATAGCGGATGCTGAATACTATTGTTTTGACGGTAATAGACACTACCTCCTGTTAGAGGATTTTGGAAAGGCAAACCTTGAATGTCAATACTTCTCGGAGTAAACCATAGGTCTCCAAAGATGGAGGAACCTGCACCTGTAGCACCGTTACCTTGGCTTAAGGCAACTGGTGGCGAGGTAAATTTGGTCCTTGCAAAGTTAAGAACACCACTAACAGTAAATTTGTTAGAAAGTTCCGCTCTACCTCCAACGCCTAAGTTGTTTCTTTTCACAGAGTTGCCCGGTGTAAATCCTTGGTCTTCCAAATAGCCATAATTTGCATTATAGCTTACCTTACCATTGTCGGATGCTCCTCGTACATTGATCGAGGTGTTAATTACGGTCCCTGTTCTAAAGAATTTTTCAACACTGTCGTAAGGTCTCCATTCGTAAAGCGCACCTTGAAATTCTGGGAATGCCGCAGGGATACCTGTCGCAGAAGCCGCAGTACTATATGGATGTCTTAAGAATCCTGGGGTCCCGGAAAGCGTACCATTAATGGCATTACTTTGCCCCCACCCAGAAGCACCACCTTCACTGAAGCTAGGTCCCCAGTTAGAGAAGAACCAGCCGAATGCTTGGTCAAAACCGTTACCATATTCGTCTTGATAGTCAGGTAAAGAAGCGATCTCATTGAAAAAGAAAGACGAGGTCACGGTCACTTCGGTCTTCTTTACGGTACCACCGGTTGCGCCACTTTTTGTAGTGATCAGAATGACACCATTCTTACCTTGCGACCCGTATAGTGTCGCAGCGGCCAGTCCTTTAAGTACGTTAACACTTTCAATGCTGTTTGGGTCGAGGTCCAAAAACCTACTCGAACCATTGTTTCCATCGATAAAGTCACCACCTGGGTTGGTGTCAATACTAAAGGGTACTCCATCTACGATAAAAAGTGGTTGATTACTTCCTGTGAACGAGCTAAAACCTCTAATCACAATATTGGTGCCCGAACCGGAAAGGCCACTTTGCTGGTTGATGTTCACACCGGAAGCTTTTCCAGTAAGAACACGAGCGATATCTCCTTCGGCGCGTTGCTCCAATTGTTCGGAGCCAACTTCAGCCACCGAATATCCCAGCGCTTGCTTTTCCTTTTTGATACCGAGGGCGGTAACAACAACCTCTTCTAGTTGTGTGCCCTCTTGAAGTTGAACATTAATGTTGTTGGAGGCACCTACCGTCACTTCCTGCGAGGTGTAACCTACATAACTGAACTCAAGGACGCCGCCTTGGCTCACTTCAATGGAGTAATTCCCATCGAAATCGGTAGAAGTCCCTGTCGATGTGCCTTTGACGACAACAGTGGCTCCTGGCAATGGCACGCCGCTTGCATCGGTGACCGTACCACTGACGGTCATTTGCTGAGCGAGCGTTAGTTGCGTAATAAACGCTAGTAAAAGCGTTAAAATCCCACTAAACTTTGTTTTCATGTTTAAGTTATTTGAATTAGCTATACTCAAAAGTCATAATTCCATGTTAATTATCCAATTTTTTTCACTTAAAACTGTTAAGAATTCTTAAAATGCTAGCAGATTAACAAATAATCTTAGAATATCGAAGAAAAACTAATGTGGACTTTCGCATCCGTAAATTTTAATCTAGAATCGTTGCTCTTTCCAAGCGCATAATTGAGTCTAAAAAGTCCTGCGTTAGAATTGATACCCAATCCAAGCCCGAAACCGAGAAGATTGTTTTTTGTCTTTAAAAGATCGTCTTGTAGATATCCTACATCGAAGATCGAGTTGATGTAGGTATTGCTGGAAAGTAGAAATCTGTACTCGGTATTGAGGTATGAGAAGAAGGTCGCTTCCAACGAATTTTCGTTGAATCCTCTGATAGAATTGATGCCTCCAAGTCTAAATTTTTCGTTGTCAAAATAATTGTTAGAGTTTAAAAAAGACGTGGCATTGTTGATGAAGATGCGATTTCTGAAATTTATCTTCCACAAATAATTGGCGTTTAATTCTATTGAATATTGCGTTTCGCCTCCTAAGTCGCTATCTCTGTTACCAAAATTGGTCTCTAAGAAAACAGTAGCCTTATTTCTAAATAGCGCATCGTCGAGATTGGGCAAAATATAGGTGTATCCAAGGTTTATCTTGGTCGCTTCAAGATCATCTACACTCATAAGGGAATTATCCAGTAGGTCATTGGATTCGTATTGTGTTATTCCTAGGCTAACACGTCCTCGTGGCGACAATTGGTAGTTGAGCTTCAGTTTTACTTCGGTATTAAGAAAAGTAGAGTCCTTTCGGAAGATGTCCAGCGATGCTCCCACGCCCAGGGGGGATTTGAAAATGAATGGGAGGTCTAGCAATGCCCGAAATCTAGTTTGTTCGTTCCCATCATTCTTCCATAGAATGTTTAATTGTTCTCCTCTATCCAAATTGTTCACAAGCCTTAGGTCCACATAGCCATTCAATTGAATGTTGTTAGTCGTGTCGTCGTTGGAGAAGCCGATAAAACCATCAAAATAATTGCTCTTGGTCTTTTCGAAATAAAGAAATACCGTACTGCTGTCTTTTTCAAATAATATTTCGGGAGGCTTTAATTGATTTATAAATGGCAGTGTATTGAGGGAGTTGCTCTCATTTTCTATCATTTCGCGGTCAAGCGGCTTGCCGCTCTTCAATTTCGAGGTGTACTTTATAAACGAAAAGGGGAACTTGTCATAGCCTTTTATGATAATGTCATCAATGCTGCGAGGTGTTTTCAGGTCGATCGTTAAATCTCCATATACCTCATTGTCCTCTATCTTGATATTTTTCAATTGAATGACATCAAAGATATTGCCCCTTTTCTCAAGGTCATATAAAAGCTGGTCGATGAGTTTTTGGTATTCTCTGATCTTAAGTTTTACGGTGTCGGAGGTTACAAACCGGCTGCCTTTTATCAACCTTCTCTCTGGACCTGAAGGAAGGATCACGTTGATGTGGGTCTTTCGCTCTCCTAGCACGATGTTCGAGATAAAGATAGAATCGTTAGAGAATGTTGGTGGATAAAAATAATTCTCAAAATAACCGATCTTGCTTAGCTTGTCAGAAAAGCGGCTCAATTCTTTGGTCATGGCAACATAGTCTTCAAAAGTCTTCAGGTATCCAACCGAGTCTACCAGAGTCGTGTCTTTGGCATTTTCTGGAAAGATCATCAACCGTAATTCCTGAGCCAGACCTCGCTCTGTATTCAGTAGGAGTATCCCAAGGATGGTGAAAAGTGCTGTTTTAAAGATGGTAAAGCTCAATTTTTCGTACATTTAAGGATGTCCTTGGTTTATGAAAACTCAAATTTTATCAAAAAATTTGAAAGCAAGTTATGTATTTATTGAGTGACCATCCATAATCTAGCTAAAAACGCTGTTTGATAGGTCATAATAACATTGTTTAAACTCAAAAAGAATTGACAAATGAAAAATTATTCAGTCGTAGTCGCCATATTGCTTACCTTTTTCTGGGGAGTTTCTTTCTCCCAAAATGACCTTGGTGCCAAATTCGGATCTCCAGTAAGAGGTGGGAATACGCAATTTTCGAATAATGGATTTAGCCTAGAGGGTGATCCCCAAGCTCAGAAAGGCTGGGATGCGCTGCGAAAAAAAATCTACAATAAGGAAATGATCACCATTTCGGATGTAAAAGGAAGCCCATATTCAAATGATAATTTTTTACCGGCAACGCTGATGTATGACGGTCAGATCGAGAAGGAGTGTTTCGCTCGATATGATGCTTATAATGACGAGGTCGAATTTAAAGAATTCAACAAAGAGAATGCAGAGCGATACGCCCTGTTGAAATCAGCAAATCTATCCTGTCGCATTGGTAACGACAACTACTTTTATCTCCCATATTTTGAAAAAGGAGTACTGAAAGCAGGATATATGGCGAAACAATTTGAAGGCAGTCGTTATTGGTTTTATGCGAGGGACAAGAAAACGATCAAGGAGAAAAAGACGGCGACAACCTCATTGCATAAGACGTTTCCGGCGCGCTTTTCCGAGACCAAAGAATTCTTTATCGGGGAACCTAATAAGAAGTTGATACAGGTCCCTAATAGTAAAAAGAGGATATTGTCTGCGTTGATAAAAAGCGACCAGCAGAAGGCAAAAAAATTCATCAAGGAACACAAGCTCGATTTGAAGAGTGAAGAGCAAGTCATCAAATTATTAAAATACTTAGACCAATAAATTGAGTAGATATACGCTGGGGTAGAAGAGTAGAGCACATCTAAATATGGGCGACGTATTCTTATTGCCTCAATTCTTTGTGTATATTTAGAAGCGAAAAAATTATGTTGGGGACACCCTTTCAGCAATGCTATTCACATTTCTTATGAAAAAATCATTCTTAATAATTGGTATCGGATTATTGTATTTCACTTCTTTTAGTCAGGGAACGCGTCCCGCATTCGGACAAGCCGGGGATCCTCAAGCTCAAAAAGCATGGGAGGAACTCCGCCGAAAGGTTTACAGCAAAAAGGAGATCTCGGTTTCTAACATCAAAGGAAGCCCTTTTGAAAATGACAATTTTGTTCCAGCGGTCATAGTGTACGAAGGCAAAGCGGAAAAAGAGATCTTTGCACGTTTTGATGCTTATAATGACGAGGTGGAGTTCAAACAATTCGAAAACGAGAATGCAGAGGTCTATGCCTTGCATAAGTCAAGTAAGATATCTTGTAGGTTTGGAGCGCAAGAGTTATTCTACCTTCCATATAAGACTGATGGAGGACAGTCTCGAATTGGTTATATGTATTTGCAATTCAAAGGAAATCACTATTGGTTTTATGCCCGAAAGAAGAAAATAATAATGGAAAAGAAAAAAGCATATAATTCGCTCCAGCGGTCATTCCCAGCAAGATTTTCCGAGGTTGAGGAATTTTTCATCGGAAAACCGAATGAGACCTTAAGGTCGGTGTCGTTGCGAAAGAAAAAGATCATTGAGGCCTTAGATGAGGCGGATCATCAGAAAGCAAAAGATTTTGTCAAGGAACAAAAACTGAATTTAAAGGAGCCCTCTCAAGTAATTGCGCTACTCAAATACTTGGATTCATATCAAGATTCACCATGATCGTCGATAGCTCGTCAAGTGTCGGTCGATACGACAGATAGGGAGTCGTGTATCGAATTGTTGTAGGTTGAAAGCAAAATAAATAGCAAGCCATTTGAATAGATGAAAATAATTTCTACCTTTGCAGCCCTCTAAAAGAGGGTTTTTTAATTAAATAATAGTATTTATTTATGCCAACTATTTCACAATTAGTACGAAAAGGAAGGGCCAAGATGACCAAGAAGAGTAAATCGGCTGCTTTGGATTCGTGTCCACAAAGACGTGGAGTATGTACGCGTGTTTACACCACAACACCAAAAAAACCTAACTCTGCAATGCGTAAAGTTGCAAGGGTGAGGTTGACAAATGGTAATGAGGTTAACGCTTACATCCCAGGTGAGGGACACAACCTCCAAGAGCACTCGATAGTATTGGTTAGAGGCGGAAGAGTAAAAGATTTACCTGGGGTTAGATATCACATCGTTCGCGGTGCGCTAGATACTGCCGGTGTAGAAGGTAGAACGCAACGTCGCTCAAAGTACGGTGCAAAACGCCCAAAAAAGTAATCATTAAAACTTTAATGTAAAGAGACATGAGAAAAAGACAGGCGAAAAAAAGACCGCTTTTACCAGACCCAAGATTTAATGATCAATTGGTGACGCGTTTTGTGAACAACTTAATGTGGGACGGTAAGAAGTCAGTAGCGTTCAAAGTGTTTTACGATGCGATCGATATCGTAGAAGAGAAGAAACAAGATGATGAGAAAACTGGATTAGAGCTTTGGAAAGATGCGCTAAGCAATGTTATGCCACACGTTGAGGTTCGCAGCCGTCGTGTTGGTGGTGCTACATTTCAGATTCCTATGCAGATCCGTCCAGATAGAAAAGTATCAACAGCGATGAAGTGGTTGATCAGTTATGCGCGCAAGCGTAACGAAAAATCAATGGCCCAAAAACTTGCCTCAGAGATCTTAGCTGCGGCAAAAGAAGAAGGAGCTGCTGTAAAGAAAAGGGTGGATACTCATAAAATGGCTGAGGCCAACAAGGCATTCTCTCACTTCAGATTTTAATCCAAACACACAACAAGTATTTAACAAAAGATGGGAAGAGATCTTAAATTTACAAGAAACATTGGTATTGCTGCTCACATCGATGCGGGTAAGACAACAACTACCGAGCGTATTCTATATTACACTGGTGTAAGTCACAAAATTGGTGAAGTGCACGATGGTGCTGCGACGATGGACTGGATGGAGCAAGAGCAGGAACGAGGTATCACAATTACCTCGGCTGCAACTACCTGTACTTGGAATTTCCCGTTGGAAAACGGACAGCCCACTCCAGAGACCAAAGGATACCATTTTAATATAATCGATACTCCTGGGCACGTTGATTTCACCGTTGAGGTAAATCGCTCTTTACGTGTGCTGGATGGGTTGGTATTCTTATTCAGTGCGGTTGATGGTGTTGAGCCACAATCTGAGACCAACTGGAGATTGGCCGATAATTACAAGGTTCCACGTATTGGATTTGTAAACAAGATGGACCGTCAAGGAGCTAACTTTATGGCGGTTTGCCAACAAGTGAAGGATATGCTAGGGTCTAACGCTGTGCCAATCGTAATGAACATTGGGGATGAGGCCGATTTTAAAGGCATCGTCGACTTGGTGAAGAACCGTGCGATCGTATGGCACGATGAGACTCAAGGTGCAACATTTGATGTTATCGACATACCAGAAGAGTTGAAGGCGGAAGCTGCTGAGCTTAGAGGTAAGCTGATCGAAGAAGTTGCGGCCTACGACGAGGATCTTCTTGAGAAATACATGGAAGATGAGGATTCTATTACTGAAGAAGAAGTGCATGCTGCACTTCGTGCTGCGGTAATGGACATGTCTATCATCCCTATGATCTGTGGGTCTGCATTTAAAAATAAAGGAGTTCAATTCTTATTGGATGCCGTTTGTCGTTATTTGCCTTCGCCAGTTGATAAGGAAGGTATCATAGGGGTAAATCCTGATACAGAAAAAGAAGAGATCCGTAAGCCAGATGTGAAGGAGCCGTTTGCGGCACTAGCATTTAAAATTGCTACCGACCCCTTTGTGGGGCGTTTGGCATTCTTTCGTGCTTATTCTGGTCGTTTGGATGCAGGTTCTTACATCCTTAACAACCGTTCAGGAAAGAAGGAGCGTATTTCACGTATCTATCAGATGCACTCTAATAAACAAAATGCCATCGATTATATCGAAGCAGGAGACATTGGAGCTGCGGTAGGTTTCAAAGATATCAAGACTGGGGATACCATGTCTGATGAAAAACATCCAATCGTGCTAGAATCTATGGACTTCCCAGATCCGGTAATCGGTATCGCGGTAGAGCCTAAGACAAAGGCCGATGTTGATAAGCTAGGGATGGCGCTCTCAAAACTTGCCGAAGAAGACCCAACGTTCCAGGTAAAGACCGACGAGGCCTCTGGTCAAACGATCATCTCTGGTATGGGCGAGCTTCACTTAGATATTATTGTAGACCGTCTTAAGCGTGAGTTTAAAGTAGAGGTTAACCAAGGTCAACCTCAAGTTGAGTATAAAGAAGCGCTTACAGCAACTGCCGATCATAGAGAGGTTTATAAGAAGCAGTCTGGTGGACGAGGTAAATTCGCAGATATCGTATTTACAATGGAACCAGCTGAAGAAGGCCAGCAAGGTCTTGAGTTTGTAAACTTGATCAAAGGAGGTAACATTCCTAAAGAATATATCCCATCAGTAGAAAAAGGATTTAAGGAAGCCATGAAAAATGGTCCTTTAGCCGGATTTGAGATGGACAGTATGAAAGTTACGCTGAAAGATGGGTCTTTCCATGCGGTGGATTCTGATTCTCTTTCGTTCGAACTAGCTGCTAAGATGGGTTACAAGTCCGCTGCAAAGGCTGCGAGAGCAGTTCTTATGGAGCCGATCATGAAACTCGAAGTGCTTACTCCTGAAGAGAACATGGGTGATATCGTAGGTGACCTTAACCGTCGTCGTGGTCAGGTAAACGACATGAGCGACCGTGCAGGTTCTAAGGTTGTTAAAGCCCACGTGCCACTTTCAGAGATGTTTGGTTATGTAACGGCGTTGAGAACATTGTCATCTGGTAGAGCAACATCTACCATGGAGTTCTCGCACTACGCAGAGACACCTACCAACATCGCAGAAGAAGTGATCAAAGAAGTAAAAGGAGCAGTTAACGCTTAATCCCAAAGAAAATGAGTCAGAAAATCAGAATAAAACTAAAATCGTACGATCACAACTTGGTGGACAAGTCTGCCGAGAAGATCGTTAAGACAGTAAAAACTACTGGCGCCGTTGTAACGGGTCCTATTCCATTGCCAACGCACAAGAAAATATTTACTGTGCTACGTTCTCCACACGTCAATAAGAAATCGCGAGAGCAATTTGAATTGAGCTCTTACAAGCGTTTGTTGGACATCTACAGCTCTTCGTCAAAGACCATCGATGCCTTGATGAAGTTGGAGTTGCCAAGCGGGGTTGAAGTAGAGATCAAAGTGTGATGAAACACCACTTTCAATAGCGAAAGCAAATTGAAAGTTTGGTTCAACACATTTCGGATAAGTTCTGGAATCCAGTATAAAGTAGAATAAACTTTTACTTTAGATATAGTTGAAAAAAGTGCGCGTGATCGCGCACTTTTTCGTTTCCAGTCTAATGATGATGAAATCTACCTTCTTCGAAAAATGGATTTTTGACATGGCGTCTTTGTGTGAAAAATTCTTTGAGGAGGCCGTGAATTCGGCTATTTCAAAGGTGTTAAAGGGGTCGTTTTTAGATGCTGACGAAATAGTTCGCAATTAATTTGACTCAGAGGTTGAATCTTACAAAAAATTTAATACCTTTGCACACCATTTGCGGGGCTTATTGTGCCTATTTGGCACCTCTGGGCAGTAGAGTGGGGTAATTAGATTGAAACACTTATGGTACATAGGTGTTTTTATTTTGAATAAACTTTAAACAATTAATTAATTTTTTATGTCTGGGTTAATCGGAAAGAAAATCGGCATGACTAGCATCTTTGACGAGAATGGGAAAAACATCCCATGTACCGTTATCGAAGCAGGTCCATGTGTCGTTACCCAAGTCAGAACCAATGAGGTTGACGGGTATGAAGCTCTTCAACTTGGTTTCGATGACAAGGCAGAGAAGCGTGCTACCAAAGCGGCCAATGGTCACTTTAAGAAAGCAGGTACATCGCCTAAGTACAAGGTTGTCGAGTTCCAAGGATTTGAAGAGGAGTACAAATTAGGCGATACCATCACAGTAGAGCACTTTAACGAAGGGGAATTCGTAGATGTTTCGGGTACTTCCAAAGGTAAAGGATTCCAAGGGGTGGTTAAAAGACATGGTTTTGGTGGTGTAGGTCAAGCTACTCACGGACAACACAACCGTCTAAGAGCTCCTGGATCTATTGGTGCTGCATCATATCCAGCGCGTGTGTTCAAAGGAATGCGCATGGCAGGAAGAATGGGTGGTGAGAAAGTGAAAGTTCAAAACTTGAGAGTGTTAAAGGTGGTAGCAGATAAGAACTTGCTCGTTGTAAAGGGTGCAGTTCCTGGCCATAAGAACGCTTATGTAATCATTCAGAAGTAATGGAGGTAGCAGTTTTAAACATTAAAGGAAAAGAAACAGGTAGAAAGGCAAAGCTTTCTGATGCTGTTTTCGGAATAGAGCCTAATGAAAATGCACTTTACTTGGATGTGAAGCAATATCTTGCAAATCAGAGACAAGGAACGCATAAGGCGAAGGAGCGTGCTGAGATCGTGGGAAGTACCCGTAAGATCAAAAAGCAAAAAGGTACCGGTACAGCACGTGCAGGTAGCATCAAGTCTCCGATCTTCAAAGGAGGAGGTAGAGTGTTTGGTCCAAGACCACGCAACTACAGCTTCAAGTTGAATAAAAACCTGAAGAGATTGGCGCGAAAATCTGCGCTGTCGTTAAAGGCACAATCAGAGTCGTTAGTGGTATTGGAGGACTTCACTTTTGAAGCGCCAAGGACAAAAGATTTTGTTGGTGTTCTCAATGCTTTAGGGCTAGAAGGTAAAAAAGCCCTATTCGTCTTGGGCGACACTAATAATAATGTATATTTGTCGTCGCGCAATTTGAAGGGTGTTGAAGTTGTAACAAACTCAGAATTAAGTACTTACAAGATAATGAACGCGAATAACGTGGTGCTTTTGGAAGGGTCTGTTGAAGGGATAGAGTCAAACCTAAGTAAATAATAACCCGATGAGTATCTTAGTAAAACCTATTATTACGGAAAAGGCGACTGCAGATAGCGAGAATTTCAATCGCTACGCGTTCGTTGTAGATCCAAAAGCAAATAAGATCCAGATCAAGGAAGCCGTTGAGGCAACTTACGGGGTTAATGTTGAAAAGGTTCGTACAATGAATTATGGTCCCAAAAGAAAGACACGTTACACGAGAACTGGTGTTCAGCAAGGTAAGACGAGCGGATACAAAAAAGCGATCGTACAAGTAGCGGAAGGAGATATCATAGATTTTTATAGCAATATCTAAGTAAAAAGGCGAAAATGTCAGTAAGAAAATTAAAGCCAATTACACCAGGGCAGCGTTTTAGAGTAGTGAACGGATTTGACGCGATCACTACTGATAAGCCGGAGAAAAGCTTGCTTGCTCCGAAAAAAAGGTCTGGTGGTAGAAACAGTCAAGGTAAGATGACCATGCGCTACAAAGGTGGTGGTCATAAGAGAAGGTATCGTATCATCGACTTCAA
This sequence comes from Sungkyunkwania multivorans, assembly GCF_042675645.1. Classification (NCBI taxonomy): domain Bacteria; kingdom Pseudomonadati; phylum Bacteroidota; class Flavobacteriia; order Flavobacteriales; family Flavobacteriaceae; genus Sungkyunkwania; species Sungkyunkwania multivorans. The sequence goes on along the minus strand of NZ_JBHTJH010000001.1, from coordinate 218,099 downwards.
GCGTAATCGTTTTAACGATCCAGCTGAAGTATTAACGATCGAGTACGATCCAAACAGAACAGCGTTTATTGCGCTGGTTCAGTACAAAGACGGTGAAAAGCGATATATCGTTGCTCAAAATGGACTACAAGTTGGGCAAAACGTTGTTTCAGGGGAAGAGGTAGAGCCGGAGATCGGTAATGCTTTGCCACTGAGTGCTATTCCACTAGGTACGATCATTTCTTGTATTGAGTTACGTCCAGGTCAAGGAGCTGTTATGGCTCGTAGTGCTGGAGCTTTCGCTCAGTTGATGGCAAGAGATGGGAAGTATGCTACGATCAAATTGCCGTCTGGCGAGACCAGATTAATACTAGTGAATTGTTTGGCGACCATCGGTGCCGTGTCCAACTCAGATCACCAGTTGCTGGTTTCTGGAAAGGCGGGTAGAAGCCGTTGGTTAGGTCGCAGACCAAGAACTAGACCTGTAGTGATGAACCCGGTCGATCACCCAATGGGTGGTGGTGAAGGGAAATCTTCAGGAGGTCACCCAAGATCAAGAAAAGGATTGCCTGCAAAAGGGTATCGTACGAGATCGAAGACCAAGGCGAGCAACAAGTATATTGTAGAACGTAGAAAGAAATAAAAGGAAAGAAATGGCACGTTCACTAAAAAAAGGACCATACGTACACTATAGCCTAGAGAAGAAAGTTCAGGCAAATGTAGAATCTGGCAAGAAGACTGTGATCAAAACATGGTCTCGAGCTTCGATGATCACTCCAGACTTTATCGGGCAAACAATCGCTGTACACAACGGTCGTCAGTTTGTACCAGTCTATGTCACAGAGAACATGGTAGGTCATAAATTAGGAGAATTTTCACCAACACGTTCATTCCGTGGACACGCTGGTGCAAAAAATAAAGGAAAAAAATAATAAGTAGCTATGGGAGTTCGTAAAAGAGAAAGAGCAGAGCAAATTAAGGAGGCTAAGAAGTCTGTTGCGTTTGCAAAGTTGAATAACTGCCCTACTTCACCTAGAAAGATGCGATTGGTCGCAGACCAGATCAGAGGTCAAAAGGTGGAGCATGCGCTTGCTATTTTGAAGTTCAGCACCAAAGAAGCTTCACGTCGTTTAGAGAAACTTTTGCTGTCGGCGATCGCTAACTGGCAAGCGAAGAACGAAGAGGCAAGCATTGAGGAGGCAGAACTATTTGTAAAGGAGATCCGAGTTGATGGTGGAAGTATGTTAAAAAGACTACGTCCAGCACCACAGGGTCGCGCACATAGAATTAGAAAACGCTCCAACCACGTAACGATCGTGTTGGGAGCAAAAGATAACACACAAAGCTAAGTAAGACATGGGACAGAAGACAAATCCGATCGGAAATCGCCTTGGTATCATCAGAGGATGGGAATCCAACTGGTACGGAGGTAATGACTATGGAGATAAACTTGCCGAAGATGACAAGATTCGCAAGTACGTCCATGCACGTCTATCGAAAGCTAGTGTGTCACGTGTGATCATCGAGCGCACCTTGAAGCTTGTAACCGTTACTATCACCACCGCAAGACCCGGTATTATTATTGGAAAAGGCGGACAGGAGGTAGACAAGCTAAAAGAGGAGCTTAAGAAGATCACCAACAAAGAGGTGCAGATCAATATCTTTGAGATCAAGAGACCTGAGTTAGACGCTAATCTCGTAGCCGCCAGTATTGCCCGACAAATCGAAAGCAGGATCAGCTATCGTCGTGCGATCAAAATGGCTATTGCGGCTGCAATGCGTATGAACTGTGAGGGGATAAAAATTCAGATCTCAGGACGTTTGAATGGTGCTGAAATGGCACGTTCAGAGTCTTATAAAGATGGTCGCATCCCATTATCGACATTTAGAGCTGATATTGACTATGCTTTGCACGAGGCTCATACTACTTATGGTAGATTGGGTATCAAAGTATGGATCATGAAAGGCGAAGTCTACGGTAAAAGAGAACTCTCTCCGCTAGTTGGAATGGGCAAGAAGTCTGGTGGAAAAGGTGGAGACCGAGGAGGAAAGCCAAAGGCACGTCGTAAAAAGTAATTTTTTAAAGTAAAAGAAAAATGTTACAGCCTAAAAGAACGAAATATCGCAAGGTACAGAAGGGGCGCATGAAAGGTAACTCCCAAAGAGGGCATCAGCTCTCTAACGGAATGTTCGGGATCAAATCTTTAGATTCGAGTTTCATCACTTCTCGTCAGATCGAAGCAGCGCGTATCGCAGCTACTCGTTACATGAAGAGAGAAGGACAACTATGGATCAAGATCTTTCCAGACAAGCCTATCACTAAAAAGCCATTGGAAGTACGTATGGGTAAAGGTAAAGGTGCTCCAGAATATTGGGCAGCTGTAGTTAAACCTGGCAGAATTATGTTCGAAGTTGGTGGTGTGCCATTAGACGTAGCTAAAGAAGCATTGCGTTTGGCCGCTCAAAAACTTCCAGTTAAAACCAAGTTTGTCATGGCTCGAGATTTCGAAGCTTAAACTAAGAAGTTATGAAACAGTCAGAAATTAAACAATTATCTACTGCCGAGCTTCAAGAAAAGCTTGGTGAGTTCAAAAAGAACTATGCCGATCTAAAAATGGCTCATGCTATCACGCCACTTGAGAATCCAATGCAACTGAGAGTTGTAAGAAAGACCGTGGCGCGAATCGCAACTGAGATAACCGCTAGATCAGCGCAATAATTTGATTCCTGCTAAAGATGGAAAAAAGAAATTTACGTAAAGAAAGAATAGGGGTAGTAACCAGCAACAAGATGCAGAAATCGATCGTGGTCTCTGAGGTCAAAAAGGTGAAGCACCCTATGTACGGTAAGTTCGTATTGAAGACAAAGAAATATGTCGCACATGACGAACAAAACGATTGCAACATTGGCGATACGGTAAAGATCATGGAAACAAGACCTTTGAGTAAGTCCAAGTGTTGGAGATTGGTAGAAATCATTGAAAGAGCGAAGTAATCATGGTACAACAAGAATCTAGACTTAAAGTAGCAGACAACACAGGGGCAAAGGAAGTTTTGACCATCCGTGTTCTAGGAGGTACTAAAAGAAGATACGCTTCTGTTGGTGACAAGATCGTTGTCACTGTCAAAGATGCAACTCCAAACGGAAACGTTAAGAAAGGACAAGTGTCTACAGCAGTAGTAGTTCGTACCAAGAAAGAAGTAAGAAGACCAGATGGGTCATACATTCGTTTCGACGATAATGCTTGTGTTCTTTTGAACCCAACAGGAGAGATGAGAGGAACCCGTGTGTTTGGTCCTGTTGCTAGAGAACTTCGTGATAAGCAGTTCATGAAGATCGTATCATTGGCACCAGAGGTGCTTTAATACATTATCAAAGATGACAAAGCTAAAGATCAAAACAGGAGATACGGTAAAAGTGATCGCTGGAGACCATAAAGGTACAGAAGGCAAGGTGATCCGTATTTTTCGCGAAAAGAATAAGGCCATCGTAGAGGGTGTGAACATGGTGAAGAAACATGCTAAGCCAAGTGCACAAAATCCTCAAGGTGGTATTATCGAGAAAGAAGCTCCGATCCAAATATCTAACCTTTCATTGTTGACCTCTAAAGGAGAAACGACAAGAGTAGGTTATAGAATGGAAGGAGACAAGAAAGTGAGATTTGCTAAAAAATCAAATGAAGTAATTTAGTTATGGCTTACGTTCCAAGATTAAAGCAAGAGTACAAGGACAGAATCGTTACTGCTCTTACAGATGAATTCGGCTATAAAAATGTAATGATGGTGCCAAAACTCGAAAAGATCGTTTTGAGTAGAGGGGTAGGTGCCGCTGTCGCCGATAAAAAACTGATCGACCATGCGGTGGATGAGTTAACAATGATCACTGGTCAAAAAGCCATAGCCACGATCTCTAAGAAAGACGTCGCTTCCTTTAAACTTCGTAAAGGCATGCCTATTGGGGCAAAAGTGACCCTACGAGGAGAAAGAATGTACGAATTCTTAGATCGTTTGGTTACTTCAGCGTTACCACGAGTTAGAGATTTCTCTGGTATCAAAGCCAATGGTTTTGATGGTCGTGGCAACTACAACCTAGGTATCACAGAGCAAATTATCTTCCCAGAGATCAATATCGATAAGGTAAACAGAATTTCTGGTATGGATATCACATTTGTGACTTCTGCTGAAACCGATAAGGAGGCAAAATCATTATTAACAGAACTAGGATTACCCTTTAAAAAGAACTAAGGATGGCTAAAGAATCAATGAAGGCCCGTGAGGTCAAAAGAGCTAAATTGATTGCTAAGTATGCTGAAAAGCGTAAAGCATTAAAAGAAGCTGGAGATTACGAAGCATTACAGAAACTTCCAAAGAACGCTTCCCCTGTCCGTGCACACAACAGATGTAAGCTTACGGGAAGACCTAAAGGGTACATGCGTCAATTCGGTATCTCTCGTGTCATGTTCAGAGAGATGGCCAACAAAGGATTGATTCCTGGAGTTAAAAAAGCAAGTTGGTAAATTTTTAATTGGTTTCAGGTTCGGTCCCAATTTACTGGAATCGAAAACCAAAACCGCAAATACATTACAATGTACACAGATCCAATAGCAGATTATTTAACAAGAATCAGAAACGCTAGCAGAGCAGGGCACAGGGTTGTTGAGATTCCGGCTTCAAAACTAAAGAAGGAGATCACCAAGATCTTGTTCGACCAAGGATATATCCTTAGTTACAAGTTTGAAGACAATACAGTTCAAGGAAGCATCAAGATCGCACTTAAGTACGACAAGCTTACCAAAGAGCCTATTATCAAGAAGATCCAGCGTGTAAGCACACCTGGTCTACGTCAGTATGCCGGTGCTGCAGAGCTTCCTAGGGTTCTTAACGGACTTGGAGTAGCAGTAGTTTCTACCTCCAAAGGAGTGATGACAGGTAAACAAGCCCAGGCAGAGAATGTTGGAGGCGAAGTTTTATGTTACGTTTACTAATAAGTTAAAGACAAGAAGAAATGTCAAGAATAGGTAAAAGTCCGATCGTGATTCCTGACGGAGTTACAGTAGACATCAAAGATGGCGTAGTTACCGTAAAGGGGAAGCTAGGAGAGCTGTCTCAAGAAATAAAGGACATCGAGATCAAACAAGAAGAAGGACAATTGGTTTTAGAGCGTTCTTCAGAAAATAAGGACCACCGCGCAAAGCATGGTCTTTACAGATCGTTGATCAACAATATGGTCGAAGGTGTTTCCAAAGGGTTTACTAAAGAATTGGAATTGGTTGGAGTTGGGTACAGAGCCAGCAACCAAGGTCAGAAACTAGACCTAGCTCTTGGGTTTTCACATAACATCGTTATGGATATAGCCCCAGAGGTAAAAATAGAGACTGTATCAGAGAAAGGGAAAAACCCACTCGTTAAGTTAACTTCTCATGACAAGCAATTGGTAGGCCAAGTTGCTGCTAAGATCCGTAGTTTCCGTAAGCCAGAACCTTACAAAGGAAAAGGAATCAAGTTTGTTGGAGAGCAAATTAGAAGAAAAGCAGGTAAATCAGCTTAATATATAGCATTATGGCATTATCAAAGACTGAGAGAAGACAAAGGATTAGAAACCGCATCAGAAAAGTGGTTTCTGGTACCGCGCAAAGACCTAGATTATCTGTATTTAGAAGTAATAAGGAGATATATGCTCAATTGGTAGATGATGTAGCTGGTGTGACCATCGCTGCAGCTTCTTCTAGAGACAAAGATATTGCTGCTAAAGGCACCAAATCCGAAATTGCTGCTGCCGTAGGTAAGGCAATTGCAGAGAAGGCTTTAAAGGCTGGAATCGATACTATCTCTTTCGATAGAGGTGGATATCTGTATCACGGAAGAGTAAAATCATTAGCGGAAAGTGCTAGAGAAGCAGGACTAAAATTCTAAGAAATCATGTATCAGAAATACAAAAATGCAGAATTAGTAAAACCTAGCGGTCTTGAATTAAAAGATCGATTGGTTGGCGTTCAAAGAGTAACAAAAGTAACCAAAGGAGGTAGAGCATTCGGTTTCTCTGCGATCGTTGTTGTTGGAGACGAGAATGGCGTTGTAGGTCATGGTCTTGGAAAATCAAAAGAAGTTTCTGAGGCGATCTCTAAGGCGGTAGAAGATGCAAAGAAGAATTTAGTGCGCATTCCTATCTATAAAGGTACGTTACCACACGAGCAAAAAGGAAAATATGGTGGCGCTAGAGTTTATATCCAGCCTGCGTCGCATGGTACAGGGGTGATTGCTGGTGGAGCCGTACGTGCGGTATTGGAGGCTGTTGGAGTACACGATGTACTTTCAAAATCTCAAGGTTCTTCAAACCCTCACAATGTGGTAAAGGCAACTTTTGACGCCTTGTTGCAATTGAGAGACCCTAGAACTATTGCTCGTCAGAGAGGAATCTCCTTAGAAAAAGTTTTTAAAGGATAAATCAAGGATAACGATGGCAAAGATCAAAGTAACACAAGTAAAAAGTAAGATCAAGCGTCCATTGGACCAAAAGCGCACTTTAGATGCACTTGGCTTACGTAAGATAGGACATACGGTAGAGCACGATGCTTCACCAACTATCCTTGGTATGGTAAAGAAAGTTCAACACTTAGTTTCTGTAGAAGAAGCTTAAACAATAAAGTAAAATGGATCTAAGTAACTTAAGACCAGCTGAAGGCTCAACGCACCAAGACAAGAAAAGAATAGGTAGAGGACAAGGTTCTGGAAAAGGGGGCACAGCAACACGTGGTCACAAAGGAGCAAAATCTCGTTCTGGTTATTCGAAGAAGATTGGTTTTGAAGGTGGACAAATGCCACTTCAAAGACGTGTGCCTAAGTTCGGATTCACCAACATCAATCGCAAAGAATATGCGGGTGTTAATCTAGACAGGCTTCAGCAATTGGTAGATGACGGAAAGATCACCGATACAGTTACTGTTGAAAATTTGGTTGCTGCAGGTGTGGTGAGCAAAAACGATATGGTGAAAATATTAGGTAGAGGAGAGCTCAAGTCAAAATTAAATGTAACTGTACATAAATTTACTGCAACTGCAAAAGCAGCGATAGAGGCAGCTGGTGGAGAAGCAGTAACTTTATAACTCATTATTTCAAATGAAGAAATTTTTCGAAACACTTAGCAATATTTGGAAGATCGAAGAATTACGTAACAGAATCCTGGTAACCCTGGGATTCTTGTTGGTATATCGCTTTGGAGCCCAAGTGGTACTCCCAGGAATCGACTCCACACAACTGGCAGAATTAACCAGTAGAGCACAAGGGAACGGGCTTCTAGGGATTCTTAACGCATTTACAGGCGGAGCGTTTGCAAATGCCTCCGTATTTGCATTGGGGATCATGCCCTATATCTCAGCATCTATTGTGGTCCAATTGATGGGAATTGCTATCCCTTACTTACAGAAGTTGCAAAAAGAGGGAGAAAGTGGTAGAAAGAAAATAACTCAAATCACACGTTGGTTAACCATAGGTATCTGTGTTGTTCAAGCACCGGCCTATCTATATAGCCTCTCTTCTGTCTTTAATATCCCTGCACAGGCATTTATCGATGGAAGTGGTCAAAGTTTAGGCTTCATCGTACCATCGGTGATCATTTTGGTCACAGGTACGATCTTCGCTATGTGGCTTGGTGAGAAGATCACCGATAGAGGTATCGGAAATGGTATCTCGTTGCTGATCATGGTGGGTATCATCGCAACGCTTCCACAGAACTTTGTGCAAGAAGTGCTATCGAGAACCACTGGTGAAGGTACTGGTGATGTGATGCTCATTCTGGTAGAACTGGTTATCTGGTTCCTGGTGATTCTAGCGAGTGTTTTGTTGGTCATGGCAGTTCGTCAAATACCAGTGCAATATGCTAGAAGAACAACGACCGGTGGCTACGAGCGGAGTGCAAGGCAATATATTCCACTAAAGCTAAATGCTTCTGGGGTAATGCCGATCATCTTTGCTCAAGCGATCATGTTTGCACCAGCATATCTTGGTAAAGGCGTGGGCTTCATCAAAGACACCGCTGTTGGACAATGGTTGTTGAAGTTTGAAAATCCATTCGGTCTAGAATACAATATATTATTTGGACTGCTGATCATCATCTTTACGTTCTTTTACACCGCGATAACTGTTCCTACGAACAAAATGGCGGACGATCTAAAACGTAGTGGTGGTTTCATTCCTGGGATTCGTCCAGGGAAAGAGACATCAGATTACCTCGATAAGATCATGTCCCAGATCACATTTCCAGGATCATTGTTCTTGGCATTGTTGGCAGTGTTCCCAGCGATCATCGTTAAGATATTAGGAATGCAACAAGGTTGGGCATTGTTCTATGGAGGAACCTCCCTGTTGATCATGGTGGGTGTGGCGATCGATACGATGCAGCAAGTAAATTCATATTTGTTGAATAGACATTATGATGGATTGATGAAAACTGGTAAAAATCGTAAAGTAGTAGCATAAGGATGGCTAAACAACCAGCAATAGAACAAGACGGAAGCATCATTGAGGCATTGTCCAATGCAATGTTTCGTGTAGAATTGGAGAATGGTCACGTGGTAACCGCCCACATCTCAGGTAAAATGCGCATGCACTATATCAAATTGTTACCTGGTGATAAGGTGAAATTGGAGATGAGCCCTTACGACCTGACAAAAGCTAGAATTACTTACAGATACTAAAAGTTGAAGTAAGTGCTTGGTGTAACGTTTTTTTGTGTACTTTTGCACACCGAAATCGGTACGCATTTAATTTGGTGATAGTTCAGAATCACTGCATTGTAGAAAAGATTTTTAAGTAGAAATATTATAAACATTACTGATGAAAGTAAGAGCATCACTTAAAAAAAGAAGCCCGGAGTGCAAAATTGTACGTCGAAAAGGCAGATTATATGTAATTAACAAAAAGAATCCTAGATTTAAACAAAGACAAGGATAATTATGGCAAGAATCGCAGGTGTTGATATTCCTAAACAAAAAAGGGGTGTAATCGCGTTAACCTATATCTTTGGTATAGGCAAGAGTAGAGCTAAAGAGATTTTGGCTGCTGCTAAGGTAAGTGAAGATACAAAGGTGTCAGATTGGACGGACGAAGAGATCGGAAATATCCGTGAGGCTGTTGGACAGTTCAAGATTGAGGGAGAGCTTCGCTCGGAGGTGCAATTGAACATTAAACGTTTAATGGACATCGGTTGTTATAGAGGTATCCGCCACAGGTCTGGTCTGCCATTGAGAGGCCAGCGTACCAAGAACAACTCTCGTACAAGAAAAGGAAAGAGAAAAACAGTTGCTAACAAGAAAAAGGCGACTAAATAATAAGTAAGTAGTATGGCAAAGTCTAGCACAAAAACTTCTAAGAAACGCAAGGTCGTTGTAGAGTCAGTTGGTGAAGCACACATTACTGCTTCCTTTAACAATATCATAGTCTCACTTACCAATAAAAAAGGAGATGTGATCTCTTGGTCTTCTGCCGGAAAGATGGGCTTTAGAGGATCAAAGAAGAACACACCATATGCTGCGCAGACCGCTGCAGAGGATGCGGCAAAAGTGGCACAAGAGGCAGGATTGAGAAAAGTGAAAGTGTATGTAAAAGGTCCTGGTAATGGTCGTGAGTCGGCTATCAGAACATTGCATAACAATGGTATCGAGGTAACGGAGATCATCGACGTTACACCACTACCACACAATGGATGTCGTCCTCCAAAAAGAAGAAGAGTATAATTTTTATATAATCAAAAGAAGGATCAAGGACATCGAAGGAAAGAGACCTTAATTCATGTTCCCTTCTTAAACTAATTTCAAATGGCAAGATATACCGGTCCAAAAACTAAAATAGCTCGTAAGTTCGGCGAGGCTATCTTCGGAGATGACAAGTCTTTCGAAAAAAGAAATTACCCTCCGGGGCAACATGGTAACAACAGGCGAAGAGGAAAGAAGTCTGAGTACGCTGTCCAATTGATGGAAAAGCAAAAGGCAAAGTACACCTACGGGATCCTTGAGCGTCAATTCAGAAACTTGTTCGAAAAGGCAAACCGTAGTAAAGGCGTTACCGGTGAGGTATTATTGCAGTTGTGCGAGTCTCGTCTTGATAATGTTGTTTACCGAATGGGTGTTTCACCAAGCCGCAGAGGTGCACGCCAATTGGTGTCGCACAGACACATTACCGTAAATGGAGAAATCGTGAACATCCCGTCCTATCAATTAAAGGCAGGAGACGTTGTTGGAGTTAGAGAAAAGTCGAAGTCATTAGTGGCCATCGAAGACGCTCTTGCCAATGCAAGCCACGTTTACGAATGGATCTCATGGAACAACGACCAAAAGCAAGGTACTTTTGTTGCCGTTCCGGAAAGATTACAGATTCCAGAAAACATCAAAGAACAACTAATCGTAGAATTGTATTCTAAATAATAATTGACCGCAGTCTAATTATGGCATTATTCAATTTCCAGAAGCCCGATAAAGTTATCATGATCGATTCAACCGATTTTGAAGGTAAGTTTGAATTCAGACCTTTAGAACCCGGATATGGATTGACAGTTGGTAACGCATTAAGAAGAGTACTGCTATCATCGCTAGAAGGATTCGCTATCACGTCGGTACGTATCGACAAGGTAGAGCACGAATTTTCAACAATGGCGGGGGTAGTAGAAGACGTAACAGAGATCATTCTTAACTTGAAGCAAGTGCGCTTCAAGCGGCAGATCGAGGATATCGATAACGAAACGGTATCTATCTCTGTATCTGGTCAAGAACAGCTTACCGCTGGTGATTTTCAAAAATTTATCTCTGGCTTTCAAGTGTTGAATCCAGACCTAGTGATCTGTAATATGGATCCTAGCGTTAGCATCAACATGGAAATAGCCATTGAAAAAGGCCGCGGATATGTTCCAGCAGAAGAGAATAAGAAGCAAAACGCACCATTAGGCACCATTGCGATCGATTCTATCTACACGCCTATTAAGAACGTAAAGTATAGTATCGAAAACTTTCGTGTAGAACAGAAGACAGACTACGAAAAGCTGGTTTTCGAAATCCAAACCGATGGCTCTATTCATCCAAAAGATGCATTGACCGAAGGGGCGAAAGTTTTGATTCACCACTTCATGCTATTCTCTGACGAGCGTATCACCCTAGAGGCCGATGAGATCGCGCAAACTGAAACATATGACGAAGAATCTCTTCATATGCGCCAGTTGTTGAAGACCAAGTTGATAGACATGGACCTTTCAGTACGTGCGCTGAATTGCTTGAAAGCCGCAGAAGTAGATACCCTAGGAGACTTGGTGTCATTTAATAAGAACGATCTGATGAAATTTAGAAACTTTGGTAAAAAGTCATTGACGGAGCTCGAAGAACTTGTCAATGTTAAAGGCCTAAGTTTCGGAATGGATCTGTCAAAATACAAATTAGATAAAGACTAACACATCATATTTTGCTCCTCTAGAGAGAGTCGAAGCAAGATGATGGTTAATTAAAGAAGTCATGAGACACGGAAAAAAATTCAATCATTTAGGAAGAAAGACTGCCCACAGAAAGGCAATGCTTGCAAACATGGCTTGCTCGTTGATCGAACACAAGCGTATCAATACGACCGTTGCTAAGGCAAAAGCGCTAAAGCAATTTGTAGAGCCATTGGTAACTAAGTCAAAAGCAGAGAACAACACCACTACCGAGAAGTCTACTCACAATAGACGTATCGTTTTTAGCTACTTGAGAAATAAGTATGCCGTAAAAGAGTTGTTCAGCACTGTCTCAGACAAAGTAGGCGATCGACCAGGAGGTTACACGAGAATCATTAAATTGGGTAATCGTTTGGGAGATAATGCAGAGATGGCGATGATAGAGCTGGTTGATTTCAACGAAATTTACAACGCTGGAAAACCTGTTAAAAAGAAATCTACACGTAGAGGTAGAAGCAAAAAGGCAGCTGAGACGGTCGCAGAAACCGCCCCAGAAACTCCAGAAGTAAAAGAAACTAACGAAACTTCAGAAGAATAGATGAAGGATTCAATAGATATGAGGAAAGGGATAGGCAGTAATGTTTATCCCTTTTTTTATGAATTTCCTATTTTTGAAAAATAAAACGAATACAACAAACAACACAACGAAAAGAATGAAGTATCAATCAAAGAAGAAAGCAGTGGTCCTGCTAGCCGATGGAACCATCTTTTACGGAAAGGCAGTAGGGGGTGATGGCACTGCATTTGGAGAAATTTGTTTCAATACGGGAATGACCGGTTACCAAGAGATCTTTACCGACCCTTCGTACTTTGGTCAGTTAATGGTAACCACCAATGCCCATATCGGAAATTATGGGGTCAACAATGATGAGGTTGAGTCCGATTCGATCAAAATCGCCGGACTTATCTGTAAAAACTTTAATTATGACTATTCGAGAGTGGCGGCAGATGGTTCTTTACAGGATTTCTTTGACGCGAACAATTTATTTGCCGTATCCGATGTCGATACAAGAGCGTTGGTCGCCTATATCAGAGATAATGGCGCCCAAAATGCCGTCATATCTACAGATGTCGATAATATTGAAGGTTTAAAGAGGCAACTGGCTGAAGTTCCCAATATGGATGGTTTAGAACTTGCCTCTAAAGTTTCAACCAAAGAGCCTTATTTCTTTGGTGATAAAAATGCTACCATCAAAATAGCAGCGGTAGATATAGGGGTGAAGAAAAACATCCTCCGCAATCTGGCGAAGCGGGGAGCCTATATCAAAGTATTTCCATATAATGCAACATTTGAAGAGTTAAGTGCATGGGATCCCGATGGGTATTTTATCTCAAACGGTCCAGGTGATCCCCAGCCATTAAAAGAAGCGCAGCAATTGGCTAAGGAGATCATCGCTAGAGACCTTCCGCTCTTTGGGATATGCCTTGGGCATCAGGTGATTGCTTTGGCCAACGGAATTTCAACCTATAAGATGCATCACGGTCACCGAGGTATCAACCATCCGGTAAAGAACCTATTGACGGGCAAAGGAGAGATCACATCCCAGAACCATGGCTTTGCCATTAACAGGGAAGAGGCAGAGGCACATCCCGAGATAGAGATCACTCATCTGCATCTCAATGATGGCACTGTCGCGGGTATTAGGATGAAAAATAAGAATTGCTTTTCTGTACAATATCATCCAGAAGCGAGTCCTGGTCCACATGATGCCGAATACCTTTTCGATCAATTCATCGAGAACATAACCAAAGCAAAAGTTACCGCATAAGATTGAAGCCTTCGAATATCGAAGGCTTTTTTTATTAACCGATAACGTTATAGTGGTTAAGATAAGGTTAACAACGGTAAAATTGCATCTTTAAATAATGTTAAAAAAATAGGCGTTTTGTATCTTCGTAGGGCTTTCTTTTTGAAGGCTCACAACAAAAAACGTTTAATTCTTAAAACAGTCTCTGTAAGCCTTAAGAATAAGGTGTAGGAGCAAGAAATTATGGGTATGATCATCAATATTCACGCAAGACAGATTTTAGATTCAAGAGGCAATCCAACGGTGGAAGTCGACGTTATCACCGAAAATGGTGTGCTAGGTAGAGCCGCTGTGCCTTCTGGGGCATCCACCGGAGAGCATGAGGCTGTGGAACTCCGAGATGGAGGAAAGGCCTACATGGGCAAGGGAGTCTCAGAAGCAGTAAAGAATGTAAATACTATCATTGCTGAAGAATTGATCGGAATCTCAGTCTTTGAGCAAAACTACATCGATAAGGTGATGATCGATCTAGATGGCACTCCAAACAAGTCCAAGTTGGGAGCAAATGCTATCCTCGGAGTGTCCTTGGCGGTCGCAAAAGCTGCTGCCAACGAACTTAACATGCCATTGTATAGATATGTAGGAGGCGTTAGCGCAAATACCCTTCCGGTACCTATGATGAACATCATCAACGGGGGATCGCATTCAGATGCCCCGATCGCATTTCAAGAATTCATGGTGATGCCTGTAAAAGCCGAAAGCTTCACTCACGCCATGCAAATAGGTACAGAGATCTTCCACAACCTTAAAAAAGTGCTGCACGATCGTAATTTGAGTACAGCGGTCGGTGATGAAGGTGGTTTTGCGCCAACTCTGGACGGTACCGAAGATGCCATCGAAACCATTGCCAAGGCCGTTGAAAATGCTGGATATAAGTTTGGAGACGAAGTCATGATCGCATTAGACTGCGCGGCGGCAGAATTCTATGTGAACGGAAAATATGATTACACCAAATTTGAAGGCGATAAAGGAGCGGTCAGAACATCTGAGGAGCAGGCGCAATATCTTGCCGATCTCGCATCAAAATATCCCATCATCTCTATCGAAGATGGTATGGACGAAAATGATTGGGACGGCTGGAAAGCACTTACCGAAAAAATAGGAGATAAGGTGCAACTGGTAGGCGACGATCTTTTTGTTACCAATGTAGAAAGACTTTCCAAAGGAATCGATAACGGCATTGCCAACTCTATCCTTATCAAGGTCAACCAGATAGGGACACTCACAGAGACCATAGCAGCCGTGAATATGGCAAAAAATGCTGGATATACTTCAGTGATGTCACATCGCTCTGGAGAAACCGAGGATAACACCATCGCCGATTTGGCGGTAGCACTTAATACAGGACAGATAAAAACGGGTTCAGCATCACGTTCGGACCGTATGGCAAAGTACAACCAACTACTTCGTATCGAGGAAGAACTAGGTGAGGTAGCCTATTATCCCAAGGAAAAAGCCTTTAAGGTTAGTTAACGGATTTTTATTCCTTTTGTCGAGAGGCGGAGCAAATTAAGGGCTCCGCTTTTTTTGTTTTTTCCTTCAAAACACTATATTAGCGCTTTAGAATACCCAAATAAACCCCATTTATTTTAACCTAAATTATGTTGTAATGAGAACAGCACTACCCTTCGTGTTATTCTTTGTAATCGCTATGGCCAATGCTCAGTCCAGAATTTGGCAGCCTACAAATGAATCACAAGCTTTATCACGTAACGCTAATCAAGAGCGTGTAATTATCCCTAACCAATACAAAGTTTTTAGTCTGAATGCAACTTCGTTGCGAGCAGTGCTTAAGAATGCGCCAGCACGTTTTACCGAAGCTGGGAAGAACTCCGCTACCTTCGTGGATTTTCCATTTGAAGACGGAAGAGTAGAGCGCTTCAAAATTCAGAAAGCCACAGTCATGCATCCCGAGTTAGAGGCCAAGTTTCCTCAAATCCGTGCATACGTAGGTCAAAGTATGGCCAACCCTTTGAATAAGATCTATTTCACAGATACCCAACTAGGGTTCCGAGGTCTTATTACAGGCGAGAAGACTATTTATATAGACCCTTATGCAAAGGGAAATACTGTCGATTACATTGTTTATGACAGAAAGAACTACAATAGGCAGGCCGATGATGACTGGCGTTGTTACGCCGATGACCTTTTAGAAGAGAATGATGTTGATCTAGAAGGTGCTGGAATACTGCAAAGAGATATTCAAGATGGAAGGCTGAGACGCTATGATATTGCTATTTCTTGTACTTCAGAATACACCAACTATCACGATGATGGAAATAACGGCAATGGAGATGCAAGAGCAGATGCACTTGCAGCCATGGTGATCACTGTGGCAAGGGTGAACTCTGTATACGAGAGGGACCTTGGGGTTACCTTCCAACTCATCGCTAACAACAACGAGCTGATCTATTTCAACGGATTTGCTCCTGGTGGTGACCCAGAACCTTATGATAACTACGATGGAGGTCAAATGCTAAGTGTAAACACCTCAAATATCACTGGTATCATCGGTTCTGGTGCTTACGATATCGGTCACGTCTTTAGTACAGGTGGTGGCGGTATCGCAGGAACCAGTCCTTGTGCCACAAGCAGCAAGGGTCGCGGTGTAACAGGTATTGTAACTCCCGAGTTTGACCCCTTTGATATCGATTATGTCTCCCACGAGATAGGCCACCAATACGGAGCTGGTCACACCTATTATAATGCCTGTTTTGGCTCTAAGGTAAGTAATGACTATGAGCCTGGAAGTGCTTCTACCATTTTAGGATATGCTGGTATCTGTGTTCCAAATGTTCAAGAGAATAGTGATGCCTATTTTCATGCTAGAAGTATCGCTCAGATGTCCCCATCTATCCTAGGTGATGCTTGTGAAACGGAGATCGTCACTGGAAATACAGCACCAGTTGCAAATGCAGGTAGCAATTATACCATTCCAAGATCTACCCCATTTATTTTGGATGGAGGCGCGTCTTCAGATGCCAATGGCGATACACTTACCTATTGCTGGGAACAGTATGATAATGATGGTACCTATACGCAGCCACCATTGTCTACCAATGCTGGAGGACCTATTTTCAGGACAAACTTCCCTGTATTAGATGCGACTAGAACGTTTCCAAATTTAGAGGCGATCATCAATAATCAGACCCCTACTTGGGAAGTGTTACCTAGTGTGGGTAGACAGATTGATTTTAGACTCACGGTACGAGATAATAATATCAATGGAGGAAATACGGACCACGACGATATGATCATTACCGTTTCTGGAACTGCCGGACCGTTTGTAGTAAATGCCCCAAATACAGGGTCGGAGATCTGGTATGCCGGGGCTACTGAAACAGTTACTTGGAGCGTGAACAGCACAAATTCTTTATCTCCAAACGTAAATATTCTGCTTTCTACCGATGGTGGATACACATACCCCATCACCCTTGCTTCGGGCGTTACAAATGATGGTTCTCACAATATCACCGTTCCAAACAATGTAGGAACGAATAACAGGATCAAAATTGAGGCAGCATCAAATATCTTTTTTGATATCTCCAACCAAGATTTTGAGATCAAGGCTGGAACTTTTGAAATGGTGCCAACACAAAATACGGTTTCCACATGTCAGCCCACCGATGCTGTGTTCACATTCGATTACACACCGGCACCTGGCTTTGGAGAAACAGTTACTTTTAGCGCCCTGAACGAACCCTCAGGTTCTTCTGTAGGTTTTTCCCCTGCCTCGGCATCTACTGCTACTACCGTAACGATGACCGTAAGCAACATTGGAGCTGTTACCGTTGGAAAGTATGATTTTGATATTCAGGGGCAATCCACGAGTGCCACAGAAACTGTAGGAGTTTCGCTGAATGTATTTGATAATAACATTGAAAATTCTGTTCTGTTGACCCCTTCTAACGGAGCGGGTAACCAGTCGACGACGCTAACATTGACATGGCAACCCTTGAATTCCGCGTCGGAATATGATGTGGAGATCAGTAGAGACCCTAAATTCGCCACCATAGACGTTAGTGCGACAGTGCAGAATGATAATAGCTATAGTGCTAGTTCGCTGATCGCTGGCGAGATCTATTTTTGGCGAGTACGCCCACGAAATACTTGTATTACGGGGAATTTCTCTGAGCTATTCGTTTTTCAAACGGCAAATGACACTTGTATTACTTACGATAATGAGTATTTTGAGAATGGCGACAATGTCTGGGAGTCTGGTTCGAATAATGCGGTAAGTGCTCGTGTCGATGTTGCTGATAATATAATCGTCAACGATGTTAGCTTTTACATGAGAGCTACACACAGCAACGTTGGTGTGATCAAAATGCAGTTTAGCTCACCTTCGGCTACATTCTCTGAAATATACAACAGAGACTGTTCCTCTGGAAGCAATTTCGACTGTACCTTCACAGATAGTGGTAGCCCATTATCATGTTTTGGAACACCAAGACTAAGCGGAAACATATTACCGGGTCAGGCATTTACCCGTTTTCAAGGTGAAAATGCACAGGGTACTTGGGTGTTATTGGCCACCGACAGAAGTTCTTCTTCTGGTACAGGTACGTTCAATGAATTTAGTGTCACGATCTGTGGTGAACTTCAAATTGTAAACGATGTCGCTGTCGATACCAACCTCGGTTTGACACTAGATCAGAATTCTTCCGCGCTTATCGATGCAACGCGTTTATCTGCTTCACAAAGCGGGGCTAGCGCTAGTCAAATAGTGTATGTCGTCACCGAGCTTCCTGCTCATGGGGATTTACTTCTAAACGCAAGCGCTTTGGCAATAGGGGATACCTTTACTCAAGACGATGTCAATAACAACTTGCTTAACTACTCTCATGATGGAAGCCTCAACCTTGCAGACAGCTTCGATTTTGCAATCGAAGGAAACAATACCGCTTTGAAAGGTGGAGAGACGTTTAACTTTACAATGAATCCTACCGTGGTCTTGGTTGCTGCAAAGGCTTATTTGCAAGGAGCGATGATCGGACAAGCAGGAACGTTGATGTCCGATACTCTAAGAGCTAATGGTGTATTGCCATTGGCCTCTCCTTATACGGATGCGATCACAACGACTACACCGGTATTGGCTGCCACAGGAAATGATGCCATCGTAGATTGGGTGTGGCTAGAACTATATAGCAGTCCATCAAACACCCTTGCGGCTTCAAGGTCGGCGCTAGTGCAGCGAGACGGAGATATTGTAGATGTGGATGGTACGAGTGCCATAACGATGAGTACACCACCTGGAGATTATTTCTTGGTGATTGGACATCGCAACCACTTGAATATAAAATCTGCGAATTTCTTTTCGATGTCCACAACAAGTACGGTAGTCGATCTCTCATCGAGCACAGCAGCCGTCGAAGGGACTTCCAATGCTGTAAAATCGGTCGGAAGTGGGATCTTTGCGCTCATCGTTGGAGACTTTGATGAGAATGGTCAAGTACAGAATACCGATGTGGCTGGCATTCGTCCATTGCTAGGACAATCTGGCTATGACCATGCAGACCTCGATATGAATGGGCAAATACAATTGACAGATATCAATCTCGGACTTCGACCTAATATTGGTAATGGAATCCAATATTAGTAAATAATAAATGACAGTTGTCTATTCTCAGATGGAAGATATAGACAAATATGATTCGATATAATTAAACTGAAGTGGTGATCCTTTCATGGGATCGCCACTTTTTTTTAAGAATAAATTATCATCGAAAACGATATAGAAACAAAATACAAGTGAGTTGTTTTTTGTAACTTCGTGGAACTTTGTTTAAACTTTAATCACAATTATATAATATGTCCAAAATAGCTACCTTAGAGATAGATGGTAAGAAGTATGAATTTCCCGTGATAACAGGTACGGAGAATGAGCAAGCAATTGATATAAAGACGTTGAGAGGCGCTACTGGAGGTGTCATTACTATCGATCCAGGCTATAAGAATACAGGCTCATGCGAAAGCGGGATTACTTTTTTGGATGGTGAGAAGGGAATCCTGAGATATCGTGGTTATGCTATTGAAGAATTGGCGGAGAAAGCCGATTTTTTGGAAGTCGCATATCTTTTGATATTTGGTGAACTACCAAATAAAGAACAATTGGATAAGTTCCATGCGGATATTAAGGAGCAAGCGATCGTTGACGAGGAAGTAAAGAAAATTTTGGATGGTTTTCCCAAGGCAGCACATCCTATGGGGGTACTGTCATCCTTAACCAGTGCATTGACTTCTTTTAATCCTAGCTCTGTGGATGTCGACTCGGAAGAGGCGATGTACAATGCAATAGTGAAGATACTAGGGAAGTTTCCGGTATTGGTAGCTTGGACAATGAGAAAGAAGAAAGGATTACCATTGGATTATGGTGATGACTCTTTAGGATATGTAGAGAACATTATGAAAATGATGTTTAAGAGACCGAACCAAGAATATGTACAGAATAACATTATTGTCAATGCAATTGATAAGCTTCTTATACTGCACGCAGATCACGAGCAAAACTGTTCGACCTCGACTGTGCGTATCGTAGGTTCCTCACATGCGGGACTATTTGCTTCCATATCTGCCGGAATCTCTGCCTTGTGGGGACCATTGCATGGCGGTGCCAATCAAGCGGTGCTAGAAATGCTGGAAGCGATCAAAGAAGATGGTGGAGATACTAAGAAATACATGGCGAAAGCAAAAGACAAAAGTGATCCATTTAGACTTATGGGCTTTGGGCATCGCGTATACAAGAACTTTGACCCAAGAGCAAAGATCATCAAAGTGGCGGCCGATGAGGTCTTAGGTGATCTGGGTGTAGAAGACCCCATCTTGGATATCGCTAAAGGACTAGAAAAAGAAGCATTGGAAGATCAATATTTTGTGGATCGGAAGCTTTACCCGAACGTAGATTTCTACTCTGGAATCATCTATAGGGCGATGGGAATTCCTGTAGAAATGTTTACGGTGATGTTTGCTTTGGGCCGCTTACCAGGATGGATAGCCCAATGGAGAGAGATGCGTTTGCGCAAAGAACCTATTGGTCGTCCACGACAGGTATATATAGGAGAAAACTATAGACCTTTCAAGGAAATATCGAATCGCTAAGATCGAGAGTTTTTAAATAAGGGGTCGGATGCACATCCGACCCTATTTTTATAGCATATCAAATCATTCTTATGTTGAAGTTAAATGTCAACGACGAGACATCGAGGTTAAGGGCAGTGGTGTTGGGAACAGCTAAAAGCCTCGGAGGCACCCCAACACTGGCTGACGCATACGATCCAAAATCAGCCGAACATATAAAGGCAGGAACCTATCCCGTCGAGGAAGACATGATCAAGGAGATGGAAGCCGTTGCAAGCGTTTTGATGAAATATGACGTCACGGTCTTTCGACCAGAGGTGATTGAAGATTGCAATCAGATATTTGCACGTGACATCGCATTCGTCATTGAAGATAAATTCATCAAATCCAATATACTCCCAGACAGAGAAAGGGAAATTCATGCCATCGATTATCTTATTGACCAGATTTCACCAGCGCATGTGATCACTTTGCCCGAAAAGGTCCATGTAGAAGGCGGGGATGTGATGCCATGGCATGATTATATCTTCGTGGGGACGTATACCGGCGAGGACTATCCAGATTTCATTACCGCAAGAACCAATAAATATGCGGTAGAAGCAATACAAGAACTGTTCCCGCATAGAGAGGTCAAGGCCTTTGAGCTTAGAAAATCGAATACCGACGCCATGAACAATGCTTTACATTTGGATTGTTGCTTTCAGCCAGTGGGGAAGGATCTTGCGATACTTCACAAAAATGGATTCTTGATAGAGGAAGAGTACCAATGGCTGGTCGATCATTTTGGTGAAGATCACATTTTTGAGATCACCAAAGAAGAGATGTATCACATGAATAGCAACATCTTTTCCATTGCTCCTGATGTGGTGATTTCCGAAAAGGGATTTACTCGTCTCAATAAATGGCTTCGAGAAAAAGGAATAACTGTAGAAGAGGTTCCCTATGCCCAAATAGCAAAACAAGAAGGCTTGCTTCGTTGCAGCACCCTTCCTTTGATCAGAGACTGATTTTTTTATTGTTAATTTCGATACCAGACTGGCTCCTTTAATTTCTTATTCTTAGTTTAGAGTATCAGAATGGAGAATGCGATACCTTTTGAAATAGATCATCAAAAGTTATCATTTACTCATGACCGACACCAATGATCCTGGTGGCCATTTGACCATTAAAAAACGACAGACCTTTACGAATGAAGACCAACATTACTTTTGTACTACTCCTTATCACAGGCTTTCTCATGGCCCAAGAAATGCATACTACCTATGAGCCATCAAAACAGTTTCCCTTTGGGAGAAAAAATCCTATTGCGCCAGAACAACTTTCGGACTTCGATATGTTGATAGGCTTATGTGATTGCGCTTCTGAGAGTAGGAATGCCGATGGTAGCTGGCAAGAACCAGTGAGTATGACATGGAAGTTCAAATATATCATGAATGGAATGGCCATACAGGACGAGACCTTGAAGTCCGACGGGCGTCATTCTGGAAGCATTAGACAGTTCAATAAGGACAGTTTAAAATGGTATGTTCATTATTTTTCTACGGGCAGTGTTACACCGGTGCTTCCATCTTGGGAAGGAACAAAAAAAACCAATGGTAACATCGTTCTTTACAGGGAACAGAAGGCCCCCAACGGAATGGATGGGTATTACCGACTTACTTTTTACGATATCTCAGAAAACGGATATAAATGGGTTGGCGAATGGGTCGATAAAGACGAATCGACCGTATTCCCGACCTGGAAGATCCAATGTGTTAAAAGAAAAGACTAACTTTTTTAAACCATAGATGCCATGACCGATGTAACACCTTTCCATATTGCCATTCCAGTGCACAATTTGGCGGAATGCAGAAGTTTCTACAGAGATGTACTAGGATGTGCCGAAGGCAGAAGTAGCAACCACTGGGTCGACTTCAACCTATTCGGTCACCAGCTGGTAATCCATTACAAAGAAAAAGAAGGAAGCGAAGACCTTCATCATAATGCGGTGGATGGCAAACAGGTGCCTGTGCCTCATTATGGAGTGGTCTTGCCGTGGGATCGATTTTGGAAGTTTTCGGAGCTTCTGCAGGAGAAGAAAGTTCCTTTCGTCATTGAACCATATATCCGATTTGAAGGCGAGGTGGGTGAACAAGCAACGATGTTTTTCCTTGACCCAGCAGGTAATGCGCTCGAGTTTAAGTCATTCAAAGACATTCAGCAGCTTTTTGCCAAATAAGACAGGCCATAAGATTGCTAGCTTCCTGAGGATCGATGACGTTCTCTTGCCAAAAGCGTATTCTTAAGTAACATGGCAATGGTCATAGGCCCAACACCTCCGGGAACCGGAGTGATAAAACTTGCCTTTTTACTCACATTTTCAAAGTCCACATCTCCGGTGATATAATACCCCTTTTCCTTGGTTTCGTCGGGGACACGTGTAATGCCCACATCGATGATCACCACATCGTCTTTGACCATTTCTGCCTTGAGAAAACCTGGCACGCCAAGGGCGGTAATAATGATATCAGCTTGCGAAGTGATCTGTGTTATATTCTTGGTGTGACTATGCGTCAGGGTAACGGTAGAATTTCCAGGAAAACCTTTTCGACCCATGAGGATGCTCATAGGGCGACCCACGATATGACTACGACCAATGACCACCGTATGCTTTCCTTTGGTCTCCACCTTGTAACGCTCTAGAAGCTCCAAAATGCCAAAGGGTGTGGCCGGAATGAACGTGCTCATGTCCAGCGCCATCTTTCCAAAGTTCATTGGATGAAAACCATCGACATCCTTGTTAGGGTCGATGGCCATTAGAACTTTTTGTGTATCGATCTGTTTTGGTAATGGAAGTTGAACGATAAAACCATCGATGTCGTCGTTGTTATTAAGCTCATCGATCTTTTTCAAAAGCTCTAATTCTGAGGTGGTACTCGGCATCTGGACCAACGTAGATTCGAAACCAATGCGTTTGCAAGCACGTACTTTGCTGCCAACATAGGTTAAGCTTGCTCCGTCATTTCCAACCAAAACGGCTGCTAAATGAGGTACTTTTTCGCCATTGGCTTTCATCACCTTTACTTCTTCGGTGATTTCTTCTTTGATCTGATTGGAGATCTTTTTTCCGTCTAGGATGGTCATATTGTTTTATTTAGTTATCAGTACTCAGTGTCAGTAGGCAGTTTATGTTTCTATAATTCCAAATTTCTGTGGATTTTGAATCATATAGTTTATAAGTTTACCCACCTCGTGGCTTTTTTCAATGAGCGTTTTGTATCTTTCCTTGGAAATATAATGACACGACAAACAGAATTCTAGCCAAACCTGGGTTTCAGAATTTTCAGAATCGGAGTCGGTAAGCTTACTTACAAAGTGCTTTGGGTAATTTCTTTTTCTATACCCTTCTGCGATATTTGTGCAGACTGAGCGCGAACATCTTCTTATCTGGTCAGTCAACGAATATGTTTCCTCTTTTGGAAATGACTTAGAAATTTCAAAAACATCCATTGCCAAACTGAAACCTTTCTGATATGCCTTTAAACTATTAAAACTCATTATTACTGCGTACTGTATCTGAAAATTGTCAACTGGTTAGTGCAACTTATTACTGAAGACTAAATTACCTCATATTCTTCATCATCTGCATCATTCTTTTGCCGCCTCCGCCTTGCATCATCTTCATCATCTTACTCATTTGGTCAAATTGCTTCAACAGTTGATTTACTTGCTGAATAGAGGTGCCGCTGCCTTTGGCAATGCGCTTTTTTCTACTCACATTGATCGTTGACGGTTTGGTGCGTTCATCAGGAGTCATGGAATGAATGATCGCTTCCACATGCTTAAAGGCATCGTCATCGATATCCATACCTTTCATCGCCTTTCCTGCTCCTGGGATCATTCCCACCAGGTCTTTCATGCTTCCCATATTCTTAACCTGCTGGATCTGCTTCAAGAAATCGTCAAAGCCAAATTGATTTTTGGCGATCTTCTTTTGAAGTTTTCTGGCCTCTTCCTCGTCAAACTGCTCTTGAGCGCGTTCAACCAGAGAAACCACATCTCCCATTCCTAAGATACGATCGGCCATACGAGCGGGATGAAAAACATCGATGGCATCCATCTTTTCACCAGTACCTATGAACTTGATCGGCTTATTCACAACCGATTTGATCGAGATGGCGGCTCCACCGCGCGTATCACCATCCAATTTAGTAAGGATCACCCCATCGAAGTTGAGAACATCGTTGAAGGCTTTGGCCGTATTTACAGCATCCTGCCCTGTCATGGAGTCTACTACAAACAGGGTCTCTTGTGGCGCAATGGCATTGTGTATATTGGAGATCTCGGTCATCATGGCCTCATCTACGGCCAAGCGACCCGCAGTATCGATGATCACTACATTGTGTCCGTTTGCCTTAGCATGAGCAATACCTGCTTGGGCAATGGCCACGGGGTCATTATTGTCACGGTCCGAGAATACTTCGACTCCGATCTGTTCTCCTACTACATGTAACTGATCGATCGCCGCTGGGCGGTAGACATCACAGGCGACCAATAATGGCTTTTTTGTCTTTTTGTTCTTTAAGTAGTTGGCTAATTTTCCAGAGAAGGTCGTTTTACCAGAACCTTGAAGCCCCGACATTAAAATGATAGAAGGATTCGCAGAAAGATTGATGCCAGCAGCCTCGCCACCCATCAATTCGGTGAGCTCATCCTTGACGATCTTTACCATTAACTGTCCGGGTTTTAAGGAGGACAGTACATTTTGGCCTAAAGCTTTTTCCTTTACTTTATTGGTAAATTCTTTAGCGATCTTAAAGTTGACATCAGCATCCAAAAGCGCCCGACGGATCTCCTTGATCGTCTCGGCAACGTTTACCTCATTGATGCTGCCATGTCCTTTGAGTACATGTAATGCCTTATCTAACTTCTCACTTAAATTATTGAACATAATATCCTGCTGCTTTTACAAATTTTATCTTCCATATAAGAAGTTGCAAAGGTACGCATTTGTCTCGAAATTTTTGAGTGAAATAGGGTCGGGCTCTGGAACCATTCGCACATCTACAAAAAACCACCGCCCACTTTAAAAAAGTGAGCGGCAGCAACGAAACCTAACTAATCATCTCCAAAGAGACTAAAAAGATTGACCTTAAAGGTCGATCAGGGTAAAAAATGGGGGTTAATAAACCTAAAAACTAGCTTAAATATTTTCACATACTAAAATACCTAGGGGCCATTATGGCCTTTCAAATCTGATCATTGTAGTGATCAGTGTAACGGGGTCGGTCTTCTTTAATTCCATAAGATTCTTCTGACCACCGGATACCACCCAATCACCCTGAATGATATGGAGGTTGGACGATTTGGCAAAGGAAATGTTTACAATCATACCTCTTTTGTCTTTCCGAGCAAACCATAAGCCTGTCTCTTCTGTGGACATTGAACTTACAAGAACCGTATTATCACCCTTAAAGTTGAAGGTATGCCCTTCCAAACTATTTTGTGAATCCGTCTCGATTTCTCCATAAAAGGTAACAATCCAAGGACTGCTGGTCATAAAATCGATGATCGACTCTGTATTTACAGTATCTCCGCCTTTTTCAATATTTTCATCAGCGGTTGCTAACTGTTCTATCACCGAGATGTCCTCAGGATCTGAACAAGAGGCAGCCATGATAAACAATAGCATGGCTGCCATTGATTTTGAAAAAATTTTCATTGTGGTTGTGTTTTGGTTATTGGTCTAGTAATTAAACAAGCATCATGCTTGTGCTATAGTATCTTTTCAAATACTAGAATATCAATGGACCCATCATTTCCGCTAACGTCTTTTAATTCGATGCGATCTGCTGTAGCTTCGAGGATCGTCCAGTCGTCATTTAATTCATCAAATGGTGTATTAGGCCCAAAGTTCATTAAGAATCTCAAGACGCTATCACTATCTCTAAATACATTCCAAGTCCCTTCTATTGTTCCATTGTTGGTTGCAACGACACCGCCGTTTTCCATAAAATTTAGGATGTAGTTGGCAAATAACGCTGTGTTGTCCTCACCAGAGTCGTTGTAGTTGGCAACCAACCATTCGCCCTGTACCATCCACTCCTTGATCTGGGCTACATCACCATCTGCATCACCGCAATCTTTTTCGAGGACTATAAAGTTGCTACCACTTACCATTTTGAAACGACTTCCAGCACATTCGGTCACCAGCCAGTCTCCTGCGATGTCAACAAGCTGCATTGTGAGATCATTAAAACTTACCATCACACCATCATTAGATTGTGAAGTACCCCAATTACCTTCGTCTACGATGGTGCCTTGTGCATCATACGCATGGATGTTTTGATTGGAGAAGTCTATGGATATATCGATCAAATTGTCGTCGCCATTAAAAGAGACCACTCGCCATTTACAAATGCTTAGGGCATCATCCACAAACATTTCTGAACAGTCTGTTGGATTGGCATCACATTCTTTTTCGAAACGCAAACGATCATCACCATTTCTTAGGTCTACCTTGATCTCTCCGGCGTAGTCGTCCACTTCGTGAACGCGCCACTCGGCATTGAAGTCGGTAAGATCATTAAAGGCAATCGCAAGTTTTAGTCCAAGATCTGTAACGATGATCTCCCATTCTCCTAAAACCATTGTACTATTGGATGTTGCCTTCACCGTTCCATCTTCTAAGAAGCTAAATAGATACCCTACGTACTGCTCCTCTTGATCTATATCGTTGATTTCTAATTTATCAACGCTCCATGGACAAGCCAAAAGAAGCTCGGTCAATCTTTCTTTTGTGATGTCGGCATATTCGTCATCAAAGTCGTTATCATCATCCTCGTCGCACGCATTGATAGCTCTTTCGATGGCGTCTTCCAATTCGGTGTTATTGTTCACGACAACTTCGGTACCGTCGGCAAGCTCTAGAGTGACAGGGAAATTAAGACTTACCAAGTCATTCGGGGTCAGATCTTCAAAGAAGTCGTGTAATTCTCGATCGTTGTTGATGGTTACTGTATTGATCACTACAAGGTCTGAGTTAAATACCGAGAAGGTTATAGGGTATTGGAAATCGATACATTCGATGTCGTCATCTTCGCCCTCTGAACATTCTTGAATAAATGCTTCGAGCTGTGCCATATTTTCAATAACGATCTCTGTATGGTCACTGAGAACAATAGTAATGGGGAAAATGATCTCTAAAACATCAATATCGCTATCAATAGCATCAAAAATATCTTCTATCAATTCGATATCGTCTTCAGAATCGATGGTCAATTCTATACCATTTACGATGACCGTTACCGGGAGTTCTATAGAGGTACAACTGTTTCGGTCTATAATATTGTCAAATGAACCATCGTTCAAGGAAGTTCGAGACATCAATGAAGCCAATGGAGCAGAAGCAGTAATGACCTCACTCTCATTGGGTTCGTTCAATTCGATGATCTCTTCTTGACAAGAAGTAAGTAAGCTGACCGCCATTAGCGGTAATAGCAAATACTTTTTAAATAGGGTTTTCATATTGTTTGTTTTTGAGTTTTACATTGACCCAGATGTTGGGGCGTTTATAGATAAAACAAGTTCGTTTTAAAAATTCCTACCCTGCTCTTGTAATTTTTTTTAAATTTATCTGAAAGAGCCCATTTTATGCCTAAAAGCCTAAATGAGAATAGTTGTGAAGAGCATATCTTTAGTGCGCTCTTCAGAAAGCATTCCAAAAATCTCCATGATTTTCTTTTCTATAAATATGGCGAGATGAGCAATCCTGCCGACTTGGTGCAGGAGGCTTTCTTAAAACTTTGGGACAATTGTAAAAAAGTACCTCCCTCGAAGGCGAGATCCTTTCTATTTACTATCGCCAACAATTTGATGTTGAATGAGCTCACCCATAAAAAGGTAGTGCTGAAGCATCAAAAACTAAAACCAAAAGAATACACCAATGAGAATCCAGAGTTTTTATTGGAAGAATCTGAATACTTGACAAAATTAGAAAATGCCATTGCTAAACTTACCGAGGCGCAGCGAGAGGCCTTCCTATTAAATAGGGTAGAAGGAAAGAAACACAGAGAGATCGCAGAAATTTTAGGAATTTCTTCTAAAGCGGTGGAGAAGCGTATTTATGGAGCCTTGAGTGCCCTTCGGAAAGAAATTGATGAAATTTAGCAGATCAAGGGGTAGGAGAAAAAGGGCGATAGTTGTTATATAAATAGAATACAGCAAGATGGATAGAGCAGAATTGATAAAAAAATGGTTGGATAACGAGCTTTCGGAGGCCGAATTGCAGGTCTTTGAAAAGCTCGAGGATCATGACGCGTTGGTGAAAATTGCCGAGAGTGCCAAGGGATTCAAGGCGCCTGATTATCATGTAGATTCGGAGTTGGAAAGGTTGCTGCAGGCTGTAAGCGAAAAGAAGAAGAATCGAAGTGGGCATTGGATAAAACCGCTGATGCGCGTGGCTGCCGCACTGGTATTGATGGTAGGAGGGTATTTTATTTTCTTTAATAGCACAGATACCTCAATACAAACCTTGGCTGCTGAGAAGACCGAATTTCAGTTGCCCGACAATTCGACTGTTCGCCTCAATGCACTTTCTACCATGACCTTTAACAAGAAGAATTGGGAAAGAAATAGGGAAGTGCACTTAAAAGGGGAAGCCTTCTTCAATGTAGCGAAAGGAGCTACTTTTGATGTAGAAACGACGTCGGGCACAGTGTCTGTACTTGGAACAGAATTTAACGTCATCGATCGCGATGGCTTTTTTGAGGTGATTTGTTTTGAGGGCCTTGTGCGCGTGGTACACGAGGATAAGATTGCAGAACTGAGCCCTAATCAGCGATTTGTGATGATCGATGGTCGTATCAAAGAGGATATTGTTGCGCTGAAAGGCCTGCCTTCTTGGGTGAATAATGAAAGTAATTTTGTGAGCATTCCATATTACCTCGTACTTAAAGAATTTGAACGACAATACGACGTAACAATAATTTCTAAAGGCGTATCTTTAAATCAGCATTTTACGGGGAGTTTTACTCACCAAGACCAAAAGCTGGCACTCGCCTCAATAACACTCCCTATGAATTTGCGTTATACAGTTAACGGAAACACTATTAGTATCGAGGGAGCAGTTGAATAGACAATTTTTCATATTTCTACTTGCTTTATTTTCTTGGGCTGCCACAATTGCGCAGACCGAGGAAGAAAAACCCTTGCGGCAAGTCTTGCTGGTTTTGGAAGAGCGATATCAGATACGGTTTGGTTTTGTCGATGAGAATATCGAAAACATCAAAGTAGAGATGCCTTCCGATATTCTTACCCTTACCGAGGCACTTTTTTTCTTACAGACAAACACCTCTCTTGTTTACAAACAACTTAATGATCGGTTTGTAGTGGTAAGCAAACCTACTCTCAATACTGTAGACATCTGTGGTAGACTGTTGGACATAAATACAAAATCACCGGTATCTGGTGTTACCATCCTTATAGGAACCGATGGTGTATCAAGTAATGAGGAGGGACTTTTTCAGATCGCTGACGTTGCGATGGGAGAAATGGTGACCATTCGTTTGTTGGGCTATAAGAGCTTTCAGTTCTCTGCAGAAGAACTATCGGTATTGCCGTGCAAAACAATTTACCTGAGGCCCCAAGAGGAACAATTGCAAGAAGTGGTCGTAAGAGGTTTCATAACACAAGGAATAGATAAGAAGAGCGACGGGTCTTTCTTGGTGAATACAGATCTTCTGGGAATTTTACCCGGTCTGGTTGAACCCGATGTACTCCAAACAATTCAAGCGCTTCCAGGAATTCAGAGCATCGACGAGACGGTATCCAACATCAATGTTCGCGGTGGCGCCAATGATCAGAATCTGGTATTGTGGGATGGAATACGAATGTATCAGTCGGGACACTTTTTTGGATTGATATCGGCATTCAATCCATATTTGGCAAAAGAGGTGACCCTGATAAAGAATGGCACCAGTGCCTTTTACGGCGATGGGGTGTCGAGTACGATAGCTATCAAGTCTGACGATAATATTACAGGAAATCTCTCTGGAGGAGTTGGGGTCAATTTGATCAATGGCGATATTTATGGTTCGATACCGATTAACGAGAAGACCTCCATCCAAATTTCTGCACGGCGATCGATTGCCGATATGGTACAAACACCTACCTATAAGCAATATTTCGACCGTGCGTTTAGAGACACCGATGTACTTACCGCAGCTGGAAACAATGTCGTTTTAAATACCGATGAAGAATTTTCCTTCTATGATTTTACAGGAAAGTTATTATATGATATCAGCCCAAACCACCGATTGCGCATCAGTCTGTTAAATGTGGTAAACAAAGTTGATTATGTGGAAAATGCAGAGGTGAATGGTGAGTTAGAATCTAGGACAAGTGGTTTGGTGCAACAGAATCAGGGTGTGGGACTTCAGTATACTTTCGATGTGAGTCAAAAAATGCAATTTCATTTTGAAGGATTCGCCAGTCTTTATGATTTACAGGCAGTGAATTTTGATGTTTTGAACGAGCAACGTCTTCAACAAGAAAATGAAGTCTTGGATACAGGGCTTAAGTTCGATGGTCGATTTCAAGTAAATAATATTTTGGATGTACGGGCAGGTTATCAGTTTTATGAGGTCGGCATCACCAATCTCGAAGATGTGAACAACCCTGTTTTCCGCAGAAGGATAAAAGAGGTGTTGCGAAGTCACAATGCTTTTGTAGAAGCACATTACAGCTCCTCTGAGGGGAGAACGAATGCGATTTTAGGCATACGCTCTAATTTCTATCAACGGTTTGGAAAGTTTATCGTAGAACCAAGATTAAGTCTTAGCCATCGATTTACAAATGACTTCTCAGTGCAGTTATTGGGGGAGTTCAAGAATCAGGCAGTGACCCAGATCGTCGATTTTCAGAATGACTTTCTTGGTGTTGAGAATCGCCGTTGGGTATTAGCAGACGAAGTAGACGTGCCGATAGCCGAGAGCAGACAGGTCTCGGCAGGATTCAACTATCAGCGCAATGGTTTTTTGATCAGTGCTGAGGCATACTTTAAGAGCGTGGATGGAATCACCACGGCTAGCCAAGGATTTCAAAATCAATTTCAATCCATCCGGTCTGCAGGAAGCTATGACTCCTATGGTATGGATTTTCTAATAAATAACCGGTGGAGCGATTTTAATGCGTGGGTAAGTTATTCTTACTCAAAAAGCACCTATGATTTTCCGGCATTGGCCCCGCCCGTTTTTCCAAGTAACCTTGATATTACAC
This sequence comes from Sungkyunkwania multivorans, assembly GCF_042675645.1. NCBI lineage: Bacteria > Pseudomonadati > Bacteroidota > Flavobacteriia > Flavobacteriales > Flavobacteriaceae > Sungkyunkwania > Sungkyunkwania multivorans. Next base: position 186,510 of record NZ_JBHTJH010000001.1, on the reverse strand, counting down.
ATACGATCAATGTAGCTGCATCTTACGACTGGAACGCCTTAAAATTGTCGGCTGGATTCAATTATCGTACTGGGAAACCTTTTACCATTCCTAACCCCATCGAACCGATAGCAAATGATGAGATCAATTATGACGCTCCAAATGCCTTGCGACTGGATGATTATATGCGGACCGACATATCTGCTACCTATACTTTTTCTTTTAAGAATGGGATGAAATTGGTGACAGGGGCTTCGGTATGGAATATTCTAGACCAGGATAATGTGGTAAATACATTTTATAGGGTCAATGATAACAACGAAATTGAAGAGGTCGTGCAGACGGCCCTGGGCATCACGCCCAATGCAAGCTTGAGGATGTTTTTCTAGCGATCTTCATTGATATTGGTCATCACCAGCACATGTGGAAAGGTGATTGCAGCCAAAAAAGCAAAGAAAACCGATAAGAACAATTTACCTTGGTCCCTTAGCAGAAAATACATCATACTTAGTCCTACCAAAGATATGAGCCAATAGATAAGAGAGGATATTAAATATTTTATAAAGCTCTTTTTCGTGAAGGTTCCATACAAAAATTCGATTTGATCCACCATCGAGGGTAAGCTATGCCATAGTATGAAGTAGATGGCAAACGCCCAAAGTAGTGATGCCGTATGGAATACAATAAAGAAGACAAATAGGAAAAACAGTTCTAAAACTACGTTTGCTTTGATCTGTTTTCTAAAATGCAGCCATAAATAAAGACCACAGGTGATCGCGGTGACAAATAAAAGAGAATACTTGTAAATATCCTTTTCGAGGATGACACCTGTAAGATTTTCAATAATGACCAATACCTCCTCAAAATTGGTATAGAAAATAAGAAATAGTATTGCCAACCCGTAGCATAGGAAAAAGACCTTGGCCAAGAAGCCGTTCTTATTTGATTTTGATGCCCAATGCTGCTCTCCAAAATGATACCCGCTAAATATCACAAATAATAATAAAGCTGCTATTGGGACGAAATAAAAGGCGATCGCACCGACAATTACAACAATAATATAACTGAGGAGGATATCTCTATATGTTCTTTTCGAGGTATTTTTGGATATTTTCTGTAAGATTTTTATATCATTTGCGCCGTGCAAGATGCCAAAAGTAAAAATCAGGACATACGCAAAAAGACCTTCCATAGAATGTTCCAAATATACTGCCAACCATAGAGAAAAGAAGGTCCCAACGAGCATAACACTTGTTAAATTCGTTTTTATCGACCCTGCTTTTTTCATTCTGTCTAAAAATTTTAATAAAATATTAAACATTTTATGTTCAAGTATTCGTAAATTTACTTAAACAAAACTAAATTAATTCTAATTATGGAAATTATTTTAAATCCACTACCGTTGGTCGCAAAGATAGCCACCAATGATTATGTTGGCTTTACATTCTTCGTTGGATGTATGGCAATGATGGCAGCATCAGTGTTCTTCTTCTTCTCCATGAACAGTTATGACCGCAAATGGAGAACATCTATCTTGGTTTCTGGTTTGATCACCTTCATAGCCGCAGTGCACTATTGGTACATGCGCGACTATTGGGCTGCTAATGGAGAGTCCCCAACCTTCTTTCGTTATGTAGACTGGATTCTTACCGTACCATTGATGTGTGTAGAATTCTATTTGATCCTCAAAGTAGCGGGAGCGAAAAGGTCGTTGATGTGGCGCCTTATCGTCCTTTCGGTTATCATGTTGGTCACTGGATATCTAGGAGAGACCGTCTTCAGAGACCAAGCGCAGATATGGGGTCTTATTTCAGGTATCGCATATTTCGTCATCGTTTATGACATTTGGTTAGGAAAAGCAAAGAAACTCGCACAAGAGGCTGGAGGTGCTGTTCTGAAGGCGCACAAAACACTTTGTTGGTTTGTATTGGTCGGCTGGGCGATCTATCCAATAGGTTATATGGCCGGAACACCAGGTTGGTACGAGGGTCTTTTCGGAGGACTATCACTCGATGTAGTATATAATATTGGAGATGCCATCAACAAGATAGGTTTTGGGTTAGTAGTATATAATCTAGCCGTGACTGCTTCTGCTAAGGAAGCATAACATGTTAGTTAGTTGATAGGAGAGGAGGTTTTTGCTAGAAAGCCTCCTCTTTTTTTACATGCGTTCGGGGACTTCGATTCCCAAAAGTGAAAATGCGTCTTCGATCACTTCTCCAACTTTTTTCGCTAGTTGCACTCTAAATGTTTTCTTAGACTCTTCTGGTTCTCCCAAGATAGAAACGCTTTGATAAAAGGAATTGAACGCTTTGACCAGGTCGAACGTATAATTAGCGATCAGCGCCGGACTATGATTTGCTGCTGCCAATTGAATGACCTCTGCAAAGCTTTCCAATTGCTTGATCAACTCCTTTTCCTTCGGATGTATTTCAACGCTTTTCAAGGTTTTGGAATAATCAAAAGTCGCCTTTCTTATGATGGCTTGTATCCTGGCATAGGTATATTGAATAAAGGGTCCAGTATTCCCTTGAAAATCCACAGATTCTTCGGGATTAAAGAGGATTCGTTTCTTCGGATCTACCTTTAAGATATAATATTTAAGGGCTCCGAGTCCGATCTTTCTGTAAACTTCTTGTTTCTCATCCTCGTTATAATCCTCTAGCTTACCGAGTTCTTGAGAGATCTGGCCAGCGGTCTGCTTCATTTCTTCGATAAGGTCATCAGCGTCAACCACAGTGCCTTCCCGACTTTTCATCTTTCCAGAGGGAAGGTCCACCATACCATAACTAAGATGGTATAAATTCTCGGCCCATTCGAATCCCAGTTTTTTCAGAATTAAGAACAACACTTTAAAATGGTAGTCCTGCTCATTCCCAACGGTATAGACCATCCCTGAGATATCTGGATGATCCTTCACCCTTTGAATGGCGGTACCTATGTCTTGAGTCATATAGACGGCTGTACCATCACTTCGCAATACGATCTTTTCGTCCAGGCCTTCATCGGTAAGGTCACACCAGACCGAGCCATCTTCTTTTTTAAAGAAGACACCTTTTTCTAATCCTTCTGCCACAAACTCTTTCCCAAGAAGGTAGGTGTCGCTTTCATAATAGTAGGTGTCAAAATCCACACCCAATGCCTTATAGGTTTCCTCAAAACCGTCGTAGACCCAACCGTTCATCCTTTGCCAAAGAGCGACAACTTCCTTATCTCCCGCCTCCCATTTTCTTAACATTTCTTGTGCCTCAAGGAGAATCGGAGCCTCTTTCTCTGCTTCCTTTTTATCCTTGCCACCTACCACTAAAGCTTCGATCTCAGCTTTGTAGGCCTTGTCAAAGGCAACATAATAGTTTCCTACCAGTTTATCGCCCTTCAATCCTGTAGATTCTGGGGTCTCTCCGTTGCCATATCGTTGCCATGCCAACATGGACTTGCAGATATGTATCCCACGGTCGTTAATGATCTGGGTCTTATATACCTTATGGCCAGCTGCCTTTAATATTTCGGCAACCGAGTATCCCAATAAGTTATTTCGTATATGTCCTAGATGAAGCGGCTTGTTGGTGTTGGGGGAAGAGTATTCCACCATGATGGGGTCATTGCTCGTCTTTGCAAAACCGTATTGCGTTTCATCCTTAATAATATTGAAGAATTGCAAATAGTAGCTGTCGGCCACAGAAAGGTTTAAAAATCCTTTCACCACATTAAAGGCCTTGATTTCTTCTACATTGGCCGTTAGAAAACCTCCAATAGCTTCACCGATGGCGACAGGATTGCCTTTGACCAAACGCAACATCGGAAACACCATGACCGTGATGTCTCCTTCAAACTCTTTGCGAGTTGGAGTGAAATCTACTGAAGGTAATTCGACATTATAGATCGATTGTACGGCTTCTTGTACTTTCTTTGTCAATGTTTGCTGTAGGCTCATCGGATGCTTAAATTTTAAGCCCTTCCATCCCAAATGGACGTTCGGGCGAGGGTGCAAAGATAGTTTTTTTCACACTCAGTTTTAGGGACTGTTATCAGTTTCTTAAAAGCCGTTAATTAATGCCAATTACTGTTACAAACTGCAATGGAATTCAGTATCTTTAAAGGAAAAAATGCTACTCAACGTTTCTTACAACAATCCTGATATCAAAAGAAGGATCGATGCCGAATTAGGTCCGACCATTCCATTTTTTGAACGCATAAAAATGGGCGGCATAGGATCCCCAAGATTGGTGATCACCAGCACGAGTGTGGAAATAAATAATCTACTCATCCTGGATAATAATCGAAATTATTGCAATGTGGAGATTCGACCAAAGGGCATCATTGTGGGCTTCAGGTCTTTGCTGGAGAGCTATGCACTGGTCATCCCATTTTACAAATTAAGACTGTACAAGGGAAGAGCCGAGGAATATTCCATCTACAGGGACCATTACTTCATAAAGGTAGAGGCCAAAGAAAAGAATGTCCATAGTTTCTTTAAGAAATTGTTGGCCTTTCAAGCCGAAAATGCACCAATGCAGGTAGACGATTTATAGCAATTCTTTATATTTTAAGTTAAAAGTACCTCTTGATGAAAATATTACTCACTGGCGCCAATGGTTATATAGGAATGCGTCTACTGCCTCAACTGTTAGAAATGGGACATGAAGTAGTTTGCGCAGTGCGTGATGAAGAACGTTTGTCTATTGATAAGGAAACCAGGGCAAAGGTAGAAGTAGTTGAGGTTGATTTTCTTAAAGAGGTGACACCCGACCTGATTCCAAAAGATATCGATGCGGCCTATTATCTGATACATTCGATGACGGCTTCCACCACCGATTTTGATGAAAAGGAAGCAAGATCGGCACGAAACTTCAATGCCTATATGGTTCCGACGAATGTCCAACAGGTCATTTACCTAAGTGGTATCGTCAATGATGAAAACCTTTCAAAACATTTATCTTCGAGAAAGCGGGTAGAAGAGATCCTCTATGAAGGAGATTTTGATCTCACGGTCCTTAGGGCTGGAATCATTGTTGGTTCTGGAAGTTCTTCCTTTGAGATCATCCGAGACCTCTGCGAAAAACTTCCAGTAATGATCACCCCAAAGTGGGTGCTGACAAAAACACAACCCATTGCGATCAGGGATGTCATTACTTTTTTGACAGGAGTTCTTGGCAATGAGAAATGTTATAATGACTCTTTTGATATTGGTGGTCCCAATGTTCTCACTTATAAACAGATGCTTCATCTCTATGCTAAAACCAGAGGTTTCCGTAATTGGATCTTTACCGTTCCTGTGATGACTCCTAGACTTTCTTCCTATTGGTTATACTTTGTAACATCCACCTCCTACAAGCTGGCTATTAATTTGGTAGATAGTATGAAAATGGAAGTTGTTGCCAAAGACAATCGACTTCAGCATATCTTGGATATTAAACCACACACCTATGTCGAGGCCATTGAAATGGCCTTTTCAAAGATCGAGCAAAATATGGTGGTCAGTAGTTGGAAAGATAGCATGGTCAGTGGACGTTTTAAAAAAGATCTAAGCAAATATATCCAAGTTCCAAAATATGGATGCTTGCACGACAAGAAGAAGATAAAATTGCAAGATCCGGATAAGGCATTGGCACGCATTTGGAGTATAGGCGGTGATAAGGGCTGGTATTATGGAAACTGGATGTGGAAGGTAAGAGGACTTTTAGATAAATTGTTCGGAGGTGTCGGTTTGCGTCGTGGACGTACACATCCAGACAAGATCTTTCCTGGGGATGCACTGGATTTTTGGCGTGTATTGATGGCCGATAGAGAAGAAAAAAGAATATTGTTGTTTGCCGAGATGAAAGTTCCTGGTGAAGCTTGGTTAGAATTTGATATTGACGAGTATGGTGTCTTGCATCAGACAGCCACGTTTAGACCTCGTGGATTATGGGGAAGGATCTACTGGTACGCCATGGTACCATTCCATTATTTTATTTTTGGGGGGATGATAAGGAACATTGCAAAAGCATAGATAATCGCTTAACTTTATATTGAAATCATCAATCGTTTTACATGAAAAAAATTGCCCTGATGTTTACCACCTTTGCATTAATGGTTGGCTGCAGAACAAGCTCGAAAACAGATGCCGAGCTCGATGAGCTGTTTATGATGATGCAAGGTTCATTCAGTTCGGAGCAACAGGCGGCAAAAGATTCTGCATATTATTATATATCACTACATATGTATCCGATATGGGAAGATAGAGGACATTTTCTATATGTGGAACAAGCCTTGCACACCTTGCCCGATCGGCCTTATCGCCAGCGTATATTCGAACTTAGGCGAGTGGACCAAAATACGCTATCGAGCCATAGCTATGTCTTGCCAAACGATACCCTATGGGTAGGAAAATGGAAAACTCCCGAAGCCTTTGACGACCTTAGGCTAGATGATCTTAAAGAAAGAGAGGGTTGCGAGTTAAGGCTTGTGAAGCAAGATGATGGCTCTTTCAAAGGAAGCACGGGAGATAAAACATGTGAGAGCAGTCTGCTCGGAGCTGCCTATGCAACTTCTCAGGTTGTCATCGATGATCAAAAACTTATTTCCTGGGATCGCGGGTTCGATAAAGAGGGCAATCAGGTCTGGGGAGCCGAAAAAGGAGGTTATATCTTTGATAAGATCGTGATGTACTAAAAAAAAGAACACCGTTCGGTCATTAACGGTGTTCATTCATTCATTTCGCACTGAACCAACGCTCGGGGAGCTGGAGCTAGGTGTTGGCGGTCGGTCATTGGTATAAGATCATCACGATCTCCCCTAATACTTTCAACTGTTTTCAGAAAAGGCAACATGCAATCCACATTCCCGATTGTCCAATGCCTTTGTAGGGTCAAAGTATTTAAACTCATTGCTTAAATCATGTGCGGAAAGGTACGTATCGAGTTCGGTGTCGCTCCAATAATAAAATGGACTCACCTTCAACACACCGTCATTTCCAACGGATAAGATATCCAAGCTATTCCTCAAAGCGGTTTGTCCCTTTCTTAGATTGGTAAACCAAACGTCTGGTTGGTGTTTGGCCATTGCCCTGCCAAAAGGCTCCAGTTTTACTTGATAGGTAAACTCTTTGTGAATAGGGTCATCGATATGCGGGATTCCCATGACTGTATCTCTGTGTGCCGTGGTTTGCTTCGGAACAAAAAGATCGATGTTAAGGTCAAGTTGCTCGATCAACTGTTCTGCATGCTTGTAAGTGTTTGGTGTGTTATATCCGGTATCACACCAGATCACGACAATATTCTCTTTGACACTAGTGGTCGCATGAAGTATGGCGGCCTCGTAAGGACGAAAATTTGTGGTCACCACAGGACGCTGAGCTATCGAAAGCGCCCATCTTATAATTTCTTCAGGGCTCTTTGCTTTAAGTTGATCGTTTATTTCTTCAATATTGATATTCATACTGTCAAAGTTTATTTTTTGTTCATATTTCGCATCGCCCAAGCTCTTTCATGGAAATAGTATAAGACCATTTTAGAAACCACTTCCACACCGGCAATTCCAGATGCAATCGTAAAATCACCGGTCAATAGCCAAGAGATCAACATGGTGTCCAGAGTACCTATGATACGCCATGAGATGGTCTTCAACAATGAGATCTTTTGGCTTTCTGATACTTTCTGGTCTTTATGCTTTCTTATGAGGTCGAGGATCATTTTGAGATTACGATTTTATAAGATCACAGGCAAATATACTATTAATCTATTGAATAAGTAGATTATTAAAGCAAATTTTTTTATTCGGCCGTTAAGTCTTTCAACGTTCTGTTTTCCAACACTTTAAGAGTATTGTCTCTGACCTCTATCATCAACGAGTGCAAACTACAGGCATGTTCGTCTGGACAATCGTCGCAACGCTCATAAAAATTAAGACTTACACAGGGAAGCATGGCAATTGGGCCTTCTAAGACACGGATCAAGGAGGCCATTGTGATGTCTTCTGGTTTTTTAAGTAGATAGTAGCCCCCACCTTTCCCCATTTTAGAACCAAGAAAACCGGCCTTGCGCAGTTGTAGTAGGATCGTTTCAAGGAATTTTTTAGAAATATGTTCTTTTTCAGCGATCTCAGAGATCAAAACGGGGGACCTATCCTTTTTTTTGGCCAGATAGGTTAAGGCCTTGAGGCCATATTTTGTCTTTTTAGAAAGCATCTTACTAAATTAGGAATTATTTCTTCGGCAGAAAAACCTCTGCCATCATGCATCGTGCACTACCACCGCCACAGGTCTCGATCGTATCCAAAGAACTGGAAAGGATGGTGGAGTGCTTTTCTATCGCGCTGATCTGTGACGCTGTCAAGCTTTGATGTGCGGCAGCACTCATCACCAGATACTTTTTACCGTTCGCACCTTCCACCTGCAACATATTCCCTGCAAATTTACTTACCTGCTCTTCGGTAATGGCAATGATCTCTTTTCCATCCTCTTTGAGATGTGCGATAACGTTCTTACGTTCTTTCTTGTCATCGATGCACTCCAAACAAATGATCGCTAAATGCTCACCTAGTGCCATCATCACATTGGTGTGATAGATTGCCTTTCGTCCGCCATCTACGGTTTGATTCGCCGTGAAAATGACTGGTGTATATTCGAAATCCTCACAAAATTCAATGACCAATTCTTCATCAGCCCGTGGTGAGAGCGCACAGTATGCTTTTCGATTTACACGATCCAATAGTAAGCTCCCAGTACCCTCAAGAAAAAAACCTTCATCTTCGGCGGAGGTGTAGTCGATGATATTCTTAATTTCAAAGTTTTGATTTTCCAAAAGGAACAGAATATCTTCGCGACGTTCAGCGCGACGATTTTCAGCAAACATGGGATAAAGTCCAATGTCACCATTCTCGTGAAACGATATCCAGTTATTAGGAAAGATACTGTCTGGCGTATCCGGTTTTTCCGTGTCTTCAATGACGATCACATTGACACCTACTGCCCGCAGTTTTTCTACGAATTCATCAAACTCCTTCTGGGCACGAGCATTCACGGTTTTCGGCAGAATATCTTCTAACTCCTTCTGATAGTAGTTATTGACCGCGGTTTGCTCATTTGCCCTAAAACCTACAGGGCGAACCATTAATATGGTATTGGTGATCTGCTTCATTATTTGTTCTTGCTATGATGTCCGAATAATAAAAGAAAACGGTGCGGTAAAATTAATTAATTGATCAGATATACGATCCAATCAAGACGCAATAAAATCAAAAACTTCGCTATACACTTTTTCCGACGGCAACGAATGTCCTAAACCTTCGGTAGCGATGAATTTCGAACCCTTTAGGTTGGAGGCGATGGCTTTACCTTCTGCAAAAGGGGTGATATCATCGAATCTGTCGTGTATGATGAGCGACTTTAGCTCTTCAAAGGCCTTTGCGTACTTGGGAATAGAAAATTCATCGAAGCGCATCCCAAACTTTTCCTCACATAGATCTTCTAAAGAAGCCATGATATTGTTGTTATAACCCAGTAGCTTTTGGTAGTCGGCCATAATTCTACTTAGATAGGCTGGTGGAGCAAGAAGGACCATTTTTTTTAAGGAGCGAACAGGATATTTATAATGAAGATAGGCAATTGAGGTTGCACCCATAGAATGTCCCACTAGGACTTCTGGTTGAAATTCTTTGCAGGCCACGTTAAGAAATTCAACATACAGCGGTAGATCGAACAGGGCACCTCCCGAATTTCCATGTTTTGGTGCATCGATGGCGATGATGGTATGACCTATATCTTTCAATTTAAGGATGTAAGGTTCCCAACGCCCTGCGTTACTTTCCCAACCATGAGCGAAAAGAATGGTCGTCTTATGTCCTTTCCAAATATAGGCGGTGATAGGAATCTCTTCAAAGAACAAGACATGCTTTTCTGAAGTATCTAAAAATTGCCTCTGCTCATCGGTAATGGCACCTTTTCTCGGAGAGCAGAATAAGATAAATGCCTTATGCGTGGCAGCGTTTAAATTGAAAACGCTTAGTAGGTTGTAGTAGAGACCAATGACTTTGGCGAATAACTTCATGCTTTGTAAAGAAAATAGCTTGTGATTCTTTGATGCAGCGCAAGTTAATAGATCTCAACAATTGGGTCTACTGAATCATGTAACTTTTTAGTGGTCGAAATTACAGAGCTATCAGTGTCGATGGTATTCTTCGATATTTCTGCACACAAGGTTCGAAACAAGGAAAATAGAGCAGCAGCTCATCATTTTCTATTTCATAAACGATCCTATAATCTGAAGAAACACAATTGGCAGGTAAAATATGTTCGCTCGTGTAGGTGCCAGAGGACGAATTTTCGTTGGTAAGAAAAAGTACACAGAGATCCCCGTCGGAGGTGACGGTACCATCGGCATAAAAGCTTAAGGTTCTATCGATCGATACGGGCTCGAACTCCCCGCTTCCATCACCAGGATCGGCCAGCTGTTCCGTTAACTTCCATTTTGAGACCAATTCTTGAGCGTTATCATCATCAGAACAGCTATAGCTTAAAAGCGCTGAGATAAGCAGACTAATTGCTAAAAGTGAGTTTTTCATGTTCGGTCGTTTTTTCCTAGATGAAGAAAGTTTGGAACCGTTGCGCTATTGCCCAATTTTTTTTGGGAGTGAGCTACGCGTCCTCTCTGTTCACTGTTTCGATAGAGAAGGCCGGCAAGCAGATTGCGAGGTATTCGCATGCTGCGTCAAAAGGATTGGAGTATTGGACTCTAGTGTTCTTTTCAATTCGAATTGATTGCCCAGTTTCCAAAACAATGATTTCCCCCTCGATAATGAATTGTTTTTTCCCTTTGATGATATAGGTGTATTCGTCAAAGCTTGGTGTTTGAAAGGGTTCGCTCCAACCTGGAGGCGCAACCATGTGGGCGATACTAATGTCTTCATTTCCATCCGAGGCCCTTCCAAAGTGTTCCTCGATAAGTTTGCCATGATCGGTAGGAACAACAAAAGGTGAACGTTGAATACTATATTTCTTTTTTTTCATATTACCAGCTGATCATAAAGAATTTTATCTCAGCATCGTCAGGTATTTGCGTCGCCTCGATCTTTACAGTGCTATCATACCTAAGGTCTGCAGGAAGTTCCTTTTTGTCGATGGTAAAATAGGCATCCAACTCGTTGACGAATATCACCACATTCCGCAACGTATTCTCGATCTTATCGATCTTATGATTTTCCGTGATATCCTTAAATGTACTTTTTAGACCAATGCCTTTTACCGAAGTAAAACGACCATCGAAGATCTGTATGTCAGCTATGGTTTCATCGGGGTCGTGTTGTTCCTTTGGGACAAGGCTAAAGAGTCTTTTCCCACCTTTCTCGTAAACGATGTACATGTCGCTCCCAGCTTGGGCATAATCACCTTCGCCAATGCGTTTTACCAACGAGTCATTGGCAAAGATAGCATCTAGTTCTGCTACGGTTGTATCTTTCGTAAGCTTACCGATTGTTCCTTTGGAAATCAGAAAAGGATTTTCTTCCTCCTTTGAACAACTTGATGCTGCTATCAGAATAGTTAGGGAAAATAGAATTCTCTTCATGTAATATTGAAATAATAATTTTTTTTTACCAAAAACCAAAAACCAAAAACCAAAAACCAAAAACCAAAAACCAAAAACCAAAAACCTAGAACTACTTCATCACTTTCTTCAATACGCCCATCACACCGCGGATAAAGGTGGCGCTGGTCAGCACTTTTACAACAGGATTCATTCGAGTACTTCTTCTACTGGTGCTTCTAGAGCGGGACGAAGTTCTAGCGGCTCGTTCCTTTTCCTTTCGTTCGGCTTCTTCTTTTTCGGCCTTCGCCCTATCGGCTTCAGCTTTTGCTATCTTTTCATTCAAAATTTCGTATGCAGAATCGCGATCTACTTCTTCATTGTACTTTTTTATCAATTTGGAATTCTCGATCAAGGCCTTCAGTTCACCTTCGGTAAGTACATCCATTCGGCTCATCGGGGCGCGAAGCATTGTGGCTGCCAGAGGCGTGGGGCGTCCCTTTTCGTCCAAAGCGGTGATCAGGGCCTCGCCTATACCTAGCGAGGTCAGGACCTCTGCGGTATTATAATATTCAGAATCCGGATAGTTTTGGGCTGTCATTTTTATCGCCTTGCGGTCTTTTGCGGTAAATGCACGCAGTGCATGTTGCACTTTCAACCCTAATTGCGCTAGTACAGCATCTGGTACATCGGTCGGATTCTGAGTCACAAAATAAAGGCCAACTCCTTTAGAACGAATCAGTTTTACAATACTCTCTATCTGATCGAGCAATGCGTCGGAGGCTTCTTTAAAGATGAGGTGCGCTTCATCGATGAATAATATCAATTCCGGCTGGTCACTGTCACCTTGTTCTGGAAAGGTAGAATAGATCTCGGCTAACAAGCTCAACATAAAGGTGGAGAAGAGTTTTGGCTTATCTTGAATGTCTGTCAATCGAATGATATTGATATATCCTCTACCATTTTCGTCGATTCGTGTGAGATCATCGACATCAAAGGATTTTTCACCAAAAAATAGCTCTCCGCCTTGCTGTTCGATCTCGATGACCTTTCTCAGGATGGCACCAGTCGAAGCAGTAGAGATCCTCCCATAAAGATCTTGGAATTCTTTCTTTCCCTCATCAGTTGCGAATTGCAATACCTTCTTAAAGTCTTTCAGGTCGAGCAATGGCAGCTTGTTGTCATCACAAAATTTGAAGATTACGGCTACAACGCCAGATTGGGTGTCATTGAGGTCCAATATCCTCGACAACAATACTGGCCCAAACTCCGAGACGGTGGCACGTAGACGTACACCTTCCTGTTCGGAAAGACTTAATATTTCTACAGGAAAAGGCTTTGGAGTAAATGGGATACCGATCTTTTCGTGTCGTTCGTCTATCTTTGGATGGCCAGGGCTAGGTTGTGCCAATCCACTTAGATCTCCTTTTAGGTCCATCAACAGGACAGGGATGCCTTTTTCTGATAGATTTTCTGCGATCACCTGCAAGGTTTTGGTCTTTCCTGTTCCAGTGGCCCCTGCAATTAGCCCATGACGATTCAAAGTCTTTAGAGGGATTTTTACATGTGCGCCAGTGATGGTCTCCTCACCAAGCATCGCAGCTCCCATGGTGATATAGTCCCCTTTTGTTTTATATCCTTCGTTGATGAATTCCAAAAATTGTGAAGTATCGCTCATTGCAATGAAATTTTGATAAAAATACTTTAAATTTCAAAATGGTTAAAGGATTCAACCTTAAACATAAAACTTTTACTATGCGACATATAAACTTTTTAGCCGTTATTATTTTTTTGATATGTCTGTCGTGCAAACAGGATCAAGTGCCAGTCTTTCATAAATCTCATGAGCCAAAGAAACAGAATGCCCCATTTAGCGATGCGGTTCAGGTCGGTGACATGCTCTTTCTGGCCGGACAAGTGGGAATGGATCACTCAGTAAGAAAATTGGTCCCTGGAGGTATTAAAGCCGAAACACGCCAATGTATAGCGAATATAAAGGCGGTTCTAGAACATCACGGTAGCTCTTTGGGCAAGGTGGTAAAATGTACAGTAATTTTAAGTGATATCAATGATTTTGCTGACTTTAACGAAGTATATACACAATATTTCCCTAACAGACCAGCACGTACCACTTTTGCAGCAGCCGGATTGGCGGTCGGTGCCAAAATCGAGATCGAAGTAGTTGCGGTGAAGTAGATCATAAGAAAACTGTTGACCTTCAATTGAAAACTGCCAACTAAAGAATATCTTTGCCCCATGATCAAAACAGAGACACAGACGTTGGTAGCGAAGGGACTAGTATTGCCATTGATGGAAGAGTTCTATACCATCCAAGGAGAAGGATATCACAAAGGAACTGCTGCTTATTTTATTCGGGTGGGTGGTTGTGATGTTGGCTGCCATTGGTGTGATGTGAAGGAAAGTTGGAATGCCGAGACACATCCACCCACAGCTGTCGAACACATAGTGGAGAACGCAGCCAAGTATTCGGATACGATCGTTGTAACCGGTGGTGAACCCTTGACCTGGAATATGGAGCCGCTCACATCACAGTTAAAGGCGAAAGGCATGCAAACTCATATCGAGACCTCGGGCGCCTATGCCGTGACCGGACATTGGGATTGGTTTTGTTTGTCTCCTAAGAAGATGAAATTACCCGTAGAACAAGCATATAAGGTTGCAAATGAGCTAAAAGTGATCGTTTACAATCATCATGACTTTCAATTTGCTGAAGAGCAGGCTTCCAAGGTTGGGAAAGACTGTATATTGTACTTGCAGCCAGAATGGAGCAAACGAGATAAAATGATTCCAGCAATCGTCGATTATGTTATGGAGCATCCAAAATGGAAAGTATCGTTACAAACGCATAAATATTTGAATATCCCTTAACAATATGGCCAATTATCTTGTTGCGATTGAAAGGCTGATACCTGAATGGAAGAAAGAGAACCCCGCAGTTTCTAAGGTATCTGTCGGGTGGCATCTAGATCATAGTTTGAAGGTGGTCATCGGGGTGTGCAAACAACTTGAAAGGGCAAATCCGAAAGACTATAGACCCAAGTTTTCGTTTTTGGGAGCAGCGATCATGACGATTGGTAAGATTCCACGAGGTAAAGGCAGGGCACCCAAGGCGAGCAGAACAACCGACGAAATTACTCAGGAAACACTGTCTCGACAGCTTGAAAAGGCTCATGAAGAACTATTGAAATTCGATAATTTCCATTCCAATGCCTTTTTTGAGCATCCTTATTTTGGTCATATGAACACAAAGAAGGCCAAAAAGTTTCTAAAAATACATACCGTTCATCATTTGGCTATTGTAAATGATATCTTATCCAAAGAATAAAATTGTTCACGTCTGGAATTCAACAGGCTATGGTTTTTTTGTATTTTTCAATTCAAAATTCGAACGTTTATGAAAACGAGATTATTCTTTTTGGTAGCTATTTTACCATTGATCAGCTTTGCACAGACCAACAGTAGCTCTTTTGTAGATAATACACTTCACTATTTAAGGGTCAATGGCACACAAGAACTGTATGAAGATGCCGTAGATCAGTTATTCGTGCTGCTAAAACAGCAATACGCCTCCCAAAATGTGCCCGAAAGTGTTTGGACCGAATTAAAGGAAAGCAAAACGAAATCCGTGAATGATCTGAAGGCCATCATGGTCTCTGCATATAGGGCGCATTTCAACAATGAGGATATAAAGAACATGATCGCATTCTATGAGTCGGATGCCGGCCAACAACTTAAAGCAGACCGCAGTAAGCTAACCGATGAACAACGGCGTGAAGTTGGGGTTTTTTACAAAACAGTGGCAGGACAGAAGATCATCGATACGCAAGCTGAGTTGACCAAAATTGTAGGTCAGATATCTCAAGATTGGAGTAGTGCGCTTTATCGAGAAATGACGGGTCGCTTGAAAGAAAAGGGATTTACAAGGCCTCAGTAAGCCTAGCTAAATAATCGTAGTGATTACCTTCCTCTATAAGTTCGCAATCAAAGCCATTCGCAATGGCAGCATTTTGTAGGGTATTGTAATCGATATACATCCAATCGAAGGGCGGTTCTACATCGCCTTTATACTTCACAATATAATCCAACTCACCGTAATAGGCCATATCGGCTGGAATTAACCGACCACCATCCTCATCTTCGTCAAACATGTAAATGATGTCGGAAGAATCGAGTAATATCTGTCCGTTGGGTCTCAAAAGTCTTTTCAATTGTTGAAGGAAGGTGGAGATGCGATTTAAACGACCGCACAAACCTGCACCATTCATCAATAGTAAGATGGTGTCAAAGGTTTCCCCTTCCATCTGCATCAGATCTTGGTGTCTTGCATCTTCAACACCTCTTAATTTGCAGGTCGCAATGGCACCTTCAGAAATATCAATAGCAGTAACTTCGAGACCTCGCTCATTTTGAAGATACAAAGCGTGGCTTCCTGCACCACAACCCACATCCAACACCTTTCCTTTTGACAGTTGCAAGGCCTGCTGCTCAATCCTTGGCATTTCAGCATAAGCACGGAAAAGATAGGGTAGCGGCAGGTCATCCTCTTCGGAAATGGAGGTTTCGGTCTTTAGGTCCTCGGTATACTTTCCAAGATGGTAGTCCAAGATGGCTTTTCCAAATAGGTCTTTTGACATTTTGATTGAATTGTCATTCCGCACTTGATGCGGAATCTATTAACTTTGGATTCCTGCTTCCGCAGGAATGACAAAATAATTGTATGGAAGAATTTCAAAAAGAGCTCCCAAAGCTGGCCAAAGATAAGCATCCAGAGAACAAGAAATACTTTGCGAAGTTAAAAAAGAAGCCACCTAAGGATTTGGATTATACGATGCAAGAGATCCATGACGAGGAGTTCGAACGCACCGATTGTCTCAGTTGTGCAAATTGCTGTAAGACCACCGGCCCGCTATTTACCAATGCGGACATCGCTCGCATCTCCAAACACTTCAAAATGAAAGAGCATCGCTTTATAGCGCAATACTTGCATTTTGATGAGGACGATCATTATGTGCTAAAAAGCGTTCCGTGTACCTTCTTGGCAGATGATAACGAGTGTATGATCTACGATGTACGTCCGAAGGCGTGTAGGGAATATCCACATACCGATCGGAAGAAATTCTATCAGATCAGTGACTTGACCTTGAAGAATGTTGCTATATGTCCAGCGGCCTATAACATTGTTGAAGAGATGAAGAAGCGGATCCCAAAGTAATTCAGCCGAGGTGACCTTTTCGTTACATTGGAGCAAGATCTCATTGAAATTTGAGAATGATGCATGCAGAATATTTAGAATTTCGTAATTTTCATCATCAAATTGCCGCTTTAAAGGAAATATGCCATGGAGTCAATTATCAACTACTTTGAAACCATCCCTTCTTCTCACCGAAGCTTGATTCTGATTGGAGGAATCACTTTTTTCTGGTTGCTGGAGTATGGGGTTCCCCTCTTTAAATTCGACTACAAGAAATTTAAACATGCCTGGCCGAATATCTTCTTTACGTTGACAACGATCGTCATCAATTTTGGGTTGGCAGCCATCTTGTTCTTTACCAGTGAATGGGTGGTGAACCATAATTTTGGGATTGTTCAGTGGTTAGAGTTACCACTGTGGGCTACAGCCTTGGTCGGGGTTGCCATATTAGACCTTGTTGGTGCGTATACTGCGCATTGGGTGGAGCATCGGACCAAATTCTTATGGATGTTCCATCTCATCCATCACACCGACAATCACGTCGACACCACCACTGCCAATCGCCATCATCCTGGCGAGAGCGTGATACGCTTTTTATTTACTTGTGTTGCGGTTTTCATCGTTGGAGCACCCGTTTGGATGATCATGTTATATCAATCACTATCCGTGGTACTCTCGCAATTCAACCACGCGAATATCAAAATGCCAAAATGGGTGGATAATGCCATTAGTTGGGTCATCGTCTCCCCAGATATGCATAAGGTGCATCATCATAATTTGCTACCGTACACCGATACCAACTACGGCAATATCTTTTCTATTTGGGATCGCCTGTTTGGTACCTTCGCAAAGATGCGAAATGAGGATATCGTTTACGGAGTGGATTCGTATCCGGACATCAACGATAATTCCAATATCGGAAAATTGCTGAAATTACCCTTTCAAGGTTATCGTCCTCCAACCAACGCCCCGGGCTTTGGTCATAAAAAACAGTGACCTATTTTGGCGGCAATGTTAGTACATATTGATGCGCTTTCTCTAAATAGGAAGCCATTAGATCGGTATTGGTCAGTAATTCTTCAGGAATCAACACATAATCCTTCATCACGGCACCATACGACCTAAAAGGACCAGAACTTGGATATTTTTGCATGAACGCTTTGCCTTCGGTTTTGGAAAGTCGGATGCCAATTTCTCCTGTCTTATTCAATTGTGAGAACATATAGCCATTAGCTGAGGTATACGGCATCGTTTTCCCTTTTCGTTCTATCTTCGGGCAAGCAGCCACGATTTGGTCATATATTTTTAAAGCTTCATCCCGAGTCATATGTTATTTCTTTTCTTCTAGATTATCTAAACGTATCGACAAGGCCCGCGTTGATATCTGTACTTCCATCAGTGATAATAATAGGGAGATCATCAAACAAATGAGACTTATCCCAAAGATGGCGTTTGCCCATGGCATCCATTCTACATACAGGAGAAACATGGTCACGACACTGGTGAAAAAACTGATGATAGCGACGGCTTGCATTCCCTTGATCAGTCGTAATCTTTTCCGCAAGTTGTTGATCTGAAGGGAAATATTCTCGGAAGGACGGTTTGTAAATTCGTCGTGCAATTGCCGTATCAAAGCGGCAATGGCCAAATACCGTGCGTTATACGCGAGCATAGTGAGGGAAATTGCTGGAAAAAGGAGCGCTGGAATGCTCATGTTTAGTGTCATGATTCGAGAGTTTTATAGCTATTCATATATCAAATATTTGGCTCGTATTTTTTTATACCTTTCCAGATCAGGTTGCCAGCTTTCCTTTATCTGCTTGGCGGTCCATCCGGCTTTGATCTGCTCTTCTAATTTTTTGGTGCCTGCCAATCTCGAAAAGTACTTTTGGAAGAAGGGGACACCTTTGTTGTTTTGTTCATTGGTTTTGTACCAGTCGATCAACCAATCGAGTCTGATTTCCGAAAGCCATTCGGTCGTTCTCAGATCCTCTCCCCAACATTCTTTTCCTTCGTGTTTGGGATATCTTGACCCTTCGTTTGGTCGTGGTGTAAAGCTAAATGCATGTTTTTCTATCCGATAGTCTGGTGTGCCCAAAACCTGAAATTGCATATCGGTTCCACGTCCGAGACTTACAGGTGTCTGTTCGAAAAAACAAATGCTGGGGTACAGATTGATCGCAACATCGTTGGGGAGATTGGGAGATGGTTTTATCGGCAAGCTGTAAGCTACTTGATGGGTGTAATTCCTTACGGGGACGATATGTAATTCAGATTGAAGACCATCTTGAAGCCACTGCTCGCCATTGATCATCTGTGCATATTCTGCAATGGTCATTCCGTGAACGATCGGAATGGCATGCATGCCCAAAAAGCTTTTGAATGCCTCTTCCATAACCGGGCCATCTACATAATGCCCGTTGGGATTGGGACGATCCAAGATAAGCAGCGGAATTCCTTTTTCGGCACAAGCTTCCATCACATAATGAAGGGTGGAAATATACGTATAGAAACGAGCGCCTACATCTTGGATATCGAAGATCATCATATCCAGATCATCGAGCTGCTCTTGGGTTGGTTTTTTATTTTTCCCATGAAGCGATAATAAGGGCAATCCCGTTTTTTTGTCTAAGCCGTCTTCCACATGCTCACCGGCATCTGCTTTTCCGCGAAATCCATGTTCTGGCGCAAAGACCTTTTTTACATTGACCTTTGCAGCGATCAAGGAGTCTACAAGATGTGTCCAGGTGGTGTCGCTGCTAAAGATCACGCTGGTCTGATTGGCCACTACTGCGACTCGCTTGTTTTCCAACAATGAAAAATATTTGGTTGTCTGGTTTGCTCCAACTATGATATCTTTTTTTTCTAGTGTCACCCTGAGCGCAGTCGAAGGGGTTTTTATGTTTGGGGTGCCTACCTTGAGCTTCTTTCCGCAAGAAACACTGACAAAAACCAACAATAAAAATGTATTTTTGAGCAATTGTAATCCAGACATTCGCGATCTTGAATTTTGAGTTCTTTATAGCAAAACGCATCATCGGCGCTAAGTCGTATAAAAGTAGCATTTCGGCCACAATAATAAAAATTGCCATCTTGGCAATCGCTTTGGGGTTGATCATGATGCTTATCGCCATTGCTACAGGTTTGGGGCTTCAGAATAAGATACGTGAAAAGGTGGCGGCTTTCAATGGTCATATTCAAATCTCGACCTACGACAATAATAATTCTCAAGTTTCTATCAATCCAATCGCCAGAGACCAAGATTTTTATCCAAAGTTCAAGGATATCGAAGGAATCGCCCATGTGCAGGCGATCGCGAACAAAGGAGGTGTGATCAGAACCGAGGAGACCTTTGAAGGCATTGTACTGAAAGGTGTGGGCTCGGATTACGATTGGAATCATATGAAAGAATTTCTGCGAGAGGGACGACTGCCGAATTTTTCAGGGAAATTGAATGCTGAGGTCATGATATCCAGTTATATGGCGAATCGTCTGCTGATTTCTGTAGGTGATAAGGTCAATGCATTCTTTCCGAAGGAAGACCCCGAAAAGTTGCCCAATCAGTTGCGGTTGGAAGTGGTGGGTATCTATGATTCCGGATTCAAGGATTTTGATGAGACCTATGTTTTTGGAGATATCCGTCAGGTGCAACGAATGAACAGATGGGAAGAAGACCAAATAGGCAGTTTTGAAGTCTTCCTCGAGGATTTCGATAGCCTGGAGGAGAAAGGAGCCGAAATCTACCTTAAAACGCTTTCTACACTAGATGCGCAGACCATTTCGGACAAATACTACCATATTTTCGAGTGGGTGAAGCTTTTCGACTATAATGTGGCGATCATTATCGCTGTGATGATCCTCGTAGGAGGAATTAATATGATCACCGCCTTGTTGGTACTGATCTTAGAAAAGACGCAAATGATCGGGATTTTGAAAGCTATGGGCAGCAGTAACGCTAGTATTAGGAAGATCTTTCTTTACAATGCATCCTACCTTATCGCGATCGGTCTTTTTTGGGGAAATTTGATTGGCCTCGGTGCCATATGGCTCCAAGGAAAATACAATTTCTTGAAGTTTCCAAATCCAGAACAATACTATGTGACCGATATCCCTGTGCATATCACTATTTGGCATGTGTTGTTTCTTAACGTCGGAGTGTTGTTTTTGTGTATACTGATGCTCCTATTACCCTCTTATATCATTTCTAGGATCGCTCCGTCCAAGGCCATTCGTTTCGCATAGTTTCAACGCGCTTGACGATCGTGTTTTCTTTAGTTAAAACTGAATTTAGTTGAATATTTTTTTATCATTCTTTCTACTCCTTGCATATAATTCACCATTACCTTTAAATAGTGCTTACTAATTCGTAAATCGTAATTCAAACTGTATCTTTGCAAACTCAAAATAGCATATGGAATACGCAAAAGATATATTAGGAACTATTGGCAACACACCTTTGGTAAAATTGAACAAGCTTACCAAGGACATCGATGCTTTGGTCTTGGCCAAGGTAGAAACCTTTAATCCAGGAAATTCGGTAAAGGATCGTATGGCCGTGAAAATGGTAGAGGATGCAGAGGCGGATGGTCGATTAAAGCCAGGAGGTACCATAATCGAGGGAACTTCTGGAAATACCGGAATGGGGTTAGCGTTGGCCGCGGTTGTAAAAGGGTACAAATGTATCTTTGTCACAACGGACAAGCAATCCAAGGAAAAGGTCGATATCCTAAAAGCGGTAGGAGCCGAGGTTATCGTTTGTCCCACGGATGTAGCACCAGATGATCCCCGATCCTATTATTCGGTCTCGAAACGTTTGGGAGATGAAACTCCAAATTCGTGGTATGTGAACCAATACGACAATCCGTCGAATGCTGTGGCCCACTATGAGCAGACTGGTCCTGAGATCTGGAGACAGACCGATGGAAAGGTCACGCATTTTGTGGTGGGTGTAGGAACTGGCGGGACCATCTCGGGCGTAGGAAAATATCTTAAAGAACAGAATCCTAATGTGAAGGTCTGGGGTGTTGACACTTATGGCTCCGTGTTTAAGAAATATCACGAAACGGGCATATTTGATCAGAATGAGATCTATCCCTATATCACAGAAGGTATTGGGGAGGACATTCTTCCAGAGAATGTGGATTTTGACATAATAGACGGATTCACAAAGGTGACCGACAAGGATGCTGCGGTTTTCACCAGAAAACTGGCAAAAGAAGAAGGTATTTTTGTTGGAAACTCCGCGGGCTCTGCCATTAAAGGTGTATTGCAGCTTAAAGAACACTTTGGGCCAGACGATGTGGTTGTGGTCTTATTCCACGATCACGGTAGCCGTTATGTAGGTAAGATGTTCAACGACGATTGGATGCGGGATAGAGGATTTCTGGAAGAGGAGATCACAACTGCGGCAGATCTTATCAAAGGCCACAAGGATAAACCTTTGGTCACTGTAATGACCGAGGAATTGGTCTCGCATGCGATAGAACGCATGAAGGCATTCAAGATATCGCAGATACCAGTAAAAGATGTTGATGGTTTCGTCGGTTCTGTGGATGAAACGGACCTCTTTCGGGCATTTGTAGAGGACAAGGCGGTGGCCGACAAACCTATAAAGGAGGTCATGGGAGCACCATTTCCAGAAGTTTCCAAAGATGCGACCATCGATGCGGTATCCAAATTGATCACAAGGGATAATGAGGCTGTGCTGGTAAATTTGGGAGCGGGCAAATATCATATCATCACCAAGCATGATATTATCTCTGCAATCCAATAGAAAAATGATGATAGGAATGCTATTATTAGCCTAAACGGCAAAAAAATAATAGTATAAAGCGCTACTTGATGATCGAAGCTTGTCGAATCTCGTTTGCCAAAGTTTTAACCTCTTTACGAGACTTTCTATTCATGTATACTTGGTAGGCTAACGTACAGAACCCAATAATTATAAAGGTTGCAAATAGATAAACGGCACCCGAGTCCGATAGGACGGTTTGATAAATGGATTCCATAAAAAGCAGACTGACAATACTCACTATCAGCAGCATAAGTAGGATTGATGTAGCAAAAAATTTCATTGCATAGGTTGGTTAAGATTTGGATTCAAATGTATTAAATAAGCCCCTGAATTGCAATGATGTGGATAGTTATGTTGTAATGAAAAGTATTTTGCTGTTGAAACGTAATGATGTTGTTGTGAAACCACGAATTATCGATGAAATAGGCAAATAACTCGACAAAGAAGGGTGTTCAACCCCTTGAGAATCAATTTTTTTTCTTATATTTACTATAATGTAACCTGCATGCTGCCCCATGCCTGAAACCAAATATATTAATGTGAAAACCAATAATTATGGGGAAAACTTCTACACAACAAGAAACGTCAAGTTTTTATCTAATCTTTCTTAAAGTATTTACTTTTCTAATGAAGGTATTCTTGCTTATTGTAGCTGCGTCTATAGTACTCAAGGGTCTTGGAGTTTTAGGAGGTAACTAGTTGATATAGAGAGTTAGGAAAAGCCTTGAATAAATCATTAAACTGGTTTGTTCAAGGCTTTATTTGTTTCAAATCAACTGAATTGGGACGCCTCACCGTGTTTTTTTAGTTGGTTCGACTGAATATTTCTCGTTCTACCAAAGTTGCGAAAATATTCATGCTATAGGAAATCATCGTTCGCTTGCCTAAATGGTTCAATTTTTATTTTTAAAGAGACCAGCATTAATTCTTAAAAAGTCGTAGTTTTATTCCCAACTAGTCAATAATGCTTAAAAACTTCATTCAAAAAATTGGAATCATCAACGCGGTGATGTTACTGGTAGTCCTTTCTATCATTATTGTCGCTGAATATGTCTTCATAAAGATAGACAAGATCGACGGTATCTTTATCGGCCTCTGGGCACCGACCATCCTCGGATTTATGAACTTTCTTAAATATCGCAAGTAATGGATATCGTGTTTGTATATTCGGTCATTGTTGCGATATTCTTTATCGTTTGGATGGTATCTGTCATCATTGCCTATAACAAAGTTTATAACAAGGATAAGTAGTCAGACCACCTTCTCTTCGCGACCAAAAATGTCTATAGGTCCTTTGTTATTTAAAAACCTTACAATCAACACCTTAAATTGATCTAGTTTGAGCTTAGCCCTTAGGTGTTCATTTAAAGACGAGCATTGTCAATGGCGAACATGATTTCTATTTTTCAACGAGCTATAACAGTGGTTTTCAGGGGTGCTCTTTTGCAAGGAAACAGGGGCTGTTTTTTACAAGGTATTTCATAAGTTTGAAGATATGGTGAAAGTGAAGCCCAAAAAATCTGTCTTCACTATTGGCGTTTCTTTTGTGCTACAGATATGACCAATCTGGCGAGTTCGGACATTATCCGATCTCTGTACAGAAGGCGAAGTTGCTAAATAACCAAGATGTATAATTATCATAAACCTATAACCCTATGGCACTTCAGTCAAATGTCCAAATTTACATTGGAGGAAGTCAGATACCTGCTTTTACAAACCTCATTCTTGACCAAGAAATAGATGCACATCATACCTTTGAGCTCGTGTGTAGAAGGGATGTACTGGAACAGCACCAAAACGACTTAAATGACGAAAGTAACGACTATCTTGGAAAGATTTTTGTACTCACCATTTCCTCCCTAGATACTATCAATGCTTACAAGGAACTTAAGTTTAAGGGTATCGTAACAGAGGTGACAAGTACCAGGGGTTTCTTATATCAAGGAGGGGACTTCATCACTATCACTGGAAAGAGTTGTTCTATCCTAGCTGACGACGGCCCTCATTTTGCTAGTTTCAGTGACGCCGATCTAGCTTCAATATTGGATAGTAGTTTTCAACCATACGACCGATCCAAATTAAAGAGCACCGTTGCTCCAAGATTTACCCACCCTCTACATTATTGCGTGCAAAACGGTGAAAGTAGCTTTCAATTTGCCAGTAGGTTGGCGGCGCAGTATGGAGAGTGGTACTACTATGATGGTGAAAGTCTTGTCTTCGGAGCTCCAAAACAAGACGCACAAATACACCTAAGCTACGGTCAGGATTTACAGGAATTTTCGAGAAGATTGAAGCCAGAATCAGGGAACTATTCCTTTTTCACCAATGATTATCTATCTGATCAATCTCATGAAGTAACTACACAGGATGTCAGTAGTGGCATTAACGGCTATAATGGTCTAGCGTCGGAAAAGAGTAGTGAGATGTACCCGCAAACGACCAAGGTTTTCGTAAACACCTACAATGACGCGCAAATCAAACAGCGCCTAGATGCCCTAGTGAAAAGCCAAAAAAAGGCGCTTGAGGTGCAGCAGGTGAGTATTACTGGCACCAGTGACAATCCTGGGGTAAGTCTTG
Source organism: Sungkyunkwania multivorans (assembly GCF_042675645.1). NCBI lineage: Bacteria > Pseudomonadati > Bacteroidota > Flavobacteriia > Flavobacteriales > Flavobacteriaceae > Sungkyunkwania > Sungkyunkwania multivorans. The sequence goes on along the minus strand of NZ_JBHTJH010000001.1, from coordinate 161,447 downwards.
GAAAAGTGGTTAAGATAGCCAATGGAGGAGAGAACTACGAATTGCGCATAACCAGAATAAGACATGAGGCTTCCGAAAATGGAAGATACGTTAATTCTTTCGAAGGAATTTCAACACAACAGGAAGCATATCCCAAAACAGATATCTTAAAGTATCCCACGAGCAATAATCAGGTGGCGATCGTTACAGATAACGTAGACCCTGATGGTCTAAGCCGTATCAAAGTTCAATTTCATTGGCAAAAACCTCTAGGACAGGAGACCCCTTGGTTACGATTAATGACGCCACATGCCGGAGGGGAAAAAGGCTTTCATTTCATACCCGAAATAGGGGAGGAAGTTTTGGTAGGGTTCGAAGGCGGCAATGCCGAAAGGCCGTTTGTGCTAGGCACATTGTACAATGGTAGTGCCAATCCACAAAGCTGGAAAACAGATAAGAACAACGTTAAGGCAATTCGAACAAGGAGTGGGCATACCATTGAGTTCAACGATACCGAAGGCGCTGAATTCATAACAATTATAGATAAGAATCAGAACCTTATCAACATCGATACGGCAAGTAATAATATTACGATCACTGCCTTAGAAACGATGTGCTTTAATGCAAAGAACATTGAAATCAACGCATCCGAGAATATAAGTGTAGGGGCTGGAAGGAATATTGGAACCAGTTCTGGAAATTCGACCACACTGATGGCGAAAGATATCAGTCAAATAGCAGATAACGATCTAAAAGTGTTTTCTAAAAATTCAGTGCACAGTGCAGACGAAGTGAAAATTCATAGCAACGCCAATAATCTCACGTTGTTTTCTGGAGCCTCTGTAGATCTGCAAAGCAATGACAAGGTAAAACTCTTTTGATCTTTTTATGATCTTAGATTTGGACATAAATAGTATTGAAGGCGTTCATGATATTGCTCGAACCTCTAGGCGTATAAATCGGGTCTATGGTTGTTCACTGGTTTCTCATTATCAATCATCAGAACAGAGTATTAGCTATGAGATGCACTTGCATACAATAGAGCAGAGATACGAAAGTTCCATAGTTTCGGTTGTGAAAAAGGATGTCCGGGTCAATAATAGTAGGTCTTACAAGAGCATTGATTACCTTGCGGTTCATTGTGCCTCAGTTCTCTATCCGCTTCAATTGTTGATTACTGATAAGTTGGAAATTTTAGATTTGGTGAATCATCAAGAGATCTGCAAAAGATGGGAAATCAAAAAAAAGGAATTGGAAAAAGAGTTTGCCAAGAACGATTTTCTCAAGAGGTATTTATACCAAATGGAGGTTACACTTTTGGATAAAAGGAGTGTTCTAAATTCCATAGCACAAGATCTCTTTTTTCATACGCTTAGGAACTCGATGTACCGTGGCTCAAATAGCGCGCGAAATGAAATTTTGCTACCTATGGTGCCTAATACTAGCCCTATTAGCTACGAAGTATTTCAGAAGTCATCGAAAAGGCTTGACGAGAACAGTCTTTTCAAAATACAGTTAAAAGGAAAAGTGAATGATCCAAGGTCTCCATATGAGATTGCTACGGGCAATCCAGTATCTCTTAAGGAAAACAATGATGAGGTGCTAAAGGGAAGTTATAAGGGCAGCTATCAACTAGAGCCGACGGGAGTGTTAAGACATGCAAAATTCATAGCTTCAGTGCTTCTCCCATTTGATCGATCGCGAACCTTAGAATTCACCTGTTATTTCCTTCCAGAAAAATGTAGATAAGCGTTCAATAAAGCACTAAAAAAAGAAGAAATGTCAAAGGGATTGAAAGGAACTTTAGTTTGTCAAGGGGCTATCTGTTCTTGCACGCTTGCTGCATCTCCCGCAACGATGAAGGTGGTGACCCAACAAAAGCACTACGTAAACGATGCGAGTGGAGGTAGCAAGGCTATTGCAACCGATAAGGAAAGTACAGTGGCATCATTGAATTTTGGTGTATGCAGGCCAGGAACGAAGAGGGCACATCCTTGTGGAGCACAATTAAAATGGAACGGAATGTACACAGCTGTAGAGCTAGAGAATGGTGGAAGCCCACTTCTAGACAGCAGTAGTGCTAAGTGCGGTGCAGATAGCGGCACCGTATCTGTCGTGCATCATGGACAGACTTCAGCGGTCGGCGGACAGCAAGTCAATGCGGCAGATGAGGCAGTACAAGAGCAGTTGAACCCATTGGTGAATTTTGGTGTTGTAAAAAGAAAAATAGAAGTTAAAAACGCATCTTCAATCTAAATCAGTTATGGAGGAGGAAGTAAATCAAGTAGATGTTAGGGAAGGGTATAACCAGGTTTTGGAAGAAAATCTTAAACTAGATCAAAATGTAAGTCATCCTTCCATTGACCTCGCAAATTCCAAATCCATTTTCTTTGTTGAGGGCGATTATAATAAGCCACAAATCGTTCGTGTAAATATAGAAAGTGAAGGATATCTCACAGTCTTCGTAAAAGATGGTGGTTTTGGTCCTATGACCACTGAAGTACAAAAACAAGCGCTTCGCTGGATATATTCGCCAAAATATCAACAACAAGATTTTACTGCCGAGGATGCTTCCTTTACTGGTCCTACTATCAAAGTAAATGTTGAAAGGCATCTATGTGGTACTGGATTGATCTGGTGCGAACCATTCATACATGAACCCATTAACAGACTGCCAGGGGGTTTCTTCGTCAAAGGTGTTTGTGAGACAAAGATCCTTGAGGCCAATTGGGTAGAATATTCCTTAGACAATTCTGGACGTCCACTTCAGAGTCATCACAGAGCAAGGTATGGAGACATTGTTCAGTTTCGTATAAAGACTGAAGGACTCAATGGCGACATCATTTCCCTTCAGTTTATGGAGGATGAAACCCAGAGTCAACTAGAATTTGTCGCCGAGCGTACCGTAGATGGAGAATTACTCATTGATTTTCCTGTTAAAATGGAATGGCAAGCGCGTTTTTTCTCTACCATAGAACAGGCATTCAATGATTATTTGCGTATAACACCTGTCATCAGGTATAAGAATCTGCGAGGTGAAGAAGTCGCAGAGGAAGGGCCGCGACTAACTATAGAAAATCAACGATCTACGGTGGATGCTGCTAAGGGAGATGTGGTCCCCGTTGGCACAGAACAGGTAGAGATCACATCAGCGGCTTATAATCCTTGTCGATTTCTCGAGGTGATCTTTAAAAATAAGGACAGGGATTACGTATATTTTAGCCAAAATGAAAGCGTCAGCGGGGAACCTTATCATATGATATCGGGCTCTCGGGACAATAAAAAGGAGGTGTTGATAGAGGCTTCCGACCTCGATGTCAGTGAATGCGAGTTGGTCTCCGATCAACATAAAGAAGATAAAGTTTCTTTGACCTATATCGACTTTAATGGCGATACTCAAAGTGAAGAAGCCGCGGTCGTACAGGGAGATACCGTAAAGCACGAAGTACTTTCCAATCTTTCCGAAAATACGTTCCATATCTTTTATCAAATATGGCCAGAAAGTGATGACGCAGCCAGGCTTTATAGCTTTGCGCTTCAGACATGTAGACACAAAGAAGATGTACCGTTATATGTGCATTCAGATATTGAATGGAAAATAGCGTTCAAATGGAATTATAGGGCACCCTTGGCATATGCTTGGAGTCATACGATGCAACCATACTCGCTCAATCGGGGAGCCATAAGAAATCTGGAAGTAAATCGGTCCATGTTTGTGCGACAAGACGAAGCACTTTCCAATTTTAATTTAACGGTACTGGCGAGTTGGGATGGTGGCGACTCGGTTGAGGTAGGACGCAATTTTGCAGAAAAGGTTCGACGTACTTTAGGGCTTTTTAATCGGGTGCGAAACCTTGTGAACGATATTAGTGGAGAGTTCACTCCCTCCGAGAATTCACCCGTAAGAGCTTGGCCTATCGAATTTAGAATCGATGCTCCATCTATTGGGTTTGCAACTTCCTATAAATTGCAGGAAATGACCCAGGAAACTCCCGAGTATGTGCATCAAGTGGCTACGGTGGGAGAGTTACAACTAGCGGCTAGCCCCTTGATCGGTGCGCAGATCAAAGTTGATCTGGTACAGGCTGCGGCTAACTTAGGGTCCCCTGCTTTTGGGCGTGTCATCGCTTGGGTGCGAGGGCGTGCTAAAGACCATTTAGAGATCAATTTTGAAATAGCATTAAAAGGGAAGGTCAATGTCTCTGCAAATATGACCATTCATACGCGACAAGAGTTGTCTGATGAAAACAGCGGCAATGTCAGTGCAGATGGGGAACTTGCTTTAGAGATAGAATTATCGGCAAAAGCAGGAACTGGAGATGTGGCTGGTGGTGTTTTTGAAGCCGACGTAGAGGCTGGGATCTCTGGTACAACGGACGTGAGTATCGGACTGGAGGTAGGCGCGGATAAGAAGGGAGTCTACGCACTTCCAAAGGCAGCATTCGGAGGTTTAGTGGTATCTTACACCTTTAGAGGAAGTGTTCGATTTGGGTTCTTTAAAAGAAATTGGGACCAAAGTCCGGAAGACTCTAGACTTTTAAGAGCCCGTGAGTTGCCGATAGAAAAAGAAGATTGCTATATAACCGGTCAAGATGAAGAGAATGCTGCGAACCCGTAAGGCGCTTTTGGAGTTTTTATATAAAATCTTGTTAAGATAGACCTGGGAGTCAACTAGAGAACATAATAGTATCGAATGCAAAACACGCAAAATTTTTATTCACTTAAATTTAGTGGTGCCAATTGTCACTACAGCCTATTGGTAAATGATATGCCTGTGTTTCACTTTTTTGATCGCGGTATTATGGCAACAAGATTTCCCATCAATCATTTGATACTAAAGTCTGGGGAACAAGCGGTTAAAATTCAGGTGTATCCACAAAGTGAAGAATATTTATCGCGCGGGAGTCGCTTGGAAGTTATGGTGGAAGAGTCTAGCGGTAATAATTACGAGATAACGGAAATCATAGCTGGCCATAAGACACCAAGCTTTGAAAAGAAAGAGAAGTTTTACGAGTATTCCTTTACTTTTGACGCTCAAGTTCCGTATGAATTGCCAGGATGGTCTAAATCGGAGATCTTGAAATACCCAGAAAAAACATTTCCTAAGATCGTAGAACACTACAGGTATTTGCATGCCGTACTCAAAAATAAGAGGTTTGACCAATTTTATGAGCTGCTCGAGAAAAAGAACCAAGAATTTGATATTGCCTACAATTCAGATAGCGAAACCTCTAGAAAAGAATGGTTGCAAGTTATAGATCAAATAGAAGATTCAAAGATGCAATTAGCCGATTTCCCAGAAGACCTCGATGTTCAATACTATGCCAACGGTAGGGTGGTTGCGCTATTCCAGAAAAACTTTAAGCCAGTGCTTTTTTTTGAAAATAAGGAGGAGGGGACGACCTATGATATGTATTTATATCTACAAAAAGTCCCGAAAGAAATGCGTTTCGAGATCATTCGCTAAAGGGGATTGGTCTGTAAGGATTGTAATTGTTGCAATCGATGAGGCTCTACAGAAATTATTATTCTACCAAACCATGCTTTATGGCATATTTTGCCAGTCCCACGACGTTCTTTACCTCCAGCTTCGACATAAGACTCGTACGATATCCTTCGATGGTATATTTGCTTAAGAAGAGTTTATCGGCAATTTCCTGTGTGGTATATTCTTCAGAAATGAGCTTCAGTATCTCCTTCTCGCGTTTTGTGAGGGCGACAGGCTTTGCTTTCTTTTGCTCAAAGATACTCTTGGTATACGCTTCTTTGATCGATTTCGAAAAATAGGAATTGCCATCCAGAATGGTCTCAATGGCTAATAACAGTTCCTCCTTTTGAGCATTCTTTGGGATATAGCCATTCACTTCATCTTGAATCAATTGGTATATCTTGTTTGGATCGGACAGCATACTTACCACAAGGGTCTTTATAGAAGGGAACTGTTTTTTAACGTAACTATTCAAAGCTACACCGTCCATCTCAGGCATATTGAGATCCATGATCACAAGGTCGATCTTTTCGTCTGGGTTGATTGTCAAGTATTTTTTTACAGTTCGGCCATTGTTCGCTGTCATCACTATTTCATAATCCGATTCGTAACGAAGAATGCTTTGAAGACCATCGAGAAACATCTTGTGGTCGTCTGCAATGATCAATCGATATGGAGATAGTTGGCTCATGGAGCAGTGGGTATTTCGATCCGTATGGCAGTGCCGCGGTTTTTAGCTGTGTCAATGTCCATTTTCGCCTCGAGCATGCGAAGCCGCTTCCCGATGTTGGATAGGCCAATTCCTTTAGAGGTTTTCTTGGGTTCAAAGCCTACCCCATCATCTTCGAACAGTATTTCAATACTGTCGTCATAGGCATTTAGGCAAATTTCAATCACCTTGGCCTTGGCATGTTTCAGCGCATTGGTGAGTAACTCTTGCAGTATTTTGAAGATTTCAGCTTTCTGGTTCTCATCTATGGCGTTTACCCGTTCCACTGGGTGTGGAATAAAAGTGATATCTGGTGCCGAAACATTTTCGATGTTCTTTATATAGTCACTGATATAGCTGGTAAAAGCCGTCTGACTGATCTTCTTCGGGACAAGGTCGTGTGCTATTTCGCGAACCTGCTCGTAGGTGTCATCCAACTGTTGGATGATATCTTGCTTCATATTGTCATCATGATTCATGTCTACCATTTGCAATTTGATGGCGGCCAAATTTCCGCCAATGCTATCATGTAATTCCCTTGCTATTCTATCGCGCTCTTCATTTTGTGCCAAAGCATAGGTGTTGGCCAGTTGAAGTTCTCGCTCTTTGAGGAAAGATGAGATACGTTCTTTGTGCATTTCTTCTTTTTGTTCATTGTATTTATTCCTTACCTGTAGTTTCTGATAATAAACGTAAAGCAATCCTATGATAGGTATCAATATGATAAGAAATCCGATGAAGAATACTTTTTTGAGCAGTCGCTGACGTTTGATCTCCTCGCTTATCATCAGCTGGTCCTCTTTAAGCTCCAATATCTCTTTCTCCTTGGTGGCAGTTTCATATTTTACCTCAAGCTCAGTAACCTCTTTTTCTTGTCTCAAGTTCGCGATAGAATCTTTGACGATATGAAAATTCCTAAGAGCTTTGTTCGCTGCTTTGTAGTCATCAAGATCGCTATAGATAGAAACTAAACGTTCATGTATTCTTTTTTGAATTTCTAAATTGGAAAGCTCTTTCGCATCCTCAAGAGCGTTATTCAAAATAAAAATCGCCTCGTTCGGATTGCCCAGTCCCTGAACTACCTTCGCCTTGTGTACAGAGGCGTTGATACTTTTGTCTTTGAAACCATGATCATCGGCAATTTCTTTACTCTTATCAAAATACTCCCCTGCTTTTTTAAGATCTTTTTTTTCGTAAAATACATCTCCAATATTTAAGGCGAGCGTCGACGCTACTTTTGGGTCTTTTTCTAGGGGCGTTAACTCAAAGGCCTTCATAAAGTACTTTTGGGCGTTGTCTAGATCACCTTTGTAGAAATAAAGCACACCGATATTTACGTAGTTCCCATACACCGCCTGATCAGTTTCCGCAGCCTCAATGCTCTCATGTAAAAACTTCAATGCTTTATCATATTCCTTCTTATTTACATAGTGGATCCCAAGATCAGACTTGGTAATTGAGATCATCTCCTTATATTGAATTTCTTCAGAGATCTTCAGGCTCTCGTATAAGAAGTCCAGCGCCTTATCTATTTTGCCACTTCTACGATAACTAGATCCTAAAATTCGGTAGGCTTTGGCAATATGTTTTTTTTCATTTAAGTGGAAAAGTGATCTTTGGGCATAAAAAATGGCTGAATCAACGACTCCTATATTGTTAAAATAACTTCCTAGATGTAATCGTGCCGTCGCTCTTAGTTTGTCAGAGGCTGTCCTATCGTTCGAAATTTCGGACAATTGAAGATATGAATACTGCGGATTTGTGGTAAGAGAGTCCAAAGCCCTGTCCAATTTAGGGTCATTGATGTCTTGGGCATATGACAAATGACCCAAGAGGAAGAAGATGAGCAAGACTAGCTCATTTCGTATAAATATGTTTACAATGTATTTCAATTTCGGTTACTGATTGTTTTCTGAATGGCTAAAATACGTATTTGGTCAATATTATTTATTTCTATTTAAATTATTGATATATAATTATTTATAGGGAATTCTCGTTTCGAAATTCGAGCAAACTTGTATCTATGGGCCTTTAAAAAAATGGAGCTAGGACCAACTTGGATTTTTTTCTAGTTATATGTCGCCGTCTGTAAGCTCGAGGGATTGGCTATCGTCAGCTCCTGGGGAAGCTTGCTGAGTTTTCCGGTATCGAGGTCACGTTTAAAGATAACGACATTGTTAGAGAATTGATTGGCTACTAACAAGAATTTTCCAGATGGATCAATGACAAAATTTCTCGGATGGTCACCATAAGTCGGGGTGCGTTCAACTAACTTAAGATCACCATTGCCTTGGTCAATAGCGAAGACCGATATGGAATTTTCCTTTGGACCTCTGTTAGATGCATAAAGAAATAGACCATCTGGAGAAATATGTATATCCGCTGCTCTGTAGATAGCTTGCTTATTGGCATATGATGGGTAATCTTGTTGGAATGTGAGGATTCCGTTCGAATAACGATACCTTGAAATTTTACCGCTCAATTCCTCGATACCATATCCAAAGTTACCCTTGGGATGAAAGGTAAAATGTCTGGGTCCACTTCCTGGTTTTGTCTTCAAGCTCAACCCTACAGCTGGTTTTAGAAAATTTTCTGTTGTAGTGCCAACGGCGAAAGTGCGAATCTTATCGGCACCAAGATCTTGCGCGAACATAAAATTTCCATCTGGTGAAAAGTTGGTCGAATGAATATGGGCTTCATCTTGGCGTCCTTTTACAATGCTGCTGTCTTTAAATCGAAGAAGCTGCGAATAGGCTTCAAGACTTCCATCCTTTTCTATTTTGAAACAGGAGATACCTGCATCGGTATAGTTGGAATTGATAAGATGGTCGCCATCCTTGGAAATGGACAAGTGTACTGGGTTTCTTCCTCCAGCGGGTTGCTCATTGATCCGAGTAAGCTTTCCAGTAGATGGTTGAACTTTAAAAGCAGCGATGCTTCCATGGGTTTCTAACTGACTTTTAGTTACAGCATACAGAAAATCTCCATTAGTGGATATTTTTAGAAAAGAGGGATTTACGATACTATCTTCGGTATATAGCGCTCTGAGCTTTTCGCTCTCATGGTCTAGCTCATATATATAGATGCCAGTGGACGGGACACCTTCAGTATAACTCCCAATAAAAAGTAGGGTTTTTGGATTCTGGTCCTGATGACACGCAATAAATGAAAATGTCAATAGTGTGAAAGCGATGAAAAAGGTCGGAAATTTTGGTTTCAAGGTCGGTCGATTATGGTTCGAAATGAATTAAATATAGACAATTTTCAAAAAGCATCCATTTCCACTGAAGCCCTCCTTCGCTAAAGCTTCGGATAGGACCGAGCATTTAATATATAAGCGGAAAACCTCTTTTATGCCTGTGATTTAGCTGATAGTGGAGGTGGAGTCGGAGGAGGACCGAGCGTAAAGAAAATGTCCCGAGGACATTTTTAGCCCAGGGGCCAGCGGGCGCACAGGCTCCCGCAGACGGAACGAAAAAAGCCACCTTCGGGTGGCTTTTGAAGTGGAGTCGGAGGGAATCGAACCCTCGTCCAAACAAGCAATTAAAATGCTTTCTACACGTTTAGTTCTAGTTCGTTTTTCGACTTGCAGCTGACCCAGAACCGCCTACTACAAGCTTAGCTTCTTTAGGTTAAAAATTACGCCGAAGCTACGTAATTTCGATGTTGACTTTTATGGTGCCTCTTGGCGGGGCGCCATCAACAAGGGCTCCCCAGAGACATCTCGCTTTCCCGCCTTGCGGGACTAGGCCAAAGACTTACTATAATTCAGTCGGATTAGGCAGCAAGAGCGTAGTTATTCTCGCCATTTAAAGGTTTGAAATAAGAGATTAACGAGCATTAATTCCATAGCTCGACGTGCTTACATCTCAATTCGACTCGCTGTCAAAACCAGTCGACCCCATATTTTCAATGAACATCTAATCATCATTTCATATGACAATATGTTAAAACTAATATCGCTCTGTCACGATGTGGGTTGCAAAGCTAACAATTTATTCGCTACAGGTGGAAAAGTTTGCTTGCAACTTTAAATCCGATTATTTTAGCGCAAAAATTATACCATTTACACTCAATTTCGTTATAATCTGAACAAAATAACCCTTGTCGCATGAAATTTGGAATTATCAAAGAACGAAAGAATCCGCCAGATCGTCGTGTAGTCTTGTCCCCAATGGCTTGTAAGGAGCTTTTAGAACGATTCCCAGGAGCAGAACTTGCCGTAGAAAGTTCTGATATCAGGGTATTTGGCGATGACGAATACCGAGCAATGGGAATAGAGGTCACCGATGATATCTCGGATTGTGATGTGTTGCTTGGTGTAAAGGAAGTTCCCATCGAAGCATTGATTCCCAATAAAAAATATTTTTTCTTTTCACATACTATAAAGAAACAGCCTTACAATAGGAAGCTGCTTCAAACGATCTTGGATCAAAACATAGCGTTGTACGATCACGAGGTCATCACCGATAAAAAAGGGCAGCGCTTGGTTGCCTTTGGTCGCTATGCTGGAATCGTTGGTGCTTACAACGGATTTAGAGCGTATGGTCTAAAGTTTGAAACTTTCAATTTGCCTAAAGCTGAAAAATTGCCTGATCAACGGGCGTTGATCGATGCCTTAAGACGGATTCATCTGCACAATATGAAGATCTTGCTCACAGGTAAAGGACGAGTAGGGGCAGGTGCCAAGGAAATGTTGGATGCCATGAAATTAAGGGAGGTGACTCCTACACAGTATCTGACTCAAACCTTTGATGAGCCAGTCTATTGCAATATTGATGTATTGGACTACAATGAGCGTAAGGACAAGAAACAATTGGGTAAGAAAGATTTTTACAAGAATCCAACACAATACCGGTCTACTTTTATGCGTTATGCTGCTGTAACCGACCTTTATATTGCTGGTCATTTTTTTGGGGAAGGAGCTCCCTTCCTTTTTACAAGAAATGATGCCAAATCACCAGATTTTAAGCCAAAAGTAGTGGCAGATATAAGTTGTGATATCGACGGGCCAGTAGCATGTACGATACGTCCCTCAACTGTTGCAGATCCCATCTATGGCTATGACCCACTTACTGAAAAAGAATTGGATTTCAAAAAGAAACAGGCGATAGCCGTCATGGCAGTTGATAACTTGCCGTGTGAGCTTCCAAGAGATGCCAGTGAGGGGTTTGGAGAAGCATTTTTAACCCATGTAATACCTGCCTTTTTTAACGGGGATAAAGATGGCGTTTTAGAAAGAGCTAATATGACGAAAAACAGGGAGTTAACTGAAAATTACAAGTATTTAGACGATTACGTTAATGAAATATAACCCTCTGAAACACCAGTATTTTGATATCTTGTGCACATATATCATTAGATTACAACAAAATTTTGTCAAAATGCGCTGTTTTTTAAATATTTGTAAGTAGAATAGGTATAATGAGGAAAATCCTACAAATCTTCTTTTTTTGTCAGTTGTTCTTGCTAACAACGGGCATCTATGGGCAGGACAAAGTTCTGGACTCCATCCATGGGGCTATTCTCACCGCAAAAGACTCTCTTTTATTCAATCAGGCATCAACACGAATTGGTGAATTACGGGTCGCGCAAGATTACAAGACTGCGAATTACTACGCCAATATTTTCATAGAGCTTTCCAAGTTGCTAGAATACAATAGCGGCACAGGTATGTTGTATACAAAGAAAGGGGACATCTACCTTGTTTCCGAGCAGTACGACGAAGCGCTGAAAATGTACGATAGTGCGCTGGTCTATCTGAGTGGCGATCATAATTTATTGGAAAGGGGAAATCTCTACAACAACCAAGCTATTGCCCAACGCAGAATAGGTGACTTTGGTGGTAGTTTGATAAGTTTGCAAGAGGCGAGTAAAATCTATGAAAAACTGGGCGACTATAAGTCGATCAGTATGGCACTCAACAACATTGGTAATATTCATAATAATTTGGCGGATTTCGATCTAGCAGAGGATTATTATGAACGTTCGATGAAAATGCGCAAGGACCATGGTATAAAGCAGGATATCTCTCATACCATGAACAGCCTAACGGAGATATACCTGAAGCAACAACTATACGATAGAGCTATAAAGAATGCCCACGAGAGTATTGCCATTAGCAAAGAGTTGAACGATCAACGGGCACTATCGGTAGCCTATGAAGACCTTGGGACAATTTATATGACCATAAAAGAATATGCCAAGGCGAAAGAGTATTATTTGAAATCTTTGAGCATAAATAGTAAAGAGTTTCAAGCTAGTAGCACAGCCGAAAGATTGAATCGACTGGCCGAGATAGAAGTGCTTCGTAATAATCCCGAAGAGGCCAAGGCGTACCTTGATGAAGCGTATCGACTTGCGGATAGTGTTGAAACAAATAAGGTTTTAAGACAAAACTTGTTGGTTCGTTCAAAGCTAGATTCTTTATTGGGTGATTTTGAAAGCGCATATACAAATCATAAGAACTATTATCTTCTAGACAAAGACTTGGTAAAAGAAAGTAATAGCAAGGAAATAGGCAGATTAGAGGCGAAGTTTGAATATGATAGAAAGCAGCAGCTACTACTCCTGAAGCAAAGACAGCAGGAAGCCGAGCAAGATGCACAACTGCGTTGGCAGCGATGGCTCATCTATTCTTTGGTGGGAGCCTTCATAGCGTTGCTGTTCGTTCTTTTTGTGATCTTGCAAAGTAGAAGAGTTAGAAAGAAATATGTGGACCAATTGGACCAACAGGCAAAGGAGCTAATTACTTCCAACATTACGAAGGACAAGTTATTCTCTATCATTGCTCACGATTTAAGGAATTCTATTCATTCTACTAGCGAAGCCCTTAACATGGTGAAGGAAAGTGACCTTACGATAGAGGAACTACAAGACCTGCTTCCAGAGCTCACTCAGAAGTCAAATGAGACATCTTCATTACTTACCAATCTTCTACATTGGTCTAGTTCTCAATTGGATGCTTTACAACCTAAAAAGGAATATTTTGATATCAGGGACGTCATCCAAGAAAAGATCATATTGCTGAAGGGTGAAGCGAACGAAAAGGGCGTTGACGTCAATAATAAGCTCGAGCACATTAAAGTATTTGCTGATCGCGACATGATGAAGATCGTTGTTCAGAATCTCCTTACCAATGCGATAAAGTTTAGCAATTACAGAGATACTATCACTATATATGCCGAAAAGTCTAGCGATAGCATCGATATTTTCTTTAAGGATACAGGTGTTGGAATTAAAAAGGAACATCTAAGAGAACTGTTCACCGAAAGGGCCGTGAGCACTTTGGGGACAAAAAATGAAAAAGGTATCGGCCTTGGTCTGCAAACCTGTAAAGAGCTTGTTGAGTTAAATGATGGTGAGCTAACGGTGAAAAGTAAGGAAAATGTAGGAAGTACTTTCCGAGTAACACTACCTTTAGAGCCTACAAGCAAAGCCAAAAAGCGCAAATCACCTTTTGGTAGAGCCGCATTCTACAACCTTCTAGGATAATTCTTCAATTTATTGATTGTTAGAAAATACGCTTAGTAAGCACTATACCTATAGCGACAAGCTCGATATGCCGTCTATATAGTACGCTTTTCTATTTACAATTATAGATTTTTCGCCTTTCGTCCCAAACGGGGTTGGGACACCAAGTATTTAGTCGAACAATATACGCATCACCATTCATTTTTTCTTTTACTTCAAAAAGCATTTTCAAGGCGTCAGAATCATAGTTGTATCTACCAATGCATGTACGGTAAGATCGATTTCTATACCAAATGCCAACATTTTTGAACCCATACTTTTCGGCCCTTGACTTTTCGTATTTGGCACTTTTCAAATCCGTATCTGCTCCGGCGACGATCGTCCAAACAAATGTTCGCTCTTTTCTTGTTATTTTCGAGGTATTCACTCTTGTTTTGGTGTTGGGTTTAGCCGCCGGGTTGGGGGTTGTGGATGGAGCTGGGTCAGGTGAAACGACAGGTTCGCTTACAGCGGCCACTTCTAGGGAATCATCTTCTACCAGCTTGTCTAGGTCTTCTGTCAACAAACGTTTTTTTCGTATTTCGGCTAGCTTTGACGAATCAATGGTCAATAGGTCATTCTGTTGGAAGGCCATAAGCATGTTAGAAAACTCCTCATAGCTCTCGCTCTCGGCTGCTTTTAAGAGTAAGGAAGATTGAAATTTCTTATCCTCCAAGGCGATCTGCGCCTTGCTATCAAAATGATTAATGACAATTCCGGTGATCAGTGTAAGCAACCCTCCAACGATCGATAGGATGATTGGAGTGGCGACCCGTTTGCTCTTCTGCTCTTGCATGCGAAGATCCAACTCTTTTTTTCTCAAGGCCAGCTCTTCCAGCTTTACCTTTTGTTCCAATTCAAATTTCTTAACTTCTAGCTCTTCGGGAGACATGGGCTTATCTTGTTGGTTTTCAGAGCCTAATTTACTCTTAAGCGCTATACCTCCCTAGGTGAAAAGTACCCCTTTTTAATGTGACGCACTTTCGTTGATCGAAAAGAAACGAGAACAGATCGCTATCAAGGTCCCAAATCCAAGTGTTATTCCCCAGGCCTGAACATTGGACAAGCTCTCTGCGATAGAAAGAAGCAGTTCAAATGGGTGACCTATGACATCCCAGCTATTCCAGCGCAAAAAGCGACCTAAATAAATTCCATACCCGCATAAGAAATATACCAAGCCCATAAGCATCGAGCTTTGAAAGCTACTGAAATGCATACGTAAGAGTTGTTTCATCTGTGACATCGATGCCAGTCCGAGGAGCAAACCCATCAGCGAAAATGCGCTAAGCATCAGCGCATCGAACCATGTCGGCATGGTTGTCC
The DNA here is from genome assembly GCF_042675645.1 of Sungkyunkwania multivorans. NCBI lineage: Bacteria > Pseudomonadati > Bacteroidota > Flavobacteriia > Flavobacteriales > Flavobacteriaceae > Sungkyunkwania > Sungkyunkwania multivorans. Next base: position 146,436 of record NZ_JBHTJH010000001.1, on the reverse strand, counting down.
GCAATCTCAAATGCATCAGGTCGGTAAGGATGTAGGGAGCATTGGGTAAAAATAGGAGCCAAACAACAAAACTTCCCAAAAATAACCATCGGTTGTTCTTCCAGCCGATGTTGGCCTTCAAAAAAGTAGTGATCACAAAAGGAATGGATGCCAGAAATAAGTTCCACAGCAAGAAGGTAAAATAGAGCGATTGAGACCATTTTATGCGAATCAGCAATAGCGCCATACAGAAAATTGCGAAATGAATGTAGCTTGCATACGATCTTATATATTTATAAAAAACTGTTTTCATACTAGAAAAAGATTACAATGAATAGATATAATATGGCCACGGGAATATTGAGCAACATTCCGAAGGCGCATTTCAAGAGATAGCTTCGTCTGTAAGGGACAAGCGCTACAATAACAAGGCAAAATATAAAGTAACTGATGTTGGCTATGATCAACCATCCCAGGGTTGGTAATGAGAATGAAATGATACATTCACGATCATCGAATAGGAAAGAAGACAACAACAGATATCCTCCAATGATAAAAGAGGCAGCAGCAAGGGTCAAAGCGCCATGTGCAATTTGGACGACCCCAGTTGATCGAATAGGATTTTTCATTTTAAACGGTATGAATTAAGAGGAGTGATGCTCCGAATTGGTCTAAGCGATCACTCCTCTTAGCATTATTTGTGCCCAATTTATTGTTGCCAATCAATTTTTCTAGAGACGAACATCACCATGGCTAGAATAAAGAATAGCCCTAGGCTTCCTACCAGCAATGCGTAGTTCTCCAACTGGATGATCACAAAGATGAAACTGTACAAGGCGATCAAGGATAGGGCGATAAAAAGGGGAAACTTAAAATTCTTTAAAATGGACCTGCTATATAGGGTGATCAGCAACACCACCGCGCCTCCAGCAACCAGATATGCCTTGAGATAGCTGCTATGTTCTGAAATAGAGATCAAGAGGGTGTAAAACATCACCAAAGCGATACCTATCATGAGATACTGAAAAGGATGAATGTTTATTTTACTCAGGGTCTGTATCAAGAAGAACACCAAAAAGGTCAATGCGATGACCAAAAAACCATACTTCGCCGTGCGCTCGCTTTTTTGATATTGATCGACCGGTACAATAAGGTCCGCTCCGAAAGCAAATTCACTAAGATCGGGCAACGAACCAAAAAATTGTTGCTCAAACTGACGGTTGGTTTGAAGCACTGTCCAACTGGCCTTAAATCCATCCTGGTCTACACGATCATCGGCATTGTCATTTGGTAGAAAATTACCCATAAAACTTGGTGATGGCCAGTTTGAAACCATGTGGACTTTCGTCTCTTTTCCCAAGGGGACAAAACGAATGCGTTCACTCCCATTGACATTGAAGTCAAAAGCGAAGGAGACACTTTCACCGTTTGTTTTATCCCAAGCAATGGATCTGCTTGTCAAATTATGCTGCACGATCCTGCTGAAGTTATAATTATCGGTATTTTGATATTTTGGTATAAGTGGAAATTGAGCCTCATTCAGTTGAATTCGTACCTCGTCTCTTATACCTTTAAGATTGGAGGTTTTGATCAGCACTGTCGCTTTGCTCCAAATAATATCTTCGGGATCGATATCTAGTTCTTGAAAATTGGGCGTCGTAAAGCTGCCTTTGCATTTCAATTTTGCAGTATATACGATGGTCTCATAGATACTTCTATTTTTTGGTTGTGCGTCAATGCTGCCATCGATATTCAGTTCGTCTGGAAAGAAGTAGGCAGCTTTTATCTCTACTTGTCTTTCTTTTATGGAGCGACCTGTCTTTTGATCCAGTTTCACCGTTTCTCTATAGGTGCGGTATGGGATTCTTAAGATCGGTCCAGAAAATAGGAGCTCGTTGCCCCACTTTTCATTGATCTCGCTGATGACCTCGTTCTGCCTTTGAGCGCGTTCTCGGATGAGCTCTTTTATGAATATCAGAGGGATAAGAAGGATGAGGATCAAAAAACCTACCATCAGCATTCGTGCGGTGATCGAGGTTCGTAACCAATTTCCAAATCTGTTGTTTTGCGTGGTATTTTCCATAGTGTTAAAAAATTAAATATGTAGTTCTTATTCGTTTGAGCGGTAGCGATAGCATTTTGGAAAAGTCGAGATGATAAAAAGGGAGCGCCGTTTTGCCTTTTCTGTAGGCGATTCTAAAATGCTTGTATTTGTCTGGATACATGAAGGTGCCAAGGAATATTACCAAAAACATATAGGTGCTTCTCTTGCCATTCCCAAGGAGATAATACTGCATGCTTATCTCATCTGTAACGCTTATTCCCGTGTTGGTCAAGACGTGAAACACATCGTGATCTTCCAACTTTGGTTGAAGGTCAAAATCGTATTTCAATAGAAAACAAGCGAGATGAAATCCTAGGCTATTCATCGGCAACTTCAAAAGATCAGTTGTGCTATGCTTCCAGGGTTGCTGCTTCTTGAACCATTTTTGGTAAGGTCGTTTGCTCCATTCATAAAACGTTTCCATCAAAAGGTCTCTCATACTAATAATTATAAAGTACTTTGAAATTCAAAGTAAATAGATAAAAAAATATTATTTCCCTATTAGCTTTTCTAAAGCTTCAATGTGTTTTTTGAACTCGACTTTTCCCAAGCTGGTCGCCGAGTATCTTGTATTTGGTTTTCTTCCGATGAACTGTTTCTCTACCTTGATATATTCGGCTTGCTCCAACGCTTTGGCATGGCTGGCCAGGTTACCATCGGTGACATCAAGCAGTTCCTTGAGTGTCTTAAAATCAGCATATTCGTTGACCATCAGAATTGACATGATGCCCAAGCGAATGCGGTGGTCAAAGGCTTTGTTTATGTTATTGATGAGTCCCACTGGCGTTAACTCCTTTCGTGTTTAAAATACATCAAACTACCATAGATGATATGAAGCACTCCAAAGCCGATCACCCAGAACCAAAACCCATAGCCTGGGTAGATGGCACATATCAAACCAAGGAGAACTTCGGCCAATCCTAAGTATCGCACATGGCCAATGGTATATTTGCTAGCATTTATTAGTGCCAGACCATAAAAAATTAGCATCAATGAGCCGGTAAGACCGTAATGATGACTGTTCAGCTTGATCAAAATGTAAATGCCTCCTGTGATCAGTGGAATCAAAAAATTGATCACCAAACGTTTGGATGATGCATCCCAGATCTTCTCACCATTCTTCCTTGCCCGTTTTGCAGTGAGAAAATAGGCCGTAAGGACACTCAGAAAGGCGACAACTGCAAGATCCAGCAAAATCAGATTGAATATGCGGCTGTCAAGAACGAGATACGCCCTCCCACTTGTTGCCACCAGCCAATAGGCCGCACCAGCACCGATCAGCGCATAAACTCCTGCCATGACCCCCGAAAGACCACTTAGCGATATAAATCGTGAGGAGCGATTCATCATATTCTTTATCTCGGAGATATCGTCTAGATACTTTTTTGATTCCATAATATAAAGTACTTTGAAATTCAAAGTAAATGAATCGAATCGAATTGACAAAGAGTTTTTTTTATTTTTTTAAGGTTTGCTGTATTTTTAACGTGATGAATCCAGCAGAGATCTATATTTTAGAACAAAGGGAACCTTTTAAAGGAATCTTATTGCATTTACAGGTAATTATAGAGAATACGATACCCGAACTTGTCTTAAAATATAAATATAAGATTCCTTTCTACTATTTGAACGATAAGCCGTTCTGCTATTTAAATGTTCCAAAGAACAAGAGCTATGTCGATGTCGGATTCTGGAGTTCAGTACATCTTAGCGTGCATCTAGATGAAATGGTGACCGAAGGAAGAAAAATGATGCGATCCCTTCGCTATGGTACCGTAGAAGACATCGATCAGGAAATATTGGTAGCGGTGCTCAAAGACGCCGAATCTGTTGCCGATAAAGGATTTTGGAAATGATTTAGAGGCTGTTTATCGTCTTTCTGATAGCGACCAATCTTGTCAATAAACCTTCCAATAAAGCTAAATCTAACATATTGGCGCCATCGCTTTTTGCGTTGGCCGGATCAAAATGTGTTTCCATAAAGAGACCATCAACTCCTGTTGCAATTCCGGCTCTCGAAATGGTCTCGATCATTTCCGGTCGGCCTCCGGTAACACCACTAGACTGATTGGGTTGTTGTAGCGAATGCGTCACATCTAAAACAACGGGTGCAAATTGTCTCATGGTAGGAATTCCCCTAAAGTCTACGATCATATCCTGATAGCCAAACATGGTACCGCGATCGGTGATCCAAGCCAACTCGTTGCCCGAATCTTTTACTTTCTTCACCGCATGTTGCATGGATTCTGGACTCATAAATTGTCCTTTTTTCAAATTCACCACCTTCCCCGTCTTTGCCGCAGCTACCACAAGATCGGTCTGTCTCACCAAAAAGGCGGGTATTTGCAATACATCTACGTAGGCCGCAGCTTTGTCGGCATCGCTTACCTCGTGAATATCTGTGACGGTAGGCACATCGAACGTTTCTGATACTTTCCTTAAGATCTTCAAGGCCTTTTCATCGCCAATCCCTGTAAAACTGTCTATTCTGCTACGATTCGCTTTTTTAAAACTTCCCTTGAAAACATACGGGATGCTCAACTTGTCGGTGATAGCCACCACTTTTTCTGCTATGCGCAAGGCCATTTCCTCTCCTTCAATGGCGCAAGGGCCAGCCAATAGGAAGAAGTTGTTCGCGTCGATATGTTTTAACTTAGGGATAGACGATAATTGCATAGTTCACTTTTTTACCGCTGCAAAGGTACATCTTTAAAGAAAAAAAGATTACGTATCGATGAGATTATCTACGTAAAGAGCGTAGTAGCCAAATAAATAGGAGTAAATTGCCTCAAGGACAAGCCCATGACGCGTTTATTGAAAACCATTTTGATTTTAGGGCGAGCCTTGGCGCATTTAAATCTCGATTATCGAGTAAATCCAGAAATAACAGTTACCTTTGCCGATCTTTAAATCCTATGTCCTATGACATCTATTAAAAATATAGCGATAATCGCACACGTTGATCACGGAAAGACGACCTTGGTCGATAAGATCATGTATCATTGTCAGTTGTTTCGCGAGAATCAAAATACTGGAGACCTGATCTTGGATAATAATGATCTTGAAAGAGAGCGTGGAATCACCATTACCTCCAAGAACGTTTCTGTAGAATATAAAGGGACCAAGATCAACATCATTGATACTCCTGGTCACGCCGATTTTGGTGGTGAAGTAGAACGTGTTCTCAACATGGCGGATGGTGTATTGTTATTGGTAGATGCTTTTGAGGGACCCATGCCGCAGACCCGTTTTGTGCTACAAAAGGCCGTTGATCTTAAATTGAAGCCGATCGTGGTTGTCAATAAGGTGGATAAAGAGAACTGTACCCCAGATGAAGTACACGAAAAGGTATTCGACCTCATGTTCGAGCTTGGTGCTGAAGAATGGCAGCTCGATTTCCCCACGGTATATGGTTCGGCAAAGAATAATTGGATGTCCGAAGATTGGCGGGAGCAAACAGATAATATAGAACCTTTGTTGGATATGGTGCTCGCACATGTGCCAGAGTTCAAACCCGAAGAGGGAAGTCCGCAAATGTTGATCACCTCATTGGACTATTCATCATTTACCGGAAGGATAGCGATCGGACGTTTGCAGCGCGGCATTTTAAAAGAAGGAATGCAAGTTTCTTTGGTGAAGCGCGATGGGAAGGTCATCAAAACGAAGATCAAAGAATTGCACACTTTCGAAGGTCTAGGACGTAAAAAGGTTGGTGAAGTAAAAGCAGGAGATATTTGTGCCATCGTAGGTATGGAAGGTTTTGAGATCGGAGATACCGTCGCGGATATCGAAAATCCAGAATCGTTGCAGACCATCGCCATCGATGAGCCTACCATGAGTATGCTGTTCACGATCAATGATTCGCCATTCTTTGGAAAGGATGGGAAATATGTGACTTCGCGCCATATAAAAGAACGATTGGAAAAGGAGTTAGAGAAGAATTTGGCCTTGCGCGTCCAAGAAACGGATAGTGCCGATAAGTTCTTGGTATTTGGTAGAGGCGTATTGCACCTTTCCGTACTCATAGAGACCATGCGTCGGGAGGGTTACGAACTACAGATAGGACAGCCTCAGGTGATCATCAAAGAAGTTGACGGCGTAAAATGTGAACCTTTCGAAGAATTGACCATCGACCTTCCAGAGGAAGTTTCTGGAAAAGCCGTAGAAATGGTCAGCTTGCGTAAAGGTGAAATGTTAAGCATGGAAGCCAAAGGCGATCGTATGATCTGTGAATTCGTAATCCCATCTAGAGGTATCATCGGATTACGTAATCAATTGTTGACCGCCACAGCGGGTGAGGCGATCATGGCACACCGCTTTATAGAATATCGTCCGATCAAAGGTGGTATCCCTGAACGTTTGAACGGATCGTTGGTCTCCATGGAAAAAGGAACGGCGATACCATATTCCATTGATAAGTTACAAGAAAGAGGACGCTTCTTTATCGATCCAGGAGAGGAGATCTACGAAGGTCAGGTGATCGGCGAGAACTCTAGACAGGATGATATGGTGGTTAACGTAACAAAAACAAAGAAATTGACCAATGTACGTTCGGCAGGAGCAGATGATAAGGCAAAGATCGTTCCTGCGATCAAATTTTCCTTGGAAGAGGCTTTAGAGTATATCCAAAAGGATGAATATGTAGAAGTGACACCCAACCATCTTCGACTTCGAAAAGTACTGTTGAAAGAAGTAGATAGAAAGCGCAGTAAGGCGTTATAGATACATTATTTATATCAATACAGCCGCTAACATACCAAAAAAGTGTTAGCGGCTTTTTCTTTTAAGGATATTGAATAAGCATCAAATATGCTATTTTTACACTTCGAAGCACGCTACCAATGAGCAAAGACATCCGTACCAAAGACAATTTCTCCGATAAAGAGTTGAACCGTAGACAAAAAATGATGGGGCTCTTTGATAAGAATCCGATCCCTAGTGAAGAGGTACTGGGGAATCTAGGACTTTTTATACCAAAGACCGAATTCTCCAGAATGCTCTACCTTCACGAACTCTATCAGAAACAGTTGGCCGTACCTGGAGTCATCATGGAGTTTGGGGTGCGCTGGGGACAAAATATGGCACTCTACGAGGCTTTTAGGGGTATTTATGAACCTTTTAATTGGACACGCAAGATTATTGGGTTTGATACTTTCGAGGGATTTCCTTCGGTCGCCAAAGAAGATGGCGATGCGTCGATCATCGCAGAAGGTAGCTACGGAGTTACCGAAAATTATCAAGAATATCTTCAAGAATTATTACAATTAAGGGAGCAAGAAGGTGTGCAGCTAGAGAAGGCGCGCTTTCAATTGGTCGCTGGCGACGCTTCGGTGACGATAAAGGAGTATCTACAAGAACATCCCGAGACGATCATCTCCATGGCCTATTTCGATTTTGATATCTACCAGCCTACAAAAGACTGTTTAGAGGCCATCAAGCCGTATCTTACCAAAGGCAGTGTCATCGCCTTCGATGAGTTGAACCATCCTGATTTTCCAGGTGAGACCGTGGCGGTGCGTGAAGTTTTTGGGTTGGACAAGTATAAGCTGATTCATACGACATTTAGTGGCGCCAGATCGTATTTAGTGGTCGAATAGCGGTTTCACTTCTACATTCTTCGTATCATTACACAAATTTTTAAGCAATGGAATTATTGGGTATTTCTATCACCGAGTGGGTCGGCTATCTGGCATCCGCATTGGTACTTTTGTCGTTTTTGATGAAAGCGGTCACTAAACTGCGTTTGGTAAACATGGTCGGATGTGTTTGTTGGGTCATCTATGGATTTATGTTAGACGTCGCTTGGCCAGTGATCATTACCAATGCTTCTATATTTCTGGTAAATGGATATTACCTTTTCAATAAAAAGGTAGTGTAAAATATTCTCTTCAAAATGTCTATCTTCAAGCCTTAAACAGAGAAGCGTCTTTTGAATACTTTTTCCATTAAGCGATATACAAAAGAAGACTTTCTACAATGGAATGACTTTGTAGCGAGGCATCATCGTGCTACATTTTTATTTCATCGTGATTTTATGGATTATCATTCCGATCGGTTTGTAGATCATTCTTTGCTGGTTCATAGAGATAACAAGTTACTGGCCATACTACCCGCAAACCACCAAGGAAATTCAGTGTATTCGCACGCAGGACTTAGCTATGGAGGGGTGCTCATTTCTAGGAAGTGCAATTTTTCCGTTGGTGTGAACATCTATGAGGCACTTCTAAAATTCTTAGAAAATGAAGGCATAGAGAATTTGTACATCAAGGGGATGCCGCTCATATATAATTCTTCCATTGACGAGTCTGAAGCCTTGATCTTTAATTGGTTAAATGCAGATATAGAACGCATCGATACGTATAGCTATATCGATCTGCAGTATTTTTCGGGCCCAAATCGAAATCGAAGTCGCGCCTTAAAAGTTGCCAAGGGCAAAGGGTTGGAAGTTAGGATTTCTCACGATCTTGAAACTTTTTGGAACAACATTCTCAAGCCAAATTTACGATCGCGCTTCGGCGTGAATCCCGTTCATAGCCTAGACGAAATAAGTATGTTGCAAGAGCGTTTCCATGATCAGATACAGTTGTTTGCTGCTTTTCATGGCAATGAAATGAAAGCGGGGGCTATTATCTTTGTAACGGATAATGTCGCCCATTTTCAATACAGCTCGGGGCTGGACGACAGGGCAGAGGATGGTGCCTTGGATCTGCTTTTTTCTGAAGTCATCTCAAACTTCTCTCAAAAGCAATACATCAGTTTTGGCAGTTCAATGGAGAAAGAAGGAAATGCCGTGAACAGAGGGTTGCTTTATTGGAAAGAAAGCTTTGATGCGAAAATGGCCGTTCAGAGATTTTATCACCTTCAAACAAAAAATCATATCCTTCTAAAGAATAGGCTCGTATGATAAAGTTCTTGGACGTACATAAGATCAATGCCCGTTTTGAAGCAAGTTTTCAGAAGGAATTCAAGGATTTCTTAGCTTCTGGAAGCTATATATTGGGCGAAGCTGTTTCAAAATTTGAAGCGGCATATGCATCCTATTGTGGGGTCCAACATTGCATTGGCGTGAGCAATGGTCTGGATGCCTTGCAGCTCATCTTTTCAGGATATCTACATCTAGAAAAGTTAAAGCCAGGAGACGAGGTATTGGTGCCGGCAAATACCTATATCGCTTCGATATTGGCCATTAAGAATGTCGGGTTAGAACCTGTGCTTATCGAGCCCGAAGAGCAGAGTTTCAATATCGCTGTCAGCGAAGTCATAAAACGCATTGGTGATAAGACAAAAGCGATCCTAGCGGTGCATTTATATGGCCAATTAGCCGATATGGCTCCCCTTCAAAAAATTTCAAAAGAACACGACCTACTGCTTATTGAAGATGCAGCACAGGCACACGGTGCCATGAACTTACAAGGGAAGAAAGCTGGGAATTTGGGGCACGCGGCTGCCTTTAGTTTTTATCCGAGTAAGAACTTCGGTGCCTTGGGTGATGCCGGTGCTGTGACCACAAATGACAATGTGCTTTCAACGACTATCGCCAAACTCAGAAATTATGGTTCATCAGAAAAGTACAAGCACGAAATTCTGGGGTTCAATAATAGGCTAGATCCCATTCAAGCAAGAATGCTACTGATAAAACTTCCGTATTTGGACGATGATAACGAGGCACGTCGAAAAGTTGCCAAACGATATCTTTCAGAGATTCACAATTCCAAGGTAACACTTCCTGTCTATCATGGTGGGCAAGATCATGTGTTTCATTTGTTTGTGGTTAGAGTCAATGATCGAAATGACTTTCAGAAGTATCTTAAAAAAAACAATGTAGAAAGTCTTATTCATTATCCTATTCCTCCGCACAAACAGCCAGCGCTAGTCGATCTGAACCAGCACTCCTATCCTATCACCGAGCAGATGCATCGTGAGGTAGTAAGTTTGCCTTTGAGTCCTGTGATGACTACAGAGGAAGTGGAAAGAGTGATAACCGTTGTGAACCGCTATTAAATGAGGCAGCTATTTAATAAGTACATAAAGGAAAACCTGCTGCTCAAACTTACCTCCGCCAATGGTGTTGGGGTGTTGATACGCATGTTCGTTGGTTTTTTGTCTTCTAAGGCCATCGCCATCTTTGTTGGACCAGAAGGCTTTGCGATCGTGGGGTATATGCGCAATGTGATGAACGTTTTGCAACGCCTCCCACTTTTCGGTGCCAATAATGGGATCATACGATATGTTGCAGAACATAAGTTCGATCCCAAGGAATTACGAAAAGTAGTTTCAACCATGTTCTTTTTGGGGATGGGAGGGACACTGATCATCTCCTTGGTCATGTTCTTTGGAGCAAGTTTTTGGAATCGGTTGATCTTTGGGGAACGTGACTTCACCTATATTTTTACGGTAGTTGCAGTGGTCTTGCCATTTTTCACGCTAAATGCGCTAATGGTACACTTTTTCAACGGGCTTAGCCGATATCGAAAATATCTTTTGATCAATGTGGTCGGAGCGGTCATTGCCGCGTTGTTAACGATAGTGCTGTCGTGGCAAATGGGTGTGGATGGTGCACTATTGGCTTTTGTGATAGCGCCTGCTGTCATTTTGATATTCACCTTGTTGCTTTTAGGTGAGGATGGTCACCACTTTAAAGCGATAAGCAGAAAATATTTCTCAAAAGAAGTGGTTTCCAAGATGGGAGGCTATTCATTGATGGCCATCGTTTCTCTGATATCGGTCAATGTGGTCGATATTCTCATCAAAAATCTTCTTCAGGACGCTTTGGGGCTCGATGAGGTCGGTTATTGGGAGGCGATGAAAAGGCTCTCTAATTATTATTTGATGTTCGTCACAAGTCTACTGACGCTTTATGTACTTCCCAAGTTGGCAAAGGATCAAAGCAATACGAACTTTAGAACGGTGGTCTTTGGGTTCTATAAAACGGTAATGCCTTTCTTCGCAATAGGATTACTGCTCGTATATCTCACGAAGTATTATATCGTCGTCATTACCCTTTCAAAGGATTTTCTGCAGGTACAGGAGTTATTTCTTTGGCAACTGATAGGCGACTTCATCAAGGTGGCGGCCTTGGCCATGTCGTATCAGTTTCAAGCAAAGGGCATGGTAAAGATGTTCGTAGTTACCGAATTGTTATCGGTGCTAATCATTTATTTGAGTAGTATCTATTTGATCGATCGTTTTGGATTGGAAGGAGTGACCTTGGCGCATGCGGTGAGCTATTTGTGTTACTTCTTTGTCATGCTGCTGATCTTTAGAAAGGCGCTATTCTTCGGGGAATCCCCAAGCAGCTAGATATTTTTTTGCAACGGCGATATGATCGTGATGTTGATGTATAAAATCCCGAGCTCTTTGGCTCATAGCTTCCATTTCAGCGGGGTTTTCGATCATCTTGGAAATCGCCTCTACCAAATAGTCCACATCTGGTTTAGCTGGAATAAGCGGCATTTCTAGTTCGTCAATTCTATAGGTTTCCTTCCAAAGGTCTCCAGCGCCACTTACGACGATCTTACCGCGGGCCATTGCTTCACGCCCGTTGTAACCCTGATCGTAGCTTAAGCATTGGTCCAAAAGGATATGTGCATCGTCATAGGCATTGATATATTCTGAATATGGCAGATCTCTAGTGACCTTTATTTGAATTTTATTGCCGTATTGCTCTTTCAGGATATCCAAGGCCTTCAAGAAGTAGGGAATACCTTTTGCGTATTGGTTGGTGGTATTAATTCCACAGAAAATGATTATAGGACCTTCGAATTCTAATCGCTTGTAATGTAGTTTCTCAAGGTCCATCGGCGTAGGAATTAGACTTACAACCTTTTCATTTCCGCGATATGCCATGACATAATCACAGTCGATCGGAATGATCTTACGAATGTTTTGGAACACGAAATTGTAATGTTCCTTATATCGCGGTTTCAAATATTTCAATGCGGACGCATAATGTGCTTTTAGTGTAGGGTCTTCGAACATTGGCGTTATAATGGAATACGCTTTATGCTCATTGAACAGATACTCCATCCAGGGCGTTTCTGTCCCGCCCGCGATAAGAAAATGGTCTTTGTTGTTATCAAAAATGTATTCAAGTAATTTTCGCTCTGTTTTGGGCAGACTTACAAAAGGGCAGCTATTGATCAACTGCACGATATCGAAGTTTTTTAGTGTTGGTTTGATCTTGTTGAAGCGATATCGCAATTCAAAAGAGGAAATGTCGATATGGAAAGCTAAATAGAGGGCATTTTTTAACTTTCGCAATAGCCAATATCGTTTGAACCAGATACTGTCTATTTCCTCATCTACCGGAAAGCGTTTAAAACCATCGCGATTGCCAATGACCAAGACCTCATGGCCTAAGGATTCGAGTCCATTCTTTAAAGCATTGTGAAATCCGCTATATTCTCCAACCAGTAATATTTTCATCAAAAGTGCTATGGGAAAATGTTGATCAAAGATAACCAAAGCGCTATCTTTTTCAAGCCGAAGGAGCGGCTTGTTCAAAAAAACGCAACATAATTGCTTCTTTCAAACATAAATGTTGCATTATCTTAGTGGCCAAATGTCTTATCTCAAAATCTCATTCGCTCAATGATCGTTGACAAGGTCCATGTGCCCAAGAACATATGTGTTGTAGTATCGTCCTTGGGAAAAGGAGGCGCCGAAAGATCATCTGCTCTTCTTACCAAAATGCTCGATATGTTGGGTCATCGTGTCTTTCTAGTGACCATGGAAGATAGCATCGATTATATCTTTGAAGGAAATTTTTTGAATGTAGGGGCATGGAAACCTGCAAATGATAATTTTTTGTTCCGTTTTAAAAGAGCACGTTTGTTACGACGCTATCTCCGAGAGCATAAAATTGATCTGGTCATCGACAATCGGGCACGCAATCTTTTTTACAGGGATGTCATATTTAACAAATATGTATACAAAAATATAAAGAAGATCTATGTCATAAGAAGTTTCAAATTGGCGACCTATTTTCCAAGAAAGAAATGGAAAGCCCGCTTTTTATATAAAAATGCCGATGCACTTGTAGGTGTTTCAAAAGGCATTGTGGCACATGTAAAGAATACGTATGGTTTTGAGCATGTTCATTTGATCTACAATCCAGTTGAAAATAAAGGTATGACCCAATCGTCTGATATTCCAAAACCTTTTATCATGACACTCGGTAGGCTTGATGACGGGGTTAAGAATTACCGCTTACTCCTTGATGCCTATGCAGAAACTCAATTGCCAGCGCTGGAAATCCCGTTGTTGATCTTAGGCAGCGGCAAGGATAGACAAATGATAAAAGAGAAGATCGCTTCGCTGAAATTGGAAAAGATGGTAATGATGCAACCTTTCGACCCACATCCGGAACGCCACCTTGAGCAAGCACATTTTGTAACGCTGACCAGTAGACATGAGGGTTTCCCCAGAGCGATCATCGAGGCATTGGCCGTTGGTACGCCTGTGGTTTCGGTAGATTGTGATTCTGGACCCAGCGAGATCATCAAAGATGGAGAGAATGGTTTGTTGGTTCCAAATTTTGACAAGGCCGCTTTGGTCAAGGCGATGAATCGCATGGCACAAGACCAACAGCTACATCTAAAATGTAAACAGCAAGCCAAAAATAGCGTGGCGCATCTTTCCTTAGAAAATATTGCCGTATTTTGGCAGAGGCTTATTCAAAAAGTATGCTAGAAACTACGATTGAAGATATAAAGGACATACAGATTCCCAAGGTTGAAGATTTACGCGGAAATCTTGCCATTGTTGAAGGAGACAGTATTCCATTTGAAATGAAACGTGTTTATTATCTGTATGATGTTCCTAGTTCGGCCTATCGCGGCGGACATGCGCATCGGTCGTTAGAACAGGTGATGATCGCACTTAGTGGCAGCTTTGATGTGATCTTCGATGATGGCAAACAAAAGAAGACGATCACTTTGAACAAACCAGATCGAGGGATTTTGATACCACCAGGCATATGGAGGGAAATGGTGAATTTCTCCTCAGGTGCAGTGTGCATGGTGATCGCATCTGAAGTTTATGACGAAGAAGATTACATTAGAGCCTATTCGGAATTTCAATCACTTAAAAATACTTAGGTATACTCCCTTTATTTCTAAAAATGATTTTATTCTGAATAAGACTCGTAGCAAGGTGGAGGGCAACCTTAGCAGTGAACGCTGTTTTCTTGAGAGCAAGTTGTGATCTAGATACGAGCTATAAAATTCGACTCCCTCCTTATCATTGGCCATTTTACTTCTTAGGGCCAAAGAAAAACGATTGATATTTAGAAAGTATTTGAGTGCCGGATTAGAATCCTCTTCTTCCAACCATTTGAGGTATTTTGGTTTATTCTTAGAATCAAACCTGCTATGCGAAAGGCTGTCACCGATCTGATGATAGTAAACATAGTGTTTCGGGCTAAATACCACTTGATGTTTTAGGCCAAGTCGGATCCAATAATCGGTATCTTGACCGCTAATGATACGTTCGTCAAAATAACCGATTTCGTCTATGATGCTCCTGTCAAAAACAACGCTAGAACTAGTAAGCACTGCCATCTGGGTGCTCGCTTCGAAAAAGTCCAGTGGCTCTGGAGAATCGATGTTTTCGCTATAGCAGGCATTGCGTTGGTAACCGTTGGGATAGGACATCATCACCGCAGTAGCAAATACTTTTTCTTTGGGAAATTCTTGCGTCAACTTGTAGATTTCATTTAAGTAATTCGGGTGCCAAGAATCATCGCCGTCAAGTAGCGCTATATAGGAACCATTGGCGTTTCCTAAACCGGTATTCCGTGCGTTACTGGCACCTTTGTTCTTCTGGGAAATGATCCTCAGTCGTTCATCTGTGAATTGGCTAACGATGTCCAAACTTCGGTCCTCAGAACCGTCATTGACCACGATGATCTCGAAATCCTCAAAGGTTTGAGCAAGGACACTCTTTAAGGTAGATGCAATATATCTTTCTTTATTGTAAAGAGTGATGACCACTGAAAATGTTCTCATGTTGGTATCCAAGCAATTGTTGTCGGTCAATATGGCGTCATTTCTATGATACCGACCTTCGATTCTTTTGTTGTTGTCGTCATGGGTTTGAGCGACGACCGTTTCGTTAAGATTTTAAAGTATCTTTGACTAAAGTACAAAACTAACATCGACACTTACCAACTTTTTAGATATAAAAATCTGGCCGATTGATTACCAACACTACACAAATCATGGTGAGCATCATAATTCCCACCTATAACGACCTGCATAATTTACAACGATGTTTGAATAGTATTAAAGAACAGACATATACGAACTATGAGGTTTGGATTATCGATGGGAGATCTACCGATGGGACCCAAGCATATCTTGAAACCCTTGGCTCACCCTTTAATTGGATATCCGCAGAGGACAATGGTGTATATGATGCCATGAACAAGGGTATTGCGCATTCTAGTGGAGAATGGCTTTACTTTCTTGGGGCAGACGATACCTTTGCCACATCAACGGTCTTGTTTGCATTATTTCAAGAACAAAAATGGAGCACAGACCTGATCCTCGGGGAAATAGTTTACCGATCGAACGGAGACCATAGACTGAACGGAAAAAGAAAACGCTCCTTCTTTTCTTCCAGATTATGGTTGCGCAACAGCATACATCATCAAGGGGTTTTTTATAAGAGCACATTGTTCAACAAAGAAGTATATGATTCGTCCTATGAGATATTGGGTGATTACGCCTTCAACTTAGCGTTGTATCGAAGTGGTGTTTCATATACTAAGACGAATACGTTGATAGCTAATTGTGGAGCTTCGGGAATATCTAAAAATTACGTTTGGGAGATGTACAAAGAAGAAATAGATCTGAAAGTGAAAGCTTCATCAAAGATGCTGCGGCCATTCTTTTTCATTATAGCAGCATTAAAATGGTTGTTGAAAAAATTGACTTAGTTAGACACTCCGCTGTACCACTTCGAATACTTTACTGCCATCACACTTTAACGTCTTTGAAGGATATTTCAGTAACAAGGCATAATCGTGTGTGGCCATTAAGATGGTACGGCCTGTCTTGTTGATCTCCTGCAATACCTTCATCACTTCCACGCTGGTCTGCGGATCGAGGTTTCCTGTAGGTTCATCGGCGAGGATCAATTCTGGGTCGTTCAGCAGTGCACGTGCGATGGCCACCCGCTGCTGTTCGCCACCAGACAACTGATGTGGAAACTTAAAACCCTTCGTTTTCATGTCTACCTTTTCCAGCACTTCCTCCGCCCTCGCTTGCATGGCATCCTTATCTTTCCAACCTGTTGCTTTTAATACAAAGAGGAGATTGTCGTTAACCGTACGGTCGGGCAACAGTTTAAAATCTTGAAAAACGATGCCTAGCTTTCTTCGCAGACCTGGAATTTCCTTTTCTTTCAAAGTGCGGAGATCCAATTCCACGATGCTGCCTTCCCCTTGTTTCAATGGAAGGTCTCCGTACAGTGTCTTCATGAAGCTACTCTTGCCGCTTCCTGTCTTTCCGATGAGGTAAACAAATTCTCCTTTCTCTACACGAAGATTTACTTCGGAAAGCACTAGGTTTTCACGTTGAAAAATAGAAGCGTTTTTTAACTCTAGGATCACATCGGCCATAGCAAAGATTTATCTGTGTAAAGGTAAAAACAAAACACGATTGTACAATAGCAGTTCAACGTATTGCCAATGTATAAATTGTAAGCTCGATGAATCTTAAACTAAATATAAAACATAATTATCCCAAGAATCCTTCGTTATAAAATCGTTGATCACATTATTTTTGAATCAGCTACAAAAAATAGATGTATGAACCATAACCGCATTCTCGCTTTAGCAGTCACCCTTGTTTTTTCTTTCCAAAGTATTGCTCAGCAGTCCAAGATATATACGCACGACCTCAAGGATTTTTCTAAGGCCCTCGAGCTTTATAACAATAAGCAATATCAAGCGGCCCGAACCTTGTTTGCAAAAGTGAAGGAGAACACTTCAGACCAAGAGACCGAAGCGAGTTGCACCTATTATATCGCCAATGCTGCCATAAGATTGAATCAACTTGGTGCTGATCGCTTGATGGAGGATTTCGTAGAAAAATATCCGACCAGTACGCAACGCAACAATGCCTTTATGGACGTCGCCGACTATTATTTTGCCAATGGAAAATATTCGTATGCGCTAAAATGGTACACTAGGGCAGGCGATAGCAATTTGTCGTATAAAGATAGAGAACGCTACAACTTTAACATGGGATATGTGCTTTTTGTAAGTAAGAAGTACAATCAGGCTGAAACCTATTTCAACAAGGTAAACGACTCCCCAGAATATGGTGCTCAGGCCAAATACTATATTGGCTATATCGCATATGAGGATGATAATTACGATAAGGCAAACGAGCAGTTCGACCAAGTGGCAGGAGAGGAGCGATACAAAGAAAAACTAGCCTATTTTCAAGCGGATATGAACTTTAAGAGTGGAAATTTTGAAAAGGCTATCGAATTGGCTTTGGATTATCTGCCCAAGGCCAACAGAAAAGAAATCTCGGAGATCAATAAGATCATTGGTGAGAGTTATTTCAATCTTGAAAAATACAGCGAAGCAATCCCCTATCTTAAAGAATACAAGGGAAAAAGAGGTCGATGGAACAATACAGATTTCTATCAACTGGGATATGCCTACTACAAGCAACAGGATTATGAGAATGCCATTCAACAATTCAATAAGATCGTTGGGGGTGATAACACGGTCGCACAAAATGCGTATTATCACCTTGCTGAATGTTACTTGAATCTTGATAAGAAGCAAGAGGCTCTGAATGCCTTTAGAAATGCTTCCCAAATGGCGTTTGAACCGAGGATCACCGAAGATGCTTGGCTCAACTACGCAAAACTAAGCTATGATATAGGAAATCCTTATGAGAGTGTCCCTTCTGTGCTGACAGCTTATTTAGAAAAATATCCAGATTCAGGGTATCGGCAGGAAATAGAAGAGTTGCTCATCGATTCGTACATCACCTCAAAGAATTATGAGGCAGCGCTAGAAGTGCTTCAACGAAATAATAGCTATAGCAACAAAGCTGCTTTTCAAAAGGTAGCCTTCTATCGTGGGTTGGAGTTGTTCAATGAAGGAAGGTATCAAGAGGCTGAAAACTATTTCGATCGTTCGTTGGAGGAGCAGATCGATCCTATTTTCACCGCCAGGGCCACTTACTGGAAAGCTGAGTGTGATTATACCATGAATGATTTTGACGAAGCATTGGTGGGGTTTAAACAGTATGCACAAAGCGATGCAATGTCGGAAACTACCGAAAACGTCAATCTTAATTATAATCTTGCCTATACCTATTTTAAGCTTAAAAAATATGACGAGGCCATCACCTATTTTAATAAATTCATCCAACAGAACAAGGAGGACAAGATTCGCTTGAACGATAGCTATTTGCGATTGGGAGATAGCCATTTTGTGAATAGTAAGTACTGGCCTGCGATGGAAGCCTATAATAAGGCGATCGCGATGAAAGGTATCGATGCCGACTATGCTGCTTTCCAAAAGGCCATCAGTTATGGTTTTGTCAACAGGAATGATACAAAGATCGAGGAGTTGAACAGATTTGTCACCAAGTTCCCAAAGTCCACCTTACGCGATGACGCCTTCTACGAATTGGGAAATGCCTATGTAAAGGCGAATAATGATGAGAAGGGAATCGAATCCTATGATCGTCTGGTCAACGAATATAGAATGAGTTCCTATGTTTCCAAGGCGCTGTTACGTCAGGGGCTGATACACTACAATGCAGGGAGCAATGAGCTTGCTTTGACGAAATTTAAGACGGTAGTTCGCGATTTTCCAAATACTTCAGAGGCCGTCCAGTCGGTCGCAACGGCGCGCTTGATCTATGTGGATACAGGTAGGGTTGACGAATATGCGGCTTGGGTGAAGAGTCTCGATTTTGTCGAGGTGTCCGATACGGACCTGGATAATGATAGCTACGAAGCAGCACAAAAACAGTATGATCAAGGACGAACAGATGCGGCCATCCGCGCATTTGAAAGTTATATCGAACAATTCCCAAATGGTTTACATTCGTTGAAAGCTAATTTTTATTTGGCTGAGTTGTACTTCGGAAAAGGAGAAAAAGAAAGAACGACCAGACATTATAGCTTTGTGATCAATAAAGAGCGCAATGAATTCACCGAACAGGCATTGGCCAGATTGTCACAAGTTTGGCTGGAATCTGGAAATTACGATCGTGCAATTCCCTTATTGCAAAGACTCGAGACTGAGGCAGATTTTCCACAAAATATCACCTTTGCACAGAGCAACCTGATGAAAGCTTTCTATCAGACACGTGATTACCAGCAGGCGGTGGCCTATGCCGATAAGGTGCTAGAAAATGCCAAAATAGATAACAGAATAAAAAGTGATGCACAGATCATCATCGCACGATCCGCCATAAAGACCGGCGATGAGGAGAAGGCCAAGCAAGCTTATAAGGAAGTTCAAAAGATCGCCACGGGGCCATTGGCTGCCGAGGCATTGTATTATGACACATATTTTAAACATAAGGAAGGCAATTATAAAGCTTCGAACACGGCGGCTCAGAAACTTGCGAAAAACTATGGTAGTTACCGAGAGCTTGGCGCAAAGGGACTAGTGGTGATGGCGAAGAATTTTTATGCGCTGGACGACGCCTTTCAAGCAACATATATTTTAGAAAGCGTTACAAAGAATTTTACAGATTATCCGGAGATCGTTGCAGAGGCCCAGGCCGAATTGAGAAAGATAAAGCAGGAAGAGGCCAAACGAAATAGCTCTGTGGACCCAAATGAAGGGAATTAAAGCAAAAGTGATAAGCCCAACCTGCAAGGTCTCCAAGAAGACCTTGTAGGTTTATAACATAGGATGGACCTAGGCTTAAATAAAAAAGTAAAACATCAATCATCATATGCGCAAGCAAATCAAAAACATCTTTTTATGTGTAATGGCAGTTTCCAGTTGGGCCGGCCTCGCACAAGATAAGAAAGACGAAAACAAAGTGGATCCCTTGGGGACTGAGGTGGTAAACGTCGTAAAAGCATATACTCCTACTATCTCAGATGCCTTTAAAGTAAAGGAAAACCCAACCTTGGACGATTCCATCACTACCCAAAAGAAGGATGTGCTGTATAAGATCAATTCAGTGCCCGTTGCTTCGACCTTTACACCAGCAAAGGGTGATGCGGCGGCAGTTCAAAAAGAGCCAAATGAAACACTTTACGATAGCTACGTCTCACTTGGACTTGGAAATTTCGTCAATGCCGAACTCGATTTTTATACGAGCCGAGCGCTAAACAGAGACGAGACCTTAGATATATCAATCAATCACCATTCTACACAAGGTGGTATCGAAGAGGTGCAACTAGACGATAAATTCTTCGATACCCGTCTCGACGTTTCCTATAAAAAAGACAATCGCCGCGATCTCGATTGGGGCGCCGATATTGGGTATCAGAATCAGTTGTACAATTGGTATGGACTCTATGAGAATAGTTATGATCAAGCGACCTTGAATGGGATAGACGAATCACAGACCTATCACAGTGCCTATATTTCGGCCAACGCCAGTATCGAGGATTCCTATTTCGAAAAAGGGAAGGTGACCTTTAGAAGAACTTGGGATGCTTTTGGCTCTTCAGAAAATCATTTTCTGTTACAGCCATCATTTCAGATTCCGATTGCCGATGAGTATATTCAGACCAATGTGAGATTGGACTATCTAGGTGGCGGTTTCGACCAAGGCTTTGATGATAATTTTGAAATAAAGCACAACTATCTGCTTTTTGGAGTAAATCCAAATTTGCAAATTCTTAGAGATGATCTTACGGTGAATCTGGGGGCTTCACTTTATTATGCAGGAAGTTTTTCTAGAGAGTTTGGAGGAATAAATGCAGGAAGTGATACCGACTTCTTTGTCTACCCAAAAGTGACCGCTTCCTACCGATTGGTAGATGAATATGTGATCGCCTATGCCGGAATCGAAGGCGACCTGATACAGAATACCTATTATAACTTGGTCCAAGAGAATACATTTGTCTCACCCAGTTTGTTGATCGTTCCTACCGATCAAATGTATGATGGTTATTTTGGGTTGAAGGGAAAATTCTCGACCAATGTGGGGTATAACATTCGGGGTTCATATAAGGCCGAAAACAACAAGCCACTCTTCAAACAAAATAGATCATTGATTCCGACTTTTGCTAGTGAAGAGTTTCAGAAGCCTAGTACTTTTGGTGTAGTGTATGACGATGTCACTACACTTTCCATCTTTGGCGAATTGAATTTTGACATCAATCGCAGTTTTAAGTTGAAGCTACAAGGAGAATATTTTAATTATGATACAGAGGTGGAGACCGAACCTTGGAATCTACCAGAGTTGACGTTTTCGGTATTTGGTGACTATCAAATTGATGAACACTGGTATGCAGGAGCGCATGTGTTCTACGTTGGAGAACGACAAGACGAGTTTCTATCCCCCGATAATGGAATAGATCCATTAGTGGTAACATCTGTAACCTTAGATAGTTTTATCGATATCAATTTAAAAGCAGGGTATCGCCTTAACGAGCAACTATCTATCTACGCAAAGGTGAATAATATTGCCAGCCAAAACTATCAGCGATGGGCCAATTATCCAGTACAAGGCTTACAGGCTATGGCAGGACTTACCTATAAGTTCGACTTTTAATCAGGCATAATACTTGTCATCAACTTCGTTGAATCTTTGATTTCCTGCGCACCTGTCTGTCGGCAGATAGGGGCAGGAATCTATTCTCTAGAACGAAGTAGTGTTTTCCATGCTCTTTCTTGCTAAGGGAAGTGGATCGATGCAAAGCATCAAGACAGGGTGGTGATCGATATTTTTCACTCATTCAAGCACTCATAATTTCCCCACTTCTTAAGAGGAAGTGTCACAAAGTGACGCAGCGGTTATTTTTATTATTTTTATGCATCAAAACCATCCAAATGAAAAAATTACTTCTCATTATTCCGTTGATCATTCTCTCATGTGCCAAGAAACAACAGGCCGACCTTATCGTTACCAATGCCAATGTTTATACGGTAGATGAAGCTTTCAGTAAGGCGGAGGCCTTTGCTGTAAAAGATGGCAAGTTCCTAGCAGTGGGCACATCAAAAGAGATCAGCGATACATTTGAGGCGCCCAAGCAAATCGATGCCAAAGGGAAGACCATAACTCCCGGTTTAATTGATGCACACTGTCATTTTTACGGTCTAGGAATGAATCAGCAGGTCGTGGATCTCGTCGGAACTAAGAGTTTTGATGAGGTCATTCAACGGGTGTTGGCCTTTCAGCAAGAAAAGCATAGCAACTTCATCCGAGGTAGAGGTTGGGATCAGAACGATTGGGAGGTCAGAGAATTTCCGTCCAAAGAACGATTCGACGAATTGTTTCCAAATACTCCTTTGGCCATAGAGCGTGTGGATGGACATGCCTATCTGGTAAATCAAAAGGCCTTGGATCTTGCAGGAATTACAGCTGCGACCAAGGTTGATGGGGGTGAGATCGTCCTTAAAGATGGTGAGCTCACAGGTATCCTGATCGACAATCCGATGGCCCTCGTAGACAAGGTGATGCCAAAACCTACCGTGGAAACCCAGATACAAGCCCTGAAGGATGCACAGAGCATCTGTTTTAGCTATGGTCTGACCACCGTCAATGATGCCGGGCTTTCAAGAGAAGTGATCGAATTGATAAAAAAACTTCAAAAGAAGGGAGAACTGGACATGAGAATTTATGCAATGATCAGCAATTATCCAGAAAATATTGACCATTTTTTAAAAAGAGGGATCATCAAGACCGAAAAATTGAACGTGCGATCCGTGAAGGTGTATGGCGATGGGGCCTTGGGATCGCGCGGTGCGGCCCTAAAAGATGAATATAGCGATAAATCAGGTCACTTTGGAGCGATGGTCACCCCAGTACAAGATATCTATGCGTTGGCAAAGCGTATTGCAGCTACGGATTACCAAATGAATACCCACGCCATCGGAGATTCTGCCAATGTGGTGGTTCTTAAAGCCTATCAAGAAGCGTTGAAAGGAAAAAGTGATCGCCGCTGGAAAGTGGAACACGCTCAGGTGGTTGATATAGCGGATTTCGATTATTTCAAAGAGGGAATTATTCCATCGGTGCAACCAACCCACGCCACAAGCGACATGTATTGGGCAGAAGATAGGGTAGGACCCGATCGAATCAAAGGTGCCTATGCTTTTAAGACACTCTTAGAAAAGGCCGGCATCGTCGCTCTTGGAACCGATTTTCCGGTAGAGCAGGTGAGTCCCTTTCTCACCTTCTATGCGGCTGTTGCAAGACAGGACACCAAAGGGTATCCAGAAGGAAGTTTTCTTCCTCAAGAGAAATTGACGCGAGAAGAAACCTTAAAAGGAATGACCATTTGGGCAGCATATTCAAACTTTGAAGAAAAAGAAAAAGGGAGTATTTCGGTGGGTAAATTTGCTGATTTTATCATCCTAAATGAAGACATCATGACGGTTGCTGAGCAAAAAATTCCAGATACCAAAGTGGAACAGACATTTATAGGAGGGAAACAAGTGTATTGACCGATGGTCCTTAGCATTGATGTTCATTATAAACCTACCTATGCGAAAGCGGTTGGGCTCTTATTCCGTGATTGGCAGGACAAAGAACCCACTTCTGTATTCTCAGAACGTATCAATGAGGTAGAACCTTATATTCCAGGGCAGTTTTATCAGCGAGAGCTTCCGTGTATCATGGCGCTTTTGCAAAAAGTCGATCTAAAGGCGCTTGCATTCATCCTAGTAGATGGTTTCGTGTTCTTAGATGATGTTGGAAAACATGGACTTGGTGGGCATCTTTATGAGAGACTTGATAAGGAAATTCCAATAATCGGAGTAGCTAAGACAGGTTTCCATAGTATTAAAAACTCGGTTCAGGAAATCACCAGAGGAAACAGTAAAACCCCACTTTATGTGACTGCTGTTGGAGTAGATTTGGCAGTAGCTGCGACGTATGTCCTAAACATGCATGGTAACCATCGCATTCCAACACTCTTGAAGGAAATGGATAGGCTCACAAAGACTGAGTAAAAGGCTAGACTTTTTTGGCGATCACTTCGATCATAAGGGGACAACAAATAGTGGCATTTTCATCGTGCTCCATTTCGTATAAGTCTTTCAGCGCTGCGCTCACCTCCGCCTCGCTTAAATAGCCCATATCCTTTACTCGTGGAAAATAACTATGATAAAAGGATCGTGGCCATATCCAGTCGGCATCACTTGGCCGTAATAATTTGATCATGGGACGGGTGTGGGTAACGGTCATTCCCATATTGGCAAGCATATGTGGGAGTTTGCGACCAATGTCTATCTCCCATGGCGAATCCTTAAAACTCTGCAGTGCAGCATCGATCGCCTTTTGTAAGGCAACTTGATGAGGGCGTATTTGGTGCGTAGACCAATCATAATACTCTTGAAGGACGACCACACCTCCCGGTTTCAATGCCTTATATACCTTTTCCAAGATCTTTTCGGGCTCTGGCAACCATGCGAGGGCCCAACGACAATACATCCCATCAAGGCTATCGGATTCTAGATGGATATCGTCAAAATCGGCATGGATGGCCTCTACTCGTAGCCCTTGAAGTGTTACCACTTTTTGAAGATGTTCGATAAAATGCTCCGACTTATCTACAGCTATGACTTTTCCGTGTTCTCCAACGATGAATGCGAGTTCCTTGGTGCAAAAACCAGGCCCACAACCGAGGTCCAAAATGGTCTGTCCTCGTTTAAATCCTGCCAGTCGCCAACCGCGCTGGGCTTCTTCTGCCCATGCTTGGTGTTGAATGCCCAAACGAAATAATTCTGTTTGATCGGTTCCTAGGATATATGCATTTTGTTCTTTCATGCAAGCTGAAAATAATTGAAAATACTGTAAAAAAGGTGTCTTAAAATTACAGATTTATCATTTGTTGACACTCAAAAAGAAAAGAAATCAACTCTTTTAAATATTTGCCAGCATAGTTCAGCGTAGTCAAGAAGTTACACAGGGAGTATACTCTTCGATCCAGTTTTGATCGAACGACTTAAAAAAACCCGCGGTTTTGCCGCGGGATTGGGTATATGAATAGGTTCAGTTAAATTACATGCTAATAGGAATGGCGACTCTCGTCTTGTCCCATCCTAAGACCATGTGTGCACCATCAGAAACTTTTTTGAAAGCGATAGCGAATGCTTCAATGGAGTCATTGTCGGTGCCTGCAGGTACGGTGACTGTGACCACATCGTTACTGGGGTCATGTTGATAGGCCCCCCATTGGTGCAAGTCACTATTCAATATTACTTTCCAGCTCTTTTCTCCTGGAACGGTGAATAGAGAATAGGTGCCAGCCTTTACGGTCTCTCCGCCAAATTTTACATCTTGGTAAAAAGTGACCTCTGTTGCCTCATTGGCGCCAGTGCGCCAAACCTTTCCGTAGGTAGCAAGATCACTACCCACCTTTCTTCCCTTTAATTGAGGGCGACTGTAGATGACCTTCACGGCTGGAGCGGCATTTCTACTAGTCCGAAAATAAACGATATCTGCCGGGCTCTTGTCCAAGCCAGAAAATTTTTGGGCAGTAATTTCATTGGTGAATAGCATAACAAATGCAAATGCTATGGTAAATAGTGTCTGTCTAGTTCTCATATTGAAAAGCGTTGAAATAGTTATTGATTTATTGGATATAAAGCTACGCCCAATTCTTCTTATGGTTTTGTTAAACTTCATAAAGTAATCGTTAAAAAAGATCGCAGCTTACAGATGTTCGCTTTTTAGAATAAAATTCATCGAGATTCTTCAATTTTATTTGTAAAAAAGATTTTATTGTTTCAAATCATAATTATTAATACATTTTTTGTTTTTAAATTGAAACTTCATGTACATCTTTGCTTCAGAATCAATAATAAAAGAAGAGTACTTCAAAAAAGATATAAAGTTATGTGCGGAATAGTTTGTGCGTTCGACCTAAAGCAAAAGTCAGAAGATCTGAGACCTCAATTATTGGAAATGTCTAAAACGATAAGACATCGCGGGCCAGATTGGAGCGGTATATATAGCGACGAAAAGGCCATATTGGCACACGAGCGTTTGGCTATTGTAGACCCAGCTTCTGGAAAGCAACCCTTATTTAGTGCAGATAAGAAATTGATTCTTGCTGCCAACGGTGAGATATACAATCACCGAGAGTTGCGAAAGCAATTTGAAGGGAAGTATGAGTTTCAAACACAATCGGATTGTGAGGTGATATTGGCACTGTATCGAGAAAAAGGAACTGATTTTGTCGATGACCTCAACGGCATTTTTGGCTTTGCCATCTACGATGTTGAAAAGGACGAATATTTTGTAGCTCGCGATCATATGGGCATCATTCCGCTTTATATGGGTTGGGACAAGTTCGGGACGTTCTATGTAGGGTCCGAGCTGAAAGCTTTGGAAGGGGTCTGTACCAAGATAGAATTGTTTCCTCCTGGGCATTATCTCAGCAGTAAGGATGGTGAGTTGGTACAATGGTACCAGCGCGATTGGATGGAGTTTGACAATGTGAAAGACAATGATACGAGTATCGAAGCATTACATGATGCTTTGGCCGACGCCGTTCACCGTCAATTGATGAGTGACGTGCCCTATGGCGTATTGCTCTCAGGTGGTTTGGACTCTTCAGTAACTTCCGCCTTGGCAAAGAAATTTGCGGCGAAGCGTGTTGAGAGCGACGATACACAGGCAGCATGGTGGCCACAGCTTCATTCGTTCTCTGTAGGACTAGATGGGTCGCCAGACTTGGCCGCCGCTAGAAAGGTAGCCGATCAAATTGGTACCGTACACCATGAGATCAAATTCACCATTCAAGAAGGATTGGATGCCATTAGAGATGTCATCTATCAATTAGAAACTTACGATATTACGACCATTCGTGCCTCAACTCCGATGTATTTGATGGCAAGGGTGATCAAATCTATGGGAATTAAAATGGTGCTTTCTGGCGAGGGAGCGGATGAGATCTTCGGAGGTTATTTGTATTTCCACAAAGCGCCTTCAGCAAAAGACTTTCATGAAGAGACCGTACGAAAGTTAAGCAAGTTACATATGTACGACTGCCTTCGTGCTAACAAGTCCTTGGCGGCATGGGGAATCGAGGGGCGCGTGCCATTCTTGGATAAAGAATTTATGGATGTGGCGATGAGGCTGAACCCGAAGGACAAAATGATCACTCCAGAACATAGTATGGAGAAGTGGGTGGTTAGAAAGGCCTTTGAGGACTATCTGCCTGAAAGCGTCGCTTGGAGACAAAAGGAACAATTCTCTGATGGTGTAGGCTACAGTTGGATCGATACTTTGAAGGAAGTGGTGGGGCAGGAAGTGACCGATGAGATGATGCAAAATGCACATTTCCGTTTCCCTATCCAAACACCTCAAAACAAAGAAGAATACTATTACAGAAGCATTTTTGAGGAGCATTTCCCAAGTGATGCGGCTGCTTTGAGCGTGCCTCAAGAGCCTTCGGTAGCCTGTAGCACGAAGATCGCTTTAGAATGGGATGAAGCGTTCAAAAATATGAACGACCCTAGCGGTAGGGCCGTTGCAAACGTCCATGAGGAAGCGTATTAATAAGAGGCGACATCAAAAAACCCAATGGGTTTTTTGATGTCGCCAGTCCAATAGACCCCGCAAGAACAGCGGGGTTCTGTCAACTACTTCTTATTGGTTACGATATACACCTTTTTGGTTGGAGGCCAACCTCCACCAGGACTGGTATCACCCGAATAGGAGATCAATGCGTTGGCATCGCTAACCTCGAACGAGTCAATGGGTACATCGCCTACGATAGTTACTTTATAGGGAGGTGCGCCGGCTGGTTCAAATTGAGCAAATTGTCCTGCTTGTAAACTTCCTTCAACTTTTTGGCCTCCGCTTTCCACGGAATAATTGAGTGCGTAAGGTCCAATAGTGTCTACATTGTTGATGATCATAAAGAATTGTTTTAAAGGGTTTCAATTTATTTCTCCCAAAACTATGGAAGTGGATCAATTGACAATAGCGTGAAAACACGCGTTTTAAAATCCGCGTATTTATTGAGTTTGCAGATTTTCAATGAAATGCCTTGCACCTTTTTCGATGCCAATTAAATTTTAACTAGCTTTAACGCAGCCATGGTCCCATGACAGCAAATTATGAGTGAAACTCCTAGAGTAAAACAGTCTTTTTATATCATCCTATTGCTGATCTTGGCCGGAGAAGCCGTTTTCATCTTGCCTTTTGTTCTAGCTCGTGTCTTTAGGCCTACCTTCTTGGACGTTTTCAGTTTTAACAATGTTGAATTGGGCTACTGCTTTTCCATCTATGGGGTTGTGGCACTGATGTCATATCTGTTTGGGGGTGTTTTAGCGGATCGATTCCAGCCAAAGAACCTGATGGCCACAGCGTTGCTTTTAACCGCCGCTGGAGGATTGGTCATGGCTTCTTTTCCATCTTATCTTACGATGAAAATACTTTATGGCTATTGGGGTTTTACCACCATCTTTCTGTTTTGGGCGGCCATGATCAAAGCAACCCGAACCTGGGGCGGAGTCGCGCAACAAGGAAAGGCTTTTGGATTTTTGGATGGTGGTCGAGGATTGGTGGCAGCTTGTTTTGGACTTTTAGGGGTGCTGGTCTTTTCTTTCTTTATCAATGTAGATTTGGAACAGGCAACTTTGGTTCTGCGGAAACAAGCCTTTAGATATGTGGTCCTAACCACAACGGTGATCGTGGCCCTTGTAGGTGTTTTGGTATTTTTCTTTTTGAAGACCGATACGGACGAGGAGATGCCTGATGTCCCGAAGAGTGAACATTCGCTCGAAAGGATAAAATTGGTGATGAAAATTCCATCGGTCTTACTGTTGACGATCATTATACTTTGTGGCTACGTAGGGTACAAGGTAACCGATGTGTTTTCGCTATATGCAAAAGAAGTGATGCTCTATGATGAGGTCGATTCAGCCAAAGTGGGCACTTTTTTGCTTTATATCCGCCCAGTTGTTGGAGTACTTATAGGATTCTTGGCCGATCGCACCAAAGCCTCCGTTTGGTTGATCATCGGTTTTACGACCATGTTACTTGGTGGGATATTCTTCGCCTCTGGGATATTAGCTCCTAGCATGAATATGCTATTCTTGTTGTCGATATTCACTGCAGCGACGGGCATCTATGCCATTCGGGTACTTTATTTTGCAGCGATGCACGAAGGTAAGATCCCTCTGGCGCTCACAGGGACCGCCGTTGGGCTGATGTCCCTGATCGGTTACACGCCAGATATCTTCATGGGACCCGCGATCGGCTATTTGCTGGATAATTCACCTGGGGAAGTGGGCCACCAACATGTGTTTGTTTTGCTCTCGGTTTTTTCGGTGATCGGCCTCTTGGCATCTATCATTTTTTATCGACTTGCTTTAAAAAAGAAACTTCAATCAGGCTGATCTGGTATCGTTTTTGATGCTTCCCCCAAAACCAATATACTTTACAGCCTGATGAGACCACTAATTCAAAATTTTTTAAAATCGTTACTTCTCTGTTCGTCATTTTTATATTTAGGATGTTTTGACATAATCGATTGTATCGGAGGTGCAAAACCAGAACTCGAAAATAAAATGTTGGTAAGTGGACGTCAAGGAGAGGAGTATTATGAATCAATATTGGCATCCATCGACAACGATCCCTATGATAATGACTATTACTATGATTTTCATTTTTATGGAGATTTGCCCGAGGGATTAAACTATGAAGTATATGGACGTTATTTTGAAATTTTTGGCGTTCCATCAGAACGAGGAACTTTTCACTTTTCGATAACTTTGGAGGTGGACGCGCCCGAGATCGAATACGATGAGGAAGATATTTGGTCCGACGGCGATCGACTTTGCTTCGGCAGAGACACCATCACAGAGGATTTTTTCATCACCATCTATTGAAAGCGAAAAACATAGAAAATTAATACAAGAAAAAGTATGGGTTCAGAAGAGTTTGCTGGCAATTTTAGAAAGAATATTGAACTTGGTGGGCTTGTTTTGGTCGTACAAAAACAGCATCAGCGCACTGGAACTTTAACGGAAGGCTCCGTTAAACGTATCCTAACCAAATCGGCCAACCATCCCCACGGC
Source organism: Sungkyunkwania multivorans (assembly GCF_042675645.1). Taxonomy (NCBI): domain Bacteria; kingdom Pseudomonadati; phylum Bacteroidota; class Flavobacteriia; order Flavobacteriales; family Flavobacteriaceae; genus Sungkyunkwania; species Sungkyunkwania multivorans. Next base: position 116,143 of record NZ_JBHTJH010000001.1, on the reverse strand, counting down.
ATCAAGGTGATGCTAGAAAGTGGTATCGTGGGTCGAGTGAAGCAAATTTTGGATTGACACTTCAGTAAAAATGATATTTATCATTATTTGGCAATTGGTCAAGTAATAATTTTCCGCTTCAACCGATTTCTTATTTATGAAAGAACGAAGCATCAAATTAGCAAGAAGAATTGCTGGCAATAATATTTTGGCCATAAGTATCGGCGCTATATACCTTTGGTTTGGTTTGTTGAAATTCTTTCCCGGTGCGAGCCCTGCAGAAGGATTGGCACAAGAAACGGTGAGCCAACTTACCTTTCAATTGATTTCCCCATCTGTTTCTATATTGCTGCTGGCAACTTGGGAAGTAGTTGTAGGATTATTTCTGTTGATAAATATTTTTAGAAGAACCATTCTGCTATTCGCTTTTCTGCACATGCTCTGCACATTTACTCCGCTATTTTTCTTTCCAGAAAGCGCTTTTACGAGCGTGCCATTCAACTTCACCCTCACTGGGCAGTATATTGCCAAAAATGTCGTCATCATCGCGGCGTTGTTCACCCTATACAAAGAAAGCGGAAAATCGTATCAGACTTCCCGGACCTGACTAAAGCCTATGTTCAACTTCTTTTCGTAAAAACGTATCTGTTTTACTTCAGCCGAGGTACACAATGCCAAAGAAAGCCCTTTTTTTCCAGCTCGAGCGGTACGCCCACTGCGATGGGTGTAATACTCGTCTTTATCAGGCAGCTGATAATGTAGAACAAATGCTAGGTCCGAGATGTCCAAACCGCGGGCAGCCAGATCGGTGGCGATTAAAAGTTGTAAATTTTCCTTTTTAAAGGCGCGCATTACCTTGTCGCGTTCTTTTTGTAAGAGGTCTCCATGAATTGCATCAGCGGCAATATTTTTGGCCTGTAATTGCTTGGCTAGTTTTTTGGTCGCCGCTTTGGTGCGACAAAAGACAATGCCGCGTTTTTCCTTCTGTGTTCGAAGGAACTGCATCAAGATGTGAAATTTATCTTGCTCTTCACAGATCAAATATTGGTGGTCAATGTTCTTGTTCACTACATCGCTACTCACCTGTATTTTGTGAGCCTCAGGAGAGAGATGCTGATTTACTATTTGTTTGATGCCATGTGGCATGGTGGCAGAGAACAGCCATGTATTCTCCGCAGACGTCAAAAAACCAAGGATCTCATCCAACTCTTTCTTAAAACCCATGCTCAACATTTCATCTGCTTCATCTAAAATGATGGTTTTAACATGACTAAGATCGACCGCTTTTCGCTTCACTAGATCGATAAGTCTTCCCGGCGTGGCAACTACAATATGTGTAGGTCTCCTTAGTGCGTTTATTTGACGGTCGATCTGTGGGCCACCAAAGACCGCCTCTGCAAATATTTTTTCCGTGTATTTAGTATACCTAAATAACTGTTTGGCCACCTGCTGACTTAGCTCTCGGGTAGGGCAAAGGATAAGTCCTTGAACAACCTTCTGGCTAGGGTCTATACGATGTAATAATGGCAAACCATATGCGGCAGTCTTTCCTGTGCCGGTCTGTGCTTGCCCAACTAGGTCTGTGTCGGTAGTCAACAGCAAGGGAATCACCTCTTTTTGAATCGCTGTTGGGGTAATGATATTCAATTCTTTTAAACCCTTGACAAGGTCTTTGTGTACGCCTAATTCTTTGAAATTTTCCAAACTTGACATGTATAGATTTCAGGCAAAGGTACTCAATAAAATTCCAGGCCTTCCAAGAAACTGTGAATCTTATCTTTAACTATTTTCAAAAGTGTAAATTGCTTCTAAGAGATTATTTTTTAAATATAATGCTGTATCTCAAAATAATAACACTATCTTCGCAGCCTTATATTAAACAACAATGAGTAAAGGAACAGTAAAATTTTTCAATGAGACCAAAGGATTTGGTTTCATTACAGAAGAAGGTTCTAACCAAGAGCACTTCGTACACGTAACAGGTTTGATCGACCAAATCCAAGAAGGAGATGAGGTTGAATTCGAATTAACTGAAGGAAAAAAAGGATTGAACGCAGTAAACGTTAAAGTTATTTAACGAATATTCACGATATACTTTTTAATGTAAGCCTGTCTGGAGAGACAGGCTTTTTTTTTGTTCTGGTGACTTAACATCTCTAACATAGAAAAGGATCGGTTAACAAAGCCATCTAAAGGTGGCGGGCATCTTGCCTGAGGTGCATACCATGGTGTAGCTTTACGATAAGCTCTAATTCCTTCTTTCAATTCTTCTGGAAGTTTCATTGTCTGGTCGTTTTATGGGTTGGTATCACGAAAATAAATGGAGAGCACTAGTTTTTAGCGGGTGTCTTTCCTTGTTTTATCCGGGGTATGGGCCCATTTGCACCACGTTTTACCATGACCGCATTGAAATGCCAAGAAATTGCCTTTTTAAGGTTTGTGAGGGCGGTCGATCGACATAAATATTCCGCATTTTAATCACTTGATATTCAGCGAGCTGAAAAAGGTAGGTTTTGCCTTAAAATGGACATGTAATTTTGAGCTCAGATTCCTCAAAAAACCGTTAACTAATTGTTGATAACTTGACGCCATTAAAAGCTTCAAAACCCCTTATTTCACTAGGGAATTGTTATATTTGTGGGATTTGCAAAATTTAAAATTTAACCTATCTATATATGAGCGAAGAAGTTAATAAAAATAACTATTCAGCAGATAGTATTCAGGCCCTTGAAGGAATGGAACATGTTCGCATGCGTCCATCGATGTATATTGGCGATGTTGGAACTCGTGGTCTTCACCATTTGGTGTATGAAGTAGTGGATAATTCGATAGATGAGGCCCTAGCGGGGCATTGCGACACTATCAGTGTTATTATCGAAGAAGATAACTCGATCACAGTGCACGATAATGGTCGTGGTATCCCAGTGGACATGCACCAAAAAGAAGGGGTTTCAGCACTAGAGGTGGTAATGACCAAGATCGGTGCAGGGGGTAAATTCGATAAGGATTCTTATAAGGTCTCCGGTGGTCTACACGGTGTGGGGGTTTCTTGTGTGAATGCACTTTCATCTCATCTCAAAGCGACCGTCTACAGAGATGGAAAAGTTTGGGAACAAGAATATGAACGCGGAAAGACCATGTACCCTGTTAAGCCAGTCGGCGAGTCCGACAAAACTGGGACATCCGTCACCTTTACGCCCGACGATCAGATCTTTCAACAGACCCGGGAATATAATTATGATACCCTTGCTAGCCGTATGCGCGAACTTTCGTATCTAAATAAGGGGATAACGATAACGCTTACCGACAAACGTCATAAAGATGACAATGGAGAATTCGTGGAAGACACCTTTCACTCAACAGAGGGTTTAAAGGAATTTGTTCGTTTTTTGGACGGAACACGAAGCGCCATCATCAATGATGTAATTTCCATAGAAGGTGAGAAGAACGATATTCCTGTAGAGGTGGCCATGGTCTACAACGATAGCTATTCTGAAAACTTGCACTCCTATGTGAACAATATCAATACGCATGAAGGAGGGACGCATCTTTCCGGATTTAGAAGAGGTCTAACGGGTTCTTTAAAGAAATATGCCGATGCCTCTGGGATGCTAGATAAGTTGAAGTTCGAGATATCTGGTGATGATTTCCGTGAAGGCCTAACGGCCATAATATCGGTAAAAGTTGCAGAGCCACAATTTGAGGGGCAAACCAAGACCAAATTGGGTAACCGCGAGGTGACAGCTGCCGTATCCCAAGCGGTTTCTGAGATGTTAGAGAACTATCTCGAAGAACATCCCAATGACGCAAAGACCATCGTTCAAAAGGTGATCTTAGCTGCGCAAGCTAGGCATGCCGCTAAGAAGGCACGGGAAATGGTACAGCGTAAGACGGTGATGAGCATTGGTGGTCTTCCTGGGAAGCTTTCAGATTGTTCCGAGACCGATCCTGCATTGTGCGAGGTATTTCTGGTCGAGGGAGATTCTGCAGGCGGAACTGCTAAACAGGGCCGTGACCGTAATTTCCAAGCTATTCTACCGCTTAGAGGTAAGATATTGAATGTGGAGAAGGCCATGCAACACAAGGTCTTTGAAAATGAGGAGATCAAGAATATTTTTACAGCTTTAGGTGTCACCATAGGTACCGAAGAGGATAGCAAAGCACTGAATCTCGAAAAACTTCGATATCATAAGATAGTTATCATGTGTGATGCGGATGTAGATGGTAGTCACATCTCTACGCTTATCCTTACCTTCTTCTTCAGGTATATGAGAGAGCTGATCGAGCATGGTCACGTGTATATAGCGACCCCACCACTGTACTTGGTGAAGAAAGGCACAAAGAAAGAATATGCATGGGATGACAACCAGCGCGATCAATTACTTCAAAAGTTTGGTCAGGGAGCATCCGTGCAGCGTTATAAAGGTCTTGGAGAGATGAACGCAGATCAGCTGTGGGACACGACAATGAATCCAGAGTTTAGAACGCTACGTCAAGTGAATATTGATAATGGTAGCGAGGCCGACCGTATCTTCTCTATGTTAATGGGCGATGAGGTGCCACCACGTAGAGAGTTCATTGAGAAAAATGCGGTTTACGCAAATATAGACGCTTAGAAAGTATTTTCAATGCTTTTAGAATATGGAAGGAAGGAGTTCGTTAGTTACGAGCTCCTTTTTTTTGTTTTCAAAACAAAAGGTTTCTTTAGTATCTCGATAGCTTTTGGACAAAAAAAAAGACAACCGTCACGGTTGTCTTTTTAATTTTAGTGTCAATTTAATTTTCGTCCTATTTCTTCTTGCTAATTTCAGTTTTCACGGCAGATGTTGATCGATCATTTGGTTGGATCATCGCTCTGAGCTGTGCTATTTCTTCCTTGATCGACTTGAGTTCGTTCAGTTCCTTTTTCAAAGCTTCGATCTCTTCTTGTTGTTCTTGCACCGCTTTTACCAATGGTACCACGAATTGCGCATAGGAAAGCGTGTAATTCTGCTTGTCACTGTCCTTTGGGACATCGATAGCGCTAAAATCATAGCCCAATTTCTTGGCCGCTTCTTCCACTTCCTGAGCTATAAATCCTGTTTCTATCTTGCCTGTATTTTGCGCGATGGAAGGTTCATTTCTAAACATGCTCAACTTCTTCAGGTCAAACTTATAAGTGACTGGCCTAAGCGCGTTGATAAAACTAAGACCAGGAACGTTTTCCTCGATATCGTATTTAAATCGTCCGTCTGATGTTACAGAGATGCCTACCTGGGCTTCGATCGTATTTACGGTAGTATTTCCAAATCGCATTCTGTTACTTCCAGTAGCTACGGCGCCATTACCAATAGCGGTAGAGTTAAAGTTTGGTGCAGACGATTGGAATCCCAAAGCTAAAGAGCCCGAGCCTGCTGAGGAGGCTTGTGAACCTATAGCCACGGAATTATTGGCACTTGCAGAAGCACTTATTCCTATGCTTACAGTGTTATTTCCAGCAGAGTCGGTGTCGTATCCCAGAGCGGTAGAATTATTTCCTGTTGCCCTAGCATCGAAGCCCAGCGCAGTAGCATTTACGTTGCTTGCAAAGGTTTGATAGCCTACCGCCGTAGATTGATTGCCTCCCGAACTAGCTTCGTTTCCTAGGGCCGTGCTATTCAATCCAGGTGCTGATGCATCCAAACCTAGGGCTATGGCAAATCGTTCTCCTGTGGATGCACGTCTACCAATGGCAATGGCATCGTCGAAATCTGCGGTCGCCAATTCTCCAATGGCTATTGCAAAGTCCCCAGATGCCGAGGTCGAATTACCGATAAGGGTGCTCGATGTAGCGTTTACAGGGATGATCTGCCCAGCATCGGTGAATGAAAAGCGTTGGTTGTTATTTACATGAATATTCAAAGGGAAATTGTTGGTGGTTCCAATAAAATCCGAGGCCGTCACGGCATTTCCGTCCAGTTCCCATCCAGCCGAGCCATCATTAAAGCGTTGCCAGCTACCATTCCAATAGTAAAAGCCAGGTGTTACGGCAGTGGCTCCTGCTCCAGCTGTTGCGGTATTATAAATCACTAAAGCCGTAGCTGGGGATGTAATTGGGCCAGCGCTCGCTGTTGAGGTAAGCGCAACTCTTGGAATTAACAATCCACTATCTGTCGATGTGATGTCGAGTGCACTAGATGTATCTGGTGTTGTAGTTCCGATACCTACTTGGCCAAAGGAAGTTGCAAAAATCAATAGTGCTATCGCACTGCTAGCAAAGGTTTTTCTCATCATAACTTCGGGGTCTTTTTAAAGGGAGCCAAAATAGATAATAAAGAATGATTTTCAAAGGGTTACGATAAGGTTTGTACAAATTTTAGACAAAATGTGAATTTTTTTCGACAATCGATGAATTCGACTAAGTTTACTTTTCTTACACGTTGACTCCGATAAAAGTCATATTCAATCGATGAAAGGCAATTCTTGTCCTTTTTGAAAGGATTATACCTTATTTCTAGCTTATTTTTAAAGAAGTGCATCGATTTTTACAGGTTTTTATATATTAGAGTGCTCTCAAACCTATTAGTCATGAAAAAAACACTTTTCTCAATTATTCTTTTCACAGTTTTTTGCCAGACAAAGGCGCAAAACATCAATGAACTATTAGCAGCAGGAATTGCAGATGCACAACGATACACCACCGACTATATCGCACCTGCCAATGAAGGGCTTATGTATGGCATGAGTAACGGCTGGTTTAACAGCGCGGAATCAAAGCCATTGGCTGGATTTGAAGTCTCTATTGTTGGGAATTACAGTCCAATCAAGGATGAAAAAAAAGGGTTTGTCCTCAACACCGCGAGCTATCAAAACTTACAATTCGTAGATGGCAGCACTGGCAAGTCGGTCTCTACGGCCCTTGGTGATATCGATGGTATTCGAGTGTTTGCGGAGTCCGAAGTTGCACCGGGTGTCACGGAGCGTGTAGAATTTGACCTCCCTTCTGGGCTGGCCTCCGAAAATATCAATTTTATACCGACAGCATTCCTACAGGTAAGTGTTGGTGTTATCAAAGGGACCGAACTCAAAGCGCGTTTCTTCCCTAAGGTAAATTCAAATGATGTGAAGGTGGGCTTTTATGGTGTTGGGTTACAGCACGAACTTACACAATGGCTGCCGGCCGAGAAGTTGTGGCCTGTAGCTGTTTCGGGATTGATCGGTTATACAAGATTGGATGGTAGCTATGACTTTACTAGCACGAATATTGTCGATGGTGCTAACCAACGTTTTGAGACCACTGCGAGCACATGGTCATTTCAGCTGATCGCATCTACAAAGTTGCCAGTGATCAATTTCTATGGAAGTATTGGATACCTTTCAGGAAAATCTGACACCGATATTTTAGGGACCTATGTTGTTAGACAGGGGCCATTTCAACAGACTTTTGAAGATCCTTTTTCAGTATCTAATGATGCCTCGGGGACACGCCTCACTGTGGGTACCAAATTGAAGCTCGCCTTCTTCAGGTTGAACCTTGATTACACCGTAGCCGAATTCAATAATCTTTCTATTGGTTTGAACTTCGGTTTTAGGTGATTTCATACGATAATTAGTGGCATAATTCTTAAATTTGCACTAGTTTTTAATCAACAAAAATCATCATACATGAAAATTACCGTAGTAGGTGCAGGAGCCGTTGGTGCTAGTTGCGCAGAGTACATTGCAATCAAAGATTTTGCTTCAGAAGTGGTATTGTTAGATATCAAAGAGGGATTTGCCGAAGGGAAGGCGATGGATTTGATGCAAACAGCCTCATTAAATGGTTTCGATACCAAGATCACTGGGACCACCGGTGATTACTCAAAGACCGCCAATAGCGATATTGCCGTGATCACTTCTGGTATTCCACGTAAGCCTGGAATGACCCGCGAAGAGTTGATAGGCATTAACGCTGGAATCGTAAAATCTGTTGCAGGCGAACTGATCAAGCACTCTCCAGATGTAATTCTCATTGTTGTAAGTAACCCTATGGATACCATGACCTATTTGGCGCATAAGGTTACGGGCCTACCAAAACATAGGATCATTGGTATGGGGGGAGCACTGGATAGCGCACGATTCAAGTACCGATTGGCCGAGGCCTTAGGTGCACCTATTTCTGATGTAGACGGTATGGTCATCGGAGGTCACAGTGATAAAGGAATGGTTCCTCTTACGCGTTTGGCTACTAGAAATAGCGTTCCTGTATCTGAGTTTATTTCGGAAGAAAGATTGAACCAAGTGATGGAAGATACCAAAGTGGGAGGTGCTACCTTGACCAAACTACTTGGTACTTCGGCATGGTACGCCCCGGGAGCAGCGGTTTCTGGTCTGGTGCAGGCAATCGCCTGCGACCAAAAGAAGATCTTCCCTTGTTCGACATTGTTGGACGGAGAATATGGGCTAAAGGACCTCTGTATTGGTGTTCCTGTGGTCTTAGGTAAAAATGGAATTGAAAAAGTTGTTGATATCCAGCTGTCCGATGCCGAAAAATCGAAGTTGGCCGAAAGTGCAGAAGGTGTTAAGAAGACCAACGGACTGTTGGATGTATAATGAATGATATACACACATATTATAAAGGTTGCTTCGGCAACCTTTTTTTATTTTTTGAAAATGTTAAACAAACAATTATGAGGGTGTCTTTTATTGAAAGTCTTCTTTTTATACTCGTAGCCTTCTTAGCGAGCTGTAATTCAGAACCTACGCATGGCTTAAAACTTCGCCTTCAAATTGAAGAAGGTCAAGAATTTGATATGAGAGTCACCGAGGAGGTCTTAGCCAAGCGTCTTAAGGATTTTGGAGTTGAGGTACTGAAAATTGACCCGATGAATGGCAATACGATCGATTTAGAGATTGCTGCCTCAAAACCGATTCCTCAAGAGCGATTGGTCGATCTTCTTCAAACCCAAGGCAAATTGGAATTCTATCATACTTTTAATGCAGATAAACTATTTGGTTTCTTATTAGAAGCTAACAATATTTTGAAAGACAGTTTAGCAGATGTCGAACCTATTTCGAGTTTGTTTGTCAAGGATAACTTTAGGGCGCGAAACGTACTTTGTAAGGTCAGGCAAGAAAACAAAGAAAAAATGATGCAATACCTTGAACAAAAACAGGTGAGAGCCCTATTGCCGACAGATCTTCGTTTTGTTAAGTTCTTGTGGGGTACACCTGATGAAAATGGGAATGTTCCCTTATATGCGATAAAAGGGAATAGAGCCAACAGAGCAGTACTTGATGGGAATACGATAATAGAAGCCTCCCAAGACTTTGATATGATGGGGAACCCAACGATCAATTTGCAAATGAATGAACAAGGTGCGATGAAGTGGGAGGATATAACGGGCAGAGCTTCTAGAGAGCAGACAAATATAGCTATGGTCGTTGACCATACAGTATTATCTGCACCAGGGGTACTCAACGGTGCGATTGTGGGTGGCCGCTCACAAATTACGGGAGAATTCACTGTAGAAGAGGCTTATGATCTGGCTGCCATTATTGAGGCTGGTGCTTTGCCAAAATTAAAGGTGTCTTCGATGACGGTAATCAAACTTCAGTAATACGGATGAAAACCTTAAAATATATTGGCATTTCCTTGGCGAAATGATATATTTGCTCGTTTTTAAAATTATCACCTAAATTAATTACAATGCAGAACAAGGGATTAGTAAAATTGTTTGCCTTTTTGTTCGGTTTGGTAAGTATTTACCAACTTTCATTTACATTCTTCACCAATAGTGTAGAAAATGAAGCAGAAGAGTACGCCATCAACAAAGTGGATAACACAGTGGCAAACTACGTGCAAGAGAGGGCAGAGGTAGAGGCTAAGTATTTAGACTCTGTTGCAAATGCAAAGAAATTCATCGGATTTACTTATGCAGAAGCTAAAAAGAAAGAGCTTAACAAAGGGCTCGACTTAAAAGGAGGTATTAACGTAATTCTTCAGATCTCGGTAAAAGATATTTTGAAGGGGTTGGCAGAAAAATCAAAGGATCCCACCTTTAACACTGCATTGGAAAACGCCGACCAATTACAGAAGAATGCCGACGAACCTTACGTAGAATCTTTCTTTGAGGCTTTTGATGCTATCAAGGGAGATAAGAAATTGGCATCACCAGATATTTTTGCCAATCGTACCTTGGATGACGATATAGATATTACCATGGACGATGAGACCGTTAAAAAGGTGATTCGTGAAAAGGTGGATGACGCCATCGTATCGGCTTTTGAAGTATTGCGCAAGCGTATCGATGAGTTCGGAGTTACCCAACCCAATATCCAACGTTTAGGAAACTCTGGAAGGATTCTGGTAGAATTACCAGGTGCCAAAGATGTCCAACGCGCCAGAGAATTGGTCTCTCAAACAGCCCAATTGGAGTTTTGGGAGACATATAATACCGATAAATTGGTCAACTTTTTAACGCAGGCCAACAATCTTATTAGGGAAGAGCAAGCACCAAAGGCCGAGAAGGAAACTACCGAAGCTGTACAAGATACCACGGCCACGGCGGAAGAAGACACTTCTTCAAAGATCGATGCGCTATTGGACACTGTAGATACCGATTCTACAGCCGTTGAAGTGGTCGCTAATCCAATATTTGATCTGGATGTTAGAGAAGCTTCTAGAGGAAGGAATGTATTGGGCGTATACTCTAAGGAAGATGGAGAAAAAGTAGTAGCATATCTCAATCGTCCGGATATAAGAGCATTGCTTCCAGCAGAAATGCGCTATACCAAATTCCTATTGGGAAGAGAAGTGGACCTGAAGGCGTATGAAGGACGAAACGTGCGCTTACTTGGACAAAAAGGAGTAGAGCTATATGCTATCAATGCTAATAGAGATAACACACCGCCTTTAAGTGGAGATGTGATCACAGATGCCCAAGGTTCATTTAGCCAAAATGGAGAACCTTCGGTAGATATGCAAATGAACACAAGAGGGTCTAAGATATGGGAAGATATGACCGGGAAGGCCTCTAAAGAGAACACCAACATCGCCATCGTCTTGGATGATATCGTCTATTCAGCACCAGGAGTCTCAAAAGGAGCTATCGTTGGGGGTCGTTCAGAGATCTCAGGAGATTTCACCATATTAGAGACCAAAGATCTTGCCAACGTATTAAGAGCTGGTAAACTGCCGGCTTCAGCAGATATCATTCAGTCAGAGATCGTGGGTCCATCGTTAGGACAAGAGGCGATCGATAGCGGTATCATGTCATTCCTTATCGCACTTTCTTTAGTGTTGATATGGATGGTCTTCTATTATGGGAAGGCAGGTATTTTTGCCGATATCGCCCTAGCCTTGAATATCCTATTGATCTTTGGGGTATTGGCCGGTCTCGGTGCAGTATTGACACTGCCTGGTATTGCTGGTATCGTATTGACCATTGGTATGTCGGTGGATGCGAACGTACTTATCTTTGAACGTGTAAGAGAGGAGCTTACCAAAGGAAAAGGGATGAAACAAGCCGTTGCCGATGGATTTAATAATGCCTTGTCTTCGATCTTGGATGCGAATATCACTACGGGACTAACCGCCTTGATCCTTTTCATCTTTGGTACAGGTCCAATCAAAGGATTTGCGACCACCTTATTGGTCGGTATCGTTACCTCCTTATTCACGGCTATCTTTATTACTCGCTTATTTGTTGATTGGCAAGTTGAAAAAGGAAACAAATTGGATTTTGCTACCGCGATGACCAAGAATTTGTTCAGAAATATGACGGTCGATTTCTTAGGGAAGCGCAAAGTGGCCTATATCATATCTTTCTTGATCGTTGCAGGAGGCTTGGCTTCTTTAGCAACACAAGGACTAAACCCGGGGGTTGATTTTTCAGGAGGGCGTTCCTATGTGGTTCGTTTCGAGAAGTCGATGAATGCCTCAGAGGTTTCAAACACCTTGGCGGATGTTTTTGTTGAAGATGGGGTAAAGCTCCCTCCAAATGTGAAGACCTTCGGTGAGGATAACCAATTGAAGATCACTACAAAATATAAGATCGATGTTTCTGGTACCGAGGTAGATGAAGAAGTTGAGCAGAAGTTATTCGAAGGTTTAAAATCCTATTTGCCAGCAGACTTTACCTTGGAGCAATTTGTAGATAGTGCAGAGGACAAGGAAATAGGCCGTATGTCTTCGGTAAAGGTTGGGCCAACAATTGCCGATGATATCTTCAAAGCTTCATTGTGGTCGATATTCGGGTCATTGATCGTTGTTTTCCTATATATCCTATTGCGTTTCCGCAGATGGCAATTCTCTTTGGGAGCGGTAGCGGCAGTATTCCACGATGTTCTGATCGTCTTAGGGGTATTCTCTATCTTCTGGAAGATCATGCCTTTTAATATGGAGATCGATCAAGCGTTCATCGCTGCGATACTTACGGTAATTGGATACTCCTTGAACGATACGGTGGTAGTTTTTGACCGTATCCGTGAATTTATGAATGATCATCCAACCTGGGAATTTAGCAAAACAGTAAATAGCGCCTTGAATAGTACGTTGAGTCGTACCTTGAATACCTCGTTGACCACCTTAGTGGTATTATTGGCCATCTTTATTTTTGGTGGAGAATCCATCCGAGGGTTTATGTTCGCGTTGATCGTGGGAGTATTGGTGGGAACCTACTCTTCACTATTCATTGCAACACCGGTAATGTATGATACGACCAAAAAGGCAGATAAAGAGAAAACATAAACGTTTTTCTTAGTTATTTACCTGTTCAATTTATAGAAGAGCCGCCTGTTAAGGGCGGCTTTTTGATTTCAAAGGGCTTCGCGAGTCTCGATATGTCGAGACGAAGCGATCCGTTAGATGGGATCTCCAAGGGCAGACTGCTTCGTCATTCCATTCCTCGCAGTGACGTTTTGGGATGGCGCTGAGAGATACGGTTATTTTTTTTTGATTAGCGTCTTCGCGAGTATCGATATATCGAGACGAAGCGATCCGTCCGATGGGATCTCCAAGGGCAAACTACTTCGTCATTCCATTCCTCGTAGTAAGCTCAATCTGAGAATACATACTTCATCGGTGTATAGATCACTCCATTATTTTGTTGTTGATCTGCCGTTTCTACGAACCCCATTCTTTTATAAATATGTAACGAATTTGGTGAAGCATTGAGCGTTAGTCGCTTCATATCGGGATAGACATTCTTGCACCGCTTTATGGCGCTTTCTAGCAATGAGAAGGCAACTCCTTTTCCTCTATAGTCGTCTTTGACAAATAATAATGTAATATGCGAATGCTGTCTTAACTCTAATACTCCGATGATAACATTATGATGCCTTGCCGTAATGAAAAGGGAGGTGTTTTCTTCCGCTCTTTCCTTCAAATTATCTTCTTGGATCAGTGCTAGAAATGTGTCGATTCCTTCTTTGGAATATTGGGGCGCCACATGCAGCAAAAAGCTTTCCTGCACCAATTGATGCATCTCATCAAAGTTGGTATTATTTTTCTGAACGACAAACATTTATTTCCATAAGGTACAGAAATAAATCCATTAGAATGCTCATGCGGCCATTCTTGTTCCTAGTATTGAAGGGACTATTTAAGAATGGCTTCGAGATCGATAGGTGTTTTGAGAACAGGGATTTCTTTTTCCTTTCCCTTGACCTTTTCGTATTTTGCCAAACCTTCAACGATGACGTCGGCAAACTTCTCTTGTCCTATTGCCAATTCTTCCGGAGTGAAAGTGATGAGTTTGGCGCGCTTCTCAAAATACTTTTTGAAACGTTTCAATTGTCCTTCGGTGAAGTTGGTATCCAGTTCCTCAAGTTTTACACTTGCTCTGAATCCACCCATCTTTGGAATGGCATTGATCACGTAGGTCTTTCCTGCTTCGACCTCGGCTTCGATAAATGACCTATTTTCTGACTTAGACCATATAAGGTGTTTTCCAGGAGTTAAATACACCTTGAAATACTTTCCATAATTACATTTTCCGATATAGGTTTCACCGATAAAATATCGAAAATTGATCAAGGCTCCAAGTTTAGGGGTCCTGATGATATACACCGTTGCTTTTTCTTCGGATTCATTGAAATATTCTTCAGCTTGACCAAAAGAAAAGCTTAGCGAAAAAATGCCTATTGCCAATGTTAATGCGAAAGTTCTAAATTTTGTCATCATCATGTGTACTTTTTGTTAGATTATAATTCTAGTTTTAATCAGCTAAAATATCCTTTTTTTATCAAAGTGCTTTTGAAGTTTTCATACTCATCAAATAAAGGTCCAGATCCTTTGCCCAAAAATCCTTTTCGACCTTTTCCAGTTCGAAACCAAATTTTTCATAGAATTTATAGGTGAGTTGTGAAGTTCTTACTACGATACTGTCAATGCCTTTATTTTTTCTGATCTGCGCTATGCGATGCTCGACCAATTGTTTTCCGATTCCTTTTCCTTGTACATTGGGAGCCACCACATCCCACGAAATTCGTGCTGTCCTTTCTTCAGGGAAATAATTGATGCCACCAGCGCCTAGTATATTCGAGTTTTCTTCATAGACAAAATAGTCTTCAACCTCCGTCTCCAGGTAATTGATGTAATCCTCCTCTTCCGATGGATCAAAAAAGGCTGGGGTATTCGCTCTCAGTAGTTCAACCACTTTTTCTTTATCATTTTTTGTGTAATTTCTGATCATTCTCAATCGCTGATATCAGTCAAAGATATGTGCTTCGTAATTCTTCCACATCAATGGAATATCTATTTTTGGCTTTCTACAAATATAAAGCGGAATACCATTCTCTTCACCAATAGCATATTTATGCACGATGATCTTCACCAATTCCACCTCTTCAAATACATATTCTACGGCGGCTTGTTCATTACCTAAGCTTATCCAAACCGCTGCATCCTCGTTTCCATAGCCCCATGTCCAGAAACTTCCATGTCTGCTGATCGGATTCGGCAACCCATACTTTTTTCCTAATATTTTGAGTGCACCTGCTTCCCCATAATTCTCTGCCCATAGCATGCAATGGTCCTTTTCCTGTGGAGGTAATGAACGATACACACTGTCCACTAATTTCACCTGTTCTTCCCAACCAAACATGTCGGCATAATCTCCTGTCAGTTCAACTCTACCATCCTTTTCTTCTATATCACGGTATTCTACAAACTCCTCAATGGGCAGAAGGGGTGTTGCCTGCGGTATAAAATAGATAGAAGGCAGCAATACAAGACTTGCAACGACATAGACCCAGACAGGTCTTCTATGAAGCAGTGATGTGATCTTTACAGCTCCCGCAGCAAATAAGACAGGATATATGGCGAATAGATAATAGGCCTTCGCGTTGAGCATCCACATCGTAAAGAAGATCACTAATACCGAAACTCCGATAGCTCGATATTTTCTTAAATTGTTTCCGAATAGTAATACCGTAAGTCCAAAAAGGCTGACCATTAGCGTGCCTGGAAAATTCAGCTGTTCTGCCACAAATTCGAAACGGTCGAGATCATTTAACTGATTTTCATTAAGCGCTTGCATATGTCCGAGCAAGGGAAAGTCGTGCTGTATTTGCCAAATGATGTTGGGCAAGAAGATAAATAATGCTACCGCTGCCGACAGGTAGGTCCATTTATTATTGAACAAACTGCCTTTCTGGTAGAAAAATAGTCCGACGAATACTCCAAAGGCCCATACTAGCATGGTGTACTTGTTCATCAAGCCGAGGCCCAAGGTAATTCCCAAAAGAATGAGATATTTTTTATTTTCAGAATTGATAAACTTGATGATGTAATAAAATCCCAATGTCCAAAAAAGTTGATCAAAGGCAACAGGTTGAAACAGCGTGTGATTACGGTAGAATGGAAGAAAAGCCAAGACACAGAAGCCAGCGAGCAGTATCGTAAGGAATTTACCACCAAGTTCTTTGGCCATCAGACAACAGAGTATGAGTATGGCAACACCAGCCATGGTAGGGAAGAGCCGAACACCGAGCAGCGAGTAATCAAATAGCCAATAGGAGATCTTGCCTATAAGAGCGATAAATGGAGGGAATTCCATGTAACCCCAATCCAAATGTTCACTGACAGATAAATGAAGTAGTTCGTCGCGATGGAAACCGTAATTTCGATTCCCAAAACACTGAATGATGAATTTCGCAGCTGCGAGGACTGCAATTAGCAAGATGCTTTTTTTCATTGGCAAATGGACTTATGGTGCCGATTTCATTCGGAATTACCGAATAAATCTTTTGGCTGTATCACATCCACACGTATCACTTTACCATTCTCAAAAGTAAAGATCTCAACGATGTCGCTACCGATGGTATCCGCATTGTTGAGCCACACTTTATCATGAAGGATCACCTTGTTATCGATCTCCACCAGATGCTGTATTTCTGAACGAACGTTGGGATGGTTCTTAAAATGTTCGGCTCTATTGGCCTTTAAGGCACTTTTCCCGTCAACCTTCTTTTCATATTCGACGAAGACCTCGACTCCTTCTGCGAAGCCATTTACATATTTTTGGGCATCCTTTTCGTTGACGGCGGCAATCATATTGATAATTACCTGGCTTTGTTTTCCATTAAAATCCGTGGATGGAGTCTTTTTCTTCTCACATCCAAGCAAGGTGACCAATGCCATTAATGAGCATACGAATGTTTTTTTCATGATGCAGATGTTGATAATATCTTTTTTATGAAGGAGATCTGCCCTAAATGATAATAGCTGTGCTCTATCATTCCCTCAATGTTTCGGCGGTAGGTTCCGTATTTTTTGTCGACAAAAAAATCTTCTAATTTGGATTCAGGAAGATTTTCTATGTGGTCGGCGAATTGTGCTGCATTGCGCCACATAGCTCCCAATAACCTTTGCCATTCCTCTTCCGACTCGATCTGTGGGTGGTCAAAACTATATTTATCCCTAATTTCTAGCGCACCTCCTTCAAAGACGTTCAAGACACCGGCGATATAATAATTGATATGAAAGGTAAGTGCAGCAATCGTATTCAAAGCACCAACTTTGGTCGTCGCCTCCTCCCACGTTAGACCAGCTAACTGATGTTTGAAATTGGTATTGGCGATCCATGTACCATCCAAGATCACTTCTCTAAACCGATTTGCCAATTGTTTCGAACTTTCCATCGTTCACGATTTCTATTAATAGTACTCAGTTTTTGTAAATTTAGAACAAGAAGCCATGCCATTGATGATAGTTAAGGTTCAGAAAGATAGGCCTTGTCAACTCTTTTCAAAATACAGGTCGTTCTAAAGATATAAATATTCATGATAATGGATAGCTTCGAAACATAGTAACAGGAAATAAGACACTTGGCTAAGAGAATAACCCGATGACGATGTTAAGACGATAAGAACAAATATGATACATATCGACAACCATTTTTAACATACTTCTTTCAAAAATTAACGGAAAGGCCAATTCCGTTAGCATTTGCGACAATTTTGAATTCTGGTCTAAAGCTGATGTTGGATGCCGAATCCAAAGACGAATTATACAATTCAACGGCTTGCTTTGCCTTCTTATTACCGCCGGATGCAATTGGGATGGATACAGCCACAAATCCTGCGCCTACGCCTGCTAAGGTCCAGTTGGGGTCGCCACCACCGATAGAAGCTCCTATTGGCCAGCCGATCAGTGCACCTCCCACAAGACTCATAAGCGAGGCCGTAGTTTTCTTGGATTGTGCTTTTTTTATTAGATTATATGCCTCCGGATTAGATTGAACCGCAGCAACAACCTGGCCCATCGTTAAGCGTGTGCCATTTTGAGTGTATTTATATCCACCGAATCCTTTTTCCATTTCAATTTTTTGGGCGTTGCAGAGCGTTATCGTGGCTATGGCAAACGTCAAGGTCATCAATAGTCTTTTCATTTTGATATAGTTATTGAGGTATCGAATGCTAAAGATGGTAAAAAAAAGGCGATTTTCAAATTACTTGATGGTAGCCCAATTTTGCAAGCGCCGCAAATTACTTTGTAAGCGCAATTTTTACGATCTGATAGGTGTGGAGTAATAATTATCTGTTATTTGGAGACTAATTCTAATCCCTAGTAAACAAAATTTTGTCACCAGCCTCTATTCCCCATCGTTCAGACATTCCTGCATTGACCTCTAACACATATTGGGCAGGGCCATTGGATGGGACGGAAGATTCGTCCTGCGGATTGGTATTCTTGGCAATATTCACAACCGTATGGTCTGCTGCGATGTAGATGATGTCCAAAGGGATCTTGGTGTTCTTCATATAAAAGCTGCGTGGCTGTTCATCCTTAAAAACAAATAACATACCGCGGTCTTCACGCATGTTCTTGCGATACATCAATCCGGTTTGGCGTTCATATTCGTTGTCGGCGATCTCAATTTCCAATTGCTTGATGGTGTCACCTGTCGCTTTAAGTAGCGTTAAGCTGCCTTCCTTCTTAAAGACCATCTCTACTTTTTTTACTGGAGCCTTTTTCTTGTCTTTTCCACAGGCCGTCATCAAGATCGCCAGAGAAAGAATTGCTATGGTGAAGTTGTAAACTCTCATTTTTAAGCCGTTGCGGGTTGTTTTCTAAACATTAGATAAAGCCCAATGATGATAAAGGGGATACTCAACCATTGTCCGGTGGTAAAGACACCGAGTGCCGATTCGAATCCGCCTTGACTTCTTTTGAAGAATTCTGCGAAAAAGCGCACGGTCATCAACAGCACAAAGAAAAGCCCAAAAAGATACCACGGCTTTTGCCCTTTATCGGTCTTATAATAGATGAAGTATAGGATGAGAAATACGAAAACGTATCCGATCGCCTCGTACAATTGGGCAGGATGTCTTGGAAAGTTTTCTCCCAATTGCTTAAAGATCACGCCGTAATCGCTGTTGGTGGGTTCGCCAACAATCTCGGAGTTCATAAAGTTGCCAAAACGCACAAAGACCGCACCTAAGGCAGATGGGATCACCAAACGGTCCAGGATCCACGATAGTTTCAGATCTGGATATTTTCTCTTATATAGATACATGCCTATGACTGCACCGATAGCTGCGCCATGACTTGCAAGACCTCTAAATCCTGTAAATCTAAATGGGTTAAGTTTTATGGGTAAAAATACTTCGAGTGGGCTTTGCCAGATAAGTTCTGTCTGATAGAACAGTACATGCCCCAACCGAGCACCGATCATGATCGAAAGCACTGTGTACATAAATAAGGGGTCCAAGCGCTCTAATGGTTGGCCTTCTTTTTTAAAGATGTTTTTTATGATCAAAAAGCCTAATACAAAGGCTAACATCCACATGAGGCCGTAATACTTTATCGGGAAATTTCCAATTTCAAAAAGAGTGTCGTTCGGATCCCAAACGATGCTTAGGAATGTCATATTCGTCAATTTGGTTTGTTTGGGTAAATATAGGTAATGCTATAAAAATAGCTACTAAGGAAATGTGAATTGTTACCAGCGGATGAGTGCAATAGAAATCAAAAATAACACAAAGTGCTATGAAATTAGTATGGTTACCCAAAACCCAAAACCCAAAACCCAACAATCAAGAGCGTCTAGAGAATGTGCAGTGCGCATTTTCAGCAAACTGGCGAGACTGCCGCGCTGGCCTAGTTAGCATCCTTATCAGGTACAGGGTCGTATCCGCTACCGCCCCAAGGCGCAGGAGCGTTTAGAGAATGTGCAGTGCACATTTTCAGCAAACTGGCGAGACTGCCGCGCTGGCCTAGTTGGCATCCTTGTCAGGGACAGGGTCGTAACCACTACCGCCCCAAGGCGCAGGAGCGTTTAGAGAATGTGCAGTGCACATTTTCAGCGAACTGGCGAGACTGCCGCGCTGGCCTAGTTGGCATCCTTGTCAGGAACAGGGTCGTAACCGCTACCGCCCCAAGGATGACAACTACCGATCCTTTTCAAAGCCAACCATCCTCCTCTAAGGAGCCCATGCTTTTGCAGGGCCTCAACCGTATAATGCGAGCATGTGGGCTGGTATCTGCAGGTCGATGGTGTCCAAGAGGAGATATATCGCTGATAGAAGCGAATAAGGAACAAAAAAGGCGCTATAAGCAGTTTTTTCACTCTGAGAAACGTTTTTTACAATTGCTTGGGCGATACCAAGCACTGAGAATGATGATCAAAATACCAAAGCGAGCGATGTGGATAGCTATTAATTTAGTGAAAAGGTTGTTCCGGCCTTGCCATCTTTCAAGACAATGCCTAGAGCAGCCAATTGATCTCTTATCTCGTCAGACTTTGCCCAGTCTTTATTGGCACGAGCCTCGTTTCGCATGCTGATGAGTAGCTCTACCACCCCTGAGAGCTTATCACTATCTGCTTGTACTTCCTGCTGATCCACCAATCCCAATACCTCAAAGACAAAATCTTGTATGGTTCGTTTTAATAGTGATAGATCGTCAGCAACAAGGCTCGCCTTATCATCTTTCATCAGATTGATCTGTTTCACGGCCTCAAACAGTTCTGCGATCAAGATCGGAGTGTTGAAGTCGTCATTCATCGCAGCATAGCATTTGGCTTTCCATGCTTTTACGTCAAAGGAGGAAGCGCTTCCTTCACTGATATCTTCCAGCGAATGTATGGCATCCATGAGTTTGGTGAATCCTTTTTCCGAAGCGACCAAGGCATCATTGCTAAAATCTAGAATACTGCGATAATGCGCTTGCATCATAAAGAAACGCACTACCGAGGGTGAAAAGGCTTTGCTTAGGATATCATTGTTGCCACTAAGGATCTCGCTTGGTAAAATATTGTTGCCAGTAGATTTGGCCATCTTTTTACCATTCAAGGTCAGCATATTGGCGTGCATCCAAAAGTTCACTGGCGAATGACCGTTGCAGGCCTCCGCCTGTGCGATCTCACATTCGTGATGAGGGAATTTGAGGTCCATACCACCACCGTGAATATCAAATTGCTCGCCCAAATACTTGGTGCTCATCGCGGTGCATTCTAAGTGCCATCCCGGAAAACCATCGCTCCAAGGACTCGGCCAACGCATAATATGCTGAGGTTCGGCTTTTTTCCAAAGGGCAAAGTCTTGCGGATTTTTCTTATCGCTTTGCCCATCCAGCTCACGAGTGTTGTGAATAAGGTCCTCAACATTGCGCTTGCTCAACTTTCCATAGTCATTAGTCTCGTTAAATTTGAGTACATCAAAATAGACAGAACCATTGACCTCATAGGCCAACCCTTTTTCCATGATCTCTTTGACGATCTCTATCTGCTCGATGATATGTCCGGTGGCCGTAGGTTCTATACTTGGTGGCAAGAAATTGAATTTATTCAATATATTATGGAAGTCAACTGTATAGCGCTGAACCACTTCCATCGGCTCGATCTGCTCTAAACGTGCCTTTTTTGCGATTCTATCTTCCCCCACGTCTGCATCGTTCTCCAAATGGCCAGCATCGGTAATGTTTCGAACATATCTTACCTTATATCCAAGATGCTTGAAATACCTAAACACCATGTCAAAAGACATAAATGTGCGCACATTTCCCAAGTGAACATTGCTGTAAACGGTAGGGCCGCAGACATACATGCCAATATAGCCTTCGTTGATGGGATTGAACGTTTCTTTTTTTGCAGTGAGTGAGTTGTATATTTTTAATTCGCCGGTTTGCATTGTTTTTTGTTCAGTTGATTGTTGTTAAGTTGTGGTCTTTAGATAGTGGTTGCGAAGCGCATTTAGCTTATTGGTGATTGATTCGATTTCTAACCACAGTTTTGCATATTGTTCTTCATCAATAAATTCGAGATTCTTTGAAATGATCAATTGATTAAGCAACTCCAATGCAGAACTGTACGATATAGTAATAAACTTTGCCTTGTCCTTGTATGTTGATCGAGCAGTGCCTTCTGCTATGTTTGAGGAAACTGAGACCGAAGCCCTGCGCATTTGTGATATAAGTCCAAATTTTTCCGCGGAAGGTAATGCCCCAGTGGTTTGATATGTTGAAACAGCTAGCTGAATAGCTTCTTTCCAGACGTCTAATTTTTCAAAGGAATATACATGCATGATGCGAGCAGTTTTTGTTTCATATCCAAAATAACGAAATTCAGCTTAACAACAATCAACTGAACAACAAACATTAAAACTGCGTATCCATTTTGATATAATCCAGAAATTCTCTTCGGGTCTCCTTTTCCTTGAATTTGCCACCAAACTCGGCCGTGACCGTACTGCTTTCGATATCGCTGATTCCCCTCGAATTAACGCAGAGATGCTTGGCGTCTATGACACAAGCCACATCTTCGGTGCCCAAAACCCTTTGAAGTTCTTGTACGATCTGCATGGTCATACGCTCTTGTACTTGGGGGCGCTTCGCAAAATATTCTACAATACGATTCATCTTGGATAATCCTACGACCGTACCATTAGATATGTAGGCCACATGTGCTCGACCCACGATAGGCAATAAATGATGTTCGCAGGTAGAATAAACGGTAATATTCTTCTCTACGAGCATTTCCCCATATTTATATTTGTTTTCGAAGGTCGATGCTTTTGGTTTTCTATCAGGGTGAAGCCCTCCAAAGATCTCTTTCACATACATTTTGGCAACGCGGTTTGGTGTGCCTCTCAGGCTGTCATCTGTCATGTCGAGACCAAGCGTTTCCATGATGTTGGCCACGTCTTTCTTAATGCGTGCAATCTTTTCATCATCACTTAGATCAAATGCATCATCTCTTAGTGGTGTGCTGGCAGAAGCGCTGATATGATCGTCGCCTAGGGCCTCTAACTGTTCTTCCAATGTCTTATCTATTTTCATATGAATTGCAATAGTTTGCAAAGATAGGTATTTAGCGATAATTAGGTGCCGTAAATACAAGTTGCTGTAATAAGCATTAAATGGTCGCTCAGCGATTATTCCTTTTAAAATGTTAAAATATCCTAAAGTATAATTCCGTTACCGAAAAAAAACAACATCTGAACAAGTATTTAATTTTTTAACAAAGGGATCGTTAAAAAAATACTAATTTTCCGACTCACTTGTTGAAATTATAACCAATAACCATGAAAAGTCTAGTGTCTTTAGGGCTACTCTTTCTGTCCTCAGTGCTTTTTGCACAAAAACAAACTGATTTCCATAAAATTTTCAATCTAGAGTCGAAAAAAGTTCAAAAAACCCTTGTTTATACACTTAAGAAGGAAGTTGCCTTTACATTTAGTATTAAAGATGTCAATGGTGAGGAAATCCTTTCTCGGTTACATCCACTGGGGTCTACCAGATACGTTAAGATAAGTCTTAAAAAGCTTGTTCCAGGAAAGTATTATGTTGTTCTTACCGATGGGGATGGTGCTGAATTGTATAAAGAGAAATTTGAAAAGTTATGATTATGGGGCATCGAATCATCATATGTGCAATCAGCTTTTTTCTGCTTTTTCTCTATCAAAGTTTTGCCCAGGATTGTGAGAACTCTATTCCCTTTTGTGCAAGTTCGATGGCGCCACAACCATTTGCCAATGTTGTCAATACTCCAGGTGAAGGGACAATAGGTTGTTTAAATACTACACCCAACCCAACCTATTATTTTCTTCGAATCGAACAGGCGGGTGATCTGTCCTACAGTATCATACAAAATACCGATATTACAGATGATGGGGTGATTCAAGGAACCGGAATCGATGTAGACTTTATCGCTTGGGGCCCTTTTACAATGCCAGATGGCCAATGCGGTATATTGGCAGATGGATGTGATACCAATGGTGATGGTATTACAAGTCCTGGTGATTGCCCAAACAATGTTGACAATCCCAGATACTATTTAGGGAATCAAGATAATACCAACATCATCGATTGTAGTTATTCTCCCGCACCTGTGGAAACCTTGACAATTCCCAATGCCCAAGTTGGAGAGTACTACTTGGTATTGATCACGAATTTTGATAATCAAATAGGTGAGATCCTTTTACAGCCTACTAACGGAGCGCCAGATACAGATTGTAGTATCGTTGCAGGAAACTTAGGTCAGGATCAAGATGTCTGCGAAGGCGACACCATAACATTAGACGGTACCACCGATAATGCTGTAAATTATACATGGTCCGTTGATGAAGCTCCTCAAGATGGCACTTTTGTAGACTTAGCATCTGGACCGACCTTGACAACATATGATATTACCACCAATGTTTCTGGAACCTATCGCGTATTTGTGGAGGACGGCAGCGGTAATTCTGATGAGGATACCGTAGAGATCACCTTTTTTACTGTACCTACAGCAAACTCGGTAACTAGTATCGTTCTTTGCGATGGCTTTCCAAATAACAATACTGCTGAGTTCGATTCTAGCATGGTCGAATCACAGCTTGTGGGTGCCCAAACCGGTGTTGTGGTCAGCTATTTCGATGGCATGGGAAATCCGCTACCCAGCCCGCTACCCAACCCTTTTACATCCATTACCCAGACTATTACAGCCAGAGTTGCAAATGCTGGCAATTTGAATTGCTTTAATGAGACCACCTTTGATCTTACTGTCGAGCCTTCACCAAATGTGACAACGGTAGCGGATCTACAAGAATGCGATAGCGATAATGATGGCTTTGCCAATACTTTCGATACCTCTAATGTTGAAGCTACGGTTTTGGGAAGTCAGACAGGCCTCACCATAGAATACTTTGACGGTGCCATGAACTCATTGGGCAGTACATTGCCAAATCCAATGACCAATTGGATGTCAGACCCCACAGGTCCAGGTGGTCCTGAAACTATCACCATCGTTTTGACCGACCCTACAACATCTCTGAATTGCAGTACTACAACGAGCTTTCAATTGATTCCAAATCCATATCCTGTGGCCAATGTGCCACCACCGTTCATCCAATGTGACGATACATCAAATGATGGCGAAGCGATCTTTGTGATGAGTGACCATGATCCCTTTGTGCTAGGAACGCAGGACCCGAATGAATTTACAGTGACCTATCACTTGGATGCTACCGATGCGATAAATGACGTCAATCCGTTACCTGACAACTATAATTATACGGGCGGCGGAGATACCTCTCAGACGATATACGTGCGAATGGAGAACACAAATAATCCAACATGTTTTGATGCTTCGGCAAGCTTTACACTACGTTTAACTTCGACGGGAGTAGTGAATGAGCCCGACGATATCGAGCAATGTGACGATGGTTCTTTTAATGGACTGGAAGGGGACGGCATTGGCCAAATAGATTTCTCTACCTTGAATGCGGAAGTGCTCAATGGTTTGGATCCAACGGAATACACCGTGAGTTATCACACTAGCGAGCCAGATGCCGATGACAATATCAATCCGATCATCGGAATCTATAACAATCCAGTGGCTTACCAAACAGAGACCATTTGGGTGCGAGTGCAAAATATAGACGATTTAGATCCTTCCTTGGTCTGTTATGACATTGGCTCCTTTGATTTTAACGTCTATAGGATGCCTGTGGCCAATACCCCTATGACCTATCAATTATGTGATGATGAGGCTTTTCCGGACGGAGATGGTATTGTCACCTTTGAATTGGGTACACGGGAGGCCGAAATCCTACTTGCACAAGACCCTGCCTTTTTTGATATAAGTTTTCATGATTCTCAAGAAGATGCGGATTTGGACAGAGACCCGCTTAATGAGACGGCCTATGATAATACGGTCGCAAACTCTCAAAGGATCTATGTCCGTATAGAGAATGTGAACAATACCAGCTGTTATCGAACCACATCGTTTCTATTACAAGTAGATGTACAACCAACGGCATTCGAAGTTGATGACGTTGATTCTTGTGATGATACTAGTGATGTTTACAGCAATGGTGTGCAAAATGATGGAATAGCTACCTTAGATTTTGGAACGATCACTCCTTTGGTGCTCAATGGGCAATCAGCTACCGATTTTAATGTTAGCTATCACTTGTCTCCAGTGGATGCGCAAATGAATACTGCACCCTTGACGAATCCGTATTCGAATGATGTGGCGACTGCTTCAACTGAAATTTTCGTGCGAATAGAGAATAGTGTGAATACCAATTGTTTCGATATTAATTCTTTCAACTTTACGGTGTATCCCACACCATTAGATCTAAGACCAGAGGATACGGAAGCGCTTTTGGCGTGTGATGCAGATAATCCCAATTGGAATGATGGGTTTGCAGATTTTGATCTGACACAACGAAGGACACAGATACTTTCGGTATATACAGGAGGACCTTTGGATGGAATATTCAGAGTCAACTTTTACCCACGCGAAGACCAGGCGATCGATGGGGACATTTCTTTTGCCTTGCCTGATATTTTTACAAATGGAATGCCTAATGGACAACCTTTATGGGTAAGAGTCGACAATCCAAATTTTCAGGATTGTTTCATCGTAGAACGGATCGAGGCTGTAGTGGTTGAAAGTCCAATAGAACCTGAGGATCTTGGCGTGGAGCAGCAAGCCATATTATGTTTGAATGATGGTACGGTAGAGATTGGTGTGCCAACACTTTTCAATCCAAATTATTCATATACTTGGTTCAATCCTGATGGATCACAAAGACCGGAAACTACTTCTTCCATCACATTGTCGAATACCGATGCGCAGGGCGATTATATTTGGAGAATTACCTACAACGATCCCAGTCTGCCAGCTTCTTTTTCTGGATGCCCAAGGGATTACGTGATCAGCGTTCGCTATTCTAATGCGCCGGTTTTTGTCCCGGGAAATGAGGTGACCATCGCTTTGGAAATTGAGGGAGCGGCCAGCAATACCATTACCGCCAATATTCAAGATGCCGATCTTTACACGTACGAATACCGATTGGACGATGGCCCATGGCAAAGTAGTGCCACTTTTGAGAATGTTCGTGGCGGAGAGCACCTTGTAACGGTAAGAGATGTCGATGGTTGCCTGCCCAATGCCATTTGGGGGAATATATTCATCATTGATTATCCTCGCTATTTTACACCCAATGGTGATGGATATCACGATGTCTGGAATTTCGATGCGATAAGCCAACGACCCACGGCAAAAATATATCTCTTTGATCGTTATGGAAAACTTTTGAAACAATTGAGTCCACTTAGTGGGGGTTGGGACGGAACGATCAATGGGCAGCCTTTACCGGCCAATGATTATTGGTTTAAGGTGATGTACCCAAAAGAAGACGGTACCATTCAAGAGGTGAAAGGGCATTTTACCCTAAAGAGATAAATCAAGACAAATGAAAACCGAGTATGAACGTGCAGAACATACTCGGTTTTGAAGAAAATAATAGTGGTGTCTTCGATACGATACTATAATTTCAAGGTCAAGGTTAATGTGACATTACTGTTGATATTGTCTACAAAGGCAGTATCAGTTAGGCCAACATTGAATAATTGCTGATTTCGTTCTTGTTGCGCCTGATCGTAGGCAAGGTCCAATTTCCAGCCGCCAAAGCTATATCCTGCTCCAACGGAAAACCCTGTTAGATCTCCAATCGTACTGCCATTTTCATAGGGGCTTTCTTCAAATCGATATCCACCGCGCAAACTAAAGGCCTCTATACGATATTCTGCCCCCAATCTATAATTGTTGGTGGCTTTAAGACTATTGGAGATGAGTGTATTTTCGGCATTAAATCCTGTATTTTGTTTAAATTCGGCACTTCCGAAATCCTTTCTTGTATAGTCAAAACTTATCAGGCCTTGCTTTCCGAAGATGTAGGCAAAACTACCTGTGAGCTCTCCCGGAGTTCGCAGACGATAGTCATCGAAAAGAGTGATCACATTGGGTGCTACTACATCTTCAAAATCTAGACTTGGATCATTGATGTCAACTGGGTCTACTGTAAATACTCTTACCGCCTGAGATAGTTCGTCGTTCAATCGATACCAAGTTGGAGATTGATAGGAAACCCCGAGACGTACATCATCGTTTACCTTAGCAATGGCACCCGCCTGAAACGAAAAACCTGTTCCGTAGGTATATAGCTCGTTGGCAAACTCGATCTCTGTGACCGAAAAGTCATTAACTCTATCAAATCCTATCTCAGAAATAAAGGTGCTTCGTCTATAATCAACAACATGCGAGTTAAGATTTAGCCCTAAATATAGATTCTCCTTATACTGTGCTGCTAGGTTGAAGGTAAATTTTCTATTATAATCGCTCGTAGCGTATGAGTATTCTTGATCTACTCCACTGGCATACGATGCATTGGAAATATATTCGTCAATGCCATTACCACTCGGGTCTAGGTCTAGTATGAATGATTCGTAACCTAGAAAGGCCTGTTGATGCCCAAAACCAAATGCACGTCCAATATCGATATATGCCTCTGTGAGTGATTCTCCGGGCTGGGCCGAAATATTGGCAATGTCCAATCCTTGAGCATAGGTCAAAAAGTACTGGTCTACACTCGTCGTGCCGATTCCAGCAACAAAAAGATTGTCATTGAAGTTGTTGACGTTTTGATAGTTGAAACCTAGAGAAAACTTTGTCCAATCAGAGTTTCCAGTATTATCGAATACGAAAACCGCTCCTGCTTGACCAATATCGAAGGCCGAATCACTGGCATTAGTTGCGGTCCCAAAGTAGGACGCATCATTATCATTATTATAGCTTGTTAGAGATATGGCGATTTCACCAGTGCTAAAGACTGCAGACCCTGCTGGATTGGTAGCCATTGCTGAGAGGTCGCCACCGAGCGCTCCGAAGGCGCCGCTCATCGCTCTATAACGAGCTGTTCCCGAAAGTTGATTTGTCGAATATCGCAAGGCGTCCGTTATATCTTGTGCATTCGAAAAGGACACAGCAAGCACCGATAGGATAAATAGACCTATTTTTTTCATAATGTTTTTAATTTAAGGTTGTAGTGTACTTAGGGTGAATGTGTTTTTAGTTTCCTCTACGGCCACCGCCACCTCTAGATCCGCCAGAGCTTCTGCCTCCGCTAGATCCTCGGGAGAAGCTCCCGCTGCTTCTAGAAGACGACGACCTTGGCGAGTAGCTCCTATTGTTTGAGCTACCTCTTCTTGTAGAGCTGCTTCTGGTGCGAGTTCCAGAATTTCCAGAACGCACGCGAGTGCCTGAGTTGCCAGAGCGCACTCTTGTTCCAGAATTTCCAGAGCGCACTCTCGTTCCAGAGTTGCCGCTATCCACTCTAGTTCCCGTGCTGCCGCGTCGGCGAACCGTATTTCCGTTGTTACTATTTCTAATTCTCGTGCGTGTATTATTTCTTACATCGCCATCAACGCCGACACCATTTCTTCTGATCGTTGACCTTCGGCTTACACCCGTTCTTCGACTATTAGAAACATTTCCGCGTCTATTATAATTCGTGTTTCCTCTTCTACTGACATTGCTGTTCCTGGAGGCGACGCCACTTCTTCTTGATCCAATAGTATTGTTAAGGGCATAACCGCCTCGACGACCTCTTGCAAAGGCTACATTGTTATATCTACCATAGAAGCCTCCATAGTAAGGACCGTAGAAGCCACCATAGAAGCCTCCCCAGAAAGGGTCATAAAAGCCTCCGTAGAACGGTCCGCCCCAGGCCCAATTGTTCCAGCCCCAGCCAAAATTCCAGCGGTTCCAGCCCCAACCCCAGTTGTTCCAACCCCAGTTGTTCCAGCCCCAGTTATTCCAGCCCCAACCCCAGTTGTTCCAACCCCAGTTGTTGCTGTATATGTTGATGCTGACATCTGTGGCATTATCGCCCCAAGATCCAAAACCTTGAGAAGTATATTCGCCATCATCGAAATCCTGCGCCATATCATCTTCGTCGATGTCTTCTGTGCTAGAGTAGTCATCAATATCTGTAAATATTTCTCCTTCTTGGATCTGCGCGGCCTGTTCTGCTTTCTTATCGAAGTAATTCTTGTAGACTGAAGAAGACGCTTCCTCTGCTTTTGGAGCTTCAGTTCTATCTTCTCTATCTTCGGTAGTGGTGGTAACTTGGTAATTGTCCACATTATCTCCGTAGATTCCATCATTGTCATAGTAGGACGCCTGCTGGTAGGTACCACAGGATACTAGCAATATCGCCGAGCCCATTATCAAAGTAATGCGCTCCAATTGCTTTTTAAGTTTGTAAAGAGGTTGCATATCGCCTATTTTTTTATTGTTGGACATATCAAAAATAGTTAGTTTTGCCTAAACTATTTTTCTTTAATATAGTCACAATATTTGTGCCAAACTACTGCTGATGAGTAAGAAATTGACTAAAAGAAGTGAAGATTATTCAAAATGGTATAATGAATTGGTCGTAAAGGCTGATCTGGCCGAAAATTCAGCGGTAAGAGGTTGTATGGTAATAAAGCCTTACGGCTATGCGATATGGGAAAAGATGCAGGCCGAATTGGACCGAATGTTCAAGGAAACGGGGCACCAAAACGCCTATTTCCCATTATTTGTTCCTAAAAGTTTGTTTGAGGCCGAAGAGAAAAATGCCGAAGGGTTTGCCAAGGAATGTGCGGTAGTAACACATTATCGACTTCAAAATGACCCCGAAAGACCTGGGAAGTTACGGGTAGACCCGCAGGCCAAGTTGGAGGAGGAGTTGGTGGTGCGACCAACCTCCGAAGCGATCATTTGGAGTACTTATAAGAACTGGATCCAATCTTACAGGGACCTTCCTATACTCGTTAATCAGTGGGCCAATGTAGTTCGTTGGGAAATGCGTACTCGACTTTTCTTGCGCACCGCAGAGTTTCTATGGCAAGAGGGGCATACCGCACATGCGACGAAAGAAGAGGCACTTGCCGAGGCCGAACAGATGAATGATGTGTATGCCGAGTTTGCAGAGAATTTTATGGCGATTCCGGTTGTAAAGGGGGTAAAGACCGAGAGCGAGCGTTTTGCCGGTGCTGAGGAGACCTATTGCATCGAAGCGCTCATGCAAGATGGGAAAGCGCTTCAGGCCGGAACATCGCATTTCCTTGGGCAGAATTTTGCCAAGGCCTTTGATGTGAAATTTGCAACCAAAGAAGGAAAGCAAGAATATGTATGGGCCACTTCTTGGGGTGTTTCTACGCGCCTCATGGGGGCATTGGTCATGACGCATAGCGATGACAACGGATTGGTACTGCCACCAAATCTGGCTCCGATACAAGTGGTCATCGTTCCAATATATAAGGGCGATGAGCAATTGGCGCAGATATCGGAAGTGGCCAATGAGATCGTAAGAGACTTACGGGCTAAAGGAATTTCCGTAAAATTTGACGATAGAGATACTCATAAACCAGGTTTTAAATTCAATGAGTACGAGCTTAAAGGTGTGCCCGTTCGTATCGCCATTGGACCAAAGGACCTTGAGAAGGGTACGGTAGAGATCGCCCGGCGGGATACTTTGGAAAAACAGTTTGTCGCTAAGACAGAAATTGTAGAGACCATAGTGCAGCTGATGTCTGATATCCAATCGAATTTACACAAAAAAGCATTTGACTTTAGAAATGCTCACATCACTGAGGTGAATGACTTCGACGAATTCAAAGAGGTCTTGGAGGCCAAGGGAGGTTTTCTTTTGGCGCATTGGGATGGCACTGTAGAAACCGAAGATAAAATAAAGGAATTGACCAAGGCTACGATACGTTGTATACCCTTAGATGCAAAGGAGGAAGAAGGTGTTTGTGTATATAGTGGTAAGCCTTCCAACAAGCGGGTATTATTCGCAAAGGCATACTAAAGATAAAAAAGCTCAAAAAAGTTTAGAGCACTATTGCAACATTTAAAAATAGTTGTATTTTTGCACCCGCCTGCGATACATAAATTTAATTTTGATGTCTGGCAGGTCCGCAATTAGGCAAAAATGCGGCCCATTCGTCTAGTGGTTAGGACGCCAGGTTTTCATCCTGGAAACAGGAGTTCGATTCTCCTATGGGCTACGATCTTTGAAATTATGAGTTATGAAAGTTTTTAATTATGAATAAGCGTTCATAATTCTAAAAATCGTAATTCGTAATTCATTTGGCCCATTCGTCTAGTGGTTAGGACGCCAGGTTTTCATCCTGGAAACAGGAGTTCGATTCTCCTATGGGCTACGACAAATAATTCAGAATATCTTTATTCTGAATTCTGAATTAGATTGAAAAATATTAATACGAAAGAAGATGGCAAATCACAAGTCGGCATTAAAAAGAATTAGAAGAAACGAGTCAGCTCGTCTCAGAAACAAATATCAGCATAAAACTACGCGTAATGCGATCAAAAAACTACGTGCGTTGACTGATAAGAAAGAGGCGGAAAGCTTATTGCCAACAGTAGCATCGATGCTAGATCGATTGGCAAAGAGAAATATCATTCATAGCAATAAGGCGGCCAATTTAAAGTCTAGCCTTACAAAGCATGTGAATGCACTTTAACTAATGGCTACTTTTTGTGGCATGAAGCTCCCATTTCGGGGGCTTTTTTTGTTTGGTGAAAGTTCTAAAAGAGTGGAGAGGTGCCGATATTCACTCTTTATTGAAGCGAATAGTGTAAAACAAGTTACTTGCTGGATTGGACAATACTTTTTTGAAGGCCTTCTTCTTATTGTAGAGATAAAAAATGAAAACACTTCCTACGTCCTTCTTTTGGAACGTGGTCAGCGTGCAATATTTGTAACCTTCGCCAAATTCACAGTCCAATTTCACCGTTGCGGTAGCTCCCCAGTCTGCACCAATTATATTTTTGCGCCTTTAAAAATAGTAGTAGCTAACATAGTGGCATTAACATTGGGATAAAAGAAATCCCCTCAGATGATAAGCCAAGGGGATCAAATACTATGATTTTTTAAAAGGATCTTATTGATTCATCGTCATCAAGAACTCTTCGTTGCTTCGAGTGCGTTTCATGCGGTCTTCAATGAATTCCATAGCTTCCACTGGATTCATGTCAGCCAAATATTTGCGTAAGATCCAGATGCGTTGAATTTCTTTCTCATCTAACAATAGGTCATCTCTACGTGTACTAGAAGAAATAAGGTCGATGGCAGGGAATATTCGGCGGTTAGAGATACGTCTGTCTAACTGAAGCTCCATATTACCTGTTCCTTTGAATTCTTCAAAGATCACCTCATCCATTTTAGATCCTGTCTCCGTCAATGCCGTTGCAATGATCGATAGCGATCCACCACCTTCAATATTACGGGCAGCACCAAAGAATCGTTTAGGTTTGTGTAATGCATTGGCATCTACACCACCGCTTAAAACTTTACCAGAAGCTGGTTGTACGGTGTTATAAGCACGCGCCAATCGCGTTATAGAATCGAGTAAGATGACGACATCATGCCCGCATTCTACCAAACGCTTTGCCTTCTCTAATACAATATTGGCTACTCTAACATGTTCAGAGGCTTCTTTGTCAAAAGTGGAAGCGATCACCTCACCGCGAACGTTTCGTTGCATGTCTGTGACTTCCTCTGGTCGCTCGTCTATTAATAGGATGATCTGGTATACTTCTGGATGGCTTGCTGCAATCGCGTTGGCAATATCCTTTAGCAACATTGTCTTACCGGTCTTTGGTTGCGAAACGATCATTCCGCGTTGCCCTTTTCCGATAGGGGCGAATAAGTCTAAGATTCTGGTTGAGAGCGTGCTGCGCTTATCTGCCAGATTGAATTTTTCTTCTGGGAATAAAGGCGTCAAATGCTCAAATGATACACGGTCCCTTACTACTTGGGGATCCATACCGTTGATCTTGCTTACCTTGATCAGTGGAAAGTATTTTTCACCTTCTTTAGGCGGACGTACATGGCCCAGTACCGTGTCTCCTGTCTTTAATCCAAATAATCGAATTTGCGACTGCGATACATAAATGTCATCTGGTGAGGAAAGGTAGTTATAGTCGCTAGAGCGCAAGAAACCATATCCGTCCTGCATGATATCCAGTACACCCTCGCTTTCGATGATGCCATCAAATTCATAATCTGGCTCTCTATAGCGATTGCGCTTGTCCTTATTGAAGTTTTGATCCTTCTGTTGATCTCTGTTCTGCTGTTGATTGCGATGTTTGTTGTGACCATCTTTTTTGTGGTCGCGTTGTTTGTTTTGACGCTGCTGATTCTGTCCTTGATGCTTGTTGTCTTGAGGCTTGCTTTCGCGCTTATGACTTTTCTGCTCATTGCTTTTTTGATGCGCAGGCTCAGGCTTTTTCTCAGGAGATTTATCCTGTTGTGCGGCGGTGCCGCCAGCCTTGTCGTCTAAAGGTAGTTTTTCTTGAGTGCTCGCTTTTCTAGGCTTGCGCTCTTTTCTTGGAGGATTTGCTCGCTTCGGAGCTTCCTCTTTGGTATCTGTTTTCTCAATAGGATTGGCTGCTATGTGATCGATGATCTTATAGACAAGATCGAGCTTTTTGAGTCCGGTGATTCTTTTAACACCAATTTCTTTGGCTATTTCCTGTAACTCAGGAAGCTTTTTTTCTTTTAGTTCTGAAATCTCAAACATGAAATGAGGTTAATTGTGAATTCTATTTAAAATAGAAAATGTGGTGAATATTACGAATAAATAGAAAAGTGTCTTTTGTGGGGAATGCAAATGAAGATAAACAACTTGCGCATTCTCCTTGCAATAATACAAATTAATTTTAACAAACAAATGGTATTTTAACAAAAGAACTGCTATTTTTGCCATTCGACAATAAAAATAATGCTACAACGTATTCAAACATTATATTTGTTGCTGGCGGCCAATGTAAATAGTACGCTGGTTTTCTTGCTTTCTTTTGGAGTGTATGCCAATGGAAAGGTGTTCATCATCAAAGAAGAGAACTTGCTTCTAGGGGTCTTTCTGATGTCGGCATTTTTGGCTGTAGTGGCCATATTTATGTATAAGAATAGAAAAAATCAATTTGTGATCAACAGATTGAATATGATATTAAATCTTTTTTTACTAGGAGTTTTCGTGTATCGTTCCCTAAGTGTATCCGGAGAGGCTCATGTCTCGGAGAAGGGTGTTGGGATGCTTCTTCCTGTGATTTCTATCGTTTTATTAGTGTTGGCCAATAAGGCTATTAAAAAGGATGAAGAGCTCGTAAAATCTGTGGACCGATTGCGTTAAAACCTATCATCTTAGTAGTATTAGTGCGAGAAAGGCCCGACTGTAAAGTTGGGCCTTTTGTTTTTGACAGGACGTCTATAGGTTCCGACCTCAATACCATGCCATCATTCTTAGGTAACGATTCACTTTTTTTGGAAGATTCCAAATAATTCATTCCTGGATCGCTCTGGAATCGAATTATAGCACCTTTCAAAGGAATTAACCTTAAAATAAGGGGAGAGGTATTTTAGATATAACGCCCTATGACCACCGAATGGTCGTTTTTTCATATCGTTCGTAAGGGGAATGTCGAACCATAGCCCTACCAATTTTCCTTTGTCTTTGAGTAGGGCATGCATTTTTTGAGCATAACGATTTCGATTCTCATCGGTGGGAACGAAAGAACAGAAGAAGGTTTGTTCTATGATCAGATCGTATGCTCCTTCATGAGAAAAGAAATCCTTATGGATCAGCTGCTCATTAGCCATGTTCGGATTTCTGTCTTTGAAATCCTTTAGCGGCACTTCGGAAATGTCCAGGATATGTATATTCTTAAAACCTTGTTGAAGTAGGTATTCTGCTTCATAAGCGTTGCCAGCTCCGGGAATTAATATGCTGATATCCTTATTGGTAAGTTGATCGATATATCTTTTTATCGGGGTGGAGGGATAACCTATATCCCAACCCATACGTGATTCCTTATATCGGTCGGTCCAATATTGCTCTTCTTTGGAGTGCTTCATGATGTAAAAATAGCGCAACTTGTCCTCATGGCAGCAATATAACGTGCCAACAAAACTTTATTTTTCCACTGGTCTTTTAAAAATGTATCGGGTGATGAATATTCCTTGACCATCGGTCTCGCCGGCATCACTTTCAACAGCACTGACCACAAATATCAGGTCCCAGCCTTCTGCGAGCATGGCCGTAAGTTTTGAGGAGATCACTGCGTCATTGGCAGCGATGTTCTGAAAACGAATTCCAGCCACATTGTAAAAGTTAAGCAACTTGGTCTCTTCGAAGTCTTTTACACGAATCTTTTTTCGTTTTGACTTGTTTCGCGTGTTGTCTTCCTCGGTCTGCTGAGAAGAGAACTCTTCATAGTCACGAACCGCATCTGTAGAGATGAGTCTAGAACGCCCTAGGCCTAGCGGAACGATGGATTCTACGCTGGTAATGACTTTGACCTCATATTTAGGGCTTTGGTCTACAGTAGCATTTTGCGCGGAGGAGCAAAAGATAGTACCGATAATAGTAATCGTAATTAGTATATGCTTTTTCATTTCAACATATTTAGATGGTAAGTAAAATAGTAAAGGTTGTATTCTCGGCGTCAAAAGTAGTCTTGGATATGCACTAAAACCATGATATTTGTCAAATGGATGAACACAGTGCGCATAAAAAACTCCAAGCTTCTATAGCATGGAGTATGTAGATTTTGTCAGGTATTATATAAATGTTTTCTTCCTTATAAATAGAAAGATACTTACTTCTAAAAATATTCGAAATAGATGCCTGTAGCGATGACTGTAATGATCAAAAATATCAATGCGGCAGTAATGAATCTAGCACCAAAAATAGTCTTGGTGTTCTTTTGAAAAATATAATCTCTTCGTTCATTTTCAGGATCTTTAACAAGTTTCATGTTTTACTAGTTTATATTATTTTGTTAGTTAATAATTAGATAAATAAGGTTGTAATGATCATGGATAACTTCACGGCCTTCCTTTGTTGGAACTACTGTAAAATTCTTTTAGTGCATGCGTAATCTTTTTATTTTCATGCTGATTGCGTGACATCATTAATAATCGTTAAGATAACTATATGAGTTTAGATAATTTGACCGAAATGAATTAGGTATTGACTGATATCATGTAGCTATTTATTTATTAGGTTCAGTAATGTAAGCTAATTTCTTATAGTAGAGGCGAAGACCTGCATATTAGAACACTGCTACCATGGCGGACTGCATTTTAGGGACACCATTCTTTTGAGAAATTCTTAATAACGATTCTTTACGCTGTTTCTGATAATCGCTTGGACTGATATTATATTTTTCCTTAAAGATCTTAGAGAAATAACTTCGACTGCTGAAACCTATAGAATACACAATTTGTGAGATATTGAGTTCAGTGGTGTTGATCAAATCTCTTGCGGCCTCCAAGCGGACATGTCGTATGTATTCGGTCACGGTCTTTG
Source organism: Sungkyunkwania multivorans (assembly GCF_042675645.1). NCBI lineage: Bacteria > Pseudomonadati > Bacteroidota > Flavobacteriia > Flavobacteriales > Flavobacteriaceae > Sungkyunkwania > Sungkyunkwania multivorans. The sequence continues at coordinate 79,068 of NZ_JBHTJH010000001.1, read as the reverse complement.
CATACAACAGCTTAAATCCCTCTTGAAGTTTTGCCTGTGAAAGACCGGACTGTAAGGAAAGCTCTTCGAGGGAGTATTCCTTAGAAACATGCTCTACAATTTGTTTTGCTAGGTTGCGAATAATTCTAAGTTCGTTTTTCAATAGACTCGTTGGTATTACTTCGCTCTTTTGGGCCTTGTCGTGCTCTTGAATATGCCCAGACAATATTTGATATACCAGGCCTTCAATTTGAAGCACCCGTATCATACCATCACCTTCGATCTCTCTCAAACCGGCAATCTTTTCGCCTAGTTTCAGATTATAAGTTCCGAAATAAGCGAAATGATCATGATGGTCGGTGTCGACAAAGACCTCATATAATTTCTTGTTCAGTGAGGACAAATGATTGGTTCGTTTGTTCATGAACTGCTTTCTAACTATTTGGATGACATTGATCTCCAATTTTTCTCCTTTGGGAAAATATCCATAATTGTAGCCACCGTCTTTGCTGGTGATGATCACCGACTGAAATTGCTCTAGTCGCTTCGACTCGTTCTGAAACCCAAATCGATGGGCACAATGGCCTTTAAGACAATACGCGAAATGGATAGGATTGAATTTAGATGCATCCATCTTAAGTTCTACCTCATCATGGAAAATGATATCATATTCTAGCATATTCACTCCCCAATCGAAATTTATAAAGCGTATAGCTCCCTTTGCGAACTTGGAGTCGACCTCGAGGGTATACTCCCCCCATTCCTCAATGATTTTCCCTCCTATTACTTCTTGGATCTGTCTTACGGTGCCTTCGGTATTTTCTGAGGTAATATTAATGTGTAGCATGGTGGTGGTTATTATTTTGTTTAACGCAAGATATAAAAAGCTAAACAAAATAATGTTAAGGAAAAGACAAAAAGCTTCGACCTAAGCCAAAGCTTTCCTTTACTCACCTCGTAATTCTTTTAAATTATTGCTTGTAGTCTGTGTTGTGATCACAACATCGTCTGCAATAGTTTTTCAATGTTCAAGAAACATTATAAAGTATTCTTTATAACCTCCGTTTTTAACTGGTCTTGTGTGTTTTTACTCCAAGCATCCAGCATCCAGCTTGATTTTTCCAATTGAGCAATGTAACTTCCCATCATATCAATGGAACCCTCATCCCCAGCTTTTTCTGCATGTGAGATCACAATGCGCATTTGCATGAGGATCTGCTTATGATCCTTCAATATTTCTGAGACCATTTCCCTATCGGTAATTAAACCAGACGTCTCTTTGAGGCTTGAAATATTGAGATATTCGGCAAATCGACTTACTGGGTGAAAACGCAACGTTAAAATACGTTCTGCTATTTCATCTATCTTCATCTTTGCATCGTCATAGAGTGCTTCGAACTGATTATGAAGGTCGAAAAAGTTTTTGCCCAAAATATTCCAATGAAAGTTACGCAGCTTTTGATAATAGATATGATAGTCGGCCAAGAGCGTATTCAATTCTGTGGCGACCGGTAATAATTTTTGATCATTCATGTTTAAGTAATCCATATTCCAATTTTTTTAATGTTAGCAATTTTTTTGTAGGTCAATCTGACCATTTTGACAAAAGTAGTATCGTAAATCACGGATCCTTTGCTCGTTTACCATAATTCTTAATGCGAATTATAAGTGTTGTGATTTGCAATATTTCTGCTGGCTATTCTAAGATTCTTTGTACTTTGTTGGCTAGTTGCGATTTGACCTTTTAAGTCAATCAAACTGTCAAATGGGCACGACTTTGCCTGCCTCAGAAAGTACATTTGTGGTGATTGGAATAAATTTTTTTGTCATGATGAATCATTGAACGGATGCGTTCATGATCAATGATCAAACTAAATCGAAAAATATGAGTATACAGTTAGCTGAAAAAGCGAAAAATGCTTGGGACAAAATGATCACGCGATTAGAAGGTTGGTTGGACGCATTGATAGTCAATCTCCCCAATCTTATCATTGCAATTGTGGTCTTCAGCCTGTCCTTGATACTTTCAAAATACATAAGCAGATTGGTTCTGAAGGTGCTGAAGAAAAGCAAATTGCAGCCATCGATGCGAAATCTGATCAGCAAGATCGTATCCATCATGATCGTACTTCTTGGTTTGTTTCTCATTTTAGGGATACTTAATCTAAGCAAGACCTTGAACACCGTTCTTGCTGGTGCGGGAGTAGCTGGTCTGGCAGTAGGTCTGGCCTTACAAGGAGCGCTGGCCAACACCTATTCGGGAATCGTGCTATCGTACATTAAAAATATAAAATTTGGCGATTGGGTAACTACAAATGGCTATGAAGGCGAGGTTGTGGATATCGACCTGCGCGCTGTTACCCTGAAGGAGGTCGATAATAACTTGGTGTATATACCTAACAAATTGGTTGTTGAAAAACCTATTAAAAACCATTCCATTACCGATCAGTCGAGAGTTATTGTAAATTGCGGCGTGGGTTATGGTTCGGATCTTAGGAAAGTAAGAGATATTGTAGTGCAAGTCATTGTGGACAACTTTGATTATGTAAATAAGGCCGAAGATGTCATTTTCTTGTACAGAGAATTTGGAGATAGTTCTATAAACTTTGAAACGCGCTTTTGGATCAATTCTAAATCAGGTTTAGAGGTAGCCAAAGCGAAGACCGAAGCGATCATACTTATCAAAGACGCGTTTGATGAGAATGGCATCAATATCCCATTCCCGATACGCACGATGAACTTTCCAGAAGTGCTGAAGATCGAGCAAAAGTGAAATTAGATGGCCAAAGTAGCGGTGCCCATTCCGTCTCCCACCTCGGCATTATGACGTTGTCGATACTCTCTGGGAGAATAGGCATATCGTTTTTTGAAGATCTTACAGAAATAACTTCTACTCGTTAAGCCTACGGTGTAGACAATTTCGGAAATGGTGAGGTCGGTGGTTTTGATCAGCTGCTCTGCTTTTTCTACCCGTACATTTCTTACATAATCCGAAAGCGTTCTATTGTGCAAAGATTTCAGACCTTCCTGTAATTTGGATGGTGCAATCCCGAAAGCGCGACAAAGAAAATTAACAGAGTAGGGCGTTTCAGGTGCTTTTAGAATTTGCTTGCTGATCGCGCTAACCTGTTCCAACTCTCTCTCTGTAAGGCTAGTTTGATTATTTTTCTTATTCAATTTATCGTTGATATTACCAATAATTCCAGCCAACATCAATTGCCCGAAACCATGAATCTTTATCGTATTCAACGTTCTAAGGTCATTATGTATTTCTACAAGTGTCTGGGCAAGCGCCATCAATTTAAGGTCCATACTACCTACAAAAAATCGATAAGGAAGCTGTTGCGAGAACCCTACTTTTTCTTTGGCAGGGGATAGTACAAAAATAAAGAACTGATAATGCACTTCACGGAAAAGGGATAAGACCGCTTGGTTCTTTTGGTCGCACAGATACACCCCAGGGCGATGTTTTTGTAGATCAAAGTGCTTTTCTTGCCTTATCTCAACATGAAGAGGGTTGCTGATGGCGTATAGAAAGAAGGTACTTCCTTTGATTGCCGTGTTCAAGCTATAGCAGAAATCTTTTGTGGTCTTAAAATCGAAAAAATAAAGCTCGAGTGATTCGTTGATCCTGCTCTTTTCAATTTTTCCGACCGCTTGATGCATCGGCAATTCCTTCTGTTCTCTGTAATAGCAATTAGCATTTACACGATCTTCCTCAAAGAGGTCAATGAACGAATTGATGTTTTGAGGTGGTTGCATGGCTAAAGTTATTGGTGGAAGATAAAAGTAAAAGGTTTCGATAAAATTGTTTGATGTTTTAAGATAAATAGTTAACAAAATAAGGCTAAGCTAAACTTTCTAAGCATGTATGATGCATTCGAGTCACAATTACGAGTATTCCAGATAAAGCAACATGCCTTTTTTTATTTACTTGCATGTGGAAAATCATGCTAAGGAAAATTTCAAATACGACAAGGAAGGAACAAATTGAGGACGGTCTAGGGGTCAGATTTAAATATCCAAACCTATATCAGCCAAAGCTGATGATAGATGGGAGCAATGAGGAGAATATTCATATTATTACCTCAGAAGATCCATTTTCCGTAGATAACGCTATTTGGGGACTCTTGCCAGCACGATTCGAGGATGATTGGCAAGTCTTTCAACAAGCGCATCAGACATTGACGGTAAATGTAAATCAGTCCCATCCCAATGTGCTCTTTAAAAATGCGTTGGACCATAGGCGCTGTCTAATTTTGGTCTCAGGATTTTTTTCGAAGCGATTACACGAGGATAATCTTTATCCGTTTTTTGCAAGCAATGGCAGTAATATGCCGCTCCTCTTGGCTGGGGTATATAACCGACTCGACGATGGTTTTATCACCGCCACGATTCTAATGGTAGATGCTGTAGACCCCCTAAAAAAAGTGCAGAACCTAAGTGCCGACATGCCTTTGGTCATCGACCCGAAGGACAAAGATGCTTGGTTAAGTCAAGACTTGATCAGAGAGGATGTAGAACATCTATTAAATAACAATGATTTGCAGATCAACGTACATCCCATTGCCAAGGAGTTCTACAATCAGAACATCATGTTCCACTCTATGTTAGAGCCTGTGAGCTATAATGGCATTTTTGATAATCTAATTAGCTAGGTGATTTCTTTTTTCTAAAGGAGGTGGGCAGCATTGAATATCTTTCAAAAAAGATCCTCGAAAAATAACTTCGGCTCTTCAGCCCTATTTGATATACGATCTCTGAAACGGTCAAGTCGGTATTTTGAAGAAGGTCCCTTGCTTGTTCAAGCCGTATTTGACGAATATATTCGTTTACCGTCTGGTCAAATAACATTTTGAACGCCAGCTGTAGTTTTTTAGGGCTAAGACCGGACCGCATCGAAAGCGTTTTGATCGTAGTATGTTCGGCCAAATGATTTTTTATGTAATTGGTGAGTTCATGGATTTTTTCGATATCTGCGGCCGTCAGCGATTCGGGAATATCTATCTTATTTTCAAAGTTGTGATGCTCTAGGATCTGCAACGCAAGTATCATATTCAATCTTCCTTCAATCGATAACATTTTGACCATTCCCTTTGGGTGGGAATCCTTCAATAGCTTGATCTGGTCTGCAATCCTAAGATTATAATTTCCCAAATGCTTATAATTTTCATTTTGGGCAGCAGCTTCAAAAACCTTGTTCAAGGTGTTGGACAAGTATCCAAGGTCATACCCTTTTTTATTTTTGAACTTATTTCTATCTATTACAATGAGATTCACTTTCAGTGATTCGCCTTTTGGAAATGCAAAGTGGGTCTTGGTATCATTGTTTGTCGCTATGATGATGTTTTGGAAACGTTCAAGTTTTGTGCTCATCTCAGATTGCACACACGAATGATAACTGAGGGATCCTTCAGTAATAAAAATGAACCAAATGGGGCTTTGATCCACTTGTTGAAATATAAATTCGACATCTTCTTCGAGCGCTAACTCCAGGTCCAACAAGGTCAGGCCCCAATCAAAATCAATGGTTCTGATCTTACCCTTTCCCAACGCGTTGTCCAATGAGATGACACATTCTCCATCGTCGGCAGTAAGATTTCCTTGTAGCTGTTCATTGATTTGATTAGAGATATGCTTTGGGCTAATATCAGTTACGGTTATTGTTTGCATAGATCACTAAACTCCTTGAAGCACAAAGAAACTTGATATTGAAAAAACCGTTTAACAATTTTGAAACATAAATTGACACTTTTGAACTCCTTAGCGTCTGTTTTTAAGAAATTATTTGGTTAAATACTAAAAGAAATTCTAAAAAGAATCAAGATACTTGGCGATTGTTCTTGATCTGCTCCTTATAAAGTTTAGGGCTAACTCCATACTTTTGCTTGAAGATCTTGGAAAAGTAACTTCTCGAATTGATACCTATCTTATAAGTGATCTCGGTGATGTTCAGTGAAGTGGTCTCCATAAGTTGTCGTGCCTTTTCTATTCGGTAGTTTCGAATATATTCCTTCACCGATACAGCATATAAAAGTTTAAAACCTTTTTGAAGATTGTTTTGGTTGAGTCCGACGCGTTTGGCCAGCTGGCTCACGCTATCCATGCTGTCTATTTCCTGTTCGATGATCTCCACGGCCTTTTCGATCTTCTCGATGGTCGCTTTCCTTAAGATCTTTCGTTTTTCAGGTTCAAACAGATCGTCGAGGTATTGCTTTAACTGATTTACGATGATCTCATAGACTTTGGCCTCTAAGAACACCCACCGCATAAATCCCTCATGCTCACTATCCATAAAGTCTTCGATGAGTCGTTCGATCTCATAACTGTAAAGGCCCTTGTAGAAAAAGGGATTTACCCCATTGGCATCTCGAAATAGATCAATAAGATCATCGTTCATTTCCAAAATAAAGTCCGCGATCTTATCCTCGAAAAGTTTTCGATTTATTTCAACGCTAAACATATTGATAGGCTCATTGGCCGGAATTTTGAAAATATGATTTTTTTGCGGCGTACTCGCTATAATGGCACCTTCCAAACGATCGATAGTGATATCATCGGTACTGTTCGTAAGATGATAGGTGAAGCTGTTGCCACGGTTGAATAGAATTTTAAGCGGATGCACTTGACTTCTCTTGAATTTTAGATCCAAATGCTGGCTCAATATAAAATCGGACTCTAAGACACTGATACCAAAATCAAAACAATAGGCTTTTATATAACCCGAACCTGTCTGCTTAGGAATACGTACACATGACTCACGGTTGTCTATTTCGCGCTTTAGGTCAAAATGATGGGCAATATCCTTTAAAATATTGGAGGCGTCATCATCTTGTATCTCGATCATTGAATTCATAAATTAAGGTCGTTAGGTTAAAGGTACAACAATCTTAAATAAAAGGATTTGAAATGATATCCGTATGGGTCAATATTTAAACCATGAAAGCAAGTCTAATCTATTTTGTTTGAGCATCTTAGCGCATATAACCATTTAAAACTACTCATTATGTTACGTTGGAGTATTACATTTATCATTTTAGCCATAGTTGCGGCAATCTTTGGATTTGGTGGAATAGCTGCTGGCGCAGCCACTATTGCCAAGGTTCTCTTTTTTATCTTTTTAGTACTATTCCTTATTAGTTTGATCACAGGGAAAAGAAAAAGTGTTTAGATGATAAAGTGTACCTCATAAGGATTTCTGAAAAGATGGCCGTAGCTCATGACGTAACCTTTCTTATAGAGTAAACACCTATAATGCTACGTGAGATATTTTGGGGCTGTCAAAAGACTGTGGCCATTCCTTTTCATGGTCCAGCGACTTGCGTAAAAAGAGAAATCTTTGAAACAGGTGAATACTGCGATAGAAAGTTTGGGGAGTTACGTATAAAGTCTGTTATCCATCGGTTTAAAAACTAATATGGCTCAATACCTGCACTGTCAGATTTAAAAAAGTTCATGAGCTCGTTGGGTGATGATAATTGATAAAACGTCCCTTCAAATAATAAGATAGATTCACTTACAACTTCAGGGTGTTCACGTAAGATCTTGATCCATCCCTCGGTCTCCATTTTCAAGTCCGAACTATAATTTTGCGCATAGGATGGATGCTCTTTATTGATGAGGTCTTCCACCTTGATATCGAGTTCGTCGGCAATTTCGACCCACTGTGTATCGCTTACAGGAGTTTTGCTAATATCGATAAGTAAAAGCGAGCGGTCGAGGGATTCGGCAAATGCAGCTGCTTGTTTCCCCGTGGAAAGCGTACTATTGTAAAATAGTTTTACTTCTTTATTCTTTTTGTTAATTATAGTCATATCTTTTTCTTTAAAATTATTTATAACCGCAAAAAGATGATTGCTCATACCCGAATACTTTTAATGCATTTAAAACAAGCAGCTACGATATGGGGCTAACATTTTTATTGTTATACATTATACTTAGCACGATTGCCTTTTTGTCGGTCGTTCTCTATGGGGCACGGCCTGCGCGTTCCCTAAGTTGGACCATCGTTATCTTTGCGCTTCCGTTTTTGGGAATATTACTCTATCTCATACTAGGTGTCAATCGGCGGAAACTGAAATTGCTTACCCTAAAGCAAAATTCTCGTCGGCAATTATATGACAAGATCTACGACCCAGAATTTGAGCCTCGAGAGAAGAAGTTCCACCAGTCTAATAAATTAGCGCAACTTCAAAAGTTGATCTATGAAAACAGCGGTTTTCGCGTAGCCCATAATAACAAAGTGAAGGTGTTGAGCAGTGGGGAGGGAACGTTTGGGGCAATTTTCGAGGCGATGGAAAATGCGAAGAAGTTCATACATCTTCAATACTATATCATCGAGGAGGGCGAGATCATGGATCGTCTTTACCAGGTGTGTAAAAAGAAAACCGAGGAGGGAGTTGAGATCCGCATATTGTATGATACCTTGGGAAGTTTTTCATGGTCGTCCAAATCCATAAAGAAATTTAAGCAACTGGGCGTAAAAATGTTTCCCATCTTGCCTTTCGAATTTGGCAGCATCATCTTTTCGATAAATCATCGCAATCATAGAAAAATAGTGGTGATTGACGGAAAGATCGGCTTTACAGGCGGATTCAATGTCTCAGACAAGTATATCAAGGCCGATTCTGAACTAGGCGTCTGGGACGATACACATTTAGAATTAAGAGGACCCGTGGTGCAAGATCTTCACCGCATATTTATAAAGGATTATTATTTTTCGAGCAAAGGGGAGCAGTTGGTCAACGACCGCTATCTTCCTAAGATCGAAACGGCTGGGGATACGCAGGTTCAGGTGATTGCCGACGGACCCGATACAGACCAGGCATCTATTCTGCAGCAATATTTAAAACTCATCAGTCTGGCCCAAAGGAGTATCTGTATATCCAACCCCTATTTCATACCAGACAGTTCTCTTTTTGAAACGTTGAAGATCGCAGCACTTTCGGGGGTTGAAATCGACATATTGGTTCCAGCTAAATCAGATTCTAAATTGGCAAAGTTCAGTATGTTCAGCTATTTTGAGGATTTGCTGCGGGTCGGTATTTCTATCTATACGCAGCACGATAATTTTCTTCATAGTAAGGTAATGGTAGTCGATGGAGAGGTTGTATCCGTAGGTTCGGGTAATTTTGATGTTCGTAGTTTTGAACATAATTTCGAAACGAACGTTATTGTTTATGACCAGGATATTGCGTCAAACTTGTTCGATCAATTTAAGGAAGACTGCAGCCGATGTGAAAAGTTATCCCTCGAAAACTTTAGTGAGCGTTCCATCTGGCAAAAATTTGCCGAAGGTTTCGCGCGTTTTTTCAGTCCTATTCTCTAATCACGACTTCTTTGATTTTCTGGATGATATGCTATTGCATTAATATTTTCTTCAACACCGTCAAGTATATTTGGCCAATTATCACATCTTGATACATATTTAAATCAATAAATGATGTGCTTTAAACAATATATACTCATCTTAGGATGCTTAGGTTTGATACAATGTACCTCAAAGACCAAAAGCGAGTCTTCGAACCCCGAACAGAAAGCCACCTATGAAGTGGATAATACCGAGGTAAGGCCTGATTTTCCTAGAGGGAAATGGCGAGTTTTAGAAGCGGTACATCCCGATGGGAATTTGATGCAAAATGATTCTACCTATATTTTAGTTATTCAAGACCAGAATCAAAAAGAATTGAATCTCGATAGCTTAATGCGAGCCTATCATACGTTCATCGATGCAAGTAAAGGTCGTGGGTCGCTTGATAGCATTCCCAGCATCATTCTACAAGATTCTCTATTTTATAAAAGATGGGTAAAAGATGAAACACTAAGAACCATTTGGCAGGAACAATTTTACGCAATGCAAAAGGCAATGGCCACTATGGATTCTCTGAGATTTGAGTTCCTCAAAAAATCTAGTGGCCAATAAAATTTAAAGGTCGAGAATCAAGGTGAGGCCATCGCTTTATACGAATAGAGTGGCAAACATGTTATTCATTGGTGTTTCCAACAACGATGGCCACTGGCTGAATTTCCTTTTTGACTCTTTTGTACGCCTTATGTTGAAACCTTGTGAGAATATCATCCATTTCGCGCGTTTCTATCTTAGAAAGTGCCTTCAACATCGATAATTTCTTTTTTATCGGTGCGTCCATCTTTCTAACGTTCTCTCTTCGAATTTCAAACTCCATCAATTTTTTCTTGAAAAGTACATATTGCTCTGCCGACATCACCAATCGTGGATTATATAGTTGAGCGATAGAGTCTACTACCGGTTCTAAATACTCCATATCTTTTTGAAGATAAGGGTCTTGGGCGTTAACCGTAAAAGCAAGCGTTAGAAAGAATAGGAAAGATGTGATTTGTGTCTTCATAAATTTTCATTTTATTTTTTATTAAAGTAGTATTATTTCTTTATGATTTTTGACTTGAACAAAATTGATGTTGACTTAAATCAATGTGGCCTTGAGATCCATGCTAGAGTAGCATTTGCATCAAATATTCTTTCAGAAGGATCAACGAACGGGAGCTAGATCTTTCATCTTTACAGAAATTATAAAAAAATGTTCATTAACTATACGTATAAGAATACCGATCAAGACGATCAATTAGAGGATGTTGCAAGCAAAGAGCTTTCAAGGCTTTCGCACCAATTCGAGTTTATAACGAAGGCGACGGTATTATTTGAAGAGATAGATGCAGATGGGAAAGACAAAATATGTAAGGTTACCTTGGCATCTCCTGGCGACCCTATAGAGATCTCAGAGACCGCCAATGCCTTTAGACATGCCATCGTTGCCGTCGCTCACAAATTGATGGACATTCTGAAAGAACGAAATGATGCCATAGAAGGTGAAGCGTAAGCGACAAAATAGCATGCAAACCATATGACAATTTCTTAGGTTTCAAATTTATATCAACTAATCCAAGCAATGAAAAAAACTGCCGAAAGACGAGTAATCGCTTTCGGCAGTTTGATTGTGACCTTATGTGATCAATCGAAATATGCTTCGATCTGTTGTTTGATATTTTCCCATTGCGCCTTATCACCTTGGATTGCCCTATACAATTCTTTGATCTTACTCATCCCATAATTCTTGGCATGATGGAATTTTATTTCGGGTGGAAGCGATATGGCGCCGCTGGTGACGATCGCATCGATAAGGAAAGGAACCTGCGAATGCTTTGCAGCTTGGATCACCGAGGCAATGGCTGAAGCCTCTTCTACTTTCTTTCCGCGACCACCGCAGAGCTCAGAAAAGCGCTCGAAATCGATATTGTTCACCTGAAGTGCATCCAGGTTTGGTGCCAACCCAGCTTCTTCCATCTCGATCTTCACAAAACTCAATTCAGAATTATTAAGGACCAATATTTTTATCGGCAGACCAAGTTCTACAGCCGTGGTATAGTCTTGCAGGCACATATTAAAAGCGCCATCGCCCATAAGCACCCAAACTTCTCTATCTGGATATTGCAATTGCGCCCCAATGGCTGCTGGAAGACCGACCGCCATAGAACCATGGTTAAAGGCACCTATGATTCTTCTTTCCTTATGAAAACTCATAATGTTTGAGGCCCAAATGGCAGATGTACCTGTATCGATGACAAAAATAGCGTCGTCAGAGGCCATATCAGAAATTGTTTTTGCAAATATTTCTGGATGCAGCGGTTGCATAGCTCTCGAAGCCGCTCCTTTCTTTAGTTGGTCATCCTTCCAACTCTTAAACAACTCTCGAAGATCGGTGAGAAAGGCGTTGTCTTTTTTGGGAGCTACCTTTTCGGTCAGCATCGCAGCAAAGGGTTGAATATGTGATTGAACTCCCACGTCCACAGGAATACGATTGCCGATATTTTCGGCCCGGATATCCACTTGGATGATCTTTGTTTTGGTAGGAAGATAATCGGTATAGGGAAAATCTGTTCCTAACATCAACAACAGATCACAGTCCATCACAGCTTTGTATCCCGAGGGGTTTCCGATAAGACCGGTAAGACCAACAACATGGTCAGTTTGATGATCGAACACATCGGAGGCCCTTAGGGTATGTGTAATTGGAGCCTTCAATTTAGATGCTAACGCCAATACCTCGTCCTTTGCTTCACGGCAGCCTGCACCGGCCAAAATACCGATGGTGCTGGCACTGTCGATAAGAGAAACGACCTTTTCTAGCGTTTCTTGACTCGGAATCAAATGACTCGAAGAACGAAACACCTGATGGACAAAATCTTCGTTGGCGGCTTCCATCTCAGCAATATCGGCAGGTAGTTCTATACGACAAACACATTTTTTATTGACGGCTATTCTAATTGCCCGCATAATTACCCTTGGCGCTTCCTCTGGAGAGCGTATCACCGCCTGGTACCCACAAACATCGTCATATATCTTTGTTAGGTCTGCTTCTTGGTGATAGGCGGTTCCGAGATGCTCTACCGGTATCTGACCGGTAATGGCAATAACGGGACTTCGTTCTTTTTTGGCGTTGTACAACCCATTGATCAAGTGCAGGGCACCTGGTCCAACAGTACTGGCACATACACCAAAATTAGCACCTAGTTCACCTTGAGCAAAGGCCGCGAAGGCCGCATTGCCCTCGTGTTTTACCTTGACCCATTTTATAGCCTCTTGTCTTCCAATGGCATCTACCAATGGATTTAAGGCGTCACCTGCGACCCCAAAAATATGCTTGACCCCTTCATTTTGAAGGATTTGAAGTAATTGTTCTGATACATTCATAGTACTTATTATTGAATGCTCCCTTAAGAGCGATTGCCCAAGAAGTTAGGCCTTTTTATTTTATTGAAAAAAGAAAAGCCAAGGCAGTTGGCTTTTCTAAGAGCTTGATGTCATTTACTCATCAAGAAATATTTTTTTCTTTTTCACATATATTCTATTGTAGATCCTCTAAACGCTTGATCGTACTGAGGTCACTTTGAATTTGTGCCTGTTGTTTTTCCAATATATTTTTTGTGGAAATCGGAAGATTCGTTTCTTCAAGGACGCTGCGATATTCAGAGACTGCAGCTTCTTCACCCTTTAAGGCTTCTTCTAACATGGTCTCTTCCGAGTCCGTACCAAGAATATTCTTAATATCCATCCATGCTCTATGTGCTGCTCCCGTCAAACTTCCGCCTTTGTCTACTTGCTGTCCAAATGACTTGATCTCTGTTTTTAATTCATGGCCAAAATCATAACGCTCTTGAGCTTTTCTTTTAAAGAATGATTTTAGCGCGACATTCTTTACATTTTCTGCCGCCTTTTTATATCCTTTTTCAGCATCATACGATTTCTCTAAAAGGTCATTTAGTTTTGAACCTACTTTTTCCGAGTATGTTTTCATAATATTTTTATGTTTTAGTTAAACTTCATTTTCTTTTCAAAGATAGCGGTCAAGCTACTGAATGCTTTGTTCTAATAACAAAATCCTTGACTCGTTCAAAAGGGTGGATAGGAATAGAAGTAAGACGTCATCATTTGTATTAACATTCTGCTTGGATGCGTTGATCTGGGTCGATGAAAAACATGTACTTGCAGTAATAAAATCGATATGAATATGATACGAGTTGGAACACAGGTAAAATGGAAATGGGGCAATGGAGTTGCTCAAGGAGAAGTTGTAGAAACCTATACTAAAAAGATAAGCAAGACCATCGATGGTACCGAAGTGGTGAGAGATGGTGAGGAGGGTAACAAAGCACTCTACATCAAACAAGAAGATGGACAACATGTGCTTAAAAGCGAAAGTGAAGTAGAGCGGGTAGAATCTTAAGAACTTACCCCTATTTTCCGGGTTGATAATTCTTTATGGCTTCTAACATTGCTTTTTCACTAGCTGTAAGGAATTCGTCATCCTGCTGCTTATCGATATCCAGTAAATATGGGAGAAGTTTCCCCGACGTGTAGGATGTAATAAGGTGTGGATGCACATAATATTTCCGACAAACGTTGCGGGTGTTTCCCAATGCCGCCGCCGCCGCGTCTAACGCTGCCAATACGGTCTTATCCTTTTGTTTTTCACTTTGAGCAGGCTCACTTTCAGCGAGGAATTCAAAAAATAGGATGCTCGCTGCCCATGTTCGAAAATCTTTGGCCGTAAAGTTGGAGGTACTTATGTCATAGATGTATTCATTCACCATCTCGCTTTCTACTTTCTGTTTGTCCCCATTTTTGTCATAGAAGTGAAAGAGCTCCCATCCTGGGATCTCTTCGCATCGATTTACCAAACGGATAAGACGCTTGTTCTTCAAAGTGATGGAATGTTCCTTTCCACGTTTTCCAGTAAAATGAAATTTCAATTTATCATCGAATATCTTCAGATGTCTTTTGCGTAATGTCGATAGACCGTATGTTTTATTGCGCTTTGCATATTGTTCGTTGCCAATGCGGATATGCGTTTCTTCCATGAGTCGTATAATAAGCGCCATGACCTTGTTCTTAGGCCAACCTTCTAGGTCAAGGTCGGCATCGACCCTTCTTCGAATTGAAGGTAGTAATTTCCCAAAATCATACATCTTGGAAAATTTGGTTTGATTTCTAATTTTACTCCAAAGTGGATGGTAGCGATACTGCTTTCTTTTCTTGGCATCACGTCCAGTCGCTTGAAGATGCCCATTCTCTAAGGACGTAATTTTCACTCCTTGCCAGGCAGGTGGGATGGCCAATGTCTTTATGCGCTCTATATGTTCTTTTTGTGTAAGTTTCTTGTCTCGAATTTGATAGACGAAATCTTTCCCGAGCTTTCGCCGTTCAATATCGAGTTTTTCGTCTGTTACGTAGACAAGCTTATACTTTTCCAGTAAGGATTCGGTTGTGTTTTCGGTATATCTCATCTTCTTGTGATTTCCATAAGCTAGTTGTTGGCATTTAAGTTGATCAGATCGCTAAAGGTCGTCTTGTCGATTTCAGAAAGATTTCCCGTAGCAACATCTCTGGCCAAATTTTCTATCGCGTTCGCAATTACGTGTTTGGTGATATGCTCCTTTTGTGATTGCGCTGAAAGGAAGTCGAACAAATTTGCCAACGAGATACATACCGACAGATCATTTCTACCATAATGCCGTATCGGCTGAATAATTTCTGAAAACAAGTCGTTCACATCGATTAGAGTACTAACGATGGCCGCCTCTTTGTCTTCAAATTTCTTTATGCGGGTAGGTAGTTTTAGGCGCATATGGATAAGCTGACCTAGTTTGTTGATAATGTCTACGGCCGTACGTGGGTCGTTGATTCCAGGCGACAGGCTTTTTACAGCGACTTCCATCAATTTTGAAAGCCCTCCAAAATAACTCATGCCATGATGTCTATCTGGGCTGATGGTCATACAACGTGAAACTTTCTCGAGTTGATCCGTATCCAATGGATCACGTGTTTTTGCTAAAAGCGATCCTTCCCATATTTGCTTGTCCTCATAAATAGTGATCTCTATGGCATTTTCATTTTTCTGCATCAACTCCCGAAGTGCCTTTTCATCGTATCCTCGGTAGTATCCGGTATCTTTTGCAAAAACGGGGTGCCAGTCTTCATTGTCATCCAAATGCGCAATGTGGTGCTTTTTTATATTTTCGAAGATGCGCTTTGTTTCTAAGAAGACGGTGTCGACTATATTATCAATTTGGATGGTGGTCGAGATCATATGAATGAAATAAACAAAGGTGATGACACAAATGATACCTAGAATGGCCGATATCATGGTAGCAAAACCCACATATGACATGGTCGCGTTCTTACCTCCAACCGCAATTAATACCAGTACACAGTACAAGAGTGTGCCACTGTATAATCCCAATATGAGCTGATGCTTTTTATCTGAGATCAGACCTGGCAACAATCTTGGCGAAAAATTGGAGGATGCTTGATTGAGTACCAGCATCACCATGGAGAAACTAAATACCATCAACGAAAGTATGCCGCCTATGAGGGTCGAAAGAATGGTCCTTGCTGTTTCAAAATCCTTTACGATAAGAAAATCCAAACGGTCGCTGATAAATTGGAACACGGCCCATTGCTGAATTCCTAAGAGCAAAAATGATAAGATAACAAACCCGATGCAAATGAGCACCGGGTAGAAGGCTATACTGGTAACGATTTTGAAATATATTCTATTTACCGATTTGGAAAACATATAGTATAGGATAGATAATTGGTTTTATGAAATGAGTTTCTGATAATCATATCCGTCTCTTTTACTTAGAATTTGTGCCACATTACCTAACATTACCCCGTATATCACCTTAGAACAGATATCTGCAATGGTATAGGTTATTTGTCTACCTACCACGCCCGATTCGTTAAAGAATCCTCCTTCAATACCTAACAGATGCGGCATCAAATAGGCACCTGGATATAAGAACCAACTGATCAAAAATAAGATCCAAATACCACTTAGCGTTTTCTGTGCACTAGTTGGAATTCCTTCTTTTCCTTCTTTGATCACTTTGTTCATCAAATATAGGATATGGAAGAAAAATACCGTCGATATGGCTCCCCAAATAAAGAATTGCGTCGTATCGGTAACTTCATAGAACTGACCTACGTATCCAGTGAGTATCATTAAGGCCCCAGAGAACCAGAATTGATTTCTGATCGATTTGAAATTGCTTTTGGTCAATGTGACCACAAATAATATTTGGAATAAAAGCATGGGCACATCGATCAGCCAGTTCAAATATCGATATCCGTTGTTAAAGAGGTCTCCTTTTTCTGTTAGAAAATATCGTCCAAGCTCTTTGTTGAATTCAAATGAGGTCGTCCAATTATTTGCTTGAGCGAAGAGCAGAAGAAATGCAGAAACCATAACGACTCCCGAAAGTATGTTGGACATTCTAAATTTAGGGGATACGGTTCGTAACGTTAAAATAAAATAAAGTAGCCCTGCCAACATCACAGCATATCCCAAAGTGAGCACGTGTGATACCATCTGATAGGCCATTTCCGAATAACCATCGGTCATTCCGATGTAATTTTCAAAATTTGCGTTTCCTAATTTTTCCATTGAATTGTTTTTCTTTAAAATTAGAAATAGCCTCATTTGTACGTTAATGCAAACAATGCAATTATTGACGCTAAACGATGAGCCTCTTCTACAGATCTTATCAAATCATTTGTCGTAAAAAAAAAGAGATAGCTCAATTTTCCGAAGATGGGGTGATGAGGTTGGTCAGATCGATATAGCGATAATCGACATTCCCCAGATGGTCGTATCGATCGCTGCCTTTTTTCAATTGATCCCAAGAAAGTCTTTCTTCAATACCTTCTTCATTGTAATCGGAAAGTAATTTTTCTGAAAGCAGTAAATATTCGTCAATTTGAATACTGTTCTTCAATAGGCGGTGAGCGGTGATAACATCTTCCCCGATCAATTTTATCCGTTTTCCTATCGGTACCAAACTAACGTCTTTGCCGTAATGCATTATGATTTTAAGCCCGAGCATTTTGGGGATTCTTTTGCTTTCTTCATGATGGTCAAATTTTACCAAGAGCGTTTCCATTCTGTGATAGAATTGCGTGTAGAAATGTTTAGATTGGTCGATAAGCGACTTAAGGGTTGGTAATGATCCCGAACGATAAAATAAGACCGCGTCACCCTCTATCTCCGATACTTTTAACCCGATTTCATTAGAGTAGATGATGTTGTTTAAGAGTGCCGGGATGACCTTTGAGGATAGCTCAAGGTCGATCTCACTCATAAAACGTGTAAAGCCACTGATGTCTGGCAAGCAAATTAAAGTCCCTTGGTCTTCCATAATTGTTTTGATTAACGATACTCTGGGTTCTCAAAATTCCAACGGGTGCCGTCATCCCATTCTTTTCTAGAATTCCCGTAGGAGGGAAGCCCGTCGCTCTTTTTGAGCATACTTGCCAGATGAAGAAGGTTATAGGTCATGAAAGTGGTGTTGCGATTTGTAAATTGATTGTCTTTGGCACCCGACTCCTCATCCATGTAGCTAGGACCTGGACCAGCCTCTCCGATCCAACCGCAATCGGCTTGTGGAGGAATGCTATAGCCCAAATGCTGCAGCGCATACAAAATACCCATCGCGCAATGTTTGATGCCGTCTTCATTGCCGGTAATCACAGTGCCACCGACTTTTCCATAGTAGATGTATTGTCCTTTGTCATTTGTTTTACCACTCATCCCGTAGAGACGTTCGATCAACAGCGTGGCTATTGATGATTTTTCTCCCAACCAAATAGGGGTTCCAATGATAAGGATGTCAGCATCCATCACTTTCTCGTAGATTACTGGCCAATCGTCTTTTTCTGCGCCATCTTCCTTCATATCGGGCAGCAAACCATATGCAATATTGTAATCGACCAACCTTAAATAATCGACTTGCACCTTTTCGGCTTTCATGATATTCATAGATACCTGTATAAGGCCTTCGGTATGGCTCAATTTCCCCGACGGTTTCAGAGTGCAATTGATATAAAGTGCCTTCAAATGGTCAAATGTTGGTTGGTTTTCGGTTTTCATGATATCTGGTTTTGTTCTTCTACAAATGCTTCCCACTCGGCAAATTTATCTTCAGACATCACCAGTTCCATCTTCACCTGACCGCCTTTTTTCTTTTGCTTGCCACTCCATTCAGCAAAGATCTTGGGGTCTACCGTAGATACTTTTATTCCCTTCAAGGCCTTGGACCTCGCCACCTTGTAATTTTTGTTGGCGTCTTTAAGAATTTCGTCTAACGTACTGGCCAATGCTTCATTGTCCATATCCGCGTCTGTACCTAAGTACCAGTGATGGTGAAATTCGTCGTTTATTCTTGTTGCTGATAGGGTGAACTCAGGAATTTCGATATCGAACTTCTTTTCCATTTCCTTTAAAGCAGCGTTCATTTTTTGTACCGATAGTTGTGAGCCTACAACATTCAAGAAAAACTTTGTTCTTCCGGTGATTCGAATTTCTGCACGCTCTACATCCGAGAATTCTATGGTATCGCCAATAAGATAGCGCCATGCACCAGCGTTGGTAGAGATGATGAGAATATAGTCCGTATCGGTGGTCACTTGGTCGATCGTCAATGACGGGGCATCTTGTGCGATCGATCCGTCTTGGTTTACATATTCTGGTTGGAATGGGATAAATTCGAAAAAGATACCATTGTCCGTTATCAGCTTCATAGCATCGGTCTCTGGTCGTTCTTGATAAGCAATAAACCCCTCAGAAGCGAGATAGGTATCGATGATATGGACATGCTTGCCAAATAGCTTTTCAAAACTTTTAGCGTAAGGCTGAAAGGCCACACCGCCCGAAGTATAGACTTGTAAGTTTGGCCAAATGTCGTGAATGGTCTTTAGCTTGTTGTACTCGATCACCTTTTCGAGCATCAATTCGATCCAAGAGGGGATTCCGCTGAGCGCGCCAATATCCCAATCCTTTGCTCTTTTGGCAATGGCCAAGACCCGTTCGTCCCAAGAGTCTATCTGGGCGATCTCTTCGCCGGGCTTATAGTAAGTTTGAAACCAATAAGGAATATTGCTCGCGCTGATACCGCTTATTTCACCTTCTAGAAATTCTTCATTTTCTTCGAGATTGGTAGAACTTCCTAACATCAAAATTCCTTTTTCGAAAAAGGAAGCTGGCAAGTCAAAATTCGAGATAGCGGTCACTTGCTTTATTCCAGCAGCTTTTATTGAGGTCAGCATAGCATCCGTCACAGGTATCCTCTTGCTTTCCTTGCCCGTTGTTCCAGAGCTCAGTGCCAAATACGATGGAGCACCTGGCCAAGTGACATTTTCCGAGCCATCGATGATCTTGTGCCACCAGCTGTCATGTAATTGATGATAGTCGAAATAAGGAACCACCCTACGGAAGGTGTCCAGAATATCATCCGAGGCCAATATGGCTTCAAAATCGTACTGCTTACCAAAATCGGTATGTTTAGCAGTTTCTAAGAGCTGGACAAGAACATCCTTTTGTTCTTCGATCGCTTCACCCGAACTTTCAATGGTGTTTTTTAGATCGATGGCACTTTTTAAAATAGATCCTAATATTGGCATGTTTCTAAAATATTATAGTTGACTAAAGGCAATGATAAAAGCAATGACAGAGCAAATGATCCCGACCATAAAGACCATGTAGGTGATCTTTAAAAGTCGATATTTCTTTTTGAGTACCACACCTAGAGAATGTAGGTCTTTGGTTAGCGAATGGTATACATAGCTCTTATCATCTATTATTTGATCGATGGCCCATTCGTATTTTTTGTAGTCCATCTTATGGAAGTTACCAAAGAATAGTAGATTCACGCGACGCTTTTTAACGTCCTCTTCTGTGAACTCTCCTTTATCTACCTTCGGACTGGTCGATAGGATAGACATTATGATCGATGCAACACTAAAGAGTACCAAGATAAGCGAGGGTATCAATAGATGCTTATTGTTGGGAGAATCTAATTTTGGAATGAGGTTTGCCAAGGCTAAAGAAATGATGATGGCGTTCACGGAGAGAAGTATGTTGGCCTTGGTGTCCGCAATATCACTTAGCTTTATATGGTTTCTAAGCGCCACTCTGAACATCGTTTGAATACCGCGTTCTGGACTTTCGTTCTTAAATTTGGCTTTGATCTTGGCCTCATTCTTTTTGCGTTTTACCTTTTTGTCCTTTTTGAACAATTTCAGTAGATTCTTATGCTTTCTTTGTTTCCAATTCTTGATGGCATAGTCGGTATAATATCGGTGCTTTTCTGTGAAAAGTTCGATCGTCGCTGCTCGCCACTGAGAGGCACTTAGGTCGGAGACCCCCAGTAATTTTTCTTCTTGCCGAAGCAGTTCGCTGGCTTCTTCAAAATATTTTTTTGCCACATGCACATTATCGGCATCTTTGATGATCTCCTGTAGTAATGTTTTTGGCTGTTGCTGGGGCTTGGTCGCCGTGATAATGTCTTCGACAAGTTCTATCGTCTTTGCCGGGACCTCTTCTTCCGTCAGAAAGGTTCTCGCTAAGGAACAACTCTTCTCTTCATGCCCGTCTGGTCCATCGATAAAACCACTATCGTGAAACCATGCCGCTAGCAATAACGCCTCCATATCATCATTATCGAGTTTGTAATATTCACCTATTTTCATACATGCCTCAACCACTCTAGACGTATGTAGATAGTTGTGATATAGATTGCTTTCAGGAAGATCGTGTTTAAATAATTCCAGAATTTGTTTTTCCGCTTTTTTAATCAAATCAGTTTTCATTGGTGCTTTCTTAAGATTGTTGTTTGACCAAATGCATTATCTCTTCTGGTGAGAGATAGAATTTTTTTATTCGTGCCTTATATTTATCAGATAGCGAAGAATGATTCAGAATAAAATTTTTAGTTGCCAAAATATAATCCTGCATACCCGCTTTCACAGCGAAAACATCCGCTTCGCGCTCTGCATTTTTGATGTGTTTTCCAGAGATGAGGTAGGCCAATCCAAAGATGATCAAGTTAATGGTCGATCGGCAGCGATAGTCCATCACATGGCCCAATTCATGGCCAAGCCATCCTATTAACACTTCTTTTGGTATTTCATGTATATCAAACTTCTGACCATCGATCTGTAAATTACGACTTATAAGGATAATGTAGGCTCTTTTTTTCTTTCCGTTGAATAGGGTCGCCCACGTTGGCTGTGCTTTCATCACAGAAGTGCTGAGCTTATCTTTGAATTTGAATGTGATCGAAACATCCTGTAAATCGGGATAGTAGGAAAGTGCCTTTTGCACTTCCGAGATAATGGTGATTGGAGCACTATGTCTTTCGGTTATTTTTTGCATGAATCAGATTAAGTATGAAAGGTACGTTCATTTTTGCAATTCAGTGAATGCAAACGCAATAGATGATTGCTCATTTGGCCTTTCGCTGTCTAGAAGTCAAATCCGAATCCGACGGTCAACATATTATCTTCAGACGAATTGAAGAAGCCAATATTGAAGGCCAATTTTTTTAGAGCACTGACCCAAAGTCCACCGCCCTGTGAAGTATGCCACGTATTTGAACTTTCCCCGTCCAGCCAAACTCGCCCATAGTCAAAACCACCATAAATACCAAAGGTGATCGGAACGGCAGGAGTGATGTAACGTTTCAGCCGTAAACGAAGGTCAGAGGATTGAAAGAAATAGGAATCGCCAGAGAATCGTTCATTCCTATAACCGCGAAGACCGTTATCACCTCCGATAGAAGGCGCATGATAAAAGAAATAGTCGTCTCCGATGAGTGTCTTGTATTTTGCGGTCGTGCCCAGCACCAAGTCTCCAGATTTGATAAGTTTATGATTGAATCCGACAGTAAAGGCCATGTGGGCAAATTTGTTTTCCGAGATCTGGGTGTTGGCCTTGAAGCCGCCCGCAAATCCAAAATAGATCCCTTTGGTGGGAAAATCATCTGCATCATTGTTCTTGTAATACAGCGATGTCTCAAGGCCCACATAAGTTTGATTGTCGAATGCGTTGGCATCGATATTGGAAGGAACAAAGAAACGTCCAGGAGTATTTTCGATCTTTATGTTCTCAAAAGCAGCCTTTATTTGTAAGGTTTTGAAAACAATTCCTGCCTTGAGACGAAATTGCTCCATCCGTGCCCTATTGAATTCTCTGCCCAATGCTTCATCAAAGTTGAGCGTCTCGTTCCCGAATCCAAAGAAATTATTGATGAACTTGTCGTTGGTGAAATAGCCTTCCACCTGAAAATTCCATGAAGGGATCACGTTTGCCCATTGGCCCAGATAGCTGAGCTCGACGCCTTGAAAGTTAAAATAGTAATTTGCCGAAATTGCATGTTTGTATCGAAATGGATCCGAATTGAAACCGTTATTGGTATAGCTATATCTTCCACCCAAGAAGAGTCCATCATCTGTCCTGAATCCGATATTTGGAAGAATGATATGGTGGTTCTCCCTAAAATAGCGCCAGTGAAATGTATTGGCCCGATAGGTGTTGGTCAATGATTTTCGCGGCTTCTGGTCTTCGAAAGTGATTGCCTCATGGCTCCAGTCATAGACCTTGACTTTCCGGTCATTCTTAATATTGAAAACATCCTCGCCATAACCCCCGATCAATCGAATCATTGTGTTTGATCTTTCAGTGCCAGTCACTTCAAAAATGTCGTTGTCGCCTAGGCCAAAGACCCAGATCTCTCGTGTCTCGTTCTCATCAAAGCTGCGCTCGTAGAAGATCTCATTGGGTTCATCAGAGAAAATTCGTCTTAAAGTGATCCTGGTCTTCCCATTATTCAGTCGTTCGATGATGATCTTATCATCTTTTTCCGTGGCGTGAATGCTAACCACCTCATTTAAATAGCTGCCATAGGATCTTGCATAGGAAGGCAGGTCTTTCAATCTGGCTTTAAGAACGGTCTTAAATCTTGAAGCTGTGCTGTCCTGCACCTCTTTGGGAAGTCTTTCAAAAGCCTGCTCGATATCTTTATCGGTGATATGGTCTTGGATGAATTTGGCTTCTTCGATCCATACGTCCACTCCGTATTGATTGAGTAGGGCCCGATCGAGATTGTTTCCTTCTGCATTGAACCATTTGGTATCCTTGATCTCCTTCCTGTAAGATTGCCAAAAACGTGTATCTGGAACAAAGAGCTGTATGAGCGGAATCGCCGTGCCATCGAAACGGCTAAATGCCGCATCTCGATCTCTTGGTATTGGCATAAAGATCTTCTTGCTACTATCTTTTACGTTGTATTCGGCCCAACGCCATTGGTCTTCGTGACGGTCCCAATCACCTATGAGCATATCAAATATTCGTGCTCGGATAAAACTTTTCTGGTCGATCATATATGATTCGTCCCCTTTGATCTTTTCTAGCATGTCGGTGGTGCTCTCAAAATCTGGAATCTTGCCTGGTACCGCCGGTAATGTTCTGCGATAACCATCAAATCGATATTGCTCATCAGATGGCCGTTGTTCTATAAAATAGAGGTCATCACCATATTCTTCTGCATATGCTCCCAAGGCCTTTTGTTTGGGGACATAGAACAGTTGCGTTTCAGCATGGTTCACAGCTGCTTTTTCGGCCAAGGGATCGATCACCAGTTGCATATATGGATGGCTTGTGGTAAAAAAATCTGACACCACCTTTTGTATCCACGTTCCTTTATAGTCATCTTCACTGTACGCAATCCCTTTCACCTTAAATTTCAGAAATTTTAACGCATTCTTTTGAAGGGAGCGCATGGCGTATTCCTTCCCATCATCCGTGATGAGACGTAATGTTTGGGATTGATGCCCTCCGCCTTCCTTTGCTATTTTGAGTCCTCCAAAAAGACTATCTAGATCAGCTACGGGCGCCGTCACTTTTTTTCCGTAATACGAGCGGAAACGTTCTCCCCACCAGAATTTATAAAAACCACTTTTTTTCAGTTTGGTCGAATCTTGAAATATGGAAGTTTTGTAGGTGGAGGGGAGTTCGGCATAATTGGTTTGGCGTTGTTCTTTCTTTCCAAAAGGAGGAAGAATATCAAAGCTTTTGGTGATTCCTTCGTTGATGTGGAAAGTGACCTTGGAGGCGCCATCGTCGAAGTAGGTCAATTTTGCAAATCCCTTGGCGGGGTTTGTATAAATCCCTTCATATCGTAATCCGCCACCTACCGCCACTATCTCATCCTTAGAGCGGTAGGTGGGAGCAATTGTATTGAGGCTTCCGCTGATCACCTGATGAAGGTTTTTAGATTTCAAATATTGCAAGCTTTCTTCATGTCCAGACAGGAAGGTAATTCTATCTGATTTTTGCGCAAGAGCACTTAATAGGATCCTGAAATATTTATATCTACGATTGCCCAAATTGTTGGGTGAGAATGCAGCCAATTCCTCGATTTTCCTGTACAATGATGCAACGCCAGGTAAAGGCAGAAGATGCTGTTTAAGAGTGTGGTTGCCTGCATAGCTGCCGTTGCTAAAAACTGGGTGATGCATGGCGATGACCAAATTTTTGTCTTGAGCATCATTGATATAGCCTTCTAACTCTTCGGCAAACCTTCGACGTGTTAGGATATCGGTACATTTTCTATTGATGTTGTCAACGCGATTCCAATCTGCGGTGAACCATCGACTATCGATAAGGATCAGGTCCAATTCTTCACTGATGATGACCTGTTCGACCGGACAGGCGTTTTCTGGTAAAACTTTTACATGCTGTAAATCTTTATCTTTCAAGTATTTCTCTGTCAATTCCACAAGTCGAGTATCCCAACTGGCCCATTCGTTGCTACCAGGAAGAAAGATCACCGAACCCTTGTAGTCTTTAAGAATATCTAGTTGTCTTTTTAGGTAAGCTTCGTCAAAGGTCTGTTTGTTTTTTACGGCAGGCACATTATCGCCAGTAAAGATGAGCGTGCTGTTCGCAGAGGCACTCAAAAGTTGTTTCCGTAGTTGATGAAGGGCGAGAGTGTCTTGAAGACTCCCCGAGCCGAAGCCACCGGCAAGGAAGATCTCGTAATTGCTACTCGAGTTTGATGTTGAATCTGCCGATGCGGTCCTTAGCGATTGTTCTTTAAATGAAGCACAGGAGGATACTAGAAAAAGAACACCAGCAATAAAGGGATAGACCCATGGTAATTTTAGCGAATTGTCTTTCATAATTGAGAGCATCATTATAAAGATGCGAGCACGTTTATAATGATGCCTGTGTAGTTTGTTGGTCGAATAAAAATTCGATTTTCCGTTTGTTATACTTCAAGATGACCTTTTTTTCCTAGGTCTGCTTTTGTGCCAGTGATGGCTGCCCAACTCTTTTTGAAGAAGGAAACAAATTTATTGGTTTTATTATCCCAATAGTAGGCCTCCGACGGTGTAATTCTGATTGCGGAAAGCAGTGGGTCTGTAGGTCCATCAAACCATTTCCCATCGATATTGTCATCATACAATTGATGGATCATATCTGCATTGGTGACGATGGCTCCTTTACCATATACGCTTATGTATTGATCGTTTTTAGTGTCGTTATAAAGCAATTGTACATCATTGCCATTTTTCAGGTCAAGATTATGTTCACTACTTATGTGGCTTAAAAACCATATATCTCCTTTTTTGTCCACTTGTTTGGTGTACATGGGAACTGCATTAAGTGGTCTTTTTGATAGATCTGTGATCATCATCGCCACTTCGATGGTATTCACAAGTTGTTCAAGTTTATCTTGGGCTTTATCATCTGTAAGGTCTTTTACACTCATTATTTCATTTTTTTAATTAATAATTTGATTCATAAGCTAATTTTTCAACTGAACGTTGAATGCTCTCTTAAAAATAGTCTAACGTCTGAAGAGCATTTTGCTCGTTAGCCTTAAATTGTAGCTCGTTTCAAAAAGCTGGAAACTACTTGGCGGATGATAGATCATTTTGTGTCTCCTCAAGAAATTCTGAAACATCGAATTTTCTCTTCATTCCTTTCAGGGTCATGGTCCTTACTTTACCGAAGACCTCTCGCTCTTTCCAAGCGCGATCATGCAGACCAAATATCCAACCGATATTTGCATAGGAGTTGGCATCTCGACCATCTAAAAAATATTTATTGTTGAGGTAGAGTGCTGTCTTGTAAGCATAGGACGAGGAGCTGCTCCAGTGTAATATTTTTTTGCCCCAATACATTCGCAGATAATTATGTAAATATCCTTTTTGCTTCATTAGCTCCATGCAGCTGTTCCAGAGATCATCATGCGTTTGTGCTGCCTCCAGCTCATTTCTGGTATAAGAATAAGGACGGTCGTCCTCATCATGCTTTTCCAACGATTCTCGTGCCCAGTCTGGTAAACATTGAAAAGAATCGTAGTCTTTTTGATAATAGACAAAATTGATCGCCAATTCTCGCCTTACCAATAATTCTTCAATATAACTTTTAGTGTTCTCAGAGGTATTCTTATTTGTTATTTTATTGAGGATCCAGATAGGCGAAATTTGACCAAAGTGAAGATAAGGACTCATCTTGGAGACAGCTTCTTTCAGTGGTTTATTTCGTAATGAGTCATAATTCTTTAATGAGGAGGATAAGAAATTATCGAAGATTCGTTTTGCTTCATCAGTGCCTCCTTTGAAGGATGATACGGGTGCTACCTCTTTATCGACTTCAATCTTTTCTATAAGTTCCTTTACCGTTTTCCAATCTTCGCCATCGATCTTTAGACGGAGAGAACTTTTCTTTGGGGTTTTTGATCGTATGGGATGGAGATAGTTTTCCCACTGGCTCATCAATTTTTTTCTTATGGTCCTAGCAGCATATTCTTGTTTGTCAGAAACTTCTTCGACGGGCACAACGACATCAGACTCAATTTCAAAGGCCGCCACCTTTAACTTGCTGCTTATCTCCTTTCGCCATTGTCTTTGGTGTCTTAAATAGCCTTTATCCATTATCACCGCCGCACTATTTTCACATAAGGAAATAACTTCCTTTATGGGTTCCCCAATTTTCGTAACGAATTTGATATTGCGATCATCTAATTCTTGTCTTACCTTTTGGATACCTTCCAGCATGAATTGATAATGCCGCAAATTGGCATCCGGATAATCTGGGTCAATCACAAATACGACAACCACACGCTTATCCAGATCGTCTGCCAAGTCGATTGCATATTCTAGGGCATGATTATAAAAACTACGCTGTGATTGTTGCATCCAATAGAGTACGTATGTTCCATTATTGTTAAGTTCGCCCTTATTGAGCTTCCTAGTTCGGTCTTCGTTAATTCTATTGGTCATTCCTGCGATGCTTCAATACTTGTTTTAAAAATCGGGATATCCTAAAGATGCATCGACTTTTAATGATATAATTCTACTTTGCGCTTTTCAAGTTGTTTGTCGAGATCTCTCACAGTCTCGGCGATGGCACTCAGATAGCTGTCTGCATTGGTGGATGCGAATATTCTTGGTCCTGGAGCGCTTAATCGGATATCGCATATTTTCCCAAGGTCATCACTGGTATTTTCGTTTTTAAAAAATATGTCTGCACGATGCACAAAATCATACTTTTCCCCTAGACGGGCCATTTTTTCTTTTACAGCTTCCTCTAATCTGTCACTTGCTGTCACGTCGTGATATTCAAATACTAATTGCATAATATGTTTTTGTGTTTAATGATTATTTTAAATTTTTCCATTCATTTTCAAAAGCAAATTCCACCACCGGTCTTCTATCTCTTGAAGCCTTTTCTTCTTTTTTCAGGTCCTCGCTGAGTGTGTTGGGATCTCCTCCATAGTAACCAGCGGCAACGACCGAGTTAATGTGAAACCCTTCTGGAATTTGAAAGGCGTCCTTCACCTTTTCGATATCGACACCTGCCATATGATGCAAAGCGATATTCGCTGATTGCGCTTGGATGGTCATATTTCCCATGGCCAGACCTAAGTCGTGCAAGGCATGAAAATTATCTTTCCCATCAGCTGTCTTTTCTTTGAAGATCGTAATGATAAGCAAAGGAGCATTCGAAGCCCACGCCTGATTAAACGTGCTTAAGCAATCGAGAAGTGTAGCATATGCTGATGATTTGCGTTGGCAATAGACAAATCGCCACGGTTGTCTATTATAGGAGCTGGCAGCCCATCTGGCTGCTTCAAATAGCTTCATTATTTCTACTTCGGGCAGTAGCGCATCTGAAAATATTCGAGGACTATATCTTGTTTTGAGCAGTGGAAAGATCTCATATTCCACATCGGCTAAATTGTTCAGTTCTAATTGTTCTGCTGTTGTCATTGTTTTTCTATTTTCTGCCTACAAAGGTCTTTGAATAACGATGAAAAACGGTGCGGTTTCAGTATGATGTTTGATTCATTTGCATTTGAGCAACAGTCGCTTCGAATTGAGACAAGCTTTTGTACGTACTTTAAATACATTTGAGAAAAAAAGATGGGACGACCAAGTATAAAGAATGAAGAGCAGTATGAAGCGCTACGAGACAAAGGATACAGTAAAGAAAAAGCAGCGAGGATAGCCAACACTGATAATAGTGGAAAAAAGGGTGGGAAGGCATCCAATTATGAAGATAGAACGAAAGAAGAACTCTATCAACAAGCTCAGGAATTAGAGATCGAAGGCCGTTCTACGATGAATAAGGAAGAATTGATTGAAGCATTGAGAAACAATTAATGTCCAATACACTTTAGGAATTGATAATCAAAAGTAAAAAATATATAAAATGACAAAATATAAAAATCTCTTAAGTCCATACAGTAGAAATTTAGAACTAAAAAATAAAGTGGTCATGGCCCCGATGACCCGAAGTCGCGCAACCGATGATCATATACCAACAGAGATTATGGCAACCTATTACGGGCAAAGAAGTGGTGCTGGTCTAATTATCACCGAAGGAACGGCTCCATCACCTAATGGAGTAGGATATCCCAGAATACCAGGAATTTATAATCCAGAACAAACCACAGCTTGGAAAAAGGTAACAGATGCGGTTCACGACAACGGAGGAAAGATCTTTATTCAACTGATGCATACGGGACGAATTAGTCATCCAGAAAACATGCCTGCCGGGGCCCAAGTATTATCCTCGTCGGCACTGGCCGCTCATACTACCAAAATGTACGTTGATGGTAAAGGAGAACAACCATTGCCAACCCCAAAGGCAATGACCCAAAGAGATATCGAGTTGGTAATTGAAGAATATGTAGAAGCTGCAAACAATGCGATTAAGGCTGGTTTTGATGGGGTTGAGGTGCACGCGGCAAATGGCTATTTGATAGAACAGTTTTTAAATCCAGTGGCTAATGAACGAGACGACAGTTATGGAGGAAGCATGGAGAACAGAAACCGTTTAGCCATTGAAATCGTAAAGCGTGTTGCAGACCAGATTGGAAAGGAAAAGACTGGAATTAGATTATCACCCAATGGTGTGATGAATGATATTAAAGGTTTTGATGGACAACATGAGCAATATGATATGTTGGCTGAAAATTTAAATGAAATTGGCATTGCCTATATCCATCTGGTGAATCATGAGTCTATGGGAGCAGCACCACTTCCTGAGGAAATCAGAAGGTCAATCAGAAAAAAATTCAATGGTACTTTGATACTTTCGGGAGGCTATGACCCCGAAACTGCGGAGCGCCATTTACAAGCCAATTTTGGCGACCTTGTAGCCTTCGGGCGACCGTTCATTGCCAATCCTGACCTTATCGAACGTTGGAAAGAGGATGCTCAACTGAACGAACCAAAGCAAGATCTGTTTTACACTCCTGGTCGTGAAGGATATATCGATTATCCAGCGATGCAATCCGTTTAAACGATGATCTCTTAATAGCTCGATAATCATTTGGACCATGCTTTACTAATATGGCTTAGAAATTATACGAGTTAATATTTATCGCCATTGCATCATTCCAAAGAAAAGAAGATCAGTAATTTAAAAGAAAAAAGATATGATGAAAAAGATAAAATTTGAAATCCTATTATTGACCATTGCCGCAATACTGATGATCGCTTGTGGTGGAGAAAAGAAGAAAGAAATTTCACCGACACTCGATAATCAAACACCGGTGGCCAGCAAGGATTTGAGAGACCTGGCACCCGATACTACGTTTGATGAAGTCCGTCCGCTAGTTGAGATCATCAACGACAATGCCGAGTTTAACACGTTGAACAAATTGCTAAGAGCTAGTGGGGTGTACGAAAAGGTGGAGACCGCGGACGACATCACCATATTTGCACCCATCAATAATGCATTCAGTCGTTTGACCGATGCCAAACTGGCCCATCTGAAAACGCCGCAGGGCATGGAAGAGACCATCAATATTTTACAATACCATATCGTAAAAGATGAGTTCGATCATGCAACGCTAGAATCGGCAATAGAAGCAAATCGAAACGCATTGCGTCTAAAGACATTGAATGGTGGCTATATTTCGCTCTCACTAATCGATGGGGAAATGTACATCACTGATGAAAATGCCCTTCAATCAAAGATAGTGATGCCCGACGAAGAAGCGTCGAATGGAGTTCTTCATGGAATCGATGGAATTCTTTTACCGCAACAACAACAATAAAATTATTTGATAACATTTAAAATATACGACATGGGAATTTTTGAAGATAAAAGAAAATTTAAAAGAAAAGTGGAACAAGAGAATCCTACAAATCCAACAGGCAATACGAACGTTGAAACAAACGATTTTGATATCGATTCAACTACCATCAAAGAGCAACAAAAAAAGAAATAAAGCATCGCTATTGTGAAAAGGAAAAAGCCTTTCGTCAAAACCGAAAGGCTTTTTTTAATGCTTATAAGTGTATATTTTGGTCAATTTCTATTTCGTTCCAACATTTACACAGAGAACTATGGGGAAATTTGTATCAGATATAAATAGATAGGCATACCAAGTGTAATATTGAACGGGAATGTGATGGCAAGGGCCATGGGCAAATATAAACTAGGGTTGGCCTTTGGGACAGCGATTCGCATGGCGGCGGGTACGGCTATGTATGAGGCACTGGCCGCCAAGATCGCAAGCAAGAAGCGGTCTCCGGTATTACTTAAGAAAAATTGTGAGCACAAGGCAATGATAATACCGTTCACCAAGGGTATCACGATTGCAAAGAGTAGTGCAAACCATCCCTTTTTAACAAATGTTCCGATTTTCTTTCCACTGGTAATTCCCATATCTAAAAGAAATACAGCTAAAAAGCCTTTAAAGATATCTGTGGTAAATGGTTTAATACCTGCTGCTTGTGCTTCGCTTGCCATAAAACCAATGACGAGGCTTCCAATGATCAGTAGGACACTTCCATTAGTGACCGCATGCTTTAGGATACCTTTAAATTCTTGGGAGGTCTTTTTACCATTGCTGAACATTCTTATGAGCAGCACTCCGATGATGATCGATGGTGCTTCCATGAGCGCCATAACAGCCACCATATGGCCTCCAAAATTGATTTGCTCTATTTCTAGGAAACTCACCGCTGTTACAAAGGTAACCGCACTTACCGATCCGTAAGCTGCTGCAATAGCACCTGCATTTTCCACACTAAATTTAAAACGTAGTATGAAAAAAGTATATATGGGGACCAGCAAGGCAAGCGCAACACCAGTGATGATAGACCATCCTATGTCACTCGTATAGCTACTATGTGCTAACTCTTGCCCACCTTTGAAACCGATGGCGAGCAAGAGATATAGAGAAATGAATTTGGATGAATTTTTTGGAATTTCTAGATCACTTTTGATCTGCGAAGCGAGTAGACCGAGAATAAAGAACAGTAGCGCCGGATTTGTAAGATTGTCAGCCAGAAGATGTAAATCCATTGAATTTAATGATCGCTGATTTCTACATTAATGATTCCATTGATACGTACCGTTTTTCCAGAAAGTTTGGCCTCGCGATAGACTGCTTTGAATTCTTCTTTTTCTGCAAGTAGCTGAGAAAGACGACCATCGTCATAGCTCGTGTTGCAATGTTCATCTCCTTCACGCATGGATAGTCTATGTAGCTTGTGGAAGTTGATCTTTACATCGATAAGGTTGTTGATAACATCTGATGCTTCCGAAGGCGTAAACATGCCATCTACCAGTTGAACTTTGTGAAGTACTTTAGTTGTTTCCATAATTTCTTAGTTTATTGTTTTGTCTAATAGGACATAAATGAGTAATAATGCTAAAACAGTTCCCGCTTTCACAAGGGGCCAAAAGGTCTCCGAGTTGGAGGAATAGCTAATCCAAACGACCAATAGATAGGATAGCGCGACAGCTAGCGATACTAACCTTCTCGTGATATTTAATAGCCATTTCTTATGAATTCTGAACGAAAGTGTTTCTGCACTACTAAAAATCATAATTGGTCTTTTTAGAGATCTTTTGTCTTGTAGAAGCGGGATAGTTTTTGACATTTCTTTTCGTTTTCTATGCAAATGTCAGAGGAAAAATTCATATATTTTTATTTATTTTTATTATTTTAAACATAAACACTATTTATGAATTACACCTTGCACCAACTTCAGATTTTTCTCGAGATCGTAGAGAAACGAAGTATTACCAAAGCTTCCGAAGCATTATTCCTAACCCAGCCTGCCGTTTCGATTCAGTTGAAGAAATTCCAGGATCAATTTCCGTTACCTCTTACAGAAGTCATAGGAAGACAACTATATGTCACAGCTTTCGGAGAGGATATTGCGAAGGCTGCCAGAAGGATTCTGGACGAGGTGGCCACCATCGATTATAGAACCAAGGAGTATCAAGGAAAGCTGGCGGGGAAATTATCTATCTCCGTAGTTTCTACAGGTAAGTATGTGATGCCCTATTATTTATCAGGTTTTGTTAACATGCATCCAGGGATTGATTTTAATATGGATGTGACCAATAAGCAAAAGGTAGTACGTGACTTAGAGGAAAATCGTGTGGATTTCGCTTTGGTATCGGTATTGCCAGAAAATCTTTCGCTTCAGCAATTGCCATTGCTAAAGAACAGCCTGTATTTGGTCGGTGGCTCGGAACGTGAGCGAAACAGAAAGGGCAAGAAAGAAACTATTTTCAAAGAACAGCCACTCCTCTTCAGAGAAAAGGGTTCTGCCACGCGCAATGCTATGGAAGCATTCATCTATGAGAAGAATTTTCCTGTAGCAAAGAAAATTGAGCTAACGTCCAATGAGGCCTTAAAGCAGGCGGTCATCGCGGGTTTGGGATATTCGATAATGCCGATGATCGGTATACGAAATGCTGTAGAACAAGGGGATATTACCGTTATTCCATATAAAGGATTGCCGATTCATACCCAATGGAACATCGTTTGGTTAACAAACAAGAAACTATCTCCCGCTGCCAAGGCCTTTATCGCTTACCTAGAGGAAAATGAACAAGCCATTAAAAAGAAATATTTTTCATGGGTATAGCACAAAGTGAAAGTAGCAGCTTGTACTTCAGCTCAAATGTTGGCCATCGATCTACGTGCGGTTGGCAAAGGACAAATATGCGTAAATTTGAACGTAACTATTACCTTATCATCCTGTGATCATGCCAAGACGGTATCCTTTATTTCTTTTGTTGACCTTCATGCTTTTCAGTCGTGACGCACGTTCACAAATCGGGAAAGAGATCGTACCAACTCAGCATAGTTTTGGTATTGACACTGCACACAAATTGATCATCTGGAACATTGAGATCACGGATTCTTTAAAACAGGCTCATTCCAGTTTTTCAATACGTTTTGGAGATACATATAAGTTCAATATTCCCTCTGATAGTCTAAGCTATTCGCAAAGATTTCAAAATGAAGAGGGCTATGCGCTCTACATCACCCAATTACCGGTGATCTCCATCACCATCAAAGATGCCATCGTCAATGAACCAAAAAAAATGGCGCAGTTCTATTTCGCCGACCAAAAGCAAACGATTGAACAAATTGTGGGAATCGAATTGCGTGGGAATATCTCTTTGGGCTTTCCAAAGAAGAACTACGACCTCGAGTTCTGGAAGGATAAATGGGGTAAGGAAAATGTCGACCTCCAATTTAAAAAGCTGCGAAGCGATGACGATTGGATCTTGGACGGACTCTATGACGAACCTCTGAGACTGCGTTCTTATCTCGCCTCCAAATTATGGCTATCGATACATGAACCTTACTACATACAGCAGGAACCTGAAGCAAAGAGCGGTATCGATATGCGCTTCGTTGAGGTATTTTTGAATAATGAATATCAAGGCCTCTTTACTTTGACAGAAGATGTTGACAGGAAGCTTCTCCAACTAAAGGAGCCAGAGAACGATCAACCAAGAGGAGAACTTTTTAAAGCCGTGCGATATGGAGGTGCTCCCGAATTCAAAAAAGCACCTGATTTTGACAACAGATCTCCCTATTGGGGCGGTTATGAAATGAGTTATCCGCTGGTCAATTATAAATACTATTGGAATAATTTACATGCCTTTACCGATTTTGTGGTCAATTCAGAATCTGATGTATTTGCTGCGCGAATCGATCAGTACGTTCACTTAGATAATGTGATCGATTACTTCCTTTTTGTCAATATGCTGCGTGCAACGGATAATTTGGGTAAAAATCTGTTTGTGGCCAGATATGATATAAGTGGTCCTTATTTTATCGTGCCATGGGATTTAGATGGTGTTTTGGGTACTATTATAGACGGGCGTCGCATTTCCACAACGGATGATGTATTGAGCAACGGATTATTTGATAGGCTCATCAAGGAAAACCCGAACGATTATAAATATAGATTGGTAAGTAGGTGGAAAGCGCTACGAGCGACTGTTTTTAGCAATGAATCCTTGCTTGGAGAGATCGACAAACTGTACCAAACCTTCGAGAGCAATAAGGTATATGAAAGAGAAGGTTTGATTTGGCCTTCTGATCAGTCAAACGAAGCGCATTTGACCTATCTGAAAGATTGGTTAAAAAAAAGACTGTCGTACCTCGATGGGTATTTTGAGAAGTTGGAGCAGGAGTGACCTCTATATCTAGACGATCATGTTCACGCAGTTTACAGCTTCTTATTTGCCCAACGCCTCTTGAAGATAGGAATTGAAAGGTCTCATCTTCAAATGGGCTTCTTCAACGATATCTATAAAATGGTCTCCGGTAACCTCTTCCTCTGTCAATTGTTTCATCACCGTAAAGTCCTTCCGTCGCAACAATTCGATATGCTCATGGTCTTGATCGTAGCCTCGTGGAGCGGTTTTGAGCTTTTGATCATCTTCTGTAAGGCCACCAAAATAATCTTGAATATCTTTTGAGTCAATGATCTTGCGCAGCTCTTCGCCATTGTAGTCAATGGCCTCTCTAAGGTTATCAAGGTCTTCTTTAGATGGGTTGTGAATGCCGCCACCAACGAATGACCTTGAGGGTCCGATTGAAATGTATAGGGTACCATTTCCCTTCTTTCCAAGAGCCTCACATCCAAAATGATGTTTGTAGGTTGGTTTATTTGGATGATATAACAAATTGTTATTGATTCGCTCGATCGTCTTTTTTGGGTCTACGCGATCAAACTCTGCGTTATGCCTTGAGAGCCGCTCTAGGATATTGCTTACTTCTTCGATCCATCGTTCCTTTGCGGTCTCATAGCGGTCGCGATGTTCGTCCATCCAGTCTTTGCTATTGTTCTTTCTTAGATCCCTTAAAAACCGAAAAATATATTCTTTGCTTACCATGATATTTTTTTCAACTTCAATTAAATGATATACAAGCAATAGTGCTAGCTCATTCGGTGGAAATATTGACCTTTTCGTGAGATAAAGGTGAAGTTCTCGGAAAAGGAGCTCAAAGGTGCATTAGCTATGGTATCGTGGCGGAAGTCTAAGGTCTGTTCAGTGTCAAATAAAGTCGCCTTGAAGGAGAAGAGATGCCAAATGCCTTTATTGTTTATAGTAATGACAAAGTTGTCGTAAAGACACCAGTAGAATCAAAGGATTCAGTATCACCAGATAATTATTGGTGATACATGCAACATTTCATCTAGCTTTTACATCATTCTTGTCGCTCGCTTGAGACTCGTTTTAGCTAATTTTGAAATAAAACTGTTTGAAAATGAAGTGTTTTACCAGTGTTTATATATTATTGATCCTTATTATTTCCTGTAGTTCAGATCAGGTAAATGTAACGATGATACCCAATGAAGGGAATGTGATTGTGAGTACGTTCGATGATGGTGCTATGCGCGAGATCTCTCCCATAGAAATGGTTTCTGAAATGAAGATGGGATGGAATTTGGGGAACAGCTTGGATGTGGAAGGCGAGAACGAAACTGTTTGGGGAAATCCTGTTACAACGAGGCAAATGATCGATAAGGTTGCCGAAAGAGGATTCAACACCATTCGCGTTCCAGTGACCTGGCGTTTTCATCAGGGTCCTGCCCCCAATTACATCATAGAGAAGTCCTGGTTGGATCGTGTGGAGGAGGTCGTCAACTACGGGAGAGCCAATAATATGTATGTGATCATCAATGTGCATCATGATGATCCTTGGATCATTCCAACCTATCCTAAAGGGGACGAGGTGAAAGCCCGACTTTCCAAATTATGGACACAGGTCGCAAACAGATTTAAGAACTACAGTGACTATGTTATTTTTGAGACCTTGAACGAACCTCGCTATGAAGATAGCCCCGAGGAGTGGACAGGAGGAACCGCGGAGGGAAGAGACATGGTCAATCAATATCATAAGACAGCACTCGATGCGATAAGAGCGACCGGAGGTAACAATAGTTTGCGAAAGCTCATGATCTCTACCTACGCAGCAAGCACCTTACCAATTGCCATGAATGCTTTGGTAATACCTAATAACGATCAAAATACAATTGTTTCGCTGCACTCATACTTTCCATTTCCGTTTACGCTAGAGGGCACTGATGCGACTTGGGGCACTGATGAGGACAAGGCTCAATTAACTGCCGAAATGGACCGGATCAAGTCAAAATTTGTCGATAATGGAAAGGCTGTGGTATTGGGCGAGTGGAGTTCTGGAAATCAGAATAATTTTGAAGATCGCCTAGCGCATGCGACTTTCTACGCTAATAGTGCCGCTAACAGGGGTATTTCAAGCGTGTGGTGGGACAATGGCAATAGCGGTGTTTCTAACGATGGGCTCGCCATATTTGACCGACGAACTTTGAGTTGGCCATTTGTTGAAATCGCCGATGTGATCGTTGCGGCCTATGAATAGTAAGACGCACAAGCGCTGCTAACTTCAAAAATCTCTGGTCCGATCGTGTTTGTAAATAGAAGACCTTCCGAGAATCTTGTGTCAGACTTATTAGTGAGTTTTCTCTAAAAGGTTACGTTATTGGTAATTGCGATAAATTTTAAGAAATCGTTGTTCTGCGCCACTAGGATGTAAGGTTTGCCTTTGATGGTAATTGTAGCTAGGTCTTTCACATCCCCGTCCATAAAGAGTCCCGTTTCTTTAACCGGAGGTACCACAAATAGGTTGTCGTTGGTCCCTTTTAAAAATACGCCATGACCCGCATCAGCCCTCGGTGTTTCTACCTCAGAGGCATATAGATTGCCACCAAATATCATATCTTTCTTGCCGTCGAGGTCAAAATCCGCGACCAGGATTTGATTTGTCGGAGCCATCTGTGCTTTTATTGGCAGGTCCTTTCTTATAAATTTTCCATTTTCATTGTAAAAGACCGCACTTTTGAATGATGATATTTGATAGTGGATACTGTTTTCCAGCTTATCCTCGTCATAGACATCCACTAAAGTGGCTTTAGAAAAGGCATCATAATTCTTGAACTTCTTCTTTATGTTGGGCATTTGCTGTGAAGAACATTCTCTACCTCTCACCGGATATTGTTCACCCTCGTTATAATAGCTCAATACAATATCATTGGAGTTATTTCCATCAAAATCATTCAAATAGACATCAAAGGTCTCGCTACCATTTGCCTTGTACTTATAGTTATCCCCAAGATTTCCAGCGATGAGGTCAATATCACCATCCTGGTCGATGTCGTTTGCCTTTAAACTGAACCACCAACCAGCAGTCTGCTCTAAACCAACCTTTTTTGTGACCTCTTTAAGCTCCTTGCCAGTATTTTTGAAAAGCCTGATGTTCATCCATTCCCCGGCGATCGCCAGATCTTTCCAACCGTCGTTGTCATAGTCCATCCATTGTGCTGAGGTCACCAAACCTAGTTTGTTCAAACCAGGTGCGATCGTTTGTGTGACATTGATGAATCGCGGCTTACCTGGGGTGCTCACATTCTCTAGAATGTAACTATTGGCTGGATAGGGGTAGTTCCCTGGGATCAGTCTGCTACCGACAAATAGGTCTTGGTCACCATCTTTATCAAAATCGCAGGCATACACTCTGCCACCACTTTCGAAAATAGGAGGTAAGGCATTGTTGCTTTTCACAAAGTTACCATCCCCTTGATTAACATAAAGTCTATCCTGGAGCAACTTTGCTCTTGGACCAAACTCGTTGCCGCCGCTTACGATATAAAGGTCGTTGTCTCCGTCGTTATCAGCATCAAAAATAAGGGACCCTATGTCTTCATGCATTCTATCTTTTAGTAAGATCTTTAGCTTTTGTTGTTCGAATGAACCCTCTTTTGTTTGGAAGAACAGCCCGCCTGGATATTTAGACGCCGCGCCGATATAAAAATCGTCCAAGCCATCACCGTTTAGATCACCCACCGAAATGCCTGGGCCAAATCTGGAGGTCTTATGCGGTAAGAGAATTTCATTTTTAAAGTCATCGTAGGTGTTCTCTTTGTGTTTATAGAGCGCCAAGGTATCCGAATCACTCTGAAAAAGCTGGGCTACGATTTTTGGTGTATCTATTTTCTTTTCTCCGGCGAGTTGCGCATCGAGCATTAAATCGCTGTTCGCGGCAATCTTTGTCAATCGCTGTATCTTTTGATTAGGCCATAGGACGACAAGACTATCTACCATTTCATCTTTGCCAAGGCCAAAGTGAAGCTGTGGTGCTACCGAAGATTGGAAGCCTCGGCTTAAAGAAACTTCTTGTACCTGTTGCTCATCGCCATGGTATATTCGAACTTTTGCACCTATCCCATATGTGTTTTTTGAATCGCCCTTAAGCGCTATTTTAAGATGGTTGTTAAAGGTGGCGCTCTGATTTTGAAAAATGGATGCCTGTTTGTCGATATTGTTAATGATGAGTTCTAGGTCGCCGTCATTATCTAGATCTGCATAGGTGGCACCATTGGAAAAGCCTTTGTCTTCAATACCCCATTCAGCGTTGCTTTTTGTAAATGTGAGGTCACCATTGTTTTTGAACATATAGTTATCAATAGGCTCTGAAGGGATCCTAAGGCTTTTGATCAGCAAGCTATCTTTATGCTTTTTCTCTCCTTTAAGGCTTTCGAAATAATCCTTGTTATTGATCTCTCTGCGCGTACCATTGGAAACGAACAGGTCTTTATGGCCATCATTGTCAAAATCTGCCAACAGCGGTGCCCAGCTCCAATCTGTGGACGAAATACCCGCCAATCGAGAAATGTCCTTCAGTTTTGGAACACCCTGTTGAGAATATCCCGTATTTAGTTGCAAGGTGTTTTGCATGTATTGGTAATGGAATCCGACTCTTTCAATATTTTCGAATAGCTCGGGATTCATGCTGGCCATGTTGGCCTTTGATCGTCTATTGGAGGCGGCATCCATGTCCATTTGAACAATATCTAGGAGTCCATCATTATTGAAATCGGCG
This sequence comes from Sungkyunkwania multivorans, assembly GCF_042675645.1. NCBI lineage: Bacteria > Pseudomonadati > Bacteroidota > Flavobacteriia > Flavobacteriales > Flavobacteriaceae > Sungkyunkwania > Sungkyunkwania multivorans. The sequence continues at coordinate 39,003 of NZ_JBHTJH010000001.1, read as the reverse complement.
ATATCCACTCCCATTCCATAGAAAGACGTATGTGCAGTGGCATTCTTGATCTCATTTTTAAAGGTTCCATCTTTTTGATTGATGTACAAGCAATCTGGAGTACCGAAATCATTAGATATGTAAAGGTCGGTCCAACCATCGTCATTAAGGTCGGATGCTGTAACACTCAATGACAGGCTATACAATTTTACTCCTGCATCTTCGGTGATCTTGGTAAAACGCTCCCCATCATTCCTATATAGATTATCCGTCTCTAAATCGGTCACCCGATCCATTCTCATTTTGTAATGGAAGCTGTTGTATTCGAAAGGGGTAACTGGGTAGTTGGCCACGTATACATCCAAGTCCCCGTCATTGTCGAAATCAAAAAAAGTGGCATCTACGCTATTTCCAGCATCATTCAAGCCAAAATCGGCTGCTCGCTCCTCAAAGGTATTATCACCATTATTTATGAAAAGTTGATTTTGTTTGTTTCCAGACTGGCCAGCTACAAGGCAATATATATCCAAAAGCCCGTCTCCATTTACATCGGCCATCGTTGTTCCCGTGTACCATCGATGGTCGCCGCCAAGCCCAGCGGCTGTGGTGATGTCCTCAAAGGTCAAGTTGCCCTTATTGAGGTACAACCTATTGGAAACCATATTTCCTGTAAAAAAAATATCGGTAAGGCCGTCATTATTGATATCCCCAGCAGCGACGCCTCCTCCCATATAAATATAGGGGTAGGTAAAGTAATTGAGTGTATCTGTTTCGCTTAGGGTATTTTCGAAAGTTATACCTGTATTCTCTGCAACGAGTTTGGCGAAGATCTTTACTTCCTCGGTTTTTTTAGACGGATTTTTCTCATCCTTTTCACTAGTTTGGCAACCGATCATGATAAGAACGAGCAATGCCTTGGTGAGCCTCAACGCTATTCTTATTTGTTTATGCATTTTATTGGTCATTCTTTATAGATAATGAAGATAAAGAAAAAATGAGCGAAAAGAAATTTCCGCTCATTTAGACAATTGCTAATTCAAAGCTTAATAACCAGGATTCTGGTCACCTGCTCCAATTTGTGTATTTGCATCAATTTCGTTCTGTGGGATTGGCATGACGCGATGAACGCTTGGATCGTAAGCTCTTACTGTTTGAAGCGCGGGGTTGTCAAAATTCTCATCAGGGAAAATAGAAAGTTCCTGGTCGTCCAAATCCCACCGCACCAAGTCGTCGAAGCGTTGTTGTTCGCCGCAGAGCTCTACAAACCGTTCATGTACGATCGCTCTAAAGATCTGTTCGGGTGTATTTACAGGGAAACCTCGGGCATCCATAATGGCCGTACCATATCGAGGCATTTCTGCACGATCTCTGATCTCATTCAATAGGTCGATCGCATCTTGATCATTTCCTAGGTTCAGCTCTACTTCGGCCTTCATCAAAACGACATCGGCATATCTCATGATACGTACATTAACGCCGCTATTTTGCGAAACATCTTGGTTGTCATATAGCTGTGAGAACTTGTACCAAACAGGCCCTCCTACGCAACCCGGGCAAGGAAACTGATAGACGCCTTCTGGGCCATAGGTGTTATCGCTGTCTTCTAGGATAGCAAGTTCCAACCTTGGATCGTTATCTTCGAATTCTGCGATCACTTTTGCAGACGGTCTTGCGTTTGCCCATCCTGTGTAATCTTGAGAGCGAAAGGTGACCTCAGAAGTACCGATACCTGTTTGTGCCCAGCGCTCTTGTTCGGTACCAACCTCTCCATTATATCCGATCTCAAACATCGACTCGTCATTATGTTCTCCAGACTCATTAAAATTATCCTGATACTCTTCTAATGGCAATAGGCTATGATTATCAACATTACTAAATGCATCTTGGGCGTCAGCATAACGTTCCCTATGCAAATAGACCTTCCCTAAAAATGCGTAAGCCGCTTGTTTGGTAACTCTCCCCGTTTCTGTTATTCCTTTTGGTTGTGTAAGCTGTACGGATAAGAGAAGGTCAGCGATTATTTGTTCGTAGACCTCATCGGCTGTAGATCTTGGGGTGTCTTCCAGGGCCCTGGAAATATCGAGCTTTAGTGGAACTCCACCGAATCGCTTCACCAAATGATAATAATATAGCGCACGTAAAAAATAAGCTTGCCCTAAGGCATTATCGACATCTGCATTGGTAAAATCGCTAGAAGCCGCATTATTCCGCATTCTTGCTTCATTGCCAATTACAAAATTACAGGCGCCAACGCCATTGAAGCATGCTGTCCAATATTGCGCGATATTACCTAAGGTCGCGTTGAACTCAAATCGATTGTATGGCGCAAAGTTGGGGTCACCACTCGACACCACCTCGTCGGACATCGCATCGGGGAAAATATAACCATTCCGCTGATAGACGATCTGAAATTGGTTATAGCTGGCATTGACGGCTGCCTCTACTTGACTTAGCGACTCGAAGAATATCTCTGGGTTAAGAGCGTTCCTATTTTCGACCGGCACATCTTCATCGCAAGCAGCTGCGCACAGAATTAAAAGGAATGTCAAACCTTTTATGAAGTGATTACTAATTCTTTTCATCTGAATATTTTTTAACAATTAAAATTCTAATTGAATTCCGCTCAAGACGGTTATTGGTCTCGGTTGTGCACTTCGATCGATACCAAGGCCATCGACCAAACCTTGTGCATTATAAAAAGGTGCAATTTCCGGATCTAGACCGGTGTATTTGGTAAAGGTCAACAAGTTTTGGCCCTGAACATAGAACCGTAATTTTTTTAGAATACCCTTTCCAGACTTGTTGATCATCGTGGTTGGAAATGTATAGCCTATGGTAACATTACGTAATCTAAGATACGAACCATCCTCGATATATCTGGTTGAAATTTCATTGTTTATGTTTGAACCGAATCTAAATCTCGGAACATCGGTGATGTCCCCAGGATTTTGCCATCTGCGCAATATTTGGGTCCCATAGTTGAGTCCATTGTCCAGACCTTCTAGATAATAGATATTGCTATTGAAGACATCGACACCTTGGACGCCATTGAAAAGGACGTCGAAATCCCATCCATTGTACTCAGCTCTGAGATTGATGGCATAGGTAAAATCAGGGTTTGGATTTCCGATGACCTGTCTGTCTTCTAGCGTTATTTGTCCATCGCCATTGATATCCAAGAATCGGACATCTCCAGGTTGCACTGGTGTTGCGGCACTACTATTGTTAGGTAGTTCGCTATCGATCTGTGCTTGGGTAGAAAAAACACCGTCTGCCACTAGTCCGAAGAAATGGAAAGGAGCCTCTCCAACGGCCAGTCTGTTAAGGGCAGAATCAAAAGGTGGATTTAGCCTAGCTCTTTCAATCGGTTCCCCAGATATTCCCAAGCTTTCAACAAGACTTTCGGATCGGGTGAGATTCGCCCAAAAATTCCATTTAAAATCACCTATATAGTCATTATAACCCAGCGTAAACTCTAAACCTTTTACGTCAACGATACCTACATTTCGAATGACAGTCGACCCTGTTTGCGAGTTGCCCGGAACACCCGCTGATGAAGGTAACTCTACAGGAATCAATAGGTCTTCACTTCGGTTTTTAAAGTAGTCCACGCTAAACTGGATCCTGTCATTCAAGATACCCATGCTCAACCCATAATTTTGTTTGATCTGGGTCTCCCATCGAAGATCGGGATTCGCTGCGTTATTGGGGCTGATACCCGGTGCTGTTTCGTCATCGAGAGAGATGGGTAAATTGAGTCCTAATGTGGGTAGGAATTGATTTACCGCATTACCGGTTCTATTGTTACCTGTTTCACCGTAGCTCGCCCTAAATTTTAAACTATTGATCGCTTCTACATCGAAAAAGGATTCATTGGAGATATCCCATCCTAAAGCTCCTGAGAAGAACCATTGCGATGCATTTTCGGGAGCAAATCTCGAAGAGGTATCTCGTCTTCCCGAGGCGCTTATCGAGTAACGGTTATCAAATCTATATCCTGCCAGGAATAGTATGGAGTTTAAATTTTCTGGCACGGAAAATGAGAGGGCTCTTGCATTTGGAGAAAAAGCTTCAGGAATATTTGAGGATAATTCGTTGTTATCCGAGATAGAAGCAGATTCGAATCGTATCCTTGTTTGTTCCAAAACGGCCGATGCGTTTACCGAATGTTTTCCAAAGGTTCGATCATATCCCAAGGTATTGGTAAAAACGGTCTGAGATACCGTTTGACGCGTTTTATCGATAAAGTTGATAGGATTTATAAATCTTCCGCCATCTTCCTCATAAGCTCTTCTGTGATTGTCCAAAAGTAATAGATTGGCATTGAGTCCGAATTGGGATCTGAGCGAGAGCCCTTTTGCCAAATTGATCTTTGTGTATACACTACCTATCACGGACGAGAATCTTGCCAAGTTGTCTTGGGTAGACTGAATTCTTATTTGATTTCTCGAATCATTTAGGTCATCAGAATTGGTTCCTCCAAAGAGACCACTTGGAGCTACGACAGGAATGTATGGCGCTTGCCCAATGATATTCTGTAAAGGATCGCGACCTCCCTCAAATTCTGGTGCAACCGTCCGGTTGTGGCCAAGTGAAAGGGTTTGACCTACCTCTAACCAATCACCAATATTGGCATCCGTATTTAGATTTAGCGTGGTTCGTGAAAATCGTGTGTCGACATAAACACCTTCTTGTTCCAATCTGGAAATACCAAGATTGAATCGGGCCTTTTCACTTCCTCCATTGACGCTGGCGTTAATATTATAGATTGGCGCCTGTTGGAAATAGGCGTCTTGCCAATTGGTGTCAACCCCATTACCATCAAAGAGCGGATCGTCGTTTACCCTTGCTATGGGAAAGTCCGGGCCACCGGGTTGCCCTGCCAGGGCATTGATCTCTCTGAGGAATTGGATGTATTGTTCTGTGTTGAGAACGTCATATCTTCTGTTGAATTCTTGTATTCCAGCGGAAGTTTCTATGCTAAAAGTGGCCTTGCCTGCTTTACCTTTCTTGGTGGTGATCAAAACCACCCCATTGGTACCTCTAGAGCCATAAACTGCCAAGGAGGCAGCATCCTTTAGAACATCCACTTTTTCGATACTCGAAAGGTCGATACTGTTAATACTATTGGTGAAAACACCATCGACAACGAATAAAGGTGTTCCGTCCCCAAAAGTATTTACCCCTCTAATTTGGATCAATGTTTGTGAACCAGGGGAGCCGCCATTAACGACGGTTACGCCTGCTGCTCTACCTTGTAAGGCTTGACCAAGATCGGTGGTGGGGAATTCGCTTAGGGCATCAGAACGGACTACCGAAACAGGCGTATTGCGTTGGGTACCATAGGTGACGATGACCACTTCATCGAGGCTTACCGCATCCTCTTCGAGCGACACGTTAATTTCCGCTTGGCCATTATAGGTGATCTCTTCGGGCTTGTAGCCTACGAAAGAAAAGACCAAAACATCCCCATTGTTTACCTTGTCTAAGGAATAATTGCCATCAAAATCAGTATTGGTTCCGGTTGAGGTGCCTTTGATAAGCACGGTGGCCCCCGGTAGCGGACCATCATTACTAGAAACTGTACCTTTTAATTGCTGCCCCATTATTTGTGACACGGAGGTCAATAAAAGAAGGAGACATAGGTTTCTTACATTCATCTTACAAGTTGGTTTAATTGATTTTCAGCTCAGCCATTGATCTTCTGGAAAATAAGCGAAGCGCATGTCGACTGTTGTTAAGATGGCAAGTTATGCGTAAGGAAGAAGTGGTGTTAATTTATTTGATGCAATAAATATTTCAAATGTTGCAATTGAGGTAAACGGCCAATGACAGCAACTTTTCTGTGCACGAGTTATCACTTCAGACCATGATCAGGAGATTGAGCTTTTGCCGTTCACCTTCTTTTTTTGGGCAGCTCGCCATATTGCTTTTTGTAACAAACGGTAAAATAGGATGCGGACAGAAAACCAACCTTATGGGCTACTTCACTTACGTTTAGATTTTTGTCATTCTGAAACAACGTTCGAGACCTTTCTAGGCGTACTCTCCTTATAAATTCAATGGGGGATAAGTTGGTAAGTAGCTTTATTTTGCGATATACTTGGCTTCGACTCAAACAGAGATGTGATGATAATTTCTCTACATTGAGCGATGGGTTTTCGATGTTATCTTGTATATAGTGCACCACCTTTTGTATGAATTCATTGTCCAGGTCAAGGTCCTTTTCGACAGTCTCAACCACCGTTCTGTTCGCCGCAGGATCTTTGAGACCTCCCGATTTTTTGATCAACTGATCTAAGACCAGCTTAAGTTCTTTTGTAGAAAAAGGTTTTGTTAGGTATGCTTCAGCACCTGCTTCGCGTGCACTGATTCGATCTTCGGCAAGGTCCTTGGCTGAGAGCATCACAACGGGAATATGGCTTAGGCTAGGATCGCCTTTCAGTTTTTTGCAAAAGTCTACACCGTCCATTATTGGCATGATGATGTCACTGATGATGATGTCTGGTCGTTGCTCCATGGTTTTTAACCAGCCTTCTTGGCCATCGGAGGCAACGATCAGCTCATATTCATCTTCTAGTATTGAGGTCAGGTAGTCTTGCAGGTCGAGATTGTCCTCGACCACCAATAATTTTTTCTTAAGTTGTTTTTTGGAAAGAATATCTTCAATGGTGTAAACCTTTGAGGGTGTTGTTTCACTGTTGTTTACGACCATTAGTTCATCCTTTTTCACTTGCGATGGGGAAACAGAATCCGTAAAAAATTCTTTCCCGTTTGGAATGATCACCTTAAATACAGAGCCTTTTCCCAATTCGCTTTCCACTTCCACCGCTCCTTTGTGAAGTTCGACAAAGCTTTTCACCATTTCTAGACCGACACCGGTGCTTCCATAGTAGGACTTGTTCAGCTCACTTATCAAATAAAAGCGTTTAAATATCTTTTTATAATCCTTTTGGTCGATGCCAGGACCATTATCTCTAAAGTGTACTTCAATTACTGGTATGGGCTTTTCTGGGTCTATAAGCGGAAGTACTTTTTCTTCTCCCGATTTGATATCTACGCGTATTCTTCCCGCATTGGGTGTCACTTTGAACGCGTTGGACAATAGATTGAAAAATATCTTATCGAGCATGCCGCTGTCCGCCCATACATGTAAATTCTTATTTTGGTATTTGAGGTCTAGATTGATGGCTCTTCGTTTTGCTTCCTCATTAAAAAAGCTCAAAATGTTCTTGGTTCTGTCGATCAAGTTGAAATTACTTATTCTTAGCCGCAGTTTATTAGATTGAAGTTTTCTAAAATCCATTAGTTCGTTGATCAATCGTGAAAGGCGCTCGGCATTTTTATAGATGATCTGATGTTTTCGGCGAACGGATTCATTGATATTGGCTTCCCTCGAGTTCAGTAATTCTTGAATAGGATTGATTATCAAGGTAAGTGGTGTTCTGAACTCATGGGAAATATTGGTGAAAAACTGAAGCTTCTGTTGTTGCAGTTCCTCTTTTTGCACTCTGCGTTCGCGCTCAAGCCTGTAGGTATTAAGTTCATGAAGTCTACGTCTATAGATATACATGATGGATAAAATACCCAGTATCAATAAAATGGCATAGGATATATATGCCCATATGGTTTGCCACCATGGCGGTAAGACGGTGATCTTTAAGATGACCGAGGCATCATTCCATTTGCCGTCGTTATTGGCCGCTTTCAGACGAAAGGTATAGTCGCCGGAAGAAAGGTTGGTATAGGTAGCGCTGGTCTTTGAACCGACATAATTCCAAGTCTTCTCAAAGCCTTCGAGAAAATAGGCATATTGGTTTTTTTCAGGTCTCGTGTAGCTGATGGCCTCGTAATCGATGGTAAGTACATTTTGATTGTGTTTGAGGGTGATCATCTTGCCTTCTTGCGAGATATCTAGTGGACTGTCCTCATCTCTACGATCTATTTTTTTGTTGAATAGTTTTACATCCTTCAGGTAAGGTTTGGCCAGATAAGGATTATAAACGATATTCTGAGGTTCGATCACATTGATGCCATTCTTGGTACCCAGATACATCCTGTTATGATCGTCCATTATGATGGCCCTATCGATCAAGAAATTTTCGAGAAGCCCATCATTGGTCGTGAAGCGTTCTACTTCATTGGAGTTGCGATCTATCTTTAAAACGCCTTGCTTGCTACTCAACCAAAGTTCGTTTTTTGTTGGCTCAAATATAGCGTTTACAAATGTGAGGTCATGGTCTTTGAGCACAAGCCGTTCAAAACCTTGCTCTTCTCTCTTATAGGAAAAGAGCCCCCCGCCATTGGTGCCACACCACAACGTTCCGTCTTGAGTTTCAAAAATATCCAAGATACGATTCGAGCTCGGATGACCACCAAATTTTGAGGAAATAGCATTGCTATGTGCGATGACGCTATAGCCATTATCTTGTTGTCGCTCTAGATGGTACAGCCCCGACGAGGTCCCAACCCAAAGCTGGCCATTACTGTCGTGATAGAGCACCTTGACATCCTTCGTGGTTAACTCCGATTTGGCATATGAGCTTCCTTTGGGCATTTCTATTCGCTGCATTTTTGGGTCATAATAGTAGACCCCCTCCAAAAAAGAGCCCATCCAAACGTTTCCTGACCCATCTTCGGCAAAACAGCGAATCTTGTTCGTAAGAAGTACTCCATTTGTATTCGTAGTGGTCAAATTCAAAAAGGTCTTGCTCCCTTTTTTCAAGAGAAAAACACCATTTCCCCAAGTCGCGATCCATGTATTGCCACTGCTGTCAACAAAAATATCTTCTATATAGATGCCTTTTGGAAGTCCACTATAGGCGGAATTCGATTTCCCGAATACATTCGTGATCTTCCCGGTGGTGGTGTTCAGAATGTCGATGCCATTGACCTGGGCGATCCAGATGTCCCCCTCTTCGGTCTTTGCGAATGCCTTTACAGCATTTGTTTGAATACTGTTTTTTGCATTGTTGCTTCGAATGATACCGAACTTATTATGATGACTGTCAAAAAAGCCTAAGCCATTTTCATAATAACCCAACCACAGTCTATTCTCCTTGTCGAATAGAATAGACCAGACCGAGTCCGAGCCAATGCTTTGGGGGTCTTTATTGCTATATCTATAATTTTTTACAATATTGCCGTTGGAGTCTAGAATGATCAACCCCTCATTTTCTACAGCCACCAGTATATGGTCCATGCCACTGGCGATTGCCATCACCGCTTGTTCGACCACATTTAATTTTAAAAGCGCCCCGCCTGCCTTTTTGAGGTCTCCTTTGAAGAGTCCGCTGGTTAAGGTTCCCACCCAAAGATTTTCTCTTTCATCTACATGCAGTTTAGTTACTTCTGGAGCCTCCTTGGTTCCTTCCAGTGTCATGTCTTCAATGACACCGCGCTTGTGATATTGCTCAGACTTCAAACCTTGGTTGGTGGCGATATAAAGGTTTCCTTTGGTTGAAAATTGAAGGTCGAGAACCGTACTTCCTTTAAGCAAATGATCCTTAAGTACGTTTTCTTTGGTATCTATTTCCTTCACGCCGTCGTAGGTGCCTACAAGAAATCGATCTTCATATTCGGCAAAACACAAGATGCTGGTATAGTTATATTGTGGGGCATTATCGGCATTACCATTCAATCGCTTAAACGTGTTCTGCCAGTCGTTATACATACATAGGCCCGCGTCAGTACCTACCCAAACACGCCCAGAACGATCAACGAACAGGGAGCGTATAGAATTGCTGTTCAAACTATTCTCGTCCTTTAAACTATGGCTGTAATAGGTGTACGAAAAACCGTTATATTTATAGAGCCCTGCACCGTCGGTACCGATCCAAATGAAGCCGTGTTTGTCCATCACCATCGCGGTGATAGGTCTTTGGAAAATATTTTTCTCTACAGCATGAAATTCTAGAGAATTAAAGTCTATTTGCGATCGTATTGCTGTTGAAACTAAAAAAAAGATAAGAAGAACTGGTAGTCTTTTGACATATCCAAAATGACCCTGAAAGTTTACCATTGATCGTTGAATTGAACTTCGAATAAAAGGCATTTTATTTCCAATGAAAATAAAATTTGTAGCATTTTAAGCATCAAATGTTGCAAACAGCATTCAAAGGATCTTCATCCTATGACAAAACGAAGTATCTATATTATATTGTCTCTGTAAAATTAAACAAAAATGATTATGCGACAATTTATTCTCGGAATGGCATTGCTCATGTTGGTCTCTTGTGATAGAGAACGCGATTTTGATGCGATTTTGATGGAAGGTCCAGCGCCTACCGAAATTCAGGCCAATATAGCGTTTAACAATGATGTAGCACCTTTTTCGGTGACCATAAGTCCTACCGCAATTGGAGCAACGGCATTCGAAGTGCTTTCGGGCTTGCCTGGCGATACGCCAAGACTTATCGGCATACAAAAGTCACTTACATTTGAATATCCCGAAGCAGATGAGAACTTTTTCGCGACCATTAGGGCCATAGCTCCGAATGGGTTGGTGACTGAGGAACAGTTTGAGGTCATACCTCCTGCTGATCCATGTACACAGATCGCCAGTGCGCCTATAACGTGGGACAATGGCAACGATCCGGCGTTCTCTTTTGGATTTAATGGGGTAGATCTGCAAGTGGTGACCAATCCCGACCCATCAGGTGCCAATCCGGAAGTCTCTAATGTCCTAGAAATAGTTCAAGATGGTGGTGGTAATTTTGATGGCTATGGAATTCAAGCGACCGCACCAATAGATTTTAGTGCAGAAGATAAGGTGGTTCGATTGAGTTTTTGGTCCAATGTGGAAGTGCCTGTAAGGCTAACCGTGCAGCAAGACCCAAATAACGATACCGAGCGTGAGGCTGAGGTGAATCTTATTCACACAGGTTCTGGCTGGGAAGAGCTCCGATTTGACTTTGCTACAGCCACTGCTGGTTTTACAGGGAACGCCAATGGAGCGCTTGGAATTCCTGATTTTGCCGCTTTCGTGCCGACTGGACAATACATTCGATTTCAGATGTTCATAAGTCCAGGGGATGATGTGGCAGGCACCTTTTATCTGGACAATCTCGGATCTTGTCCTTGATCAAAGAAAGAATAGTTTTGTGCCTATGCGGGTATCTTGAAAATGGATGACTCTTCTTTTTAAGATGATTTCCCACTAGGAAGACATTTACAACAGATCATCGTACTCGATGAGCATGGTTTCATAATCATCCTGTTGACTTTTGAAACCATATAGCATTAATCAATTCGAATGATTTTCTATAAATAATGAAACCTTGCAAATTCAATGATTTGCAAGGTTTTTTGTTGTGGTGTAAGCTACTAATAACTTAAGGGGAAAGTGTATTCATCATGTTGGTAGTGTGTTCTTCGAATAGGTGGACCAATAGCCTACCACTCATCGTTTACAATCAGAAAACTTTGTTTTCGGGTTGTATTCGAGGATCTGCTATGTTCTCTTTGATGTGGTGTCACATTATAAAAATGGACGACATGGTTAATATCATGACCACAATTTATTTTTGTACAACAAATTTCTTGACCGAATTCATCCCTGCAGACCTTAAAGCGATGAAGTAGATGCCCTGAGATAAATTGCTCACGTCTAATGTCTCGCTCGCTGCGCCATCCGAACCATACCTCTTCGAAAAAGACCTGATCGGTCTTCCTTCAGAACTCAAGAGGTCAAATTCAACCTCGCCTTGTTTTTTAACATAAAAATCAAGTTGCAGATGTCGGGACGTAGGATTGGGGCTTACTATAAAATCAAAAGAGGTGTCTGTATTTTCAGCGATGGGTTGCTCTAGTGTAATGTCATCCTGCAGAGCTCTGTTGCTCGCATTAGATCTTGCATATACCTTCATTTCTGCAATATTTCCATATCCGTTGTTAGGAGAAAGATATCTAATGTATCTGGCATAAATTTCTGAAGAACCACCACTTGAAAGATAATAGTTTCGAAATCCTAAATTGGCATTCGTAGGAACGGTATAGATCGTTCTTGGATTATCAAAATTTGCATTGTGGCTTATTTGAAATTGACCTCCTCTCATACGGCGACCATGGTATCTTCTAGGTCGAAATAAAATACAACTAATGTTTTGATAACTACCTAGATCCAGGCCAACCCATTGATCATTGGCCGATGGACCATAAAAATAGGTACGATTTCTATTATCAAAAGCTTTATCCCTAGTAGAAACACCGTCCCAAGAGCCTTCTGAGCCCAATACCGTCCCATTGACTTGATAAGCGCTTCCTGTACATGACCCTGAAGAATTTAAACTTTCAACTGGGAAATCATAATCATTATTATTTGAAAAAAATGAAATGCCAAATTGGTCCGCTGCTAGACCATACAGCATGGTCGAATAATCTATGCCCTGGATCTGATCTGAATTCCAGGTGGGCTCGTCTAAGCTATAACGCCATAAGAGTTGTTGCCCGGTATTTAAATTATAGATACCCTTGTTACTTGAAAGCATTTGTTGTAAATCGGTTTTTGCACTTGGTCTTATAGGGATATAGCCCGCAACAATATGCGGTGAGACCACATGGGCGGCGTGTTCGTTTATTCTATCGGCATTATAGCCATAGAGTGTATAGGTAATTCCATTGAAGGTTCCTGGCGAATTGCCAGCACCGAGTCCCCATTCGTAACCATTTAGACCTGGGTAGTTTCCAGAAATATTCTGATAATAAAGCTTGTCTGCCGAAGCCATATTACCCATATAATTTACATAAGAAGGGCTATTGTGTGCCCATGAAATGAGGTAATAAGGGAATTGGATCGTAAAGTCTGAAAGAAAGGCATTTCCGCTGGCGTCATCCGTTAATAGCTCATAACCCCAATAGTTGGAATTTGCAAAATTTCCCAGTTGCTGCCAAACATTCCAAGCTGCCGTTCCGGCACCTCCAGAACCTCCTTCCGACTTCATTGCCAAATAAGCGACAATGATATATTCGTTGAACGGAAGCGTTGACGTTCCTGACAATCCATTACCACCACTATCCAGTTCTCTCCAGATCGCCCCTGTAGAAGGATTTGCAATGGCAGCTTCCCAATCCACCGATAAGAATAGTTCATCTGCGTAGGCTGAAATTTCATTATCGTTAAAATATTTTTTGGCAAATAAAGCACCGATGGCCAAAAGCGCCGTATCTATCGAGCTATACTCCGAGTTCCACGCCTGGTTTCCTGTATCAACATCTATGAAGTGTCTGTAAAAACCGCTGCCGTTTCTATCGGGGTCAAAGTCGGGTGTATAACCGAGCATCGTTCTTAAGGTCTGTCTTGCGAGATCCCTTGCGTATGTTATATAACCAGCTCTATCGGCAACACAGAGTGAAATAAGACCAACTCCGGTATTCGCTACGGAACAGGGGTGATAATCGGTCCCGTTGATGATTTTCGAGTCGAGATACACCCCGTTATACTGTCTCTGTAAATCATAGAGTTCGTAAGTGTCTTGAAGTAGGTCATTTGTGCTGATCTGTCCAAAAACATTGTTTGTACAGATAACAAACATTACTGCCATAATGCCTTTAAAAAAACATTTCTTTTTCATGGTTAATGGTTTTTTAGCCGAATTTTTATTCAGCTTGGTTTAATAATTTATCATAAGCTTTAGTTATGGAGCTTCAAATCTTAAATCATCTATATAGTAGATATCCTGAAGTGTTCCGTTGGTTTCGGCGGCATTGAAAAACAGGACAAGCGTCGTATTTCCATTTCCTTGGGCGACACTAAAATCATAACTTATCTCGGTCCATTCACCCACTACTGCAATGTCTTGATAGATCTCAACGGGAGTTGTTCCTCCCTCTAATTTGGCCAGCAGCGGTGCGGCCATAGATGATAAGACCTTTATTTTGAATTGGTTGTTGACAGACAGATCGATCGCTTGTCCGAAACTAATGATCAAGGCATCAAAAGGATCTGTGCCGTTATCGGTATATTGTCCAACATTAGAACTACGGTTCTCGCAACTGATATTTGGATTTTGGACTATAAAGCCTGCTCCGAATGCGCCATAATTCTGTTGGCAATCAAAATCATTGACAATGGACAGATCTGGTTGTACACCAGTACAGTCTTCAACAATTTCAGAACAATCAACAGTTGTAAAACGAATGTCGTCAATATAATAGATGTCTTGGATAGAACCATCTGTTTGCCCAGAATTGAAGAATATTACCAATCTGGTATTATCACTACCAATTGCTGAGGTAAAGTCGAACTTATAATTTTTCCATTCATCGACCACATCGATATTCGCTGTTATCTCTAAGGGTGTCGTACCGCCTTCTAATTTTGCTGTTAATGGCACGGCGCTACTTGACAGAACTTTGATGTTTAATTCAGGACGCCCTGAAAGATCGAAAGGTTGCCCAAAATCCACCAATAAAAAATCGAATGGTTCTGTACCATCGTCAGTATAGGAACCTACTAGGTCACTATCGTTAACGTCGTTAGGATTTGGATTGTCTACAACCGGAATTCCATTCGCATTCGCGAGCGTGTAGTTTTGCTGACACTCAAAGTCACTTATAATGCTCAAATCGGTTACAACTCCTGCACAAACATCCACAAAAGGAACAAATCTTAAATCATCGATATAATAAATATCATCTTCCGTACCGTTATTATTTCCTGCATTAAAAAATAGGATCAGCCTTGTATTTCCGGCACCTTGTGCCTCGGTAAAATCAAATGTCAATTCGACCCATTGATTGGCCTCCTGTATCGTTGCTGTACGCTCAACATCTGCCGAACCGCCTTCCAGCTTCGCTATCACTGGTGCTTGAATCGAGGAAAAGACTTTGATGCTAAACTGTGCGTTTGCAGAAAGATCTATCGGTTCACCGAAATCTATTAACAGGTTGTCAAATGGTTCGGTACCGTTGTCGGTATATTGCCCGACCGACTCACTGGTATTAATTCCGCTAATACTTGGATTGTCAACGATCGGAACCACCGTATCCCCTTGATTTGGGTCACCAAGAAAATAGTTTTGTTGGCATTCAAAATCATTGATCACACTTAGATCGACCTCAATATCCTCGCAAGGATCTATAGTCGGGTCAAATCGCAAGTCGTCGATGTAATATATATCCTCACCATTGGTTTCGACACCGGCATTAAAAACAATGATAATTTTGTTGAAAGAAAAACCTTCAAACTCATTGAATTCAAATTCTTGCTGTTGCCAACCATCTCCACCAAAAACGGTGCTAGAAAGGGCTACCTCCCCAGAACTATCATTTTGAAGTTTAACTTGAAGCTCTCCAGTTATTTGGGACCTAAGCTTGAATCTGAACACACCATTTTCAGATAGGTTTATTGAACTTCCATAGTTGATCGTCAAGCCATCATTTGCACTGCTTCCATCTGTATACTCACCTACGAAGAGGGAAGTGTTTATGCCGGTTTCTGTTGGGTTTCGAACAATGGATAGATCTTCGATGGTCACGTTATTTTGGCACTCAAAATCTGAAATGATGAAGGGGTTCTCAATAACATTCGTATCGGTACATGGTACAATGCTGATAAGATCGAATTCTTGTAAACTTTCTTCACATGATATGGCTGCGAGAAAAATGAATACAACGTATTTTTTGAGTGATTTGAAGATGTTCATCGCTTTTATTTTTAGCTATTATTGCTTGACAAGCTTTACTGTATGTGTAATTGAAGGGGTTCTAAGGATCAAAAAATAGACTCCCTTAAGAAGTGACTCTGTATTTATGCTTTCAATATCGTTTGATGTTCTATCGCTTTTTAAAACGACTTTGCCAGACAGGTCCATAATTTGAAAAGACCGTATTTCAACTCCTGGTTTTATGTTTACAGTATCCAATGCTGGATTTGGATATATCAATAAGTTTTCGACACGCTGATCGATATCCGTCAATGACAAGGTAGAATCAAAAAATAGGTCATCTATATAGTATATATCGGTAGGTGTCCCTGTAGTGACGGTAGGATTAAAAAACAATACGACTCTAGTGTTTCCATTACCTGCAGAGGCACTAAAATCAAAAGTGAATTCCTGCCATGTATTGACCAAGCTAAAATCTGAATATATTTCCTGAGGTGTGCCACCCTCCAACTTTGCAAGAATTTGTACCGAACTAGGTGAATAGAACTTAAGTTTTAGAATGCTTTCAGTAGAAAGATCGATCGCTGTCCCATAATCTATGATCATGGCATCAAAGCCCTGTGTTCCATCATCTGTATATTGCCCTACATTGGCACTAAAGTTAATACCGCCTACCGCTGGATTTGCGACGGTTACCAGGGCACCCGTGATCGGTTGTGAAGGAGCAGAACATTCAAAGTCCGTGATCACTGGTTCTGTACATGGCGGTAAAATTGGCGCATCAAATAATAGGTCATCTATATAATAGATATCTGTAGGTGTTGAAGTCGTAACGCCTGGATTAAAAAACAGTACTACTCTTGTATTGCCATCACCTAACGATGAACTAAAGTCAAAAGAAAATTCTTGCCACGTATTTACTGCGCTGAAGTTAGAAAAGATTTCTATAGGTGTTCCTCCTTCTAGTTTTGCCAGAATTTGTACTGAGCTCGGAGAATAGAATTTTAACTTCAAAACACTGTTGGTAGATAAGTCGATCGGTGTTCCATAATCAATGACCAGCGCATCAAAACCGTCTGTTCCGTTGTCCGTGTATTCGCCAACATTCGCGCTGTTGTTTATCCCACTCGGGAAAGGATTGGCGATGTTCACCAGCGCACCTGTAATAGGATGCGATGGTGAAGAACACTCAAAATCTGTTATTACCGGGTCGGTGCATTGGGCAATGCCCACGTAAGCCACTAAATTGAATATAAAAAGTAATATGTTCTTCATAATTAATGGATAATAATTACTGATTGGTTTTTATTTTTTGGATCATTTCAATACTAATGAAAAGCTATTGGTAAATTCGTGATCAGAACTTCCTGCGACGAAAAGATCATATTCACCTGCCTCATTTACAAAATCAAGATGGTCATCAAAAAATTTCAAATCATCAACACTTAGGGTAAAGGTCACAACCTTTGACTCCCCTTTTTCGAGTGTTATTTTCTGAAATCCTTTTAACTCCTTCACAGGTCGTGTTATACTGCCAAAACGATCTCTTACATATAGTTGCACAACTTCTTCGCCCATTCTTTCACCTATGTTTGTAATTTTTGTTTTTATGGAAATAGGTTGGTCAGCAGTGAGTTCGTTATTGGATAATTCGGGCTTCCCATATTCAAATTTTGTATAACTTAAACCATAGCCAAATGGAAACAAGGGTGAGTTTGGGGCATCGATATATTTTGAGGTATAGCGTTCGTTTGCACCTTCGATATCGGCCGGCCGTCCGGTATTTTTCATATTGTAATGAATCGGTATCTGACCTATAGTTCTCGGAAATGTTACCGTAAGTTTTCCAGAAGGATTATAATCTCCAAACAAGACATCGGCGATCGCATGACCTCCACTGGTACCGGGGAACCATGTTTCTAAAATGGCATCGACTTGCCGAACCTCATCTGATAGATCTAGGGGCCTACCATTCATAAGTACTAGAACCAAAGGCTTGTTTAGTTTGTTTATTTCATTGATAAAACTCCTTTGGATCGCCGGTAGTTTTATACTTGTTCTGCTGGCCGCTTCACCGCTCATTCGCTCTGACTCTCCCATGACCATCACAACGACATCTGCTTCTTTTGCAATTGAGATTGCTTTGGAAAAATCAACTAGTTCATTTTCAATATTACATCCTTTGGCATAGTTAAAATCGATACTTTTTTCTTTGAATCCTTCAACTACGCTAACCGCTGTTCCGTTTCTATCTCCCTGTGCCACCCAATTTCCTATGATATGATATTCATCATTGGCCAATGGTCCAACAAGAGCTATTTTTTGTTCTTTATTTAGGGGTAGGATGGCGTTATCGTTTTTTAAGAGCACCATTGACTTTCTTGCCACATCCCTGGCAGCTTCAAGATGTTCTTGGTTCAAGATCACCGCCTTTTCCTTTTCCTCTTGGCAGTATTTGTAGGGGTCATCGAACAAACCAAGCTTAAATTTCATTTTTAAGATGGCTTTTACTGCCTCATCCAGCCGTTCTTCCGAAATCTTTCCTTCACGAATAGACGCTTCCATATGTTCCAAGTAGACCCCACCCTGCAAATCCATATCTACGCCAGCGTTCATCGCCAACTCTCCGGCGTGCTTCAAATTTTCGGCATAGCCATGATGTACCATTTCGTTGATGGAGGTATAATCTGTAACAACAAAACCATCAAAATTCCATTGCTCCCTTAAGATATCTCTCAATAGATAGTGATTTCCTGTAGCAGGTATGCCGTTTATCTCATTAAATGAAGTCATCATGGTGGCCACACCTGCTTTTGCCAAGGCTTCAAATGGCGGCAAGTACACATTATGTAAGGTGTTTTTCGAGATATCCACCGTATGATAGTCTCTTCCAGCTTGGGCAGCGCCATAGGCCGCATAGTGTTTTGCACACGCTAATATCGTTTCTTGGTTATTTAAGCTTTCCCCTTGAAATCCTTTTACTCTAGCCTCTGATACTCTTGTACATAAGTAGGTGTCTTCACCGGCTCCTTCGGCTATTCTGCCCCATCTAGGGTCTCTCGCTATATCTACCATAGGAGCAAAAGTCCAATGTAGCCCCTCAACGGAGGCTTCTAATGCAGCTATCCGTGCACTTTCTTGTATCAGATCTAGATCCCAACTTGAGGCTTCGCCCATCGGTATTGGGAAAATGGTTTTATAACCATGGATCACGTCATATCCAAAAATCAATGGAATTCCCAATCTTGTTTCCTCTACAGCTATCTTTTGTAATTTTCTTGTAAAGGCAGATCCAGTGGCGTTGAATAACGCTCCAACGCCGCCAGACTTTAGGTAATTCAAATAATTTTTATCGATAACGGGACCGGTTACATCGTGTTCGGTCGTATAAAGGACTGTTTGACCGATTTTTTCTTTGAGCGTCATTAATTTCATTATTGAATCTACACGACGCTCGATATCCGCAACACTATCTTTTTTTTCGGGTTTCTGCTGTTCGTTACAGGAATACTGTGAAAAGGTAAAAAAACCTATGATCAACGATAAAAAAGTCGTCTCTATTTTCTTTTTAAAGGACATTAGCATTTTTAATAATTAAATTCTAACAAATTCAAGCCATTTTGAATATCTGTATCTTGCATAAATAGGTTCCATAACAATTGCGTTCTGTAGTTTTCTATCATGGCTATAATAGGACCTTGGTCGATGGCCAAATACCCATCTGCCACCCAATTGAATTCTTCTGAAAAAGCGTCGTAGAAACCATAGGGGCCCCAAAGTTCATCGTTCTTATCATAATAAAAATGCTCTAAAGCTCTAGTAGATTCAACTGGGGTAAAGGGAAATGAGGATAATGCGGCGGTTGGTGTGATCACCCCAAGATCGTTCGTTGGACTATGGGCCGAATAACCCTGATAATTGTCACTCGCAGTCAATCCCCAAGATTCTTCACTGTATCCTCTGTAATCATTAGGATTGTTTTTGCAGTATTCATAGTTGATCAGTGAATGTGCTCTATTTTGTTCATAGTAGTTGGCATATTGATCACTTAGGTTTGTGGGATCTAACCCTATGAATGAATAGTGTGCAAAAAATAGTGGACCGCCAAACGGTTCTCCTAGCGGCAATTGAGTGCCCACATAGGTATTGCCATTCACAAAATCTCCATTGCGAGCATAGCCGTTATCATATACCGTCTTCGCAATGCCATGTGTTGGTGATGAAGCTGCCAACACATAGACGATCAAAGCTTCATTCCAACCCTGAATTTTCAGGTCTATCGCAAATTCGTTTTCTGGCGACCAATGCCAGGTTAAGACATTTTGTCCTCGTTCAAAAAAATCCCATTCTACAGCTTCCCAAATGGCAGTAATTCTGTCACGGATACCAGCCTCAACTGCATCTGAGGCAGAAAAGTATTGTCTATTAATTAAAAGTCCCTGAATTAAGAAAGCTGTTTCAACGATATCACCACCATCATCCAGATCGCTAAATGGTCGGGTAATCCCTGAATCACCGTAATACCAATGTGAAAATGTGCCGTGATATTTTTCGGCATTCTCTAAGAATGTAAGTATTTTATCTAGTCTTTGTATGGCATCTTCCCTTGATATCCATCCACGCTCTACGGCAGCAGGAAAACATGAAATACCAAATCCAGAGCCACCAATGGTAACGATATTTGGTGCTTCACCACCGATACCATCCGCCTGTGAGCGCTCTCTGGCCAAACCACTATTGGGTTCTGCGAATTCCCAGAAATAACCAAAGGTCGTACGCTGAACAGTTTCTAAAAGCACCTCAAAAGGCAATGTCTCAACATTTGATTCCTCAATAAAACCTACATCGGGTGGTGGCGGATCTATATCGTTATTATTGCAACCACTTACGAAAAAAGCCACTAAGAAAAATGTTGTATATATTGTATTCATTTTCATCCCCTCGTTAATTGATAATTTCATTCTTTTTAGGTATTAATATCCTGGATTTTGTTGTAGCGCTCCACCACTTAGATCTATTTGTTCTTGAGGTATAGGAAAAACTTCGTGTTTTCCGGTTTCAAAAGGAATTCCTTTAGCATTGAGAACTTCGCTTGCACGCCCTTGTCTTATAAGGTCGAAGTAGCGATCATGCTCAAAGGCCAATTCGAATCTGCGCTCTTCCCATACGTCCATTTGAGTTGCATTGGTTAGCGGTGCGAGTCCGGCACGAACGCGAACTTGATTTAAGGGTGTAAGAACATCTCCACCTATGACAGCAGCAGCCTCGGCATTCATTAACAAGACTTCTGCGTATCGGAAGAGACGGACATTTTTTCCTGTGATCTCGGCCTCGGTGAGTTCGCTGGCATAGGCCTTTTGATTATAGCGTGGATTTGGCGCATCTATATTGATCTCTCTACCATCAAATAAAGTTTCGCCAGCATAAATGATAGTTGCATCTCTTCTTAGATCCCCAGCTTCGTAAGAGCTATTTAGATCTTCGGATGGAGTATTGAAACCCCAGCCCCATCCACCAGGACCTCTCACACCTTGAATGGTGCTATATTTATCCACACCTGCGGCGGGATCTTCTCCTCTAGATTGAATCTCAAAGATAGATTCTATGTTATTCTCGTTGCTTTCTTTCCAAATATCTTCATAGTTGGGGGTTAATCCGTATTCGCCAGAAGCTATTATTTCGTTTGTAAGATCTTGAACTTCTGCCCAGTTGTTCTGGTACATTTGTACCTTGGCAAGAAGTGTCTTGGCAGCACCTTTGGTGGCTCTTCCCAATTCTGAAATTGGGTATTCACTTTTTTCGGGAAGCGCATCGATGGCATCGCGTAGATCTTGTGCTATAAAGGCATAGCACTCTTCTTTGGTGGCTCTTTGTAATAGATCGGCCGTTATATCATCTAGACTATTTATCGACGTAATAATGGGCACCCCACCGTAGGTTTGTACGAGCCTAAAATAAAATAGTGCTCTAAGGAATTTGGCTTCTCCAATAAGGCGGTCCTTTAAATCAGCGTCTATATCTTCAAAACGCTCGATTCTGTTGATTGCTTGGTTCGCTCTTTGGATACCATCAAAATGTCCCCTCCAGACATCGCCGATAGAGATCAATGTTGGAGAAATATTTAGCGCATCTAGGAGTTGTTTATCGCCACCAGTATCACTTGGGATACTTCCTTTGTCGGCATCATCGGACGCTATGCTTGTAATGCCCGTCCAGCTAAAAGAGCTGACTTCCCAAGTTAAAAGACTATTATAAACTGCGTTTACAAGTTCTGGTGCACGATCGGCACTTATTGCCGATTCTGTCTCCTGATTAGATTCTACGGCTAAAAAGTCCTCCGTACAAGAGGTGTTCACGACTGTTGCAAGAGCCAATAGGGCGCAAAAGGCAAAAATTATTTTATTCTTCATGGCTTTTTCATTTTTAAAATGATGTATTCAATCCTATATAAAAAGAACGAAGGGTAGGGTAGGCGTTGAGCTCAATACCTGCTAACCCAAGTGGTGCACCTGGAAGTTCTGGTGTGAAGCCTGAGAATCTTTTCCAAATGAATGGATTACGGGCTGAGGCGTAGATCCGTGCTTTTTCTAAGAACTTTATAGCGTTCTCGGGCAATGTATAGCCTATTGTGATGTTATTTACCCTGATGAAATCACCAGATTCCAAATAGTAATTCGATGATAACGGAACATCATTGAACGCTCTAGGCGTCGTGTTGCTAGGCCTCCCAGATGTAAACCTATTATTGAATGTGGCTAATTCAATATTTTCGTTTCCGAATCGCTGGGCTTTTTTTCCGTTGTACACGCTGTTTCCAAAACTCCCGAACAGATTAGTACTAAAATCGAAGTTTTTATAATTCAGTCCAAGATTTAAACTTCCATAGAATTTTGGTAAATATGAATCATAGAATCTTCTATCGCCCTCATCCACAATACCGTTATTGTTATTGTCTTTGTAAACAAGCTCGCCATCCTCATTGATGCCTTCTACCTCATACAGGAAGAAACTTCCGAGCGGCCTTCCAACAGCAATTTTCTTAGTGTATTGACCATTATCGATGAAACCTCCAATTTGCTCATCAAAAAATGGGTTGGTCACCTTCGTGATCTCGTTTTCATTATAAGTAAAGTTACCTCCGATAAAATATGAAAAGTCTTTGCCAATTTTATCCGACCATTCTATTGAAAATTCAATACCTCGGTTCTCTACTTCGCCTACGGCCGAATTAAAAGGGTCAAAACCAATAACGTCTGGCAATTCGATCTGAAGGATGGCATTTGTGTTCACCCTTTTGTAAAAATCGATCTCGCCTGTAAGTCTATTGTCCAACATGGCATACTCTAACCCAACGTTCGTCTCTTCGGTAACCTCCCAAGACAAGTCTTCTTCAACTGTCCCCGTTATGGTGATCCCTTGCTGTAGATCCTGATTTGGTCCGAAAGCATAGAAACCGCCGCTTCCGGTAGTGGCTGTGAGTACATTGAAAGGAACATTCTGGTTACCGAGTTGACCAAAACTTGCCCGTAGTTTTAAGATATCAAAAATTTCGCTTTTGAAGAATTCTTCTTTGGTCAAGACCCATCCGGCGCTCAAAGCATAAAAATTCCCAAAACGACTTCCTTCTTGAAACCTGCTCGACCCATCACGTCTAAAAGAGGCGCCAAATAAATATTTACCATCGTAATCGTAGTTCAATCTAGCTAGATAAGAATACAATCTATCTTTAACACTTATTGCGCCTGTATTTGACTGAGTGTCATCTTCATCGCCCGTATTCAGATTGAAGTTTAAATTTGTGTCTAAGGGTACATTATTTCTCGTCGCTGATAATAATTCATTTTGGTTCTCTTCTGCGGTGATACCCAACGTGAGATTGATGTCGTGCTTTTCAAAGAAGGTTTTATCGTAGGTAAAATAATTATCAATAAACCATCGATACGTATTGGTATGAGTTACCGTTAGACGCGTTCTGGCAGGATTTTCGACTCCACCCTCGAAACTACTCTCGGTGTTAGAGGGATTGTCTGCGAGAAACCTTCCTAATCTGTTTCTAAAACTATAAAACCTACCATATTCCGTCTCAATGGAAAAACGAGAGGTATACGTTAAGTTGTCCAACAATTTATAATCTAGTTTGAATGCTCCTTGAACCTTAAAGAATTTATTCTTTTCTCTCTTGAATTCATTGCTTGCATCGATCAAAGGGTTTGCTACGTTATTGATCTCTATAGAGGAACCAAATGTCCCATCTTCCAGTCTGGCTGGAATAATGGGAGATTGCTTGTATGCCGACGTGAACAAACCAAAGCTTTGAGGTGAACCGCTAGCGAGTTGTACACCGAATTTGTGTGAAAAATCTAATTTTTCGCTTATTTGATAATCTACGTTACTCCTTAAGGTCAGCCGATTAAAATCATTGTTTAAAAGTATACCTTGTTCATCGTTAAAACCAGCGCTAAAAAAAGCATTGATCTTTTCTGACCCTCCAGAAAGAGACAAATAATAATCTCTTATTGTTCCTGTTTGCGTGATCACATCGAGCCAGTTCGTATTGAACTGCTGATTCGTCGGAATGAAATCGCTAAAATCATCATCGTTCGAGGGATCGTTATCATTTAATAGATCTCTTAAAGCCGCCTCGTTACTGTATATGACAAATTGTGCAGCATTGGCCATCTTGACCCTGCTTAGAATATTCCTTAAACCGGTGTATGAATTGAAGTTGACCTGCATCTTTCCAGGTTTACCATCTTTAGTTGTAACAATTACGACCCCGTTGGCTCCTCTGTTTCCATAGATGGCTAAGGAAGCAGCATCTTTTAATACATTTATAGACTTGATGTCGGCGGTATTGATATTATTGATGTTATCGGTGAGGACTCCGTCCACCACATAAAGAGGGTCACGACCACCTTGCACCGTTCCAAGACCTCGAATGACCACTGTTGAGGCTTGACCTGGAGCATCAGAGGCAATGATCTGTACTCCCGACGCCTTACCTTGTAATGCTTGGGTGGCATTTAAGACGGATTCTTCTGCTAATTCCTCTCCACCGATTTGGGACACCGAACTCGTAAGCACTTCTTTTTTCTGCGTACCATAACCTATTACGACAACTTCATCCAATTCACTTACATCATCCGCTAAGGTTATATCATAGGTTGCTTTACCTTCAATGATGGTAACCTCTTGTGTTTGGAAACCTATATATGAAAAAACCAGAACGTCACCAGCAGAAGCTTCTAGATAATAGTTTCCATCAAAATCCGTCTGTGTACCCCGTGTGGTATTTTTTATGACGATATTGACACCGGGTATTGGCGTACCCTCGTTAGATGTTACCAAACCAGAAATTAATTCTTGAGAAAAGACGGTGTTTATTGCAAGAGACGCTAGCAAAAAAACGAGCGTATATTTTTTGTTCATATCGGTTATTGATAAAGTATATTGGCCTGATTTCATTGTAGACTATGTAACAAAGACAAAGCTATGCACGAAAACGATATTGTGAAAGCGCAAATTTTTTTTTAAAAAACTAAATAGTTGATAATCAATATCTTTTAGTCTTAAATGACGAATAAAATTAACAGTTTGATGTATTAATGATGAGTTGTTTTAACTGTTAATAAATAAAAAAAGTAACAGTTATTTTGGGATATCGTTAAAAATTTTTGAGAAAATCATTGAAATTCTCACTCTTGTCAACGTTTAGTTTTTTTCTAACGCGATAGCGGTGTAATTCTACTCCTCTTTTAGAGATGCCCATCAAAGGAGCGATTTCTTTTGATGTTAAGCCAGTTTTTATATACGCACAGAGCTTCAAATCTCTCGTGGTCATTTTAGGGTGGCGTTTAACTAAATTCGCAAAGAAGTCCTTATTGATCGATTTAAAGTTCTTTTCAAATTGTTGCCAGTCATTCTTGATATTTATATACTCTTTAGAAGACCTCAATACTTTATTGGTCCTGTTGTTATCGGGAGAATGCTCTCTCAATCGGCTTAATTCATTCCTCAATAAGATGATCGCTTCATTTTTTTTGATGACGGACCTTGCAGAATTGGTAAGTTCTTTGGTTTTATCCTCTATTTGGTTCTTTAGATTTGCTTTTTCGAGTGTGTGAATTTTTTCTTTTACTTCACGAGCATACTTTTGCTTTAATAACATTTGCTCTTTTTGAAGTTTTAATCGATTTCTCCGATAAACAAGATAGACCATCAACAGGATGAGCAAAAAGTACGTTACATACGCTAGCTTTGAATAATACCAAGGCGGTAAAACTTCAAAGGACAGACTGGTTTTACCAGAACCATTTTCATTGTTTAGATCGGCCTTGTTAGAGGACCCATTGTATATATCTAAGTTGTAATTACCGTGATCGAGATTTTGTAAAGTGAATTGACCATTTTCAATGGCCTGATTCTGATACGTCTCGCCAGACAAGACATACTCCATTTTGTTTTCGAGCAGGTAAGGTGTATAAACCTCGAAAGTCAAGTATCTACTCTTTTCATAGGGGATTTTAAGTTTGGAGAAGTTAAGGGTTGAAAAACTATTTTTCGAAGAATAGATCTTATCTATGAACGGTTCAGAAACCGTTTCCTTAACGATTGAGTTCACATTGAACTTTGCGAATCCCTCGTTGAGATTCAGTAGCCTTATCGAATCATTTTCAACAATGATCTTTTCATAGTTTGAGACAAAATACTTTGAGATCTCAAAATCTACTAGTTTCGTCCGTAGTTCAAATGAATTGTTCAAGAATAACAAGGTGCTTTTTTCTTTACTATCAAGAAACCAAGCACCATCCTCTTCAACACCGATACAACTCAGGCCTCTAAGTTTTTTAATTTCGATGAATCTGCTGCCTGAAGTATTTGGGTCACCAAGTTTGAACCATTTGTTTGAGTTATAAAAAAGGAGTTCATCGCCAATTTTATATATCCCAGTTTTATACTCATCAATATTAATATCGCTGGTAAATGTTTCAATATCGGTTATCCTCTGATAATTTTCATCTAATGTTAACCTAAAGAGACCCTTGTATTGGTGGGTGGCCCAAATTTTTCTATCGCTTTCAAAAATGATCTTGTTTATTGGAACGTCTATGCCCTGAATTTTTGAAACAATTATTTCTCCATTCTTAAAATTCATTAAGCTTATGCCGGAATAAGTGCCTTGCAAATAACTATTATCTTGGTAGGGTATTTTAGTAAAACCATAGACACCGCCATAAGTTAGTGCCACTGGCGCCATTTTGTTATTTTCAATCCGGTATATGCCTTCATTATGCCCACAGTATATTTTATTGTCAATGATTGAAAGATTCCACGTATGGCCCTCGGAATTTTCGATAAGAACCAGTTGATCATCATTGAAGGTATAAATGCCGGTATTGCTCGCTAAATAATAATTTCCATTAAAATATTGTATATCGTAAACGGTACCTAAGTCGCCATTAAGGTCAAAATAATACCTGTAAGAGCTTTTTAGATTGATCTTGCTAATACCATTGTCGAGTGCTGCCCATAGATTCCCGTTGTCATGATCCAGTCCTAAGACGGTATTGTTGTTGAGCCCTATTTTTTTATTTAGACTGGACAATGTCTTTTCCTTAATGTCATAAATTAAAATGCCGTTTTTTATACTTCCTAGCGCAAGCTTCTCTTTGTTTACGAAAACCGCATTATTGATAACATTTTCCTTTAAGGTACTATTTATGCCTTCTTCAATTTTCGAAAATATTCTTCCATCGAAAAGGAAACCACCTTTGACATTGTCATATAAAAAAAGCCTACCTCTATATGAGGCCAAACACTTTATGTTTTTGTAGGTACTTGCTCTTATCCTATAAAATGAAACCAAATGGTCATTTTTCAACATTTGCATACCATTAGTGGGTGTTGCGACAAGCAGTTCATTATTATAGAAGGTCATGGCAGAAACACCTTCGCTGTTGTCTATTTTTGAGATAGTTTCTCCATCATATTTATACAAACCACCAAAGGATCGGAAAAAGATATTACCTTGAAACTTTAGAATCTGCCAAAATTCCTCACTATCAATATTTTCCGAGTTCTTAAAGAGTGCGCTAAGAGAGTAATATTTGAAGTTACCTTTTGAGTCTTTCTCCCAGTAACCAAACTCTTCATAGGACCCTGTATATATCCTTTCATTATCTACAAAAACGGATCTCGTAATAGTTTTCTTTGGCAATTCGAATAAATCCCATTTTTGGCCATTATATACTGTGAGCCCCTTATTATTAGCGAGAAATAGCAGTCCATTGTGTCCTACATCTACACCCCAATTTTGATTTTCACCAAAATCAAAATTATCGATCTGTGGAATGAATTTTTGCCCAAGACACAATGCAAAAGACAGTATAAAAAAGAGTGTGATCTTGAATTTCATTAAAGATTGATTTTGTGAATCTTTAATATTTAGATTTATTAAAAGACCTTGTTAAGTTAAAACAAAAATTAGCAAGATCGGGAAGATAAAAAGTGCTTTTATGAATTTTTGATGCCAGTATGGCTTCTTTATGTCGAAACTAATCTAAAATGAATAAATTTTTACTTGCAAAGGGCAAATTATGGTATGAGCTTTGTGGTCCAAATGAAAAGCTCCAAATCTTTGATTTGGCGGCTTCTTTGTTTTTACTTCGATTCCAGGCAAGCAGTGATATTGTTCAAACAAACAAGCCCGCCTTGTGGCGAGCTTTTCATTCTTAAGTGACCTCGGCAGGCCTGCCTGCCATAGCCAGGATTACCTTCGGTTTTCCTTTGAGCTCCTTTCTGAAAATGCAAACTTGTACCGCTAAGGCGCTACAGTTTTGTATTCCCTGCTCACTTATGAAAGCAAAGCTTTCAACGCTCGCAGAAAATACAAAACCCTGCATTTTCATACAGGGTTTGCGCTTTAAGTGACCTCGGCAGGATTCAAACCTGCAACCTTCTGAGCCGTAATCTAACGTGTTATAGACCTGTGATATCCGTGTTAGAAGGGATTTATATAATTCATTTAGTTAGCTTCGTACAATTTTCGTACAATTATTGGTTTTCTAACACGCCGATTGAAGCACATGTGAGGGCTTCACTGCCTATGACCATTTTTAAGCAAGCCTAAAATTCAAGTAGCAAAAGCGCATTTGACATACTAAATACCTTTAAAGCTCACTAAATGGCTTGGGTTTTTCATCGTTTAGAGGCTTGTGCAACAGTTACCGTTGTTGCCATTGGTACTTTTTATTTCCATTTCCAGTTTAGTTCGTCAACATATTGAGCTCCTAGTTCGGTCACTCGTTTTTTAAATTCCAATTGATTTCCAATTGAGTGTTTTGGGACAATCAGAGATAAATCAGTTGTTAGTTTTATAAAGAAATGGTCTTTAGTTTCTATCAGTTCTTTGAGTTCAGTTCCGTTTATTTTGCTTTCAGATGTAAAATCTTTGGCATTCACAGAATTTTCGTCAAAGTGAATTTCCACAGGTTTATTTATCCGATTCTTATAATTTTCCTCAACGTGTTTCTTAAAATGGTTTTTGTATCTCCATTTGGAATACAATGGATAGAATACAAACCAAAAAATTCCAAATACTAGGAATGCGATTCCAATTCCGAATTTTCCGCTTTGGTTTGCGAAAAATAGTCCGAGTACCAAGTAAATTATCGGAATAATTATTCGAGAGCGAAATCGTCTCTTTTTATCTAATTTAGATTTTGAAGAAGTATAAAGCTGATATTCTAAAAAATCCGAATCTGTAAGTTGATAGTTTATAGTCATTTCCTATTAATGGCAACGTATTTGTGTATGATTTCGTTGCGTTGTTTCAGCAACTCATTTAGCAAATACAAACCGAATAGAAAATCCGCGAGGATTTTCAGAAGTAGGCGAGAACAAGCAATTACTTATAGCCATTGTTGTGCGTTCGTACTTTTTTATTTCCAAACCTCATTTAATGTTTCTCTAAATAGCTTGTCAAGCTTTTCAGTTTCTGGTTTGAAATTTTTATTATAATCTTTTACTTTATTTTCAAAATGTCCAATTTGCTTTTCAACAAATTCATTAATTATCTCAATTCGAGGTTCTTTGTCAAGTTCCTCTCCTGATTTTTTTCGCTCCAATAAATTCTCAATTTCTTTTTTCAATTCAGGATTCTCAACTTGAGTATTTACAAGTTTTTCAAACTCCATTGGTGCCATTGTTCCCATAGATTCAATCCATTTACAAGCTAATATTGGTCTCAAAACATAAAAGTATTTTTTAACTCTTACTAAATCAGTTTGTAAATAGTCTCGATAATTTCCCTTTGCCATATGCAAATAGTGATAAGTACAAGACTTTGGATTAAAATAATATTTGGTCAATTCACGCATTTTTTCCGCTGTCGAATATTGTTCTAAATAGATAAAAGGACTTCGCAACCATTCTAACAAAGGTGGATTTGACTTTCTAAATAATTTTAAAGTTTTTCTTAATTCCCAACCTGCAAAATCTAAATCATTTGGCAACATTACTTCCATATTATCCTTTTTGTCATCAATGGATAAATACCAATTCGGATTTTCGATATATAAGAATCTCACATCCCAATCACTGTCAGTAGAGGCAAATCCCCAAGCTCTACTTCCAGATTCAACTGCATAGAGAATTTGAATTTCCTTTTCTTTTTCAATTCGTTTTAACTCTGTTTTTATTTCTTCAGTCAACTTTTTTGGTTTTTTTGGGTATGACGCACAACGGCCGCGTGTATGATCCTGTTGCGGCGATTCGGCATTCAATTTAGCAAACAATCGTGAACCTGTGAAAATTCCGCAGGAATTTTCAGGAAAGGAACAGGCTATAGCCAATGGATCATACACCTTGTTAGGTGCTGTGCGGTCCAAGCCATGGCAAGTGAGCGGCGGCCAAACTCCCAGCCATTTTTTTCATCGCTGAGGGTCGCGCAAGGCTTCGTCCATCAGACCGCGAGAGGGCCAGTGCCCATCGTGCGGCGACCAAAAAATGACGCCTTCAGATAGGAGGGAGGGACCTAAGCCCTATCCGCAAGGCTGCTCTCCGTAAGGGTAAGGCCTTGGCAAAAGGGCAAAGACCATCAAACCATTTTTTGCGAGCTGCGACCCAAAAAAATGGCCCAGGGCGAGGGACGGCAAAGAGGCCCACAAAATTGGGGCGGGTAGGAGAGAAGATCATTGAAAATGCACAATGGGCCTGCCCGAAAGAATTATAAGTTAATGCATTGCACGTAACGGTTTCGTATAACCGTCAGTTACGGGTTAATATGCGTTAATTTTCGGTTTGGCACTGATGCTCGCAATTCCGAGTGGATTCGGACGTAGTCGAATCCGCCGTAATTGCGGTTATACATTGTTACAAGCTGGCCTTTCTCCATTTGAATAGTAAATCTTTCTTTCTATCGTCCCAATCGTGTAATCTAAATTCAGTCACATTCTCTATACGATAGATAACATTACCTTCGTCTTCGCCCATCTTACCGACACAGTTCATTTCGAAGTCAGTTTCAGTTGCTTTTTTTATATATCCTGAAAAATATCCGCCATTAATTTCCAAACTCACGAGAGTTTCGCTATTCTCCGCTAATTGATTTATTAATTCAGACTGCCATTCTTCTGTCGAGTTCAGTTGCGGTTTAAATTCAGATTCTTTTTCCAAAATTGCAGAGTATTCTATCAGACATTCCATTGCTTTTGCATAATCATCTTTAACATCAATACTCTGTATTCCAGCAACCTGTAAAGTAATAATTCCGTCTGTTTTTCCGTATTTGGTGAAGTGTTGAAAAACAACTAAATCCTCATTGAAATCAACAACATAACCAGATAAAAATCCGTTGTCATCTCCATACTGCCAAATTCCAATAATTTCTTTTTCTGCTTTAGATTTAGCTAATATTTCGTGAAATAATGTTCCTTCCATAATGTTTTTCTCGGCTTGCTTGTAACGGTCTAGTGTAAAATGCGTTCACAATGCATTTTTACACCTTGTTATGTGCTGGCTTTTATTTCCGCTTATAGTCTTCAAAACATTGCATTCCGATTGCACCCCCAGCATACGATAGGACTATATTGTCTTTGTAATATATATCGTTGCAACCATCATTATATTTTTCGATTAGTTCTCCATTCAGTTTTTCGTTGAATATTTTATAAGAATAAACTCCAAGTCCGTTATACCCATATTCAATTTCGACGGGTTCCCAATTTGATATTCCTATACAATCTGCGATTTCCAGTTTATCGTATAATTCTTCAATGGTTTCATTCGTCCAATTCAGTTTAGTTTTGGTAAGTTCGAAAGAGTTTGTCTTTCCGTGATATTTTTTGTCATAATCGCTTTGAGGTTCTTCTATGTAGTTATCAATATCGATATTCCATTTTCGAAATAGCAATTCTTTGTCTGTTGAATCATTGAGTCGTTCATATACAATCAAATCTATTTCGTCCGAAGACTCATAACGGATTCTGACATTGAAATTTTCTGGCACTATTTGTTCAAAATAGTTTTTGACGTTCATTATTTCCGTTGAATGCTCCTCATAATTTGCTATCAAATCAGATTTTCGTTTCGAATGTCCACAACTGAACAAGAAGAATGAAACGATTCCAAGAAATACATATCTAAATTTCATTGATTACAGTCAGTTTTTTCAGCTTGCACATAACGGTTTTGTATATGAAAAGTAGCGGTTTTTTCACACTAACTTTTCGAATTATCACTGACCTTTAATTTATTCATTTTCTTTCGATTAAGCGATTAAACCGCTATTTTTTATATACGTTGTTGTACACTGGCTTTTTTCCGTTCAGATTGGCATTCAGCATTGGCAAAGACATACTCTTTTGCAATTTTTGGCTTTAGCATTGGTTGGTGCGAATTGCAAATGTGTATGGCTTTAAGTGTTGGCATATTCACGTAATCTTTTCTTCTTTAATTTATTTCTTATTTCCGTCAGTTTTTTTAGATTATCATAGTTCATTCCCAAAGCTGAGTTAAGTATATTAAAGTCATTTTGATTTAATATTTGCTCAATATTAGACTTGTTTTTATAATCAGCTGTGAATTTTTCAAACTGATTTTGCTCAATCTCAAAGTATGGAATTGGTAACTTTTTAAATTCACTTGGAATTAATTCTAAAACTCCACCACCATAATATCTGCCATCTAATTCGGAAAGAAGTAAGGTTAGCGTATTGTAGAATGAATAAATGAAACTGTTCAAATCAAATCCACTTTTCATACTGACTTTATAAGCAGAATCTGTCACAAAAGCATTTGAATTATTCTTTAAAAGTTTTGGATATAAATGACTTCTTTTAAAAAAGAAAGCATCTGGTCTTTCTGAAATATTTGGAATTACATACCAATTTTTTCGGATTCGACATTTATATCTGTCTGGAATCTCCTCTAATTCACCTATCTTTAAATACTCGCATAGTTTTTTTGAAATCTTGTCATTATCGTTAAGCTGTAGAAGCCTTGTCGGACGATTACTTTCTTCAAGCTCTTTAAAATCATTTTCATCAAATACAACACTACCATTTACATAAAGGCCTTTTTGGATAATTGGCTTTGTATATTGTGATAAATTGAATTTGCCTTCAGTTTCTCTATCAATTATGAAATAATTATTTGCACCTGTTACTATTCCAGGCTTAGAATCTGAATAGTCATTTACCGTTTTAAGTTCTCCCTTTAGATTGTCAATAAATGTTAGTTCATCAGTAGTTAAAAAATGATGTGTCCATTTAACCTTTGAAGAAACCAATAGTTGGTTATTTCTTAAAACGAAGCTATTATTTTCTAATGATTCTTTTGAAGTAATGTTGGTAAAAAATTCTCCTTTGTTTTCCGATTTTTTATATGCGAAAAGTACTATTGTATCTTGCCCTTTGCATTCGAACATTAAATCGTTGAATGTAAAGATTTCTATTCTTTCGAACTGATTTTTTAGATATTCTCTAACTTCTTCTGCAAATTTAACCTGTAATAATTCTGATGGTAAGACAAATGCTATGACTCCATTTTTTGCAAGTAATGTGTTAGATTTTACTAAAAATGTAGTCCAAATATTTTTAACTGATGCTTCCGTCAAGTCTTCTTCAGAATGTATTTTTTTACTAAGATGAATTTGTTTTGAAGTAAGTATGTTCTTTTTCACATATGGCGGATTACCAACTATCGCTGAATAATTTTTAGTGGTTGAAAACTCTAAGAAATCCGTTTCTTCAAATGAAGCAGATTTTCCATTCCATTTATCCGAAGCCGTTTTCAATTCAATTCCGTTAATATCTAATGCAGTTAAATTGATATTAACATTTCTCTCTTTCGCTAATTCAGTCACGAAAGCCCCATCGCCAACACTGGGCTCCAATATTGAAACACGCTTTCTCCCTTCAAAATAAGACAATACTCTTTTTGAAATAAAGCTTGCTAAATATGCAGGCGTGTAATAAGAACCTGTATGTTTTTTAGAGTCCTTCATTGCTTAACTTTTTAGAGTACGCCATAAATTCTCGGTAGCAGTCCAAAAGTTTATCTTTTAATTGATTATTCGGTTTAGTTTTGAGAATGTCCTCGATTTCTTGTATTAATTTGTCTAATTCATCTAAAGACCAGATTATTTCGTGTTGTGGTTTATATAGTTTTAAAGCTTTATACATCCAATGTCCAATATTAGTTGTTGGAAGAATTCTTCCATTACCAGTCCTGTCAAATTGATTTGCATATTCATCATCACAAGGGTCTATGAAACCTTCATCATTTTCATTGTGCTTTTTCTCATCTTTTGTTGGCCATTTTGCTCTTTTAGAATTATTACAAGACCTACAAGCATAAACTAAATTTATGTAATCTGTGTCCTTTATAGTTTTTAAATATTTCTGAGGGACAAAATGGTCAATTTCAAACCAAACAAAACGCCAAGTATCTATACTATTACAATAACCACATCTATCTAAATAATCTATTTTCAGATTATCCTTATGCTTACGATAATTAGAGACAGTCGTAGTTATATTACGTCTTTTAGGCGTTTTAGCACGAAATTCACTCATTACTCCTTAGTCTTTTTTAATTCATCAAGAATCTCTCTTGTTTGCGAAACAAACTCGTTTAATTTCGTTATAGCCTCATCTTTAATTAGGTTAGCTGGCATATCTTTTCCTTCTGGTTCTAGTTCATCAAAAAGAATAAAAAGTTTAGTTAGCTCTTCTTCTTCGAATGGCTCTAATTCATTATTGTTTCTTTTTTCTACTAATTCTTCAATACGAGATTCTGTATTTTGAATAAGTGAATAATATCTATCAATATTGGATTTAATTTTAATTCGAAGTATTTCTAGTCTTTCCTTATTTTCTCCATCCAATATATCCTTACCATTTATAATATTTACATCTTCAGTTTGACTAATTGCTTGAGGTTCGTACGAAGTCAACATTATTGCAGGGAAATACGGTTTATAACTTCTTACTGCATCAACAATATTGTTACCATTAAAATCAACTTCACCTGTTTCGTCAAGTAAATAATCTGTTACTAAGCCATCAACTTCGTTTTCGAAAATTGTATTGACAATACCATCTAACGTTGTCGTAGAATCAGCTTTTATTCTCAAGATATCAAAATCGCCTTTGAATGTTTGATAAAATGTATTTAACCAACCATCATCTTCATCTACATATACTAATTTATATTTCATACTAATTATCTTTTCTAACTTGGAATTCTAATTTTAAGGTTAAACCATCTTCGATTTTCATTATGCTAATTGAAGCATTATTATATTCCTCGACAATCGATTGAACAATATATAAACCAAGTCCTGTTCCTATTTTTTCTCCTTTTTTATTGGTTTTTGACGACTCTAATAATTTAAAAATGTCTTCTGGATTATCTTTGTATTGAGCATCTAGACCCTTACCGTTATCAGAGAATAATATTTCAATTTTATCGTCAATCCTTTTCCAACTTATTTCAATTTGTTTTTTCTCTCTTTTTACACCTTTTAAAGCATTAAGAGAGTTAGAAAGAAGGTTGTTGAAAATGGAATCCATATCAACTTCAAATGCTCTAATCGTATATGAATCTTCGTTAGTACCATTTAGAACAATAGTTGCATTTCTTTGCTCAATTGCCTTTTGCCAATTTGATTTAAAACCTTCAAAATATCTCCCAAAGCTTAAGTTTTTACGCTCTCTTTTATCTCTTGTAATTGAATTAAGTGAGTATTCTAACCAATGCTTTAATTTTGTGTCTTCTTCTTGAATAAGCTTAATCATATAAAAAGGATTATCATCCTTGTCCAGACTTTTTAAATCTTTTTCATTTATGTGATTTTTAAGCTCTCTAAGTAGAAATGAGGTACGCGGAATTAACCTAGACCTAAGACTCTTTACTTCGTGTGCAAAAGATGATATTATCAGGCCAGTGCTCGCAAAGGTTCTAAGTAATCGAATCTCTTCATCTTTATTTTCTATCTCTTGGGATAGAATTTTTATACCTTTTGCTAGGGACTTTTCAGTCTCTGTTGTTCCTCCAGATTCAGTATCGCTACCTTCATCTTTTTTTGCTTCTTCATCTGTGGGTTCTCCAGCTTGTTCCTTTTCTTCCTCTTCTTTATTTATTCTATCTGCCTCTTCCTGAGCTTTTCTTTTTTCTTCCTCTTCCTTGTTACGTTTTTTATATAGTTCAGATAAATGATACATTATGACATTTCTGTCATTTTCAAATAATCCGATTATTTCGATTAATAGATTTTTAAATAAATCAAAAACATCATTTTCTCGAATTCCTTCTCGACCTGATTTATCTTGAAAACTGTCATTATGAATTCTAGAAATATTTACGGTACCTGCAATTTGGTTAGGTCTAATTCTGTAACCACCTAGTTTTTGACCTGCACCACCAGGACTTTGACTCTGTCGTTCTCCAAGCTTTAGCCAATCTTCACCTTTTTCACCATAAGGTCTAATTCTAAAATCATCTCTAAAAATTTTTACACCTCCAAATTTTTTTAGCCAGTTTTTTCTATTGGTACTGTTAAACTGTTTATACGGATATTTTTTGATATCGCCATCTTGCTTATCATCAGATATAGTATTTTTTAAAAAGTAAAAGGTGAAACCGAACTTGCCTATTTTAGAAATTAAACTATCATCCACTTCGGATGAAAAAATATCATTAAGGCTAGTGTTTATTATTATTGGCCTTTTTTTGAAATCTTCCAGTTGATAAGGGAATTTTTTCATTGGGTCAAAATCAAATACTTCCTTGTAACGATTTTCTATAACATCAATATCAAATTCATTTCTAGTTATTTCAACTATAAGAGTTCTGTTTTCATCTCCTTTATATTCGGCTTTTATTTTATAGTCAAAATCATCATAGTAAGCACTTTTAACTTTGCCAAACTCGTTCTGATTTGGTAGACTAAAAAAATAGATTTCAAAATCAGCCTGCTCTTTTGGCGGTAAGAGAATTTCTAAATTGTCATATAACTTTTTAAGTTGCTCAAATTCCCAATTATCATTTAAGTTAGAGATTTTGATAATTGTTCCATTTTCGAAAGACTTTTCATTTATAACATCAATTATTGTTTTATTGTCTTTAAATTTTTCCTCTAATAGAGACTTTAGATTTAAATTGGGTTCATCTTCTAAGTCCGCATTTACTTGAGAAACAACTGCTCCTTTGGCATCAAAATCACTCCAATTAACTTCCCAATAATTTCCAATTTCCTTTTTTGTCTTTGAAATTGTATGCATTTCCGTAGAAAGTCCTAAACGGTTTAATGCAAACCTTCCAATACCTTTAGCTCCTGTTTTAACTCTTCCTCCTTCTGATGTATGGGAATATAATTTCTCATCTGTACCAATAGTCATCCATTGATTGGAAATCACACCTTTAGTCATTCCAACTCCATTGTCGATGATGTAAATACTGCTATTCTTTAAATCGGGAATTAATTTTTTTACAGTTTCGCCGTCCTCTGATACCTCTTCTATTTCAATGTAACGTAAATCAAATACTGTAACGCAAATTTCTGAGTCAGCATCATATGTGTTTTTAATAAGCTCAATG
This sequence comes from Sungkyunkwania multivorans, assembly GCF_042675645.1. NCBI lineage: Bacteria > Pseudomonadati > Bacteroidota > Flavobacteriia > Flavobacteriales > Flavobacteriaceae > Sungkyunkwania > Sungkyunkwania multivorans. The sequence continues at coordinate 1,318 of NZ_JBHTJH010000001.1, read as the reverse complement.
ATAGCACCTTCGGCATTAGAAAAGTTTTCTAATCCTATCAGTTTTGCAGTTCGTGCAGATACTTTAAATGGTACTTTTGCCATTATTTATTTTCAATTTTGAGATGCTTGCAAACTTCTTCTAAAACATCGGCAGGCTCACTGTCGATGGCTAATGCAATTAAATACAGTTCTTCAGCTGTTAAACGAGTAGAGTTTTTCAGGCTTAATTCGCTTAGTCGAGAAGCACTAATTCCTGTTCTTCTTGATATTTCAGCCTTGTTGACTGATTTTTTATCTAAGAGCTTTCCTATTTCTGTCATTATTTAGAAATGTTTGAAACAAATATATAAAAACGGGATGATTATTTAGATTTTCGGGATATTTAATTCACCCGTTATCGTTGGGAAAAGGCAAGCTCTTTTTATTTTGTGAGGCACGAGCAAAATGAAATGTGCTTGACTGTGCGGTGGTTTTTCAGAGCTTGTGTACAACGTTCTGGTGTAAAATGCGTTTTAATGCGTTTTTACACAGTGTTGTAGCCAGTTTTACTTTTCATTATCAAATACCGTTGGGTTCAGAACATCTTCTAAATTTCCTTTTTGCAATAAGTCAGCAATCGTTTTTTCAATACAATCTCTAGTGAGTTCCTTTACAAACAAATCTGGGGGAGTTTGATATAACCCGTTCAAATTCTCTCCGCTTTCTTCGTCCTTTTTGATTGAAGTCTCCAAGAATTTGAAAGTCCAAATGTTTATTCCATAATGCCTGCCATCATCAAGGTTAACATGAATGTTAGCAAATTCGTTTTCTACATCCCAATTATTAGGATCAACTTCTTCAAATTCCAGCCACAACTTAAAATCCATTTCTAATCCATTTCAAAATTTGCCCACACTATTACATTGAACTCTTGTTTTCTAAAATTAGAGAATTCAGTTTTAGTGAATAAAAGGGCAATTTCATTTTCTTTTCTTTTAAATTCTACCGACCAAGAATTGACAATTCTATCGGTTAATTCAATTGATTCGCTTATTGAATTCTCCAAATTTTTTATTTGTCCTGAAAACTCAATCTTGTATGAGTTTTCGAACTTGTCATATTTTGTAGCTTCAAACGTTTCCCTTGTATTCAAAGTGTTACAAATTAAACTACCAAGCATATTTGCCTTTTCTAGAGATTTTTGGTTTTCAGTTATAATTGTTAATCTGTAATCCTTCATTATTTAATTGGCTACAACGGCCGGGTGTATGATCCGTTGCGTTGTTTGGCACCCAATTTAGCAAACAATCGCGAACCTGTGAAAATTCCGCTGGAATTTTCAGAAAAGTGACAGGCCA